>CBIHLQ010000001.1:0-267629 GCA_966210885.1 uncultured Pseudomonas sp.
AGCGGATGCCTGCCTTAAAGCTTAGTACTTGCAACACGGTCTTGGGACATAGCCTACAGATAGGGGTGTTCTGAGAGAGGCAGTACGGCTGACTCCAGTCGCTCTTTGAGGCGTCGAGCAGCTGGTGGGTCTTGATTGGCAATATAGCGAATGATTTCAAGCAGCGAGGCGCTCGCCGGTTTGCGCCAGACGACTGGCAGCATCAGGAGCGGCCTTGGGTTTCGGCCTCGCGGATGATGGCTTCAGCTTCGGCCATTACTTGATCATGTGGGATGTTGGGGGCGGGGTCGTCAAGCGAGGCCTGCACCTTGGCGCGAAACCAGCGGTCATGGCTGGTCGCCTGCTCTTCGGTCTCGAACTCCGAAACGATGGGGGAAAGCTGAACGCTCATGGTGCGCCTCCGGTTTGGATGCCGATCAGTTTGCCGATAGCGGCGAAGCGTCTGGTCAGAAAAGCCCCTGTGCTATCCGCAACATAAAGGAGTGCTTGTTACAGCGCTTCCAGGCACCCGGCCAGCGACTCGGCCATCCGTTCCAGCAGGGTTTCATAGCCGCTGGCATCGACCGGCAGGGCGCCGCCCATGGCGTCCAGTTCGGTCAGGGTCACCGGCAGGCCGGCGGTCAGGGTTTTGCTCAGGCGCGGGGCCACCGGCGGTTCGTTGAACACGCAGGTCGGGCCGGCCTGTTGCAGGCGTTCGCGCATCGCGGCGACGTGGCGCGCGCCCGGCTGCACTTCGCTGGCGATGCTGAAAACCCCCGCGTGCTCGAGGTCATAAGCGGCTTCGAAGTAGTCGTAGGCTTCGTGGAAGACGAAATAGGGCTTGCCCTTGAGGCCCTGCAGACGCTTCTTCAAACGGGTATCGAGAGCGCTCAGGCGTTCCTCGAAGGCCTTGGCGTTGGCCTGGTAGCGCGCCGCGTTGACTGGGTCGGCGGTGGCCAGGTCGGCGGCCATTTTCCCGGCGATTACCCGGGCATTGGCTGGCAGCAGCCATAAATGCGCATCGAGGGTGCCGGGGCGGTGGTCGTGATCGTGCTCATCGGCGGCCTCTGCGGATTCGTGATCCTCATGATGCTCGTGCTCATCGTGACCTTCTTCCTCGTGCGCATCATGGCTATCGCCGAAATGCCGCAGGTGCATGCCCGAGAGGTCCTGCACCGCGACGCTCGGCTTGCTGCGCCCGGCCAGCACGCGCGGCAGAAAACTCTCCAGATCGGCGCCGACCCAATACAGCAAATCGGCTTCGCGCAGGTTGCGCACGTCGGAGGGGCGCAGCGCGTAATGGTGCGGCGAGGCGCCGGGCGGCAGCAACACCTCGGGAGTGCCGAGGCCATCCTGCACGGCGGCGGCGATCAGTTGCAGCGGCTTGATGCTGGTCAGCACGCGCATCTCGGCCAGTGCTGTGTTGCCGGCGGCGAGGGTGAGAAGGAGGGATAGGGCAGCAAAAAGACGCGACACGGAGAATACTCAGGTAGGACGGAACGGGTAATATAATAACGTCTCTCATCACTCGCGTCGTCGCCCATGACTCAGCCGCCCCTGGCTTCACGCCCACACGATCACTCCCATTGCGTGCATAACGCGCTCGCCGAGGCCGAAAGCATCTGCGCGCGCCAAGGTTTGCGCCTGACCGAATTGCGCAAACGCGTACTGGAACTGGTGTGGCAAAGCCATAAACCGCTCGGCGCCTACGACATTCTCGGCGTGCTGAGCGAGCACGACGGCCGTCGCGCCGCGCCACCGACCGTGTACCGCGCCCTGGAATTCCTCCTCGAAAATGGCCTGGTGCACCGCATCTCATCGCTCAACGCCTTCGTCGGTTGCAGCCATCCTGAGCACGCCCACCAGGGGCAATTTCTCATCTGTCGCGCGTGCCATGCGGCGATCGAGCTGGAGCAACCGGCGATCAGCGAGGCGATAGTCGCCGGCGCAGCCGGGGTCGGCTTCGCGGTCGAGAGCCAGACCGTGGAAGTGGTCGGCTTGTGCGCCGGCTGCCGGGAGGCCGAATGAGCGGCGAGCTGATCCGCCTGGCCGGAGTGGGCGTGACCTTCGCCGGGCAAGCGGTATTGCAGGATGTGCAACTGAGCGTGCGGCCGGGGGAAATCGTCACCCTGATCGGCCCCAACGGCGCCGGCAAAACCACCCTGGTGCGCGCTGTGCTCGGCCTGCTCAAGACCAACAGCGGCAGCGTCTGGCGCAAACCGAAGCTGCGTATCGGCTATATGCCGCAGAAGCTGCATGTGGATGCCACCCTGCCGCTCAGTGTGCTGCGTTTTCTGCGCTTGGTGCCGGGCGTTGCACGCGCGCAGGCCCAGGCGGCGCTGGCCGAGGTCGGTGCCGAACAGGTGATCGACAGCCCCTTGCAGAGCATTTCCGGCGGCGAGTTGCAGCGCGTGCTATTGGCCCGCGCCCTGCTGCGCAAGCCCGAACTGCTGGTGCTCGACGAGCCGGTGCAGGGCGTCGACGTTGCCGGCCAGGCCGAGCTGTACCGCTTGATCACCCAGTTGCGCGACCGCCATGGCTGCGGCGTGTTGATGGTCTCCCACGATCTGCACCTGGTGATGAGCACCACCGATCAGGTGGTCTGCCTCAACCGCCATGTCTGCTGTTCCGGCCACCCGGAGCAGGTCAGTGGCGACCCGGCGTTCGTCGAGCTGTTCGGTCAGGACGCCAAGAGCCTGGCGATCTACCACCACCGTCACGACCACGCCCACGACCTGCATGGCGAGGTGGTCGACGAGGCTGCTGGCGGCCTGGTCATAAAAGGCCCGGTTCGCCCACATATCCATGGAGATGGCTGCAAGCATGGCTGATTTTCTCCTCAACGCCCTGATCGCCGGTTTGGCTCTGGCGCTGGTCGCCGGCCCGCTCGGTTCCTTCGTGGTCTGGCGGCGCATGGCCTATTTCGGCGATACCCTGTCCCACGCGGCGCTGCTCGGCGTGGCCCTGGGCTTGATGCTGGATGTCAGCCCGACCCTGGCGGTGACGGTTGGCTGCGTGCTGCTGGCGGTATTGCTGGTCACGCTGCAAAGCCGTCAGCCGCTGGCCTCGGATACCCTGCTCGGCATCCTCGCCCACAGCACCCTGTCCCTGGGCCTGGTGGTGCTGAGCTTTATGAAAGATGTGCGCATCGACCTGATGGGCTACCTGTTCGGCGACCTGCTCGCCGTCGGCCCCGGCGACCTGGCGTGGATAGTCGGCGGCAGCGCCCTGGTGCTGGTGCTGCTGGCCCTGCTCTGGCGGCCGTTGCTGGCGATTACCGTGCATGAGGAGCTGGCCCGGGTCGAAGGCCTGCCGGTGGCGGCGATCCGCCTGAGCCTGATGCTGCTGATCGCCGTGGTGATCGCGGTGGCGATGAAAATCGTCGGCGTGTTGTTGATCACCTCGCTGCTGATCATTCCCGCCGCCGCGGCCCAGCGCCATGCGCGCACCCCGGAGCAGATGGCCTTTGGCGCCAGCCTGCTGGGGATAGTCGCGGTGTGCGGCGGCCTCAGCCTGTCCTGGTTCGAAGACAGCCCCGCCGGGCCTTCTATAGTTGTCGCTGCGGCCAGTCTGTTTCTACTCAGCTTCGCCTGGCCACGGCGCACTGCCTAGACGCAGGTGCCCTGTAGGCCGGGTGCAATCCGGGAAGTTCGAGGCCTGACAAATCGCTCCCGGATTGCATCCGGGCTACAAGAGCCGGCGGGCTCGTGTCCGATGTTGCCGGTCAGGCCAAGGTTTGGTGAGGCTGGCCTGGCGGTGTAGACTTGGCTGTTTTTTGCGCAACACGAGACTCGTAGTTATGAAGTCGTTCGCCTCAAGTTGTCTTGCCGTTATCGCCGCCTCGCTGCTGTTGGCCGCCTGCCAGCAGCTGCCGTCCGCCGTCGCCGAACGCGATAACGCTGTTGTGCAGTTCGAAGCTCACTTGGCCGCTGGCCAATTGAGTGCCGCCGAAGCGCAACTGGCGCAGTTGCAGCAGCTCGCGGCGGGCGACAGCCGTTTGCCGCAATACCAGCGCCGCCTGGCCGATGCCTATTTGCAGCAAGGCCAGCGCGCCCTGCAAAGCGGCGATCTGGATACCGCGACCCAGGCCCTGAGTCGCGCCCGCAGCCTGATGCCCGCGGCCCCGGCGCTGACCAGCGGGCTGGATACCATGCTGGTGCAGGCGGGGGTGGAGCAGAACCGGAAGACCCCGGCCAGGCTGATAGATCCCGGCGCCGCCAGCAGCGTGATAGTGCTGCCGCCGCTGCAGGATCACGAGCGTCTGAACGATGTGCTCGCCGCAGTCGCCGCTGATGTCGTCAATTTCCGTTGCGCCGTGCGTATCGACGTGACCCGCGCCGAGGACGGCGACCACCTAGCAGCGCTGCTCGAAGCGCAGATCGAGCGCCTCGACCCGGCCTTCGAGGCGAGCATCGGCCAGGCCATCGGCCCCGGACAAAAGCCGCAACTGGTGCTGACGCCCAGCGCCGGTTAGCCGGCGATCTAATGCTTTATCGCTATAACCATAGGTCTACAAAGATTTTTGCGGCCTAACCCCTAGCGGATAGACTACGCGTCCTCTGCGCCTACCCGGCAACCCGACGAACCCAAAAGGTTTAATGCGTGATCCATTTTCACCAAGTCCATAAGGCGTATCGCGTCGCCGGCCAGGACATCCCCGCGTTGCGCCCGACCGATCTGCGCATCGGCCGCGGCGAAGTGTTCGGCATCATCGGCCATTCCGGCGCCGGCAAAAGCACCCTGCTGCGTCTGATCAATCGCCTGGAGCAACCGTCCGGCGGGCGCATCCTGATCGATGAAGAAGAAGTCACCGCCCTCGACGCCAACGGCCTGCGCCGCTTCCGTCAGCAGGTCGGGATGATCTTCCAGCACTTCAACCTGCTGTCCTCGAAGACCGTTGCCGACAACGTCGCGCTGCCGCTGAAGCTGGCCGGCGAGCTGTCCCGTGGCGCCATCGCCCAGCGCGTCGCCGAGTTGCTGGCGCGCGTCGGTTTGAGCGATCACGCCAACAAATACCCGGCGCAGCTCTCCGGCGGGCAGAAACAGCGGGTCGGCATCGCCCGCGCCCTGGCCACTGCGCCGAAGATCCTGCTGTGCGACGAAGCCACCAGCGCCCTCGACCCGCAAACCACCGCCTCGGTGTTGCAGCTGTTGGCCGAGATCAACCGCGAGTTGAACCTGACCATCGTGTTGATCACCCATGAAATGGACGTGATCCGCCGGGTCTGCGACCGCGTCGCGGTGATGGACGCCGGGGTGATCGTCGAGCAGGGGCCGGTGGCCGAGGTGTTTCTGCACCCGCAGCACGCCACCACCAAGCGTTTCGTGCAGGAGTCCGAACAGGTCGACGAAAACGAGCAGCGCGACGATTTCGCCCACGTCCAGGGCCGCATCCTGCGCCTGACGTTCCAGGGCGAGGCGACCTACGCGCCGCTGCTCGGCACCGTGGCCCGTGAAACCGGGGTGGATTACAGCATCCTCGCCGGGCGTATCGACCGGATCAAGGACACCCCCTACGGCCAACTGACCCTGGCCCTGACCGGCGGCGATCTGGATGCCGCGATCGCGCGCTTTCAAGCCGCCGATGTGCACCTGGAGGTGTTGCGATGAAGGACGTGCTGCCCAATGTCGACTGGCCGGAAATCTGGCAAGCCAGCCTGGACACCCTGAGCATGCTCGGCGGCTCGCTGCTGTTTACCGTGCTGCTCGGCTTGCCGCTCGGCGTGTTGCTGTTTCTCACCAGCCCACGGCAGCTGTTCGAGCAAAAGGCGCTGTATGGTGTGCTGTCGCTGCTGGTGAACATCCTGCGCTCGGTGCCCTTCGTGATTCTGCTGATCGTGATGATCCCTTTCACCGTGATCGTTACCGGCACCTCGCTCGGGGTGGCTGGCGCCATCCCGCCGTTGGTGGTCGGTGCCACGCCGTTTTTCGCGCGACTGGTGGAAACCGCGTTGCGCGAAGTGGACCGCGGCATCATCGAGGCGACCCAGGCGATGGGCGCGACCACCCGCCAGATCGTGACCAATGCGCTGCTGCCCGAGGCGCTGCCGGGGATCATCGCGGCGGTCACCGTGACCGCGATCACCCTGGTGTCCTACACCGCGATGTCCGGCCTGATCGGCGGCGGCGGTTTGGGCGATCTGGCGGTGCGCTACGGTTATCAGCGTTATCAGCCGGATGTCATGGCGGTCACGGTGATTCTGCTGCTGATTCTCGTGCAGATCCTGCAAAGCGCCGGCGACAAGCTGGTGGTGCATTTTTCGCGCAAATAGTGGCGTGTCCGTGAAGCTGGTGATTGGCGCTAACCCCGTAGCCCGGATGCAATCCGGGACATCGGTAGTGGCCATGGAACCGCTTCCCCGGATTGCATCCGGGCTACAGCTCGCGGCATTGCTCGGAGCTGGTCCATACGGCGCAGGTTTTTAACAGCAAAAACAAAGCGTTAACTTTTTATATCGCGGCTATCCGCCGAACCCGCTCATATCCCAAAAGGAATCGATCATGAAAAAACTGCTAGTTGCCCTCGCCGCCGTCAGCGCTTTCGCCGCCCAGGCCGAAGAGCTGAACATCGCCGCCACCGCCGTACCCCACGCGGAAATTCTCGAGTTCATCAAACCGGCCCTGGCCGAGCAGGGCGTGGAGCTGAACGTCAAAGTCTTCACCGACTACGTGCAGCCCAACGTGCAGGTCGCCGAGAAGCGCCTGGACGCCAATTTCTTCCAGCACCAGCCGTACCTGGATGAATTCAACAAGAGCCGCGGCACCGAGCTGGCCAGCGTCGCCGGTGTGCACGTCGAGCCCTTCGGCGCCTATTCCAGTAAGCACAAGAGCCTGACCGAGCTGCCTTTGGGCGCCAACGTGGTGATCCCCAACGACGCCACCAACGGCGGCCGCGCCCTGCTGTTACTGCAGAAGGCCGGGGTGATAGTGCTTAAAGAAGAGGCCGGCATCCTCGCCACGCCGCGCGACATCGCCGAGAACCCGAAGAACATCAAGGTGCGTGAGCTGGAAGCGGCGACCCTGCCGCGCGTGCTGACCCAGGTCGACCTGGCGCTGATCAACACCAACTACGCGCTGGAAGCCCAGCTCAAGCCGACCGAGGACGCATTGATCCTCGAGGGTAGCGACTCGCCGTACGTCAACATCTTGGTCGCGCGCCCGGACAACAAGGACAGCGAAGCGATGCAGAAGCTGGCCAAGGCGCTGAACAGCGAGGCGGTCAAAACCTTTATCGCCGAGAAGTATCAGGGCGCAGTCATACCAGCGTTCTGAGCCGTCCGGCAGGCCGCTGAAATACCTGCCTTGGGTTCCCTGAGTATGCACGCAGGCTCAGCGGTGCCTGCCACCTCGTAGCCCGGATGTAGTCCGGGAAGCGCTGGCGGCCGCACCATTTTTCCCCGGATTGCATCCGGGCTACCGGGCTGGCCCGCTCAACGGCCTGCTAGGCGTCGGCGCGCTCGCCGCATAGATCCAGGGCGAACCAGTGCTCCACCTCGGCCTGGCTGAGCCCGGCGCCGAGCAGAGCGAACAGTTTGCCCAGCGCCGCTTCGCGGGTCATGCCGCCGGCCGACACCAGGCCGGCGCTGGCCAATTGGCTGCCCGCGGCGTACACGCCGAATTCGACATGACCATGGGCGCATTGGCTGATCGCCACAAGCACCACGCCCTGCTGGTGGGCGTTTTTCAGCGCGGCGAGCAGGGCGGCGTCATCCGACGGCCCGGTGCCGCTGCCGTAACATTCCAACACCAGGCCGCGTACGCCGCTGGCCAGCAGGGCTTCGATATGCGCGGCCTGAATGCCGGGAAACAACGGCAATACGGCCAGATTGACCGGCTGTCGCGGTTGCCGGTAGTCGATCGCGGCGGCAATGCTCGGCGCCCGTTCGCCCTGGCGCTGGCGCGGCAACTCAGCGAAGGCGTCGAAGGCATCGCTGCGTAATTTGCTGACCCGTGCGCCGTGCATCAGCGCGCCGTTGAAGTACAGCTGCACGCCGGGTGCGACGCCCTGCTGCAGCGCCCGCATGGCGCCGAACAGGTTGCCCCAGGCATCGCTGTCCGGGGTGCCCGCTGGCAGCATCGAGCCGGTCAACACCACCGGCACCGGCAGGCCCAGCAGCAGAAAACTCAAGGCCGCGGCGCTGTACGCCAGGGTGTCGGTGCCGTGCAACAGCAACACCGCATCGCAACCTTCCTCGTCGAGACCGCTGCGAATCGCCGCGACCATCGCCAGCCAGTTGGCCTGGCTCATATTGGCGCTGTCGATCGCCGGCAACAGTTCGCGGAAGCGCCACTCGGGCAACGACGCACCGCTCTCCAGTGCCTGTTGCGCACGCATCCGCGCCTCGAAGCCGGAGGCCGGGGCCAGGCCCTGGGCGCTCATTTGCATACCGATGGTACCGCCGGTGTAGAGCACCAGCAGGCGTTGGGCGGGGGCGTGCATAGATTGTTTCCTGAACTGAGCGGCCGCGATTTCGCAGGCCATTGAAAAATGAAGAGGCGGCCATGCCGCCATTGAAAACGCCGATGCTCCGTTATCCATTGCATGCAGCAACAGCTAACAGGCCGTTGAAAAACTACCTGCGTTGGCCCTCTTAATAAAAGAGAGGGGCATTAAAAACAGCCCGGGACTCGGCGTCTCAAAATGCTCATTTACAGCGCGTAAACTCGCGTGCGAGCCCAGTCCGCTTTTTCGGCTGTTTTTGTGGGGACGCCTAGTCCTTGTCTTGCCTGCCTCGCCTACGTTTTTCAACGGCCTGCTAAGGGCATCGCGCGATTGAAAAGCGCCGCAGCCGGGCCGGTCAACAGCCCGGGGTCATTCTAAGGCCGAGCTACGGTTACGCGGCCTTGCCGGTTAGTGGTTCGACTTTTAGCACAGCTCGGGGTTTTTCTTGCAGGTGCCGTAACCCTCGCTGCGCATCTGGTCGAGCGCCGCTTGCAGGCGTTCCACCACTTCGTCGGGAATGTCCTTGTTCAACGCCAGGTAGAGATCCGAGGTGTGGAAGCTCAGGATCGTGCGCAAGCCGGTGGCGTTCTGTTCCTTGGCGTAGAAGCGCCAAACCGGATCGGAGGTGGCCCAGTAATCGATCTTGCCGCTCTGTAATTTGCGGATGTTTTCCTGGTCGCGCAGAGCATTCTGCGGGGTGAAGCCGAGGCGTTCGATGTACTGGCTGACCGCCGCACTCTGGTAAGCGCCGATGCGGTAGGCCTTGGCTTCTTCCAGGTCCTTCAACGGCGCGCTGCTGTCGAGGCCGACCAGCACGCTTTCATATTTGGAGATGGGCCCGACCCACTTGAACAGCGGTTTGCGCGCCTCGCTCAGGGAGGTGGAAAACAGGCCGTGGTTGGCCGTGTTCATCGTGTGGTTGTAGATGCGATCCCAGGGGAAGCGCAGGGTCATGGTGTACTTGATATCTGCGCGTTTGAACATTTCTCGCACGATATCGGCGCTGAGTCCGGAGATGTTCTTTTCGCGGGCGAAGTTCTTGTTGTTATCGGCCATGTTGAATGGCGGGAAGTTTTCCGTCAGCAGCACGACCTTATAGTCGGGCGGCAGTTCGGCGCGGGCGAAAGTGGCGAACAGCAGGCAAACCAACAGCGAACGGGAAAGACAACGGCGCATGGACGAGCACTCCTGAAATGCGGAGAGTCCCAGGCCGACCCATTGTCGACATGGGACGCATAACGCTAAAACGCCGCCCGGCGAGAACCGGGCGGCTATAAGTCAGCGATGTTGCAGGGCGTTATCCGGTTGCTTGGCTCCCGGGTTTGGCCATGACTCGAGTGGCGCCAGCGGCGCAACGGGTGCTTCTGGCCAAGCCTCGGGATCGAGGTCCAGGTCGGCAAAGGCTTTTGGATCGAACACCGGCGACTCGACGCCGGCTTTGATTTGGCTGTCGTAATCGCGCATCAAGCGCAGACCGACCTTGAACAGCAGAGCGAGGGCGATCAAGTTGGCGATCGCCAGCAAACCCATGGTCACGTCGGCAAAGGCGAATACCGTCCCCAAATCCTGCATCGAACCCCAGAGCACCAGAGCGATTACCAACACCCGATATACCTGCACCGGCGCGCGTTTCTGGCTGAAAAAGCCCAGTGCGTTTTCACCCAGGTAGTAGTTATAGATCAGTGTGGTGAATACGAACAGTAGCAATGCGACACTAACGAACACCCGACCCCACTCGCCGACCACGCTGGCCATGGCGGTCTGGGTCAGGATCACGCCGGACACTTCCATGCCCGGCTGGTAGACGCCGGAAAGCAGAATGATCAGCGCGGTGCAGCTGCACAGGATGATGGTGTCGATGAACACGCTGAGCGATTGCACGATGCCCTGGGCGACCGGGTGCTTGACCTCGGCCACGGCGGCGACGTTCGGTGCGCTGCCCAGGCCCGCTTCGTTGGAGAACAGACCGCGCTTGACGCCCATGATGATGGCCGCGCCGATGCCGCCAGCGAAGGCCGGCTCCAGGCCGAAGGCGCTCTTGACGATCAGTGCCAGGGTCTGTGGGATCAGCTCGACGTTGCTGCCGATCACGAACAGCGCCATGGCGATATAGGAGAACGCCATCACCGGTACCAGCACATCGGCGAAACTGGCGATGCGCTTGATGCCGCCGAAGATGATCAGGCCGATCACCGCAATCAGGGCGATGCCGCTGACATAAGTCGGCAGGCCGAAGGTGTCGTGCAGCGAGCTGGCGACGGTGTAGGACTGTACGGCGTTGAAGCCGAAACCGAAGGTCACCAGCAACAGGATCGACACGACGATGCCCAGCCAGCGCTGGCCGAGACCGTGCTCGATATAGAAGGCCGGGCCGCCGCGGTAGGTGCCATCCGCCTCGCGGCGCTTATACAGCTGGGCCAGCGAGCACTCGAAGTAGCTGGTGGCCATGCCGACCAGTGCGACGACCCACATCCAGAACACCGCACCGGGGCCACCGAGCATGATCGCCACCGATACCCCGGCGATATTACCGGCGCCGACGCGGCCGGCGACGCTGAGCATCAACGCCTGGAACGAACTGAGTTGGCCCGGCTGGCGTTTGAACGCCTCGCTGAAGATGCGGAACATACTGCCGAAATAGCGGAACTGCACGAAGCGCGAGACGATGGTGAAATACAGACCGAGGCCGATCAGCATGACGATAAGGACCTTGCTCCAAAGCAGGTCGTTGAGTAAATCCAGCATGGTGTTTCTCCCTCTCTTGTGATTGTGTCAGGGATAGAAAGACGATTACGCCGCAGCACCGCCCGGGTAGGGCGGCGCTGGCGGACGTGGCGGGTGGCCAGCGATCCTATGGATCGCTACCGCATCAGGGATTGCCTGATGGCTGGTGGAGAGAGACGACTGAGGTCGAGCAATTTCATGGTGTCACCCTGTGTGGTTTTTGTTGGTATGCCCTGGATGCCGATATGCATCTCGTTGGCTGCCGGCTTCCTGTCGGCTCTTACTCAGGCATCGGATCGACGCATAAGTCCCGCATATCCGTATGCGGGTGTTGCTCGGGTTGGCGCTCCGTCTGCTCAGGCCTTGAGCGGCACCAGGCGCGGCGCGATCATGTTTTCCGGGCTGAGGATGTCGGCCAGGGTGGCGTCGTCCAAGAGCTTTTCTTCACGCACCAGCTCCAGTACGCCACGGCCGCTGAGCAGCGCCAGCTTGGCGATGCGGGTGGCGTTCTCGTAACCGATATAGGGATTGAGCGCGGTGATCAGGCCGATGGAGTTTTCCATCAGCGCGCGGCAATGCGCTTCGTTGGCGCTGATCTCGACGATGCAGTGCTCGCGCAGCATGTCCATGGCGCGTTGCAGCAGGCGGATCGAGTCGAAGATCTTGTAGGCGATCAGCGGCTCCATGACGTTGAGCTGCAATTGTCCGCCTTCGGCAGCGATGGTCAGCGCCAGATCGTTGCCGATGATCGCGAACGCCACCTGATTGACCGCTTCCGGGATTACCGGGTTGACCTTGCCGGGCATGATCGAACTGCCCGGTTGGCGTGCCGGCAGGTTGATTTCGTTGATCCCGGTGCGCGGGCCGCTGGACAGCAGACGCAGGTCGTTGCAGATCTTCGACAGCTTCACCGCGGTGCGCTTTAGCATGCCGGAGAACAGCACGAAGGCGCCCATGTCCGAGGTGGCTTCGATCAGGTCGGCGGCCGGTACCAGCGGCTGGCCGCTGATCACCGCCAAACGGTCGACCGCCAGTTGCTGATAGCGCGGGTCGGCGTTGATCCCGGTGCCGATCGCGGTACCGCCCAGGTTCACTTCGGTAAGCAGTTCCGGCGCCAGGCTTTTCAGGCGCGCGAGGTCTTCGCCGAGGGTGGTGGCGAAGGCGCGGAATTCCTGGCCGAGGGTCATGGGCACGGCATCCTGCAACTGCGTGCGGCCCATCTTCAGCACGTGGGCGAACTCTTCGCCTTTCGCCGCGAAGGCACCGATCAGGCTGTCGAGGCTGGCCAGCAGGGCGTCGTGGCCGAGCAGCAGGCCGAGACGGATGGCGGTCGGGTAGGCGTCGTTGGTCGACTGCGCCATGTTCACGTCGTTGTTCGGGTGCAGGTATTTGTATTCGCCCTTGGCATGGCCCATGGCTTCCAGGGCGATGTTGGCGATGACTTCGTTGGCGTTCATGTTGGTCGAAGTCCCGGCGCCGCCCTGGATCATGTCGACCACGAATTCCTCATGGAAATCGCCACGGATGATGCGTGCACAGGCTTCGCTGATCGCCGCATGCTTGGTTTCGCTGAGGTGCCCCAATTCGCGGTTGGCGTCGGCCGCCGCTTGCTTGACCATGGCCAGTGCCACCACCAGTTTCGGGTAGTGCGCCAGCGGCACGCCAGACAGGCGGAAGTTATGCACGGCGCGCAAGGTCTGGATGCCGTAATAGGCTTCGGCGGGGACTTCGAGGGAGCCAAGCAGGTCGGTTTCTACGCGAAACGATGCACTCTGTGACATGAGAGGAAAGACTCTTGAAGAAGACGGCTAATGCCGCGATGTCTTCAAGAGTAAGGGTTCCAGCGCCGCGCCGGCCAATGCTGTTAAACGCTGACCTATGCACGATCGGCATAGCCTGAGTGTGACCCTCAAGCCTTGGCGAGCGTTGTCGGGGCGCTACGCTTTAGTCGCGATTGATCTTGAGGGGCACCGAAAGCGTCGCGGTTAAAGCAAAGCAGAAGATCGCGACAGCAGCCTTTGGGCCTTGGCGCCAGGGGCTGTCAGAGGTGACAAGGGTCGCTGTGCATGCCGATAGCTCCGGGCACAAAGGCCATAGGCTATCGGCATGGGGACGCGCCGCCGGCCGCGGAGGACCTCGACCGGCAGATACGGGAAGGCTAACCGCCCGTCGGAACCTTGCGGTTGCGGATCAGATAACAGAACTCGGGGGTCTTGCTGCAACCGCTGTAGCCTTCGCCGATGATCTCGTTCAAGGCCTTCTGCAAGCGCTCGACCACTTCGTCGGGGGTGTCTTTGTTCAGCGCCAGGAAGACATCGGAGGTGTGGAAGGTCAATGCGGTTTCCAGACCGCCGACACCCAGCTGCTTGGCGTAGTAACGCCACGAGGGTTCGGCGGTGGCCCAGAGATCGATATCGCCCTTGAGCAGGCGCTGCACGTTGTCCTGCTCGCTCAGGGTATCGTCGGCGCCCAGCCCCTGGCTTTCCAGGTAGGCATTGACCGCGCCGTTGCGGTACACGCCGATCTTATAGGCCGCGGCCTGCTCGAGGCTCTTGAGCTTGAGCCCGCTACCCGAGGTGCTGAGCAGCACGTTGTCGTAGTGCGCCAGCGGCCCGACCCATTTGAATAGCCCTTCGTTGGCCTTGGTGCGGACGATCGAGAATAGGCCATGGTTCGGCGAGTTCAGGGTGTCGCCGTAGATCCGGCTCCAGGGCGAGCGCAGGGTCATGCTGTAAGCGATACCGGCGCGGGCGAACATTTCGCGCACGGTATCGGCGCCGATGCCCTGGATCTTGTCGCCGCGGGCGAACTTCTTGTTGTCGGGGGAGAAGCTGAAAGGGGGAAAGTTTTCGGTTTGCAGGATGACGCGGTAGGTATCCGGTAGTTCGGCATGAGCGGTGGCCGCCATCCCCAGCAACAGGCCGATCAGTAGAAGGGTATTGCGCAGTTTCTGCATATCTGGGCTCCTTTAGGTGCTCTTTATTATTGTCAAGGCGGCGATTGTAGCGTTTTGTAGTTGCTCGTGCTGGCAAGCTTATCGGCCACTATGGCGCGTGTGCATGGCATAGGGCAGGATGGGCTCTAGTCGGTCGAAGGCCGGCGCGGCCGCACTGGCTCACTCCAAGGGTAGTCGATGAACCTGGAAACAAAATGGCTGGAGGACTTCGTCGCTCTGGCCGCCACCCGTAGTTTTTCCCAAGCGGCGCAGAAGCGTTTCGTCACCCAGCCGGCGTTCAGTCGGCGCATTCGCAGCCTGGAAACCATGCTCGGCCTGACCCTGGTCAACCGCGCTTGCACGCCGGTGGAGTTGACCGAATCCGGCCAGTTGTTTCTGGTTACCGCGCGCAGCATGGTCGATCAGTTGGGCGAGGTGGTGCGCCACCTGCACAGTGTCGAAGGCCAGCAGGGCGAAGTGCTGCAGATCGCTGCGGCGCATTCCTTGACTCTGGGCTTCTTCCCCGAATGGATCGCGCGTTTGCGCCGCGAGGGCCTACCGCTGAGTACGCGTCTGGTGGCGACCAACGTCGGCGAGGCGGTGCATGCATTGCGCGAAGGCGCCTGCGACCTGATTCTGGCCTACTACGACCCCGACGCCTCGATGCAGATGGACCCGGAAATCTTCCCCTCGCTGCACCTCGGGCGTACGGAAATGCTGCCGGTGTGCGCGGTCGACGAACAGGGCCAGCCGCTGTTCGATCTCGAAGGCAACGCCAGTGTGCCGCTGCTCGCCTACAGCGCCGGCGCCTTTCTCGGACGCTCGGTCAACCTGCTGCTGCGCCAGCGCGCCTTGCGCTCGACCACGGTGTACGAAACCGCGATGGCCGACAGCCTGAAAAGCATGGCCCTGCAAGGCATGGGCGTGGCTTGGGTGCCGCGCCTGTCGGTGACCGGCGAATTGGCCCGCGGCGAGCTGGCAATCTGCGCCGGCGAACAATGGCAGGTGCCGCTGGAAATCCGCCTGTACCGCTGCGCCCTGGTGCGCAAGGCGGCGGTGCGCTTGTTGTGGCGCAAGCTGGAAAGCGGCGAGATCGGTTGATTGGAGTGAAGTTTTCCCGGATTGCGCCAAGGCTTATCCAGGCTACGGTCCGCTCTTTGTAGCCTGGATAAGCGCCAGCGCAATCCGGGAGCACGTAGCCTGGGTTGAGCGCAGCGATACCCAGGGCGCCGATACCCGGGTATCGCTTCGCTCAACCCGGGCTACCATTGGGTGGCTTTGATCGTTCCCACATCGAGGCGTCGAACCGTCCACGCGGGAACGATCATCTGCTCCCGTAGCCTGGATAAGCGTCAGCCTTGGGTGGATGACGCTTTTTTCATCCACCATCACAGTTTGATAATGGCTGGCCGGCGTTAACGCCTTGCTGCGGGCTCAGCGCCAACCTACCGCGGCACCACCTGACCGACCCCGCGGCCGCGCGGATCGGAGGCGGTGTACAGGGAGTCGCCCTGGACCTGGATTGCCTGGATATCGCCCATCTTCCAGCCCTGGTTTTCCAGGGTGTAACCCATGGCTTCGAGCTCTTCGGCGACCTTGCCGGTCAGCGGTGCGTAGCTGTCGTAATAGATGGTGTCCTTGGGCAATAGCTGGTGATGCACACGCTGCGCCGCAACGGCTTTCTCCAGCGGCAGGCCGTAGTCATAGAGGTTGTTCAGCACCTGAAAGATCGAGGTGAAGATGCGCGAGCCGCCCGGCGTGCCGAGCACCAGGCTGACTTCGCCGTCGCGGGTGACGATGCTCGGGCTCATCGACGAGAGCATGCGCTTGCCCGGCTCGATGGCGTTGGCGTCGCTGCCGACCACGCCGAAGGCATTGGCCACCCCGGCCTTGGCACTGAAGTCGTCCATCTCGTCGTTGAGCAGAAAGCCCGCGCCCTCGACCACCACGCCGCTGCCGAAACCGAAGTTCAGGGTGTAGGTATTGCTCACCGCATTGCCGTGTTTATCGACGATGGAAAAATGCGTGGTCTGGTGCGGCTCCAGCCCGGGACGTACATCCGCGGTGGCGGAAATCGCCGTCGGGTTGACCTCGGCTGCGCGTTTTTTCAGGTAGGCCGGGTCGGTCAGCTGTTTGACCGGCACCTCGGAAAAATCCGGGTCGCCGAGGTAGTCGGCGCGGTCGGCGAACACGCGCTTTTCGATTTCCGCGAGCAGATGGATATAGCGCGCCGAGTTCAGCTCGACCCCGGCGAAATCCGCGGCGCGGGCCTCCTTGATGCCGATCAGCTGGGCCAGGGCGATACCGCCGGAGCTGGGCAGCGGCGCGGTGTAGAGCGTGTTGCCCTGCCAATCGACGCGCATCGGCTCGCGCCATTTGGCGCTATAGCCCTTGAGATCCTCACGGGTGATCAGGCCGCCGTCGCGTTGCATCTGCGCGACCAGCAATTCGGCGGTCTTGCCGTTGTAGAAGTCCTTCGGGCCCTGGTCGGCGATGCGCTCCAGGGTCTGCGCCAGCTCCGGTTGGCGGTGTAGCTCGCCGGCTTTCATCGCGCCGAAATACTCGGCGAAGTTAGTCTTGCCGCCGAACCGCGCCAGGGTATTGCTGTGGTATTGGTACTGGTTGTCGGCCACCGTGAAACCGTTGCGCGCATAAGCCACCGCCGGCGTCAGCAGCTCGCTCCAGGGCAGGCTGCCGAAGCGCTTATGCGCCTCCCACATCCCCATCACCGTGCCCGGCACGCCCGCGGCCTTGGCGCCGATCAGGCTGATATTGGCGATCACCTCGCCTTTCTCGTCGAGGTACATATTCTTGCTGGCGGCCAGCGGCGCGACCTCTCGGTAGTCGATGAAATACGGCTTGCCGTCCATATACAGGGTCATAAACCCGCCGCCGCCGATATTGCCGGCCTCGGGAAAAGTCACCGCCAGGGTGAAGGCCGTGGCGACCGCGGCATCGACCGCATTGCCACCGGCCTTGAGAATTTTGGCGGCGACTTTCGCGCCATATTGATCGGGCGCGGCCACCGCCCCGCCTTGCAGATCGGCGGCGGTTACGGGGAGGCTGACGCTGGCGACAAGGGCCAGCAGCGCGAGGGTTTTTAGCGAGCGCATGGAGGGTTCCTTTTCCACTAGGCGAGGGTTAGACAGCCTAGACCGAAACCGCGCCGCGATCACACGGCTTGTGCAACGGCGTATGTCTTGCAATGAACAATCATGCTGAGAGACGCTCGTAGGGTGCGCCGTGCGCACCAAGCCCCGGTTGTCGGTGGTGCGCACGGCGCACCCTACAGGCCAACTTAGCCCTTGAGCACTGACTATTGCGAGGCAGCACGCCGGCAGAGCTCGTTATATGGCCTTTACATATGCCTGATGGTTGAAAAAGAGCACCAAGTTGCGCGCCGTGGTTACCTTCCCGTAGTAAGGATTATTTTCAAAATCTTCTATGCTGCGCCCGGTTCGTTGGGCGATTTCTTCAACCAGGTCTAAATCCAAATCGTCCTCATCGAGTTTCAATGTATCGAAAAGGTTGTCAGAGGCTTTGATAGGCAGTTTCTGCTTTGTCTCAAGCGCCGCTTGCAGCTGCTCATATACCGCACGAATTACCCAAGTGTCGACAGCCCGCGAATCAAACTCCCTTGCGAAATTACAGATAGATAAGTCTTTGCGTTCTTCACACAAGTCCGCAAAATGCTTCTCGATCTTTGGCTCTTCGAATTTGCTCCATGCAAGTGCCAGTAAGGCTATACCCGCAACAATGGCAAGGAAGATTGGTTGGTAAACCACAATGGCCGCAGCCAGCAATAACAGTCCAATCAAGGCTGGCTTATTAGCCGCCTTGGGCTCGTACTTGGGCATAAATCTTGAGGCTTGTTTCATGCTTTACCTTGTAATCAACGATCAAGCTAACGATATTGGGGCGGAGTGACCAAGTTTTATTTACACCGACCCCACTTGGCTACTGCTACAGTTGATTTATTCTCGACGAGCCAATAAGACCCCAACTCCAGCACTGCCAAGTAGCCCAGAGCAGACTCTGTTGAATAAACGCCTCATAGGGGGGCGAGAGAACCAATGACGCAAAAACTTACCAAGGTATGCATATCCTGCAATTGCCACCAGTTCGAGTATTAAAAATAGCATGCCTAAAATTAGAAACTGAAAGCCAGCATGGCCTGAAGGGTAAACAAACTGCGGAAGGAAAGCCGTGAAAATCAATATGGCCTTTGGATTCCCTGCTGCCAGCAAAAACTCTTGTCTTGCCAGCTGAAACAGGCTCATATCCCCCTTTGCTTCGTTGCCACTGTCAGAAGGATCTGCAACCCACAATTGGAAAGCCAACCAAAGTAGATATAATCCACCGACCACCTTGATAATAAAAAATAACTCCTCAGAAGTGGCGAGGACTATTGAAAGTCCCGTCGCCGCCAGAATAATCATACTGGCAAACGCAACAAGACGACCGATCCCTGCATAACAAGCAGTTTGGAAACCGTAACGTTTTGCATTAGCCATTGAAAGAAGGTTATTTGGCCCAGGGGCCATATTTAGTGCAAAGCACGCGGGTAAAAATAGCAATATTGTCATTAATGTCATGACTGCCTCCTCCATGTAGAGCTAACGCTTCACTCGCCGGAAATGATGAATGTCCGCGAGCAATATTGGGGTCCGGAGTGACTAGGCTTTATTCACTCCGATCCCATTTTGTTTCTCGGGGCAGGACGGCTGCGGATATGTATCGTTCTTGAATCAGCGAATCTCTTACATCGCTGGATGAGGTTGTAGTCCAAGAGTTCGGGCTTTCCGCTGCTAGTCTTCAAAAGAGTGATGAGCTCCCTAAGGTCCAGTACATGGAAGAAGTCGCCAGTCTCAATCATCGCTTGCCGCAATTGCGTCTCAAGTTTGCTCCAATCACCTTCATGAGTCAGTTCTGTGAGTAGCACAATGCAGTGAAGTGGCTGGTCGAGCACTGGCGTGAGCGTTTGTCCATGCTGATCACTGACTCTTTCTCCGCGCTTCAGTGCCTTAGATGCGCCTACAAGCTGCTCAACGGCGGTTTTCGCTTGCTTCTGTGTGCCCTTGACTCTTCGCTCTCTACTACGCTCAGTGCCAGCATGAAGCACGGAAAGATCTTTTGCCTCTATTAAAAATGTACCGTATCGATGGAACGCAAGGACATCTGTTAGCTCTCGCAGCTTGTCGCCAACTTTGACCTGGGGTGACTTCTGAAGAGTTAGGGGGAAGACGGATTCCAGCGATGCCCAAACTGCCTTCTCAAGAACGGCTCCTTCATCTAAGTCCTCAAGTGTAATCGTATGGTGATCGTGTACGCCTGCGAACGAAATCTTATTTGAAACCCATTGGGCAACAACGACTGGAACCTCAAGGACTGGAATCTTATTGGCATGTGGGAAGTGCTGGCTTTCATCAATGGTGAAGCAGAATGAGTCCAAGGCGGAAGATGCTGCGGGATTTAGCGGTCCACAGTACGGCCGCCCTTCTCTCTCGAGAAGGTCCGACAAAGCGACGGAGTTTTTGGGCGTCAAGGTCACGTCTGACCACGCGACACAGATATCTAATTCATTGAACAGGAATAGTGGTGTTCCGCCTTCCCGAACTATTCTCCTAAGCGCGGCATGTTCCTCCTGGTGCTTTTGAACGCTACATAGTAATAACGGGGCTTCTGGCACATCGTAAATACGCACTCCGGTGCAGAGATAGTCACCTTCACGGCCGAGGACAACGGTGAACGAAGAGCCGGACAGCAGAGCCTTAAGTGTGGCTGTTGGCGCTTTAACCAATATCGCGTTTTCTTTCCCTTCGTTTGCGGGCGCAAACCACACGCCGCCGTCTTCGGAGCGCATTTCGTCATAGATTCGCTTCCCTGGTATATGCATGTAAGCTGCCTTATTAAGTGAGCGACTGCACAACTAAGCAGGCCACCTTGATTCCCTGCCCAACGCTTGGCTCACAGGAAAATTGGGAGCGCAGTGAGTAATTTTACCGTGTGTAGAAACTTGTTAGCTATATCTATGCTGGCGTAGCAAATGCTCAGCCACACCCTTGTATCCTGGAAATATTCTAGCTGCGTCGTACCCCAGTTTTGATAAAATGCCACACCCTTTTTTTGCTTCTGTGCATGACAATGTAAAGCGTTTAAATAAGGAAAACTTATCCTCTACTTTATATTTTTCTGCGACAAGAGCATCGAGAGGTCTACGATCTACTAGAGCCACTTGACCGTTTTGTAAAAGCCGCATTTCATTTGCCATTGATAGTAGTTGAACCGGCCAATGAGTAAAGAGGCCTTTCTGTGCATTCAAATTAGGATTATTAGCATAGTGAGGCGTAATAAAATCTATGTTGACCCTGTTAGCTGTTGGCTTTAAAAAAGATAAGTATTCTTTATTTAATGCCCATATTACTAGCCTGCCTTCTTTCCCAATCGCACCTGTCAGCGCAAAAAATAGTGCGACAAATATGTCATACGTCCAATCAAGTAAACGTGTTGGTATACCATAGTGTTGTGCTAGGGCAGCAGTTTCTAACAAGTCTTTTGGAATCCATACGTCTTTTTCATATGGGTTGTTTAGGCCATAGAAATCAAACTCTTGGGCCAGGTTAAGCCTTACTCGCTCAGAAACTGGGACTTCTAGCCCCCTTTGATCGGCTAAACGATAGAATGCTCTTAGGACTGAATACTCACCTTTAACTTGCCATGTTTGCCAATTATGCTGAGGTTCAATAGGTCTACCTAGCCCGCAAATTTTCCAAAACCAATCGACATTGTCTGGCCTTAATGCTGTCGGAATCAATTGATACGATTCCTGACTATGACCTCTAAAAATGAAACCTTCCAAGTTTGAGCTTTCCCCCCAAGGAGAAAAAACTCGAACATTTCATCTACTGTTTCGAAATCATGAGCTTCGATCATCTAGATTCCTATAGCTAACAGTGACTGGACGGAATTTCGCCATAACGAATATCGAAGAATTCCGTATAAGCACAGCCATACCAAGCCAATCTCTTTCGGGTAATCATCTGCCTATCCCCTCCCTGAAATTTCCACAATCGCTTCGCCCCACCTATCACCCGGCATCAGGTTGCGGCATATCGCTATCAGTCTGGTTTGAACCATAGCCGTCGATTGTCCGGTTCAGCAAGGCGGGTTTCTCTTGGCGGCCATCGCCTTAGAAAAGCGCATAACCGAATCGACCTGAAATATCGAACCGGGAATTTTTCGTTGGGTACGTCCAAGCACGACAGGTGCCGCGCCAGGGATGGAGTGTCGGGCACCTGTAGGGTGGGTTAGCGGCGCTGAGCGCCTAACTATCAGGCGCCGCTGGGGTGGTGCGCCGCGTAACCCACCAAGCGGCTTGCCTTGAAACTGGGCAGCGTTGCGCCGATGGTGGGTTACGGCGCAGTGGATTTTGCGGAGTCATCGCGAGTGGCTGCGTGCGCCTAACCCACCCGGGAGATCAGTCGGAACATTTGGGAGGCGCTTTAGCGGCGAGTTTTCAATGGTGGCAATCGCGGCTAAAGCGGGGTGCCGCCCAGCCCCTCCCACGGCCCGATAGCCAGCGGCTTTACTGCAGCCCGTACTTCTTCACCTTGTCGAACAACGTGGTCTTGGCCATGCCCAGGGCTTGGCTGGCCTGGCTGAGGTTGCCGTCGTTGCGTTGCAGGGCGTCGAGCAGCAGGTTGCGTTCGAAGGCTTCCACGGCTTCGGCGAAGCTGGGGCTGCCTTCGCTGGTCAGGCCGCTTTTCTTGAATACCGGCAGGCCGAGGGCGAAGCGTTCGGCGACGTTGCGCAGTTCGCGCACGTTGCCCGGCCAGTCGTGGGCCATAAGGGCGGCCAGGGTATGCCGGTCCAGTTCCGGTGCCGGGCGATCGAAGCGCAGCGCCGAGAGTTGCAGGAAGTGTTCGAACAGCAAGGGGATGTCTTCGCGGCGTTCGCGCAGCGGCGGCAGTTCCAGGGTCACGACGTTAAGGCGGTAATAAAAGTCGCTGCGGAATTCACCGCGTTTGCTCTGGGCGTCGAGGTCCGATTTGGTTGCGGCTATCACCCGGCAGTCGACCGCCACGCTCTGGTTCGAGCCGAGGCGTTCCAGGCTGTGTTCCTGCAACACCCGCAGCAGCTTGATCTGCAGATTGAGCGGCATGCTTTCGACTTCGTCGAGAAACAGCGTGCCGCCATGGGCGTGCTCGATCTTGCCGACCCGGCGCTTGCCGGCGCCGGTGAAGGCGTGGGCTTCGTGGCCGAAGATTTCGCTCTCGAACAGGTTCTCCGGCAGGCCGCCGCAGTTGAGGGCGACGAACTGTTTCGCCTGGCGCCGGCTGAAGTCGTGCAGGCAGCGGGCGACCAGTTCCTTACCGGTGCCGGTTTCGCCTTCAATCAGTACGTTGGCCGCGGTGTCGGCGACGTTGGCGATCAGTTCGCGCAGCTTCTGCACCGCCGGCGAGCGGCCGATGATGCGTTGTTCCAGGGCTTGGCGCCCGGCCAGCTGGCGGCGCAGCGCCGAGACTTCGCGGGCTAGGCCGCGTTGTTCGAGGGCGCGGCGCACCACGTCGACCAGGCGCTCGGGCGAGAAGGGTTTTTCCATAAAGTCGTAGGCGCCGTCGCGCATGGCGTTGACCGCCATGCTGATGTCGCCGTGGCCGGTGATCAGCACCACCGGCAGGCTGGGGTCGCGCTGTTTGAGGCGGGTCAGCAGTTCCAGGCCGTCGATGCCGGGCAGGCGGATATCGCTGACGACGATGCCGGCGAAGTCCTCGCCGATGCGCTGCAAGGCCTGCTCGGCGCTGGCCACCCCTTCGCTGGCGATATCTTCCAGGGCCAGGGCTTGCTGGCAGCCGAGCAGTACATGGGGATCGTCTTCGACGATCAGAACGCTAAGCGGGTCGTTCATCGCTGTTCTCGCGGCTGGGGGCGGGCTTGGGCAGGCGCAGTTCGAAGGCGCTGCCGCCGCTGGCCGGGTGTTGCACGGTAAGGCTGCCCGAGGCTGCGGCCGCCAGGCTGGCGGACAGCGTCAGGCCCAGCCCCAGGCCTTTTTCGCCGGGTTTGGTGGTGAAAAAGGGTTCGAACAGATGGCTGCGCGCATCCGGCGCGATGCCCGGGCCGTTGTCGCGCACGCTGAACAGGTAGCGCTCGCCCTCGTCCTGGCCGCTGAGCCAGAGCTGGCGATCTTCCTGCTCGCTCATTGCGTCCAGGGCGTTGGCGATCAGGTTGACCAGAATCTGCTCCAAGCGGGTCTGGTCGATGGCCAGGCGGATCTCGTCTTGGCCGTTCAGGTAGTCGCGGTAAATTTGCGGGGCGTCCTGCTCCAGGCGCGGTTGCAGCAACGCCAGGGCGGCGTCCACCGCCTGGCGCAGATTGGCTTCGCCGCGGTCATCGGAACGGCGGGCGAAGGCGCGCAGGCTGCCGGTGATCTTGCCCATGCGGTCGACCAGCTCGTTGATCGTCTGCAGGTTGGCGCTGGCGGTGTCCAGCGCGCCGCGTTGCAGGAAGCGCACGGTATTGCCGGACAGGGTGCGCAGCGCCGCCAGGGGTTGGTTGAGTTCGTGGGCGATATTGGTCGACATCTGCCCGATCACCGCCAGCTTGCCAGCCTGCACCAGTTCGTCCTGGGCCTGGCGCAGGGTGGTTTCGGCCTGCTGACGTTCGCTGATTTCGGCCTTCAGGCGCTGGTTGCTGGCCTGCAAATCGACGGTGCGTTCAGCGATCTTGCGTTCCAGCTCGTTGTTCGCCCGTTCGAGTGCTTCGCGGGCGGCGAGGCGGGTGGCGATCACCTTGCGCCGCTCATTCCAGGCGATCAGCAAAAACGCCAGCAAGGCGCAAACCACGGACGCCAATATGGCATGGCTCATGGCCGCACGATGCTGATCTTCGAGCGAGGTGAGCAGGGTCAGGCGCCAGGGCGTGTCGTCCAGCGGTCGCGATTGTGCCAGGTAGTCGATCGGTCGGGGCGGCGTGGCGCTGTCTTCGTCATCGGCGAAGGTGACTTGTTCGAGGCCATTGCCCAGGGATTGGCGCGCCAGCGGTTGCAACTCTTCCAGGGCGTGCCAGTGGTATTGCAGGCTGCGCGCCAGGCGCTCGCGGGTGTGCGGCCCCAGCCGGTGGATGGCCTTGAGCCGTCGCGTCGGGTTGCTGGAAAGAATGATGATGCCGTTCTCGTCGCTGACATAGGCTTGCAACTGCGCGCGTTGCCAGCGTTGCTCCAGCGCGTCGAGGCGCACTTTGACCACCGCCACGCCGATCAGCCGCAGGCCGTCCTTGAGGCCGTGGGCCAGGTAATAGCCGGGTTCGCCGGTGGTGCTGCCGATGCCGTAGAAGCGTCCGGGTTTGCCTTGCAAGGCATCCTGGAAATAGGCGCGAAACGATAGGTCCTCGCCGAGAAAGCTGTTCGGTTCGCGCCAGTTGCTGGTGGCGAGCACCCGTCCGCTGGTGTCCAGCACATAGATGGCTAGGCTGCCGGCGCGCTGGTTGAGGCCTTCGAGGAACTCGTTGACCTGATTGCGGCGGTAGACGGTCGGTGTTTTCAGCAAACGCCCGACGCTGTAATCGAGCTCCAGCAGGCTGGGCAGGTAGGTGTATTTGGTGATTTCGCTCTCGACCGCGCGGGCGTTGAGTTCGAGCTGGCGTTCGCCGCTCTCGGCCAGGGCGCGGATGCCGATGCCTTGGCTGATGTGATAGCCCGCGTAGCCGCAACTGAGCACCAGCAGGAGCATCAGTAGGGTGAGTAGCAGACGTTGAGCGATGCGCGGTTTCACGTTCAGGGCTGGCGGCAAGGCGCGAAGGCTGGCGATGTGGCATTGCATCACAGTCGTTCCTTGCTGGGTAGGTGCGGCGTACCGCTTTAGCCGTGCTGCTGTTGCGGCTCAGGCCGGGCAATCGCCGCTGAAGCGCCTCCCACAAAATCAGCGTTCGATGCGTAGCCCGGATGCAATCCGGGGAGATATGCAGCGTCATCCCCGGATTGCATCCGGGCTACCAGAGCAAGGTGTCATTCAGTGCTGAAGGATTTTCGCCAGGAACTGCTGCGCGCGGTCCGAGCGCGCCGAGACGTCGCCGAAGAATTCTTCCTTGGGGCAGTCTTCGACGATCTGGCCGGCGTCCATAAAGATCACCCGGTCGGCGACCTTGCGCGCAAAGCCCATTTCGTGGGTCACGCACATCATGGTCATGCCCTCGTTGGCCAGCTGCACCATCACATCGAGCACTTCGTTGACCATTTCCGGGTCGAGCGCTGAGGTCGGTTCGTCGAACAGCATCACCACCGGGTCCATGGCCAGGGCGCGGGCAATCGCCACCCGTTGTTGCTGGCCGCCGGACAGCTGGCCGGGGTGCTTGTGCGCGTGGGCGGCGAGGCCGACCCGTTCGAGCAGCTTGAGGCCCTTGGCGTTGGCTTCGGCCTTGCTGCGGCCGAGCACCTTGATCTGGGCGATGCTCAGGTTCTCGGCGATGCTCAGGTGCGGGAACAACTCGAAATGCTGGAATACCATGCCGACCCGCGAGCGCAGCTTGGGCAGGTTGGTGGCTTTGTCGGCGATGGAGGTGCCGTCGACCACGATGTCGCCCTTCTGGAACGGCTCCAGGGCGTTGACGCATTTGATAAGCGTCGACTTGCCCGAGCCGGACGGCCCGCATACCACCACCACTTCGCCTTTCTTCACCTCGGTGCTGCAACCGGTCAGCACCTGGAAGTCCCCGTACCACTTGTTGACGTTATTGATAGAGATCATACGGCTAACCTTCTTTGCAGATGCTTGACCAGCAGCGAGGCGGCGAAGCTGATTGTGAAATAGACCAGGCCGGCGAAGATCAGAAACTCATGGGCCTGACCGATGATGTCACCGCGCGAGCGCGAGGCGTTGAGGAAGTCCATCAGCCCCACGGTGTAAACCAGCGAGGTGTCCTGGAACAGGATGATGCTTTGCTGCAACAGCAGCGGGGTCATCTTGCGGAACGCCTGGGGCAGGATGATCAGGCGCATGGTTTGCGGGTAGCTCATCCCCAGTGCCTGCGCCGCACCCATCTGGCCGCGGGGGATGGCCTGGATGCCGGCGCGGACGATCTCGCAGAAGTACGCCGCCTCGAACATGATGAACGCCACCAGGCAGGAGCTGAACGCGCCGACCGGAGTGTCCTCGCCGGTGATCCAGCGCAGCATGAACGGCACCGCGAAGTAGAACCAGGTGATCACCAGCAGCAACGGAATCGAGCGGAAGTAGTTGACGTAGGTGGCGGCGGCTTTGGCCAGCAGCGGGTTGTGGGACAAGCGCAGCAATGCCAGCAGGGTGCCCAGCAGCACGCCGCCGAGCACGCCCAGGGCCATCAACTGCAGGGTCATCGCCATGCCTTCCCAGAGACCGGGCAGCGCCGGCAGGATCGCACTGAAGTCCATTATTTACCCCCCACGGCAATCAGCCCCGGCACCGCGACGCGCTTCTCGACCGTGCGCATCAGCAGCATCAGGCCCATGTTCAAGGTGAAATAGATCAGCGTCGCCAGGGTGAAGGCTTCGAACAGGTTGGCGCTGAATTCGGCGGTCTGCTTGGTTTGCGCGAGCAGCTCCATCAGGCCGATCAAGGACGCCACCGAGGAGTTCTTGAAGATGTTCAGGAATTCCGAAGTCAGCGGCGGAATGATGATGCGGTAAGCCTGGGGCAGCAGCACGTTGCTGTAGATCTGCGGCAGGCGGAAGCCCATTGCGTAGGCGGCCGCGGTCTGCCCCTTGGGCAGCGCCTGAATGCCGGTGCGCACCTGCTCGCAGACCCGCGCGGCGGTGAACAGGCCAAGGCAAACCACAACCGATAGATAAGCCGAAGTGGCCGGCGACAGGTCCTGCTTGAACCACATTTCCAGCGGCTCGGGCAGCAGGTCCGGCACCAGGAAGTACCAGAGGAACAGCTGCACCAGCAGCGGTACGTTGCGGAAGATTTCCACATAAGTGGTGGCGATGCCGGAGATCCAGCGGTTCGGCACCGTGCGCATCACGCCGAGCAACGAGCCGAGCAGCAATGCGACTATCCAGCCGACCAGGGCGATGGCGATGGTCCAGCCCAGGCCGGTGAAAAACCAGTCCAGGTAGATCTCGCTGCCGATGCCGGTGGGCTTGAAAAAAATGCCCCAGTCCCAGTTGTAGTTCATTTGGGTTAACCCTCGGGTAGAGCCGATACGACGTTTAGGCGGATAAGGGGGCAGGCGCCGACCTACCCCGCTGCTTGTGGCAGCGGTGCCCCCTAGTCCTATCGGGTGAAAGCGGGAGGTCGGGCGGGTGAACGATGCAGCGGTTCACCCTGTCCGGGTCGCTCCCTGGTTCCCACACCGCGCCCCTTGTGAGCGCGCGGTGTCACCGGGTCAGATCTGCTCGGCAGACTTGTCGGTGGGCGCGGCGATGAGTTTTTTCAGCTCATCGCTCATGGGGAAATTCAGGTTGAGGTTTTTCGGTGCGATGGGCTGCATAAACCACTTGTCGTAGATCGCGGTGATTTCGCCCGAGTTGAAGGTGGCGCTGATCGCGCTGTCGACCACCTGCTTAAACGCCGGGTCGCCTTTGCGCATCATGCAGCCGTAGATCTCGAACGATTGCGGGGTGCCGACTACGGCCCAGTCGTCCGGCTTCTTGGCCTTGGCCATTTCGCCGTAGAGCAGCGCGTCGTCCATCATGAATGCCAGCGCGCGGCCGGATTCGAGCATCAGGAAGGACTCGCCATGATCCTTGGCCGAGATGATGTTCATGCCCATCTTCTGCTCGGCGTTCATGATCTTCAGCAGGCGCTCGGAGGTGGTGCCGGCGGTGGTCACCACGTTCTTGCCCTTGAGGTCGGCGAAGTCGCTGACGCCGGTGCTTTTCTTCGCCAGCAGGCGGGTGCCCACTTCGAAGATGCCGACCGAGAAATCGACCTGGCGTTGGCGCTCGATATTGTTGGTGGTGGAGCCGCATTCCAGATCGACCGTGCCGTTCTGCACCAGCGGAATACGGGTTTGCGAGGTGACCAGGTTGTAGCGGACTTTCAGCTCCGGCATGTCCAGCTTCTGCTTGATCGCCTCGACCACTTTCAATTGCAGATCGTGGGAGTAGCCGATGGGTTGGCTCGGATCGTTGCCGAAGTAGGAGAAGGGGATGGAGGCGTCGCGGTGACCCAGGGTGATGCTGCCGGATTCCTTGATCTTCTTCAGGGTGCCGGTCAGCTCCTCGGCCAATACCGGGGCGCTGAGCAGGGTGGCGGCCAGGGCGATACCGACGGCGCGGGAAAGGGTGCTCTTGGTCATGCTGATCCTCACTATTGTTGTTATGGGGCTGGCCGGCCGGGGCGATGCATAGCCATCGGCGGCGGAAGACGCGCGGCCTTCCTGCAAGGAGATAGAGCAGGGAGCGTGCCAGCCTTTGTGGTCGCCGGATCAGTTATTCAACTTATTGAAAATTAAAGAGAAATTAGAATTTAAGGACGAGAGGGATCAGTCGCTTCGTTCGATAAAGCGAATCCGCGAGCCTATGGCGGTCGGAAAACCGAACGCGAGACCAGGGCCGACTGTAGGACGGACATGGCGAAGCCTTGTCCGCCGAATATTCACGCTGTTGCGCAATTGCACGATTTCCCGAAGGTCAGTCGCGGCTAAGGCCCCTCCCACGCAGCCGGGCATTGATCCGACACATGGTTGTGGCCACGACACCTAGTAGCCCGGATGGAATCCGGGGAAAGCATCGCTCATCAACATCTCCCCGGATTGCATCCGGGCTACGGGCTGCTACCAACGCAATGGCGATGCCCCCAGCAGTGTGTGACCCCCACCGCTGGACCACAGGTACTTCACGAATGGCGCTCGGGGTGTACCATTCCAAGACGACCCGAGGTGCGATGCACCTTGCCGTATGGGGGATAACCGGGCCATGCCGCCTCGCTGCAGGCCCCAGCTACCGGAGGTCAACCCATGAGTACTCTGCAATGCACGTATCGTGGCCATCACATCGCCGCCGACGTTTTACAGTACGCGGATAACCCGACGCCCTGGGCCGGCGGTTGCCGTATCACCGACCCTCAGGGACGCACCAGTCGACGCATGCCGCTGCCTCTGGATTACGCCTTTCTCGCGGACCTGGAAAAAGCCCAACACGCCTCGATCGCCCATGGCAAATGGCTGATCGACCAGCATCTGGACCACGGCCGGGAGTTGTTCGCCAAGGCGGCTTAATTAGGTCAGGAAAGGTGCTTTTGTAGGGTGGACATGGCATGTCCACCCAATTCCCGGATTGCGCTGCGCTTATCCAGGCTACGGAACTGCATGCTCCTTTAGCCCGGATGCAATCCGGGGCGGTTTGCCAGGCTTGGGATCGCTACGGATCGCTTGGCCCACTTCCGCGCTGGAGTGGGGCCATCAATCCGGGCGGGTGAAGCTCGCCAGCAAGCCAATAGCGGATTGCTCCCCGCCAAGCGCTTAGCGGTTACGCCTATCGATTACGTAGAAAGGCGTTGATAAAGTCGCCCTGGTTGGGCTCGTCTTCATGGGTGGTGAAGCTCAGGGTCGCATCCTTTTCCCGCAGCTTGATCCGCGAGCCGAATGCGCATTCCACGCCTTTCAGGGTTTTCGCCTGAGCCTTGTACGCCTCGTCGCGCTCGCACAGCGTGGCGACCTGGCTGACCACCTCGCCGCAGAAGCTCGGCACGCTCAGGCGCTTGAGGATGTCGTCGTCCAGCGCGCTCCAATCGACCTTGGTTGCCAGCGGTGTGCCGCAGGTGCTGGAAGCCTCCTTGTCGATCTGCTGCAAGACGCTGACGAAGGCCTGCACCTGGCTCTCGCGGTCGAACGCGGCGAGCTTGTCCTGCACGCCTTCCTGCTTCTGCTTTTCATACAGCGCCAGCAGCGCTGCGGGTTTGGCGGCTTTGCTCTGCTCCTCGTCGAAGCCGAGCTGGAAGCCTTCGGTATCCGGCAGGTACAGCTGGTACTGCTCGCCGCCCCAGCCTTGGCGCTTGATCAGCATGTTGTAGGCGCTGCCGTCGAGGGTGGTGCCGTAGTCGCGTTCGTCGTTGCCACGCTCGTGCACCGTGGTCAGCAGCACCACCTCATCGAGCGGGTGATTGATACCGCTCACCTGCAGCAACGCCTGCTTGCCATCGGCGCTGGGCGCGAGCGTTACGCTGATGCCTTTACCGGCATCGAACACCTGCGGGTACTTGGCCAATTCCAGCGCGCTGGCGTTGAGGGTGAATAGCGATGCGGCGAATAGCAGAGACAACCTTGTCATGGTGACGTCCTTGGTGGTTTGGAAGGGCGGGCAGTATAGCGAGGACGCCGGGTAGATTTTGTGAGGGAGGTCTGGTCGTTATCTCGTGCGCCGCCCGGTGTTTGCCGGGGCCAGCTTGCCCGCAGGCAGGTGATGGGTATCGCTGCGCTCAACCTGCGCGGCCCGAGCCATCGGGCTGGCTGCGTGCAGCCCGGATGTAATCCGGGAGCGGTCTTATGGCCGCCACCAATGCCCCGGATTTCATCCGGGCTACGGGATTGCAAGCACCACGACCCTGCATGCGCAGCGGACAAAGTCCGCGCAACTCATGCACGGGCCAACGGGTGCATTGGCCTATACAGGGCAAACCCGCGAGCCCCGACCGCCCCATACCCCCCAGCGACAGACGGTCAAGCAGGGGGCGCGTTATTGGTGTCGTTAGGCTATACTGCGCCGCCTTTAAACCCGCCGGCCGCGGGTTTGCCCCAAACATGACAAGCCACGCCCTCTGCGTGGCTTGTTGGTTTTTGACGCGCCGTGAGGCGCTTGAAGATGAGGCACGACGATGAGCGCACTGGTTGGCGTGATCATGGGCTCCAAGTCCGATTGGTCCACCCTTAGCCACACCGCCGACATGCTGGAGCAGTTGGGCATTCCTTATGAGGTCAAGGTGGTGTCGGCGCATCGCACTCCGGATCTATTGTTCCAGTATGCCGAACAGGCTGACGGACGCGGTATCCAGGTGATCATCGCCGGCGCCGGCGGCGCGGCGCATCTGCCAGGCATGTGCGCGGCCAAGACCCATTTGCCGGTGCTCGGCGTGCCGGTACAGTCGTCGATGCTTTCCGGCGTCGATTCGTTGCTGTCGATCGTGCAGATGCCGGCCGGCATTCCGGTCGCCACCCTGGCCATCGGCAAGGCCGGGGCGATCAACGCGGCCTTGCTGGCGGCGAGTATCCTCGGTCACCAGCACCCGCAGTTCCACGCGGCGCTGCAGAAGTTCCGCCAGGAACAGACCGACAGCGTGTTGGATAACCCGGACCCGCGTCAGGCTTGATCGCCGGCAAGCCCGCCCCTCAGTGGCGTGGATCGAGTCGAAGGCTTAAAGAGGTAGAAGCATGAAAATCGGTGTAATCGGTGGTGGTCAGCTCGGTCGCATGTTGGCTTTGGCGGGTACGCCCCTGGGGATGAACTTCGCCTTTCTCGACCCGGCGCCGGATGCCTGCGCCCAGGCCCTCGGCGAGCATATCCGCGCCGACTACGGCGACCAGGATCACCTGCGCCAATTGGCCGACGAGGTCGACCTGGTGACCTTCGAGTTCGAGAGCGTGCCGGCCGAGACCGTGGCCTTCCTCTCGCAGTTCGTGCCGGTCTACCCCTGCGCCGAATCGCTGCGCATCGCCCGCGACCGCTGGTTCGAGAAGTCGATGTTCAAGGAACTTGGCATCCCCACCCCTGAGTTCGCCGATATCCAGTCGCAAGCCGACCTCGATGCCGCCGTCGCCTCCATCGGCCTGCCGGCGGTGATGAAGACCCGCACCCTGGGTTACGACGGCAAGGGCCAGAAGGTTCTGCGCAAACCCGAAGACGTGAGCGGCGCCTTCGCCGAGCTGGGCAGCGTACCCTGCATCCTCGAAGGTTTCGTGCCCTTTACCGGTGAAGTCTCGCTGGTCGCCGTGCGCGGTCGCGATGGCGAGACGCGCTTCTACCCGCTGGTGCACAACCGCCACGACAGCGGCATTCTCGCCCTGTCCATCGCCAGCAGCGATCACCCGTTGCAGGCCCTGGCCGAGGATTACGTCGGCCGCGTACTGCACAAGCTCGATTATGTCGGCGTGCTGGCGTTCGAGTTCTTCGAAGTCGACGGCGGCCTCAAGGCCAACGAGATCGCTCCACGTGTGCACAACTCCGGGCACTGGACCATCGAAGGCGCCGAGTGCAGCCAGTTCGAGAACCATCTGCGTGCCGTCGCCGGTCTGCCGCTGGGTTCGACCGCCAAGGTCGGCGAGAGCGCGATGCTCAACTTCATCGGCGAAGTACCGCCGGTGAATAAGGTGATCGCCATCGACGACTGCCACCTGCACCACTATGGCAAGGCCTTCAAGGTCGGACGCAAAGTCGGTCACGCCACCCTGCGCTGCGCCGATCGCGCCACCCTGGACCGGCAGATCGCCGCGGTCGAAGCGCTGATCGCCAAGAGCTGAGCACCCGCGGGGCAATTCATGACTAAGCTCTTGCTTATGGGTCATCCATAAGAGCCGAGTCATGAAGTACCTGCTATTGCTGTGGTTGTTATTGCTGGCGCCTGCTAGCCACGCCGAACTGCTGTTGCGCGCCGATTACCGCGAGCGACCGCCGGAGATGCAGGCGCTCGATAACGAGCCCAATGGGCCGCTGATCACCATCCTCAACACTGCCGCACAGCGCGTCGGCGCACGTATCGAATGGCGTTACGCACCCTTCGTGCGCAGCCTCGAAGACCTCAAGGCGGGACGTATCGATCTGGTGCCACGGGTGCTCTTCACCGACGAGCGCAAGGCCTATGTGCACTTCCTGCCGGCCATCGGCACTCAGCGCAAGAGCATCAGCTTTATCGTCAAACCCGGTCGCGAAGCCAGCCTGCGCAATTACGCCGATTTGCGCGAAAGCGTGATCGGCGCCAAACGTGGCACCGCCTACTTCGATGACTTCGACAGCGATAGCTTGATCAGCAAAGTCTTGGCCACCGACGACCATGTGCTGGCCGGGATGTTTCGCGCCGGACGCCTGGATGCGCTGGCGGTGCTCGACCGCGAGGCCATCGAGGCGCAATTCCACAAGATCGGTTTCAGCGACTACCGCTATGCCGACTACCAGTACGATCAATCAATCGGCAATTACTACGGCGCCTCGTTACGCCTCTATCGGGGGCAAAAACAGGCGATCTACGACCGCTTGGCCCACGAACTGCGCCGTATGCGCGAGAGCGGCGAGATCGTCGCGATCTACCGCCGCTATGGCGTCGCACCGCCATCCACTACCGAGTAACCAGCCCGCCCGCACTATCGCCCGATACCCGCATATGTTGCTTCGCGTTTCGAATCGGCCTGCATGGAGAGACGAACGGACATGCAACCTGGCAGTCTTAAAGAGTTCACTCTTATCGACAACCAGGAGATTTTTCATGGGCATTATCGGCACCATTTTTATCGGGCTGATCGTTGGCTTGATCGCGCGCTTCCTTAAACCGGGCAACGACAGCATGGGCTGGATCATGACCATCCTGCTCGGCATCGGTGGCTCCATGGCGGCGACCTACGGCGGCAAGGCCCTGGGAATTTACGATGCGAACGAGGCCGCGGGTTTTATCGGCGCGGTGATCGGCGCGATTATCCTGCTGGTAATCTATGCCCTGGTCGCGAAGAAGAACCGCTAGCCATAACCCCACCGAACGAGCTTGCCGATGCGCTACTGGTTATTCCCCCTGCTATTGCTTTGCGGCCTCGCCCGCGCCGAACTCCCCGAAACCGACTGGTTGCAATTGATGCCGGAAGAGGATCGTCAGGCGCTGGAAAACATGCCGGAAATCAGCCACGACACCCCGGAGCAGAGCAGCGACTTCTACAACCCCGGCGGCCTTAAGCAGCAAGCCAAGGACCTGCCGGCGGTGATGTATTCGGCGAAAACCGTGGCCGCTTTCGACGGTAAACAGGTCCGTCTCGGCGGTTACCCCGTGCCCCTGGAAACCGACGCCGAAGGCCGCAGCACGTTGTTCTTCCTGGTGCCCTATCCCGGCGCCTGCATCCACGTGCCGCCACCGCCGCCGAACCAACTTGTACTCGTTCGTTACCCCGAGGGTGTCGAGCTGGAAGACATCTACGCGCCCCTCTGGGTCAGTGGCACCCTCAAGGTAGAACCGGTCAGCAACGAGCTGGCGGATGCGGCCTATGCGCTGGATGCGGGGCAGGTGCGGATGGTCGCGGAAGAGGATCTATAGCAAGCCCTTGTCAATGCAGTACCGGTCACCCGGGTAGTTCTTCAACAACCTGCAAGGAGACCGCATGCCGCTCGACGACAGCCAACGCCAAGCCTTCCGCCGCCTGGCAAAAGCCACCGAAGGCATCGACCACGAAACCTATGAGCGCTTCGGCAAAGACCCGCTGGAGCCGATCATCGGCCTGGGCGATGCCGATGCGCCCATCGGCTTTATCGGCCGCGACCCCGGGCGCGACGAGGTCAAGTACGGCGAACCTTTTATCGGCTCCGGCGGCCAGATCGTGCGCAGAGCGCTTTACCGTCATCTGCACGGTACAGAGATGCCCGACTTCGAAGCGAGCCGAGCGCTGAGCCGGCAGTTCTTCTGGAGCAACACCGTGCCGTACAAACCGGTCGGCAACAAAGCCTGGTCGATGGCGACGAAGAAGCGTTTCCACCCGCTGATGCGCCGCCTGCTGATCGACAGCTGGCATGGCCGCCGCCTGATCACCCTCGGCCGTGAAGCTTTCCTCTGGTTCGGCATCGACCAACCGCGCGAAGTACGCGAACGGCTCGAAACCTTCTGGCAGCGCGAAGACCGCTTCAGTGCCCATTTCGACATCGACCTGCGCACGGCAGAAGGCAGCGCCCGCACCTTCACGCTCTACCCACTGCCCCATCCCTCGCCGTTGAACCAGACCTGGTTCAAGCGCTTTCCGGGATTGTTGGATGCACGGTTGCGGACGTTGCAGGGCGAAGGCGACCTCAACGCCTTGTAAGTAGGCGCGTCCCCGCGGCGAATGCAGCAGTAGGTTGGGTTAGCGGCGATGGGCGCGCCCTTTGTCACGCCGCGATTCAAGCAGCCGCGTAACCCAACAAGGGTTTCAGCGGCCCAGACCATCCTGCTGGGGCTCCTTTACAACGTTCGCAAAAACGCCACCAGATCAGCCTTCTCCGCTTCGTCGAGTTTGCGCTGCAACACCAGGTTGAAGAACTCCACGCTGTCTTCCAGGGTCAGCAGCCGGCCGTCATGCAGATAGGGTGGCGAATCCTTGATACCGCGCAACGGGAAGGTCTTGATCGGGCCATCCTGGCTGGCCATACGGCCGTTGATCATCTGCGGTTTGAAGAAGCGCTCGGTCTTCAGATTGTGCATCAGGTTGTCGGTGTAATAGGGCGGCGCGTGGCAACCGGCGCACGCGGCCTTGCCGTGGAACAGTTGCTCGCCGCGCAGTTCCTGCTCGCTGGCTTTCGCCGGGTCGAGACGCCCCTCCACGTTCAGCTTGGGTGCAGGCGGAAAGTCCAGCAGCGCCTGGAACTCGCCCATGAAATGCACCTGGCTGCCGCGCTCGAGAACGTTCACGCCTTTCTTGGTGGCGATCACCGGGTCGCCGTCGAAGTAGGCCGCGCGCTGCTCGAACTCGGTGAAGTCCTCCACCGTCTTGAGCGCGCGCTGCGAGCCGAACAAGCGCTGGATATTCACCCCGCGCAGCGTCGGCGTGTCGATGCGGTGGCGGAATTCCTGCGGGCGGATATCGCCGACCAGGTGGGTGGCCGCATTGCTATGACCGTTGGCATGGCAATCCAGACAGGCCACGCCGCGGCTCGGATGCTTGCTGCGGCGGTCTTCGGTGGCGTTGAACTGCTGCTGCGGGAACGGCGTCAGCAGCAGGCGTAGGCCCTCCAGTTGCTTGGGATTGAGAATGCCGTTGAACAGCGCATGAAAGTTGGCCAGGGTCACCTGCTTACCCTGGGAAACATCGCCGAGATCCGGGCGGGTGGTGAGGTAGATCGGCGCCGGAAACTCCGGCAGAAAATGGTCCGGCAGATCGAAATCCAGATCGAAGCGGGTCAGGTCGCGACCTTCCTGGCTTTTGATCTCATCGATGACGAACTGCGGAAAGACCATACCGCCCTCGGCATGATTGGGGTGCGGCAAGGGCAGGAAACCGGCCGGAAAGAGCTTCTTCTGACGAATCTCCTCGGCGCTCAGTTCGTTCAACTGCTGCCAACTGGCGCCTTTCGGCAACCTCACCCGCACCCCGCCCTGCACCGGTTTACCGCGGCTCATGGTCACCCCGCTGGCGGGCTTGTCGCTGAGGTCGTAACGCTGGTCGAGCAGACTGCGATGCGCTTTCTCGTGCTTGGGCTTGTCCGCCACCATGCGCTGCATGATCTTGGCAAAGGGCTCTTCGATCACCACCGGCATATAGCTGGATGGCGGCTTGTCCGATGCGGCATAAACAACGCTAGTGGTGGCGACGAGGGTGAAAGCCAGCGCCAGACGAGCCGGCGTTTGAGCGAGGATGGGTTTCATATGAGCTCCCGTGGTGCTTGAGTCGGTTCCTTCAAACATATGGAGGCACCCGTCCGCCAAAGCGTTCCGTTTCCTCCATGGCACTCAGTAGGGCTAGGCCAGAATGGTGGGGCTCGAAAATAGGCGACGCCTATGATCCCGATAGCTTTCCACCCGCCAAATCGGCATCCAGCCCATCAACGCAGAAACCACGGGGCCTGGCGGGTTAAAGATGGCCATTGGCTTTAGTTTGGGAAGGGATCAATAGGCTGAATGTGGGCGAAAACGGTATAAGGGGATTTGCTGTTTGGCGGGAATAGTGAGGGGAAGGCGGCAATGAGCGGGGCCAGATTTCGCAGCTGCTGGCTATCAGCTGCGGGAGGTAATAGCCCGCTGTAGCACAAGCGGGTATGCGCTTAAGTGGGGAGCCATTTGTTGGGCTCCCTCGCACGTTCTAACGGATCAGTTAACCTCGATTGCGCGTAGTAGCTCCGCAGATGTCAGGCGTTTCAGCGTGTGCGTGGCGGGGTCCGTCTCCACGTCCAGCGCCAGCGGTGTAGTGCCATCCGCGTCATACACGAAATAGGTGTTGCCGCTGCTCACCTCATGGGTTTTGGCACCCGCCATCGCTATGGTTTTCGGGGTCGCTGACATCAGCTCGTCGAGCGAGCTATAACGCAGTGATACTTCGACCTCGCCAAGATGATCAACGGGAGTGTCGACCGCCTGGGAGGGTTCGGCCATCACGGACTGTAGGGAAACCGCGTTGGAGGCTTCGATCCACTTGTCCGAGTAGGCGAAAATTAGGTCTTGGTACTCGCTCGACAGCGGCTTATCCAGATTACACACGGCCTTGCGAATAGATACGCCGTTCTGCGCATTGCGGATGTTTCCGTATGCGCAGTCGATCACCGGAACCTTGTTCTTGAGCGCGAGGGTGTAGAACACCTCGAAAGATGTACTCGAAGCGGTGTTTTCGTAGGTCAACGCGGGAGCCCCGTTGAACGTGACCAGGGTTTTGAACGTCTGGCCGGCGGTACCGACAGTATCGGCGAACACCTTGGTTTCCCGGCCCCAACTGATCGACAACTCGCCGGTGTCGATGTTCGCCTGATAGGTTTCCGTTTGGCCGCCTCTATCGAATGTGAGGGTCTTTGTCTGCGCCTGTACGGTGGCAGTCAGCGCAAGCGATAACGGCAGCGTGGCGGATAGTATATGTTTCATGGAGCGAAGGTTTCCTTGGCTGAGGACGTTTCCCTGAGAATGGCTTTGAGCTTGTAGCCCAGTACAGACTTGCCATTTCGTAAGAACAGAATTTTTTATAATTCCCTCAGCTCTTTTTTGCTACAGCGAGAAACATTCTCTGCGCCCCCGATTTCTGAGAGTATTTCTACATCGGACTCGCTTAATGCTTTGTGTGGGTCGCGTTCATCGATAGCTAATTCTTCACCGGCCCATATCCAAGTGTTTTCTGTTTCAGCCCAAGTTCCGCCGCAAAATGAGCCAGTTTCCTGCTTGACGATACATCCGCTACTCATTTCAATAAATGCACAGTAAGCACGTTCATATTCTTCTTCGCCGACTTCGCTTTCTATAGCACCGTGAATGATTTTATTTATTTTTAAGTATTTTTTGCTCTCTGAAAAGTCAGAGTCAGTACTCTTATCAAAATAGGTATTTTCTTCTGGGAAAAGCTGTTGGTGGAGATGATTGTTGGAAAAATATAATTTATTCCAAGACCCTTGTTCAGGGTCAGCAAAAATTATCTCACCACCTTGAGATTTAAGATTAGTCGAGATCTCTTGAGCGCAGGCGGTTACATGGCTCATGGCAGTCAGTAATGAAATTACTAAAGCACATTTGCTGATTATTAATCTCATGGAATTTCCTCAGAGTTTTTCTTTTAAATGTTGATATCTGCTCGGAGCTACACTAGTACCATGTACGATCGCCATTCTTCTTGCCTTGCCATAGTCTTCAAGTATTTCCAGTTCGTACGCAGCATGCTTATCGCCCCAGCTGGCGGGTGATTTAGAAATACTTGGACGCTTATCAAAGAACCGCTTTAGAGCAGCCCCGAAGTCGGTACTAACATAACCAGGGCGATTAATATGGTGGTCAAGCGCAGTGGCCTTGCCAAGCGGCGATTTAAGGAAATCTTTCAGTTTATATTCCGATCCAGAAGGCTTAATTTCCAAAACTTCACTTCTCATGCGTTTGGAGAAGTCCAAAATTTGTTGCTCTTGAAATTTCTCATGAGTAATAGCTTTGAGTATTGCTCCAAGAGGGAACGATTCAATTCTCTGTTTTTGAGTAAAAATAGCTTCGCTGAAATCTTTCCGAATTAGTTTCTTGAGTTCGGCGCCGGTATATTCATTACCTTCAGTGAGGGCTGAGTTTTTGTAGTACATCTTTGCTCGTGCGCGGGGGCCCTTGACTGTCCAACCGCAATTTTCAAAAAGACTAGTATACAGGTTGGGGTAGCGCTCTTTAAAGTCAAATACTTGAATGGGGAACTCCCCGGAACCACTTGGGTTTATGGTTTTTTGCATGGCTCCGACTGTAAGTATTTCACTGTCGTAAGACTGTATGGAGTCTATATTTCCCTCATTAGGGGACATTGCGATGAAAATCTTTTTCTCTTCTTCGGTAATCACGCCTGTGGCGATTGTTTCGTCCCATTTCTTATATTTATCTAGAGAAATTAAACCGCTATACAAAGGGCCGTAGATAGTAGTTTGTCCTATGAAGCGGACGCATGAGAATATTTTTCCAAGTTTGCACCCGCAATCTGACGTATCTCTAGAGAAGAACTGATCGACTATCCCCACCGGCTGAAAATGCCAAGCTACTCCATCTGCAGCAATCCCAGGCTGGCCAGCCAATGCATTCCACCAAGATAGCGCTTTGATTCTTCCCTTCTCCGCGACCCAGTTCGGGTTGGGGTCGGCCGGGGTGTGGTCCATCAGCTTGTCCAGCTGGTTCCACTTCCCTTCGTTCCAGAACCACTCGCTTTCGTGCTGGCTGATCAGCAGGGAAAGTTGCTGCGCCAGCCAGGGTTTGCCGAGGGCAGTTTTGAGTTCGGCAGGGGTGAGTTTGTTGTCGCGGGATCCCTTTTCGTCCGGCAGGTCGATGACGTCGTAAAGCTTGCTGAGAATCTCGCCGCGTTCTGCTTCTTCGATAAGTGCGGCGTAGCTTTGAGTTTCTTCTTGGGTGGCGCGGCCGGTGGCGTCCAGGGTTCGTGCAAGGTGGGCGTCTAGGGGCAGTTTGTCTTGGATAGTGCTGAACCCTGGCCATTCCCAGGGTGAATGACGACTGACAATCAGGTCTTTTTCGGGTGCCCAGCCGGAGATGTCGTTACCGTTCACATCGCCGACGGTGACATACCACCATTGCACCTTGTCCGGGTCGATGGCTTTGCGTTCGTTGGGCAAACCGTCCCAGGAGCCGGCGGGCAGAATGCGCTCATAGCCACAGGCTTGTCCCTCAATGCGGGTATGCAGGGGGAATTCGTTCCAGGCGGCGAGTGCGCCGGCGGTGCTGGTGCGTTGGCCTTGGGCGTTCAAGTTGGATCGTTCGACCCAGACGGGCTCCCCTACCGCCGCACCGACTTTGCGCCATGGGTGAGTCGTGGGGATGGTGCCTGTGTCGTAATCATGGGCGTCGCCGCCTTCGACCGAGTTGAAGTAGACCTTGAGGAAGTCGACCTGATCCGGCATTTCGGCAACGTCGATTCCCATTCTTGCTGCCAAGGTGGCCTTCTGGGTGGTGCTCAGCGGGTAGGTGGAGTCAGTGTTGTTGTATCTGCCCAGCTCGGTGTTCTTGTCAGCGTTGCAGATGGCGTACTTTCGTACCTTGGCCCAGCGACCGGCTTTGGGTGAGTCGCTGCAGATACGTACATCCGCACCTGTTTCGATTTGCCCGTCGGCGGCTGCGGGCTGGATGATCTTTGAACCCTTGTCCACCTTGATCAGGGTTTTCTGTTCGTCCGGTAGCTTCTCCCCGATCGCACGGCTTTGCGCGATAAATGCGGGAACGTCCTCGCTGGTGAATACTTCAAGGTGCAGCATCGCGCGGGGGCGGGCGTCATCGAAGTTCTGATACTTGCCGAGATGCCCAACCAGCTCGCCGGCCTTGATGGAATAGGGCTGGGGTAGAAGATGCACGCTATCGAGCGTGGGGACGGCTTGACTGGCTTGCAGTGAGGCGAAGTGAACGAAGCCCTGAATGTTGTGAACACTGTTGGCCGATAGCGGTGCAATGTCTTGCCCTTCGACGATTTGCAGCAATTCGCGGTACGCAGCTGTACCCGCTTTGAGCGAGCACTTCGCCCCTACAGGCAGCAAGCCGATTTTGGGGTCGCTGCTCTTACCGTTACCGGTTTTTCGTATATTCAGGCCCGTTTGCGGCGCCAGGGTCGGCTCCGCGTCGTTGGCATCGTCCGCAACCAGAAAAGTATCCGGTTCGCTGACCAAGGCTTGCATTTCGTTGATGTAGACCCAGCCCAATTCTTCGCCCGCTAATGCAGGAATAGCGCTGCCTTCAAGAATGCTAAGTAACTTGCGCCATGCGGGTGAGTCGGCGTTCGCATCACCGACTTTGACCTTGGTGCCTTTCGGTAACAGTGCAGTGACCGCACCATCCTTGGGCGCTGCGCGTACGCGCAACCCGAGCACGCCATCGCTAGCCTTATCGGTCTTTACGCTGTACAGCGTTTCGCCGAAGAAAGCTGGTGGGGTTGGCGCATCCGCATTGCTGTAGCTCGCCCAGTCCGCCAGATGCATGTAGAGACTGTAGAACGTCAATGCGCTGCTAGCGGGGGCTGCGGTTGGTGTAGTGGCAGCAGGAGCAGCCTCTTCGGTTTCGCCGGCATCCTCAGCAGGAGCGCTAGGCGCAGGCACTGACGGCAGTTCTAACCTGTGTTTGACCAACACGAAACCGGTCGAGAACGGCAGGTGTACAACCGTTGGGCCTTCACCGTACTGGGTGGTGGGGTAGCGTTGATCGATGCGATAGGCGATCACCTCGCCGTCCGCGATGCAATGGATCGCTGACTGATCGAGGCTGGCAGCGGTGCCATCATCGAAGTGAATGCCGCCATGCCAGAGGCCATTGGCCCCCATGGGGTAGAAGCCATCCTTGGCCTTGGCTAACGCGTCGTAATAGCTCTCGGCAGTGACGCTGCCCGGGCTGGTTTCGCCTTCAGCTGCTGCCTTGGATTTGAACGGATACGCCCAATTGATTGGTTTGCTGTCTGCCATGATGTTTTACCGAGTCCCTAATCCTTGTTTGCGGGCGTGACGTGATGACTGCCCGCGCTTGATCCCTGTTAACCGGAGAAGTTGAGCATGCGCTTGCGTTTGGTCGGTGCACTGAGCAGTTCGTTCCCCTGCGCCTGCTCCAACACATCCCCGGCCTTGTCACTATCGGCCATTCCCGGCAGCACGGGTGGTTTGATGCCGATACCCGAGCCTTTACCCGGCGAGCCGCCTGCGTTGATTCTGGCCAGAGGGCCGCTGAGGGTGATGCCGCCGGGGTCGAGTTTGATAAAGCTGCCGCCGGCTTTGAGGGTCAGTTCGACGCCGGCTTCGATGACCATTTTCTGCCCGGCTTTGAGGTGGATTTCGCGGCCTGCTTTGGTCAGTTGCGCGGTGCCGAGTTTGATGTGTTGGTTCTGCCCGATGGTGAGGTGGTCGTCGGGTTTGACTTCGACTTTGCGCTCGGCTTTGACGGTCAGGTGCTCTTCGGCTTTGAGCTCGGTAAAGCTGTTGGCCTCGACGGTGTCGTGGCGTTCGTTGCCGACGCGGATTTTCTGGTCGTGCTCGATGTTTTCGTCCCAGTCGCGCTCGGCGTGCAGGTAGATCTGTTCCTCGCCCTTTTTATCTTCGATGCGCAGTTCGTTGTAGCCGGCGCCGCCCGGTGAACTGAGGGATTTGAACAGACTGCGGGTCTTGTTCGCCGGCAGGTCGTAGGGGACGACATGTTCCTTGTGGTACAGGCAGCCGGTGACCAGGGGTTGATCGGGGTCGCCTTCGAGGAAGGTGACCAGGACTTCCATGCCGATGCGCGGGATGGCGATACCGCCATAGTTATCGCCGGCCCAGCTGTTGGAGACGCGCAGCCAGCAGCTGGTTTTGTCGTCGGCCTGGCCGTGGCGATCCCAGAAGAATTGCACTTTGATCCGGCCATATTCGTCGCAGTGAATCTCTTCGCCGGCGGGGCCGGTGACCACGGCGCTCTGGCTGCCGAGCACGCGCGGTTTGGGGTGGGCCAGCGGTGGGCGGTAGGGGATGTCCCAGGGGGTGGCGGTGAAGCGGTTGCGGTAGCCTTGGTGGAAGTCGGTGTCGCCTGTTTGCCCCTCACCCCAGCCCTCTCCCTTGAGGGGAGAGGGAGCTTGTCTCGCTTCGCCTGAAGTAATGGATTCCTCCAATACCTGGGGCTGTTTGCCTTGGTGGATCACTTCGTGCAGCAGCCAGAGGTCGTTGCAGTCGTGGCGCGGGTGGTCGGAGAGTTCGAGGAAGTGGCCGCTGAGCAGTTTCGGTTGGTCGCTGCGGCCTTCGGCCAGGCGGTAATCGGCGCGGTGGCGTTCGAGGTTGCGCTGGCTGAGGTGTTTGCCGCGCGTGCGGTCGGTGTAGCGGCCGGGGTAGTCGTAGTCTTCCAGGTCCGGTAGCGGTTTGGCCTCGGGGTCGCGTTCGGCTTTGAATGCGGCTTCCAGCAACAGGCGCGGTTGTTCGAAATCGTAGTCGCGGCGGGTGGTGCGGCTGGTGCGGGTTTCCAGGCGCACGGCGAAGCGTTTAACCACCGGCTCGTCGGCGGTCATGCCGTTGTCCTGCAAATAGGCGGTCGGCTGGCCGAGTTTGCCGAAGGCGCTCTGGTCGTCGCCGAACACCAGTACATGGCCTTGCGGGCTGTGCGCGAAGTGGTAGTGAATGCCTTCTTCCTCGCACAGGCGCTGGATGAAGTGCAGGTCCGTCTCGTCATACTGCACGCAGTAATCGCGCTCGGGATAGACGGTCGGGCCGAGCTGGAATTGGTAGGCGTTGGCCTGGATGCCGTGTTCCTCCAGCACCTGGGCGACTATCTGCGGCACCGTCAGGTGCTGGAAGATGCGCTGGTTGGTGCGCAGGGTCAGGTAGCTGAGTTGCGGCACCATGGAAATTTTGTAGCGGGTCAGGCGTTTGCCGGATTCGCCCTGGGCGACCTGGTAGATGATCCCGTGCACGCCCAGGCCATCTGGCGTGAAGGCGAGAAAAGCCGGCTGGTGCAGCAGGCTTTGCAGGTCGAGGTCCGGCCGTTCGCTGATCAGCTCGACTTCGAAGCGATAGGGTTGGCTGATCGCTTCGCGGCCGCTGAATTCGAGCACTTGCAGGTCGTGTTCGAGGCCTTCGATGGTCAGGCTGAAGTGGGTTTCATTGGCCGGGTTGAACATGCTCATTTCCTTGTAAAAAGATCATCCATTAATGCCGCCAGGAGCCGTTGGGCTTCGTTCCTCAGCACCAACCTACGAGTTGTTGCTTCGGAACCAGCGCGGCCAGCGGCTCGGCGGCGGCTGACGGAACACCGCCAGCAGCTGCGCGCAATCGATGCCGCGTTGCGCCTCGTCGAACGCCAGGGCGGTGCGCAAGGTCGGCCAATAGTGTTCCGGTAGTTGCTTTGGCCGTTGCAGCTGCTTGTCCAGCTCCATCGCCTTGGCCTGTTTGGCGCTGAGGCGGCGGAACGGATGGCGCCCGCTGGCCAGCTCGTAGAGCACGCAGGCCAGGGCGTAGACATCGGCCGCGGCGGTCAGCGGCGCACCGTCGAGCAGCTCCAGCGCGGCGTAGCGCGGGGTCCAGGCGGTAAAGCGGTTGCGGCACAGACGCGGCAGGCCGGGTAACAAGCCTTCCACCGGCTGGCCGAGACCATAATCGAACAGGCGCAAGCCGTCTTCGGCAAGCATCACATTGCTGGGTTTCAGGTCGCCGTGCAGCACGCCCAGGCTGTGCGAATAACTCAGGGCATCGAGCAGGGCGATGGCGATTTCCTGCAATTCGCTCCAGGGCAAGCCATCGGGGCGCTCGCCGAGCAGTTGGTCGAGGGTCAGCCCCTTGAGCAGTTCGAGGATCAGAAAGGCACGCTGGCTCGGTATATCCACCTCGAAGCCGAACAGGCGCACCACATGGGGGTGGGTCAGCCGCGCGGTCAAGGCGAACTCGCTGTACAGCAGCGAGTTGGCGTCCGGGTATTCGGCGAAGTCGTCGCTGAGGGTTTTCAGCGCCACATAGGGTTCGGGGTCGCCGAACTGTTCGCGCAGCAGGTCGCGGGCGCGATACACCGCACCCATGCCGCCGACGCCGAGCAGGCGTTCGATCCGGTAGCGCCCGCCGAGCACTTCCGGCAGTTCGCTGACGACCGGCCTCGGCGCCTTCTCTGCCGGTTTGGCGGCGGTAGCGGCCAGGGCGAAATAGGTCAGGTTGCTGGCCTCTTCGGTTACCGGTTCGTCGAGTAATCGTTCGCTCATCCTTGGCTCCTCATCGGCGGATTGCCACCGCGCTCAGGTTGTCCCGCGCCGGGCCGTCGAGCACCCGCTGGAACAGGCGATTGAGGGTCAGCTGCGGCGACGGCAGATTGAGCGCGGCGCCCAACTCGTCGGCCGACAGATCCTGATAGAGACCGTCGCTGCACAGCAGAAAGGCATCGCCGGGCAGGATATCCAGTTCGAGAATCTCCAGCTTCAGCTCTTCGCTGGCGCCGATGGCGCGGGTCAGCGCGTGGGCCGCCGGGTGGCGGGCGGCTTCGGCCGGGCTGAGTTGCTGCTCGTCGATCAGCTGTTGCAGCAGCGAGTGATCGCGGCTGAGTTGGTACAGGCGGCTGCCGCGCCACAGGTAGCAGCGGCTGTCGCCAGCCCAGATGCAGGCGGCGCGGTCGCCCTCGATCAACAGGGCGACCACGGTGCTGCCGATCACCGGGTCCGGCTGGGCGGCGGTGACCGTCAGTTCCTGGCCGAGGCGGCGATTGAGCCCGTGCAGGCGCCGGCGCAGCTCATCCAGGCGCTGTTGCAAGTCGCCTTCGCTGGGTTCGGCCAGCTGTTCGACGATCAGGCGGCTGGCCAGGGCGCCGTTCTGGTGTCCGCCCATGCCATCGGCGACCACCCACAAGCCCTGCTCCGGCAAGGCCAGGAACGCATCTTCGTTGCGCCCCCGCACCTTGCCGGTCTCGGTGCGCGCGGCGCTACGCCAGGCGCTGACGATGGTCTCCGTCATCAGAGCGTTGCCGGCAGCTTGAAGCCGCGTAGCAGGTCGAGGTCGAACGGGTTCGGCGAGCGCTGGCTGTGCAACAGGTAGTTGGCATGGCGGCCGCCGAGGTCGGCCTTGAGCATCAGCACGTCGCGACCGCTGTGGTAGTCGACGCTCATCAGGTCGAGCAGGCGGAACAGCGACCAGGGACCACTGTTCATTTCGATGCCGACCTTATGCCCACCGAGTTCCTCGACCACCAGGCTGGTACGGCCTTCGTTGGCCTCGGCCGGCCAGCTGAAGGCGGTCTGCACGATCGGCCCGTGGCGATATTCCATGCGCTGGCTGCCGAAGCGGAAGTCCGCGCGGCCCAGGCTGGAATCCAGCGAGTAGGGCTCGAGCTTGAACAGCACTTTCGGCTCGTTGGGGTTCTCGGCGAAGAAGCTGCGGCGGATGGTTTGCGTGTGGCTCATCTGCAGCAGGAACTCGCGCGACAGCGGCAGGCCGCGGCCGTCGATGCGGCGCACCTGGTATTGACCGGCGCTGCCGCTGACGAAGGGTTTGAGGTAGCCGTCGAAGAAGCGTTCGGCGATGCCCTGGGCCTTGAAGAACTCGCGGAAGTCGGCGATCGCCACGTCGCTTTCGCTGTGCGCGCTGAACGGATAACGCTGCTTCAACGAGCCCTTATAGGCGGCGTACAACTCGCTCTTATAGCGCTGGTTGAGGTAGTGGTAAGCGTCGTTGAGTACCAGCATCCAGCTGTCTTCGGCGAGCAGACCGAGCCAGTTGCCGACCGGTTGCGGCAGGCGCGCTGCGCTGCTGCGTACCTGGTTGATCGCGTCGCGCTTGCCGCCCATGCGCGCCTTGGCCAGTTCGAACGCCGCCTGTTCCGGGGCGCTGGCGTGGGCCAGGCTGGCCAGTTGGCGTTGCAGGTCGTCCAGGGCTTGCAGGGTTGCGGCCAGTTCCGGGCCGGCGCCGCCGTTGTCGTCGAGCAAACGGTGCAGCGGCTCGAAGCGACGCTCCAGGGTCTTGCGTGCGGTGTCCGGCAGGTTCTTCACCAGGGCCGCTTGCGCCTGTTCGGCGGCGGCGCCGGCGATCTTGGCGACTTTACCGAGCTTGCCCTTGGCGCCTTCCAGCGCGTCGGCGGCTTCGCCCGCGCTGTCCGCGGCCTCGGCCATGCCTTTGAAGCGGGTGTTGTCGCGCACTTCCACCAGCAGCTGCAACAGCGGCGAGTTGGCAGCGGTGAGGCCGGCCAGTTGCATCGTGCCCTGGTTGGCGCTGCCGATCGGTTCCAGGCTCAACTGCGCCAGGGCTTCGCCCCAGTAGTTGGCGTAGTCGCGGAAGTACAGCTGCTCCATTTCTACCAGCAGGCGGCTGAGGTCGTTGTTGCTGAGGGTGTCGCCTTCGCCGAGTACCCAGTTGTCGCGCAGGATATCGCGCACCAGGTCGGCGCCTTTGGCGGTGAAGGTTTTCTGGTAGCCGACCTGGGTGTAGAAGCCCGGGATGGCGTAGTCGCTGCCGGCGAACAACGCGGCTTGCGGGCCGAGTTTCTGGCTCAGGCGATAGTCCGGCAGGCTGCGCGCTTGTTCGCGGAGCATGCGGTAGACCACGTTGGCCAGCGACTCGCTGCGCAGTATCTGCCGGGCCTGGGCGACCAGCGGCTCGTTGAGCGAGTAGGGCGCAAAGGACTCGGACAGCAGGCGCTCGAAGTGCTGGTTGAGGCCGCGTTGGCCGGCGCTGTTGCCGGCATAACGCAGCGACCAGTCGGCGGCCAGCCATTCCTGCAGGAAGGCGTTGTCGCGACGTTCCTCGAGGTTGAGCATCAGGTAGGCGCGCAGGCTGTTGAGCAGACGCTCGCGGTCGTTCAGGTTGGCGCGCACTTGCGCTTCCAGCTGGCGGCCGACGCGCGACAGCAGCAGGGTTTCCAGCTCGCTGCGGTATACCCGTTGCAGCGTCGGGTCGACTTTTTCGCCCTGAAACAGGCCGCCGCGTTGCAGGTAGGTCGCCTCGTCCACCGGTGGGAACACCTGGGTCGCGGCATAGCTGCTGTCCAGGGCCTTGAGGGTTTGCAGGGCGTCGTCCTGGGCGCCGATGCTGCCGCGCTGCTGGGTCAGTTGCTGGGCAATCTCGCGCAGTTGTTCCAGGCGGTCATGGTTGCCGGAGAAGCCGTTGGCCCAGAGCGCGCCGAACAGCGCGAGGAAGACGAAGGCGGTGGCGTACATGGCGCGCTGGCCCCAATCGATGCGCCGTACTTCCTTCTGGTCGAGACCGGCGAGGTCGGCTTCCGGGAAGATCACCCGGCTCAGCACGTGGTTGATAAAGCGTGCGCGGCCGCTGCGGAAGGTCGGCAGGGCGCTGCTGGCCAGGCCGAGGTTACGGCCGATGCCGCTGGTGCTCGGATCGAGCTCGCTATTGAGCTGCGGGGCGCTGGTCAGGTAGAAGCCGCGCAACTGGCTGGTGCGCTGGTAACGGTTGCCGGTAAAGGCCAGCTCGCTGAACAGGCACAGGCGCTCGCCGATCAGGCCGAGCTGGTGCGGGAAATCGAGGATGCGACCGCGGCGCTGGGTATCGCGCTCCTGGTGCATGCGCAGGATCACCTGACTGTTGAGGCGGCGCAGCAGTTCCTCGAACTCCTGGCGGATCACCTGCACGTCGGTGGCGTTCTGCTCCTTGCGGAAGCTGGCGCCGAGCACCTGATCGCTTTCTTCGCGCGACAGTTGATCGAAGAATTCGTCGAAGCCCAGCACCTTGTCGGCCTTGCTCAGCACCAGGTACACCGGTACGTCGACGCCCAGGCGCTGATTGATTTCATGCAGGCGCTGGCGGGTCTGGCGCGCGAGGTTTTCCAACTCGATCTCGCTGCCACCTTGCAGCTGTTCGAGCGGGATATTCACCAGTACGCCATTCAGCGGCCGGGCGCGGCGCTTGCGCAGCAGGCCGAGCAGGGTGTCCCAGGCGCGGCCGTCGATCTGCGGGTCGGGCTGGGTCAGGTAGCGCCCGGCGGTGTCGATCAGCACCGCGTGGTCGGCGAAATACCAATCGGCGTAGCGGGTGCCGGAGACGTCCTTGGTCAGGCGCTGTTGCTCGCCGCGGTTGAGCGGAAAGTCCAGGCCGGAGAAGTCCAGCAGGCTGGTCTTGCCACTGCCCTGTGGGCCGAGCAGCAGGTACCAGGGCAGCTCGTTGCGCCACTTCTCGCTACGGCCGCGGTACAGGCTTGAACGCTTGAGAGTGTGCAGCGCCTGCTTGAAGCGCTGGCGTAGTTCGACCTGTTCCTCGTTGATCACGTCTTCGCGGCGCAGGCGCTCCTGGGCGTCGGCGTCGTCTTCCTCGGCCTTCTTGCGTGCGGTGGCCTTCCAACTGGCGAAGACCATGGCCAGGCCCCAGATCAGGAACAGCCCGCTGATGGTCAGCAGGCGGCTAGTGGCCGATTCCCAGAACTTGTAATCGTCGACCGCGAGCAGCGGGCCGACGAACCACACCAGCAGCGCCAGGACCAATACCAGGCACAGGCTCCAGACCCAGGTCTTGCGGAAAAAGGCGGCTAACTTGCCGAAAAAGCTCTTCATTTCTGATCATCCATGCTTACACCCGCGGACGGGTCGAGTTGCTCGTACGGCTGCAAAATCGTTTCGCGTTGTTCGCCCAAGACCCAGGCGAAACCGCCATACATCACGGCCAGGCACATCAGGGTGAACAGCGCCACCAGCCACCAGGGCACGATGCGCACCAGGCGTCGGCGGGTGTCCTTCAGGCCCTGCCAGTGCGGCGAGACTTCCCGCGGCACGTCGCCGCGCATCTGGCGGATCTGCCGGTACAGGCTGTCGCGCACCGCTTCCAGTTCGAGCATGCCGCGCGGCAATACGCGGTACTTGCCCTCGAAACCGAGCGATAGGCACAGGTACATCAGTTCGAGCATCGGCAGGTGCTTGACCGGGTTGCGCGACAGGCGCTCGAGCAACTGGAAGAACTTCTCACCGCCGAAGGTCTCGTTGTGGAAGCTCGACAGCAGGCTCATCTGCGACCATTCGCTCTCGTTGCCCCAGGGTGTGGTCACCACGGCCTCGTCGACCACGGTGCAGAGCACGTAACGCGCGGCCATCACCTGGCTGCTCTCGGCGCCCTCATGCAGTGCGCGGTGCTCGAACAGCTTGATCGCGCTGGACAGGTTCCGGTGCAGCGCGTGCAGGTCCTCGCTTTCGAAGCTGTGCTTGAGCCGCACCACTTCCGACAACAGGTTGGAGGCCGCGGCCACCAGCGGGTTGAGGCTGATATTGAAGGTCTCCGCCGGGCGCAGACGGGCGGCGTAAATCATCCGCTCTTCCAGTTGCTCGAATTTCGGCGGGGCGGCGAAGTCGGTCAGTGGGCTATGCGCCGGGGCGTCGCCTTTGCGGTTGAGGATGACGGTTTTGTCGTCCTGGCCGTATTCCATTTCCTTGGTAGTCATCGTCAGTTCCTGATCGCCCAGAATTTCAGCTCAAGCCCGGAGAATTCGCCGGACACGTGGAAGGCGAAGCCGCCGGAGCGTTCCAGCTGCGCCAGTTCCTCGGAGCCCAGCTCCAAGGCGAAGTAGGTTTTGCCCGAGTGGAACGGGATCTGTCGCGGCGCCACCGGCAGCGGTTTGACCTTGATCCCCGGCAGGTGCAGGTTGACCAGTTGGCGGATGCTCTCCACCGGGCCGACCTTGAGGTGCGCGGGCAGGCGATTGCGCAACTCTTCCGAATCGCACTGGGCGCTGGCGGCGAGCACAAAGGACGAGGTGCCGAGCAGCTTGTGGTCGTGCAGCGGCGACACCTGGATGCCGTACTGACGCTGTTGCAGCAGCAGTTCGATGGCGTGTTGTTCGAGCACCATCGACAGCACCTGGCGGATCGCATCCATCAACTTGCGAAAGCTCAAACCTTGGTCGCTGTGCAGGTAGCGACTGTCCAGGCGCGGACGTTTGAACTCGCTGGAGAAGGTCGCCAACTCGCCGAGCAGGCCGAGCAGCTCGCGGTAGATGTGCTCCGGGTGCACCTGCTCGATGCCCAGGTAGTGACGCAGTACCGGCTCGAAGCGGTTGATCAGTTGCAGCATCATGAAGTCGCCGACTTCCGCGCCGCCGACCTTGCCGGTGGCGCGGATGCGCTCGGCGAGAATATCGCCGCGGTGGGCGAGCATGCTGATCACTTCCTTGAGGCAGCTCAGCAGATAGCCGGAGGCTTGGAAGTTGACGTAGGTCGGAATGAATTCCGGGTCGAGGCTGATGACCCCGTCCGGGGTGGTGTCGAGCACATCGCACAACTGCAATTTGACGTAGGCCTGGTCGCTCTGCTGCTCGCCGAGCAGCAGGCGGAAATCCGGACGGCCGCAGCTGACCTGGCTGGAGGCGCTGTCGCCGGCGTTGGAGTCGGCGACTTCCTCGTCGAAGGCGGTGAAGCGCGCCAGCACGTCCTGCTGCTCGGGGCGGCGGCTCTCGATATGGTTGCCGGTGACCAGCGGCAGGGCCAGGTACACCGAGGTGTTGCCGGTGTTCGGCGGCACGTCCAGGGCCAGCGGTTCGCGCTCGGCGCCGAGGTCGAACAGGGTGCCGTCGGGTAGGATGCCGCTGGCCTTGCTCACCACCAGCTTGCCCATGTTGAGGAACTGGCGATCGATCTCCAGCTCGAAAAAGCCCCAGGCATAGCTCTCGAGCTTTTGCGTGCGGGTTTTCAACTGGTAGTCGTAGTAACGGTCGTTCTGCTGGAAGTGCTGCGGGCGCAGCAGCATGCCTTCCTGCCAGACCACTTTATGCATGGCCATGGCTCAGTCCTCTTCCTTGGCGTTGTCGTCGATCGCCTTGATGCCCTGGGCGTCGAGCACCAGCTCGCTGCTGTTGCGCTGCTGCTCCTGCAGCGGAATCACCACGCGCCAGTTGCTTTCCGGCAGGTCGCGGTAGGCGGCCAGCACGCCGACGTAGCGGCTGCCTTCCTGCACCGACAGCTTCATTTCGCGATGCTCGCCCGGGCGCAGCTCGAACTCTTCGGAGGTGACCATATCCGGCGACAGGGCTTCTTTCGGGCGCTGATAGAGCGAGAAGAAGTCGGCGCTTTCGAAGGCCACCGGGTGCTTGAGTTCAATCAGCCGCAGGACGATCGGCGAGGGCCGGCCATTGAGGTCCGGGTTGAGCTGTTCGCTGCCGCGGATGCTCAGGTCGAGCTTGGTCATATCGGAATACGGCGACAGCGCCGAGCAGCCGCCGAGGGCCAGTAACGCGGCCAGCAGGGCCAGAGGGAAAAAGCGATGCATGGGGATCATCCTTGAACGTCGTTATTGAGGGTGGCGATCAGGCGGACCTGTTCTTCATAGGTGTTGGCGAAGTCGCGGGCGAACAGGCGCTCGCTCCAGTCGTCGTTCTGCTTAAGCTGCGTGTGCAGGCGACGGTAAGCGCGCCAGCGGCTACCGGCGGTGGCGATCAGTGGCTTACGGCCTTCGCGCTCGAAACGCAGGCTCAGTTGCTCCGGCGACAGCTGCTCGAACATGCCCTTGACCGCCGCGCGGCTGGCGGCGAGCAGCGCCACCTGGTGCGCTTGCAGGTCGCGGAAGCTGCGGCTGATGGTTTGCTCGGCGGGAAGCGCGCCAGCTTTGCCGCCGCGCAGCAGGGCGGTCAGTGCTTCGCTGCTGTCGGCAGTGTGCTTGAGCGGGTTGTTGCCGGCGCTCTGCACCGTGGTCAGCGCCAGGCGCAGTTCGTTCTTCAGCTCGCTGCGGGTGCGCAGGCTCTGCTGCAGGCTGCCGATGCTCTGCTTGAGCAGCTTGGCGGCATGCAGGGCCAGGGCTTCGCGACCGTCGTCGTCGAGGTCGTCGAGCTTGACCCCGAGGGCGTCACTGAATTTCTCCCAGAAGCTTGGCGGCAGGCGCACCGGCTCCGGCGCGCGCTTGGGCTGCGGGGCCGGCGTCGGCATCACCAGCTCGGGCACCTGCAGGTTTTCCTCGTCGATCTGCGCGTAATCGCGCTGCTGCGCCTGCACCCTGTGCGGGCGGATCACCGCGGTCAGGTCGTCGACCTCGGCATACACCCGCTCCTGTTGTTCCAGGGCGGTGAGCGGATCCAGATCGAGAAAGGCATCGTCCGGGATAATGCTGCCGGCCGGCTGCGAACGGCCGATCTCGCCGGCGAACATCGCCGGGTCCTGAATCAGGCGCGCGCGAATCTCGAATTCGCCGAAGCAATACACGCTACCGTGCTCGATGCGTTGCGGCTGGCCCTTACGCAGGCTGGCGCCGCTGTCTTTGAGCTGAATTCCGTTGCTGCTGGTGTCGGTCAGAAAGAAGGAGCCATCGCGATAGCTCACCTCGGCATGCCGGCTGGACAGCACGCGCTTGCGATCCGGAATCACCCAGTCGCACTCCTCCGCACGACCAATAATGCCGCCGGCTTGCTTGAAGGTTTTGGTGGTCAATAGACCTGGCACGAATTGCTGTGCACTGACCACATCGAAGACCAGTTCCATGGTTGTTAACTCCTTGCGGTCAGTTGCCGCGTTTCACTGCTTGCGGTTCGCCCAGGGGACGGTATTGATCGTCGCTGTATTTGTAGTTGCCGGTGCAGCCGGTGAGAGCTAGGGCGAGGATGAGTAATGCGCTGGGGTAGTAACGGTGCAGCATGAGATTTTCCTTAGGTGTGCTGGGCGTGGGTCAGTGTGTGCAATATCGAGTGTTTAGTTCATGCGTACTGGCGGGTACTCGACCCCGGTATTCGGGCCAACTGCGGGGGGCGCCGATTTTCGTTATGCGCTTGCCAGCGGGAGACCAGTTTTTCGAATTCGGGGTGGCTATGAGCCTGGCCGTATACCGCTTCGGTTGTAACCGGTTGTTGCGCCAGCAGGGCTAGGCGCTGGAGAGTCATATTCAGCTTGTCGATCTCGACTGTTACGTCCTTTTCGATCGCGGCTTTGGCTTGCTGGTAGTTCCAGCGCAGCTCCCAAGTCGGGATGAATTGGTTACGTGGGTCGCTATTTTTGTAGCGCGCCCAGGTACCCACCTTCCAGTTGTGTAGTTTCTTGCCGTAGGTCTGAATTTCCCCCGTCAGCCATGTTTGTTCGCGGCCGGTGAGGGTGCTGCCGCCACGCTTGAGACTTTCTTGCCAGCGCAACAGGGTGGCGTGGCATGCCGGGATATAGCCACCGAGCATTGTGTGGTCCATGACAGAAAGGCTGCTGCGCTCGGGCATATCGCTTTTCAATGCCTGGTAGTTGTGCCGGGCGCAGGTGGCCTGTTCGATGCCTGCGCAGCCTGGCTTCCAGAGTACGGAAGTCGATGGACCATCGGCCTGCGGCAACGGCATGAAATGCCATTGCTGGCCATGGTGCTGATAGTCGTCCCCGTTGAGGTTGTACAGACCTGCTAGGAATAACAGAGCCCCTACGCCAGTGGAGCCGCCAATCAAAGCGGCGGCACCCGGCCACAGGAAGGCGCCTTTAGTGTCCATCCAGGGAGCCGGCACGGTCGGGATCAGGTCGTTGTGGTTGACTATGCGGTGGTGGTTAAGCGCACTTGCGCCTTTTACGAAACCTTCGTCCCCGGCTCGCGGGGAGCCGTAGGTGTAGAGCAGGACATCTTCGGACCAATTGTTTCTTAGCCATTCGGCCATCAACAAAGCGATGGCGCCTCCCAGGCTATGGCCGCAGACCACGATTTTCTGCGTTGTATGGAAGGCGTCCAAATAGGGCACTACAAAATCTCGCACAGCTTTAAAGGACTCATGGAAACCATGATGTGCCTGACCACTGCCTGCTTCATTCGGTACTTGAGTGGCATTAACGTCGCGTACCCAGTCGGCAATTTCCTGGGTGCCACGGGCAACAATTAATATCATCCGATCATCATGGGTAATAAAGGCCTGGGCCTCACCAAGTGTGCCGCGCAGGATATTTGCAGGCTGATGCAGAAAGTGGACTGCTTGCGGCGTACTGCGTTCCTCGCTCAAACCGGCATAGCGCTCATCGTGGGGCACAATCTCCAGCCGTTTGGAGTAGGGCACTTCCTCGGTCAGCAGGTGATAGGGGGTGGCACCGGCAAAGTTGTCGGGTTCTGCGCAGTGCGCCAGCGTGGTGTCCAGTACATGGCCGAGGGTGCCGGGAATCAAATAGGGCGGTTTTTCTTCGCCCTTCGGGTCCTTGTCAATAGGCAGGTTGAAGGGGCCATAGGATTGCGTTGCCATCAGGGCAAACTGGTAAGCATCCAACGCATTGAATTCGTTGCTTAGGGAAAGCAGCGGCCGATAAGCGCGCAGGGCTTTGACCTCCAACACATGGTGCTGGTCGGGTGCCAGAGCAGTACCCAGTTGTTCTTTCGCCAACCCCGCGCTCTGTTTAAGCGTGGCGGACGGGCGTGGATGCCAGGCGCTATCGCTGCGCGGTAGATGTGATATGACTTCGGCAAAGTCACTGACCTCAACCCGAAGAAATCGGCCCTTTTCTCGCGTAGCGCGCTCTTCTGCCATATAGGTTTTGCCGTCTGTACGGCGAGGGCCTGTGGGAGACTGTTCGGCGGCTACTTGCAGAGCAGTTAGTGGGAGTTTGTAGGCTTTTCTGATGGTGAGAACCTTGTACCAAGGGTCTAAATCACCAGCGTCTAGGGCCGAAATGTCGAGAACTACAGGGCCGCAATGAACGCTCTCTACCCGTGCAAAACCATCACTATCAAGCGCCCCGTTGAACTGCTGTCCTTGGCTATCGTGCAATGTATAAGTGAGTCCGGCATAAGGTTGTCCATCGCCATGCTCGTCAACTAGGCGAAAGCTGACCCAGTGGCCTCGCAGCGGGCACTCTAGTTTTTCAACCTTGTTGGTTTTGGCCGAGTCATTCATCCTTGATCACTCCGTGCAGTTGGGGTAGACCGTGCATTCGCGGCCGTTCATATTGAAGGTCTTGAACACTGGAGGCTTCTGGCAATTAGGCCAGCCCGCTTTGGGTAGGCAAGGTTTCCAGCCCTCAGGGAACTTGACCCATGTGTCATCGTGAGACGGCTCTTCTTCAGGATTTACTCGGAACTCCATTTTTATGGTCTTGCCCGGTAATTCGCCTCGAATCACGGCAATCCCCATGCCGCGTCGTTTTGAAAAGTCTTCCGCGACTTGCCACTGTTCGCCGGCTGTGTGGCAGAAAAGAAGTTTTGCAATCCCGCCTTTGCGGGCCAGAGCGTTGCTGATTTGAAATAGCCAGGTACATAGCCCTCGTACCTTAAGGGTGCCATCAGCAGGAAAGGACGGGATTTGCTCAGTCCGTTGTTCATGAACTCTAAGCCCTGCACCTGATGGGTATTTGTCTAATACCGGATCGGGGCCGTAATGCCCTACGACTTTGAAATCGACCGAAGCCAACTGCAAGGTGCAGCCCACCAGTTTGTAGCTCAGCGGTATTTTTTGCTTGATCTGCTGGGGTTGAGGGTTGCGCTCGGTTTCGAATATGGCGAAATGCCGATTGAGTTCAGTAACTTCTTTGCCAAGCCCATAGCTATAAAAGGTGCGCGTGCAGCCTTCGCGTTGGGTGGGGTTGTAGGTGGCGGTGATTTTTGAAGAAAAATCAGCGGGTAATTCACCCATCAACGTAAAGTGCTCCAACCCCGGCACGGCCACATTTAGTGAACTGCATGCGCTTAGCGAGAGACCAAGCAAACTAGGCCATAAAAGTGCGCGGATAAGCTTTGCCTTAATAGGGAATATCATTCCTGATTGCTCCAGGCCGCTGGGCATGCGTAAATTCTAATTAAAGGCGACATAAGGAACCAATAAGGTATCGATCGAAATATCGATTGGCAGTGACGCTAATGTAATTACGGGGCATACCACCATAATCCAGCAGGCTACAGTTGCGCCGTTCACTTCTTTGCCGGTGTTATTAAGGCCTAATAGCATTAGATTACCTTGTGTTCCTTTGTAATAATCACTTTCTATAAGTGTGGCTTCGGATCTTCCGATTAAAGTTCCGCAGGCCATCAAACAAAGTAAAGTGGCCACCAAGAATCCAGTGCGTATTACAGTGCTCACACTAATTCCTCTTCTAAATATTGACTGATACTTGGTTGCACTGAATCTCCGTTGCGCAAAACTGCGCAGGCCGCCAATTCACGGCTGGTACGTGTGAAGTGCGCGTTTGGTGTTTCACCCTTTAGGGCGGTCCACGCGGAATGATCGATAAGTACAGGTTGAAGTTGATGCTGAAGAAGAAACTGGATGCTTTCGAGCGACTGCCATTGCCAGCTTTTAGCTTTGCCAAGCTGTGCGTCCAACCAGCTACTCAGGGGCTGGGTTTCGGCCAACTGAGCGGTAGCGACTGAATGGTTCTGCCACAACCACTGCTCCAGGTTATGGCGCAGGATTTCCTGGGTGACGGCCTCTGGCTCGGCAAGCACCTGCCAAGGCTTTTCGAAAGGGGCTGGGTATAGGCCTGGGCGTGGGTTATGGATGCTTTGCCAAGTTTGACCATCCCAACATAGCGCGCTGTTTAACGGCCCCAGCAGCAAGGGGCGTTGAGTCTCGCTGAGCTCCGCAAGGTGGCGGGCGATTACGCGGTTGTCCTGAAAGCGGTAGAGGGCGCGTTGCTCTTGCTCATCGAGCAACATGCGTTCGCGCCAGTGTTGGGCAAGGGCGGCTAGATCGATATGTTCTGCGCTGGCCAGCCAACCCCAGTCGCCCTCAGGTGTACTGAGCAGCGTTTGCATAAGCTCTGCATCGGGGTTGTGCAAACGAACCAACCAGGGACCGACATCCGCCATATCGGCGAACTCGGTGTCTTGGTACAGGTTGACGTAGTCCTGCATCAGGTCTGCGCTGAACAGGGCTTTGATCGGGTCCGGTTCTGCGAGGCGGTCGACGATCAGCAGCAGTTCGCGTTGTTGGGCAAGCTGGTCGGCGATCCAGTCGTGAGCTACTTCGATCATGCGCGAATTTCCGTTTCACAGAGGCCTTCTCTGCACGCTTCACAAATTGGGCAGCGACTCGCACCTATCTGGCGGGCTTTACGGGCCATCTGCAGTTGGACGTTGGCCAAGGCCAACTGAGGCTTTTCACCCGCCTTATCCTTATCCGCCGCCCAAGGAATCACCGGCGGCAGAATGCCGATCCCGGTGCCCTTGCCCGGCGCGCCGCCGGAGTTCATCTTGATGGTTGCGCCGCTGAGCGTGACGCCGCTGGGGTCGAGTTTGAGGAAGCTGCCGCCGCCTGCCGCGGTGAGTTCCATGCCGGCGTCGATCACCACTTTGCTGCCGGCGTAGTAGTGAATTTCGTTGCCGGCTTCGACGAATTGGCCGACGCCGACTTTCACGTGCTGGGTGGTGGCGACGGTGAGGTGGTCGTTGCTGCGCACTTCGGTCTTGCGGTCGGCGTGGGTGGTGCGGTGTTCTTCGGCCTGAAATTCGCTGTAGATATTGGCTTCGACCGTGTCGTGGCGCTCGTTGCCGACGCGGATTTTCTGGTCATGCTCGATGTTTTCGTCCCAGTCGCGCTCGGCGTGCAGGTAGATCTGCTCTTCGCCTTTTTTGTCCTCGATGCGCAGTTCGTTGTAACCGCCACCGCCGGGGCTGCTCAGGGTTTTGAATACCGAGCGAGTTTTGTTCGCCGGTAGCTCGTAGGGCACCAGGTGTTCGGCGTGGTACAGGCAGCCGGTCACCAGCGGTTGGTCGGGGTCGCCTTCGAGGAAGGTCACCAGTACTTCCATGCCTACCCGCGGAATGGCGATGCCGCCGTAGCGGTCGCCGGCCCAGCTGGAGGCGACGCGCAGCCAGCAACTGGTTTTGTCGTTGCCCTGGCCTTCGCGGTCCCAGTGGAACTGGACTTTCACGCGGCCGTATTGATCGCAGTGGATTTCTTCGCCTTGCGGGCCGGTGACCACGGCGGTCTGGCTGCCGAGTACCTTGGGTTTCGGGTGTTCCAGCGCCGGGCGGAAAATCACGTCCCAGGGCGTGGCGCTGAAGCGGTTGCGATAGCCTTGGTGGAAGTCGGCGTCGCCCTCTTTCCCCTCACCCCAGCCCTCTCCCCGGAGGGGCGAGGGAGCGCTAGTGATCGACTCTTCCAGCACTTGCGGCTGCTTGCCCTGGTGGAAGATTTCGGTCAGCAGCCAGAGTTGGTTCCACTCCTCGCGCGGGTGGGCGTCGAGGTTGAGGTAGTGACCGCTGACCAGTAGCGGTTGATCGCTTTCGCCCTTGGCCAGCTCGTAGTCGCTGCGGTGGCGTTCGAGGTTGCGTTGGCTCAGGTGTTTGCCGCGCTCGCGCTCGACGAAACGACCGGGGTAGTCGTAGTCCTCGAGGTCCGGGGTGAATTCGCTGGTGAACGCCGCTTCCATCAGCAGGCGCGGTTTCTCGAAGTCGTAGTCGCGGCGGGTGACGCGGTTTGTGCGGGTTTCCAGGCGCAGGGCGAAGCGCTTGACCACAGGTTCGTCGGCGACCAGGCCGCTGTCCTGTTGGTAGGCGGTGGCCGGCAGTTTCGGGAACACCGTCTGGTCGTCGCCGAAGACCAGCACATGGCCCTGTTCGCTGTGCTGGAAGTGATAGTGAATGCCTTCTTCCTCGCACAGACGCTGGATAAAGTGCAGGTCGGACTCGTCGTACTGCACGCAGTATTCGCGCTCGGGGTAGGCCGTGGGGCCGAACTGGAAGGCGTAGGCGTTGTTCTGGGTACCGTGCTCTTCGAGCACCTGGCTGATGATCTTTTCCACCGTGAGGTGCTGGAAGATGCGCTGATTCACCCGGTGCGCCAGGTACGCCAGCTGCGGGCGCAGGGTGACGTGGTAGCGATGCAGGCGTTTGCCGGATTCGCCCTGGGCGACGCGATAGATCAAACCGTGGATACCATTGCCGCCGGGCGCGAAGGCGAGAAACGCCGGCTGGTGCAGCAGGCTTTCCAGGTCGATATCCGGGCGTTCGCTGACCAGTTCCAGCTCGAAGGCGAACGGCTGGCTGATCGCCTCGCGGCCGCTGAATTCGAGGACCTGCAGATCGTGCGCGAGGCCCTCGATACTCAGGCTGAAATGGGTCTGGTTGGCTGAATTGAACATGCTCTTCTCCTTAAGCCTTAAACATCAGCCGGGCTGATATGCAGCCGCCGCATGCGGTACAGCAGGGTGCGCCGGGGCAGGCCCAGTTCGCAGGCCGCGTTGGTCTGGTTGCCGCGGTTTTTGCGCAGGCAGTCGAGCAGCAGGCTGCGCTCGACTCGCTCCATGCGTTCGCGCAGGTTCATGCCGGTGTCGTCTGCGTTGTAGTCCTGACGCAGGTTGAAATGCGCGGGCAGCAGTTCGCCGCCTTCGCAGAGTAATACAGCACGCTCGACCACCCCTTTGAGCTCGCGCACATTACCGGGAAATGCATAGCCGCTAAGGTGTTCCAGGGTGCTGTCGGCCCAGCGGCAAGGGTCGCGCTGGAGCAGGGCGCTGGCCTTGTCGGCGAAGTGCCGGGCCAGGGTCAGGATGTCCTGATCGCGCTCGCGCAGGGGCGGCAGCTCGATGGGAAATTGCGCCAGGCGATAGAACAGGTCTTCGCGGAAACGCCCTTCTTCCACCTGCTCACGCAACGCGCAATGGGTGGCCGCGACTATGCGCACATCGACCTTGTGGGTTTCGTTACAGCCCAGCGGCCGCACTTCGCCTTCCTGCAATACGCGCAGCAGTTTGGCTTGCAGGGCCAGGGGCATATCGCCGATTTCATCGAGAAACAGGGTGCCGCCATCGGCCGCATCGAACAGCCCTTGGTGGTCGCGGTCGGCACCGGTGAAGGCGCCTTTGCGGTAGCCGAACAGTTCGCTTTCCAGCAGGTTTTCCGGTAACGAGGCGCAGTTCTGCACGACGAACGCCTTGCTGCGACGGAAGCCGCAATCGTGGATGGCGCGGGCCACCAGCTCCTTGCCGGTGCCGGTTTCCCCGGTCAACAGCACGCTGACCGGGTTATGCAGCACTTTGCCGATCATCTGATACAACTCGCGCATCGGCGCGCTGTCGCCGATCAGTCCATAACCGCTGGCGCGGGCCATGGCGCTGCTGGCGGGCGACTCCACACGCGGTGCGCGCAGGCGTTGCAGCAGGTGCAACTGGGCGACGACGAAACCGCCGAGGTGCCCGAGCGAGCCGGCGAAACCTTGCAGGTCGCGGCCGATCCGGCTGGCGATCAACAGCAGGCCGTTGACCCGCTTCTGTTCGTCGAGCAGCGGCAGGCACAGCAGGCTGCGCCAGGCATGGGGCGCATCCGGCAGAAAACCGATCTGGTGCAGGCTGCTGTCCAGCTCCTCGAGGCTCAGCACCTGGTTTTGGCACAGGCAATACTGCAGCAGCTGCTCGCCGTCGTATTCGCTCGGCAGGCTGGCCGCTTCGCGCGGTTGCAGCAGGCCGTTCAGCCATTCGGCGGACAGGGTCAAGCGGGTATGGGTGTCATCGAGCAGGTACAGCTGGCTCAGCTCGCAACCGGCCAGTTGCGCGGCGGCCTCGACTAGACCGCCGAGCAGGGCATCGCCGTTGGCCGCGCGCGCCAGGCCGGCGAAGCGTTCGAGCAACGCCTCGGCGTAGCGCAGCGGCTGCGGCACCTGGTGGAACATCGGCGGGACCTTAAGCGAACTCACAAACCACCGTTCCTTCGCCGTCGAGAGTGGCGTGCACGCGCTGCAGGGTTTCGCCGTTAGCCATGGCGGCCAGCAGGCGGTCGACCACCAAGGGTTGCAGGTGCTGGTCGATCAGGTGGTCGATCAGACGCGCGCCGCTGTCGCTGTGGCTGCAGCGTTCGGCGAGGTTTTCCAGCAGCGCCGGGCAGTGGCTGAACTGCAATTGACGACGGGCCAGACGCTCGCCGAAACGCGCGAGCTTGAGGCCTACCAGTTCGTTCAGCACTTCGCCATTGATCGGGTAGTAAGGCACCACGCGCATACGGCCGAGCAGCGCCGGTTTGAAGTGCTGCGACAGGGTCGGGCGAATCGCCTGCTCGAGATCCTGGGCATCGGGCCGCTGGCCGCCCTGGCAGAGGCTGGCGATACGCTCGCTGGCGAGGTTGCTGGTCATCAGGATCAGGGTGTTGCGGAAGTTGATCTCGCGCCCTTCGCCGTCGTTGGCCACGCCCTTGTCGAAGATCTGATAGAAGACGTTCATCACGTCCGGGTCGGCTTTTTCCACCTCGTCGAGTAGCACCACCGAGTAGGGCTTCTGCCTGACGGCCTCGGTGAGCATGCCGCCCTCGCCGTAACCGACGTAGCCGGGCGGTGCGCCGATCAGGCGGGAAACGGTGTGCTTCTCCTGGAATTCGGACATGTTGATGGTGGTGAGGAAGCGCTCGCCGCCGTACAGCAGGTCGGCCAGGGCCAGGGCGGTTTCGGTCTTGCCGACGCCGCTGGGGCCGACCAGCAGGAACACCCCGACCGGCGCATCGGCGCGGTTGAGGCCGGCGGCGGTGGCGCGCATCGAGCGGTCCAGGGCTTCGATGGCCTGTTCCTGGCCACGCAGACGCTGACGCAGATCACTGGCGAAGCTCAGCACCTTGCTGTTGTGTTCGCGGGCCAGCTGGCTCAACGGCACGCCGGTCCAGTGGCTGATCACTTCGGCGACCAGGCGCGGGCAGACTTCGAAGCTGACCAGGCGCTCGTTGGCCTGGGCGCTGGCCAGTTCCACCTGGACTTCGCGCAGTTCGGCTTCCAGCTGTTGCAGGTCGGCCGCTGGCTCGGTGTTCTCTTCGGTATTGGCTGCTCGTGCGCTGGCGCATTGCTTGCGCAATTCCAGCAGACGTGTGGCGAGGTCGCGTTGAATGGCCCAGCGGGTTTCGATCTGCTCCAGCTCGGCGCGCGCTTCGCTCAGGCGTTGTTCGAGTTGATCGAGGGCGTCGCTGTCGATCTTCAGACCGGCGTCCAGGTCGCGGCCCATGGCCTCGCCCTGACGCTCGCCCTCGGCGATTTCGCCGCGCAAACGCTCCAGCGCTTCCGGCGCGGCGGCCAGGCTGATGCGCACCCGGGCGCAAGCGGTGTCCAGCACATCGACGGCTTTATCGGGCAGCTGACGGCCGGCCAGGTAGCGCGCGGACAGCTCGGCGGCGGCGACCACGGCGTCGTCGCGCAGGTAGATGCCATGGCTCTTCTCATACACCGGCGCCAGGCCGCGGAGGATGGTCACCGCCTCATCGACCGTTGGTTCGAGCAGTTGCACCGGCTGGAAGCGCCGGGCCAGGGCCGGATCCTTCTCGAAGTACTTCTTGTATTCGCTCCAGGTGGTGGCGGCGATGGTGCGCAGCTCGCCGCGGGCCAGGGCCGGTTTGAGCAGGTTGGCCGCATCGCCGCCACCAGCCTGACCGCCGGCGCCGATCAGGGTGTGGGCTTCGTCGATAAACAGGATGATCGGCTTGGGCGAGCCTTTCACTTCATCGATCACGCCCTGCAAGCGCCGCTCGAATTCACCTTTGACGCTGGCGCCGGCCTGCAGCAGGCCGAGGTCCAGGCACAGCAGCTCGACGCCCTTGAGCGCATCCGGCACTTCGCCGGCGGCGATGCGCAGGGCCAGGCCTTCGACGATGGCGGTCTTGCCGACACCGGCCTCGCCGACCACGATCGGGTTGCTTTTACGGCGGCGGGCGAGGATGTCGATCATCTGACGGATCGCCGCGTCACGGCACAGCACCGGGTCGAGTTTGCCGTCGCGGGCCTGCTGGGTGAAGTTGTGGGTGAAGCGCGACAGGTTCGATTCGCCGCCTGCCGCAGCTTTGCCGGCGACCTGTTGCGGCTGCTGGGCCACGGCGAAATCGCGCAGGCGTTCCGGGTTGAGCTTGGCCAGCAGCGCCTGGTAATGGCTGCCGGCGTAACGCATCGGGTTGCGCAGCAGGGCGAGGATCAGCGCGGCCTGGTCGACCTGGTTCTGGCCGAGTTCCAGGTTGGCGACCAACAGGGCGTCCTGCAGCCATTGCACCAGCTCGGTGGAGAACACCGGGTTGCGCGACTCGTTATGTTCACCGCGTGGTTGCAGCGCGCGGGCCAGCTCCCCGGCGTCGACTTCGGCATCCTGCAGGGCGCGGCCGAGCAAGCCGTCCGGGCGTTCGAGCAGGCCTAGCAGCAGGTCTTCGACCAGTATCTTGCTGCCGCCACGGACCACGCAGCGCTCGGCCGCGAGTTCCAGATCGTTCTTGGTGGCGGCGTCGAGGGCCTGTACCAGCTGTTGCAGATCGACGTTGATCATTGCTCTCTCTTTCCCTAGTGAGTTTTGCTGCCGAGGGTGACCACGCCGTCGGCGTTATCGCGCCCCAGCCAGGTGGTCCAGCCCAGCAGGCAGGGGTTGTCGGCGCCGAGGCGCAGTTCGCGAATTTCGTCCTGGCGCAGTTCCAGGCGGATGTCGTAGTCCAGCGGATCGCGCAGGGTGAAACGCACCAGCGCGCACAGCGGTTGGTAGCCGTTGCCGATCGGCAGGAATTCGTGGAAGCGCTCCCAGTTGAGCTGCTGCACATGGATGCGGAACTTGCCGCCACGGTCGCGCACGAACTCGCCGAGCACCAGGCTTTCGCCGAGTTGGCTGTTGGCCAGGCCGAGGCGGTTGCGCTGCTCGCCGAGGATTTCCACCTGACGCTCCAGGCACTGCTCGATGTGTAGCGCGGCGTGTTTGAAGTAGTAACGCAACACCGACTCGATCAGCGCCGCAGAGTGGGCGCGCAAGCTGAGCAGGCCAAGGTAGGGCAACAGACGTTTCCAGTTCAGCTCCTGGGCTTGGCGAATGGTCGCGCCGCCGAGACCGATCAGGGCGAACAGCTGCTCGGAAAACGGGTCGGCGGCGCCACTCTGGAAGCGCGCGTGGTAACGGTATTTCTGCCACGTGGGCAGCAACAGGCGCTGCAGGCGGTTGTTGAACAGATCGAGGAAATCCCGCGTGGGATTGCCATCGACACTGTCGCCCAGGGCCTGCTCGCCATAAAACGCCGGCAACGGCGAACCGGCACCGAACAGGCTGACCAGGTTGATGCGCAGGCTCGCGCGCATCTCGCCGTGCTCTTCGAAGAACTGCACGCGATCGATATCGCTGCCGGGAAAACCCAGGCTCGGATTGGCCTGCAGTTCCAGGCGCTGATACAGCGCTTCCTCATCCAGCTCGGGATGGGCGCTCTGCAAGCGTTCCAGCACCAGCTGCACACCCTGGAACAGGCTGTACTCGCGGATGCCCCGACTTAAGCGGTTTAGAGCAGGGGCTGTTGCCCCATGCGCGGCGTCCATTGGTACACCTCTCCCTGTGTGCTCTGTACGCGCAGCTCGTGATACGAGTTCAAGCTGGCATACAGGGCGAAAAATTCATTGAGTACCGAGGCGAAGAGGAACAAGTCGCCCTCGCCCACATAGCCCTCGGGGTTGATCGTCAGTTCGGTGCGCACGCCGCGCACCGGCAGCCCGCGATGCAGGCGGTCGACATGCTGATGGCCGATCTTCTTTAGGCCGTCGAGCAGGCGCTTGCTGACCTTTTCCGCGTGCTGGTCGTAATAGCGCGGCAGGTCGTAGGTCTCGAGAATCACCTTGAGCGCTTCGACGTTGGCCAGCGATAGGTAGTTCAGCGACATGTTGCTGATCAGCTTCCACAGAAAATCGCGGTGCAGCGGCGGCGCATAGCTCGGCGTGACGGCGCTGATATTGCGGAAGGTGAGGAACTCCGGGGTGTCCTCGCTGGGCAGGCAGATATCGCCCAGGCCCAGTTGGCGCGGCAGGTTCTGGTTGGTGCAGGTCAGCTCGATCGACAGCGTTTCGTGCTGATCGAGGTTGCGCAGGCCGAAGCTCAGGTAGGTCTCCAGGCCGTCGCCGAGCATCGAGGGTTGCTGGCGTACGCTGTAGTGCGGCCGGGCGTGGGGCACGTCGAAGCTGGCGTCGTGCTCGAAGGACTCGAACGGCACGTACTCTTCATAGCCCTTGCCGCCGGGTTTCCAGCCGGTGACGCGGTCCACCGAGAACACCCCGCAGTGCTGCGAATCGAATTCGGCCGGCAGCAGCAGATATTGATCCTGCTTGCCGTCCAGGCGAATCGGGATGGCGTCGTGAGCGAACAGGTTGACCACCGGCGTGCAGTACAGGCGCACGTTGTCCAGGGTCGGGCGAATGCGCTGCACGCCGCCTTTCTGGATATCGAAACGCAGTTCGATGCCGCGGGCCTGCTTGAGCAGGTCTTCGGGTAGACGCTTGAGCGCGTCCAGGCCCTTGAGGTCGACGAACAGGAATTTGTCCTGAAAGGCGAAGTATTCCTGCAGGTAACGGTAGCCGCGGAAGGTGTTCAGCGGATAGGGAATCAAGGCTTCGTCTTCGGCGAAACCCACCGGCTGCACGTTGTTTGCCGGCAACTGCAGGGTCGCCACCGGCTGCTCGAAAGCATCCACCAACGGCTTGCCGGCAGCATCCAGCAGCACCAGCTGAATACCGCCGAGGTGGCGCAGCAGGCTCAGATAGAGCAGTTGGCTGATATAACGCTCGCCAGCCAGGTGCAGGCGTAATTGCTTGAGGTCGAGATCGCCGAGGTGACCGTCGGCGCTCATCGCCAGGCGTAGGCTGAGCAGCGCGCCATCGCCCTTGACCGAGTAATCCAAGCCCTTGAGCGCCAACGGCAGCACTTCAGTGGCGAAGGCGGTACGGAAACGGCAGGTCACGCCCTGAATCGCCTTGGACTCCACCGGCGTATTGCGCGGCACCGGCAACGCCGGCCCCGGCCGCTTGAGCGGGTCGAACTGCAACATGCTGAACGCCGGCAGCGGGCGCATATAGTTCGGCCACAGCAGGTGCATCAGCGAATGGGTCAGCTCCGGCAACTCGTCGTCGAGCTTCTGCCGCAAGCGTCCGGTAAGAAAGGCAAAACCCTCCAGCAGCCGCTCAACATCCGGATCGCGCCCAGCCTGGCCGAGAAACGGCGCCAACGCCGGGCTGCGCTCGGCAAAGCGTTTACCGAGCTGGCGCAGGGCGGTGAGTTCGCTCTGGTAGTAGTGGTTAAAAGACACTGACTGATTCCTTTCAGTACGTACCGTCACAGGCGGTGATACCTGACGCCGGAAGCGCCCTGTATTCACTGGAGCTGTGCTTTGGAATGAGTGGAATATTGGCAAACGCAGGCATTGGTTGATCTGAGCACCAATGCATCGAACCCCAGGTGCAGGTACGGGCTTTATAGCCGGATGCCTTGATGGTCAGCGCGGTGGCGCAGAGTGGCGCATCTGCCAGCATGGCGATCAGGCGGTAGTCCGAGTGATCGGCAAAGGCAAAACGCCCGGTCTTGTCGCTGGTGGTTCTGTAGGTTCGTGACATATCGCTGTAGATATGTAGCGATACGCCGGCATCAGAAATTGGAGCGCCGCTTTCGGCGGAAATCAGGTTGCCTTCGATAGACGGATTGACCGGCACCGTATGCGGGTAGATCACGCAGGCTTTAAGCAGCAACGTCGCACCTAGGATAGCTGTAGGGCGGGGGCCGAAATATATATCCTGCCGGTGCAGGCCCGACTGTTTGCTCTGGTAGTGATTAAGGATCATAAGATTTCTGCGATTCGCCTTAAAAGATTTCACTGAAAACCCAGACGTTAAAACGAGCCAGGGCACACAGTGGCAGAAATGCGAATAGCAGCAGCGGCCAGAGGCTCGAAGCATTACGCAACCTGAAGAAATGCGCCCCATAGCGAATTAGCTGCGCCACGCTGATCAGTAACAATGGGATAAAAGCCACTAGGCAAACCGTGAATAGCCAACCGAAAGCGTTGCCTTGTAGCGAATATCCGAATAGCGCGAAGTCAACCGGCCACTGGCTATCCGGTTCAACGAATGTCAGCCCTAGCATCACCATGGATACGACGACAGCCGAATAGCGCAGCATGTTCAGCGCAACCCTTTTGCGTGCAGTGATTTTGCCAGTTGGCGGCGTCTCTCACGTCCCGCCGGGTTGTCGCCGGAGTAATAAAAATGCCCCTCTGCAGTGGGCATCTGATTACCTAGCTTAAGTGCAGAGTCGACGATCTCTCTGTCAGTCATTCCCGCATAGATCGGGTCGCCTTCACTCACTAGATCGATGATGTGGGTATTAAGAATCTTGGGGTGGCTACTCACTGCATTTTTCAGGCTGGCATTGATAGGGGCTCCAATCAGAACCAGATTATTCACCGTTACCCCTTTACGGGCATGGAATATTGCGGTGCGTGCGGCAATCACGGCACCCCATGAGTATCCGATGATGTTGAACTGGCCGACCAAGGGAAGCGGTTTGTTGATACCGATTTGGTCAAGAGAAAAGTCGGTTGTTTTTACCGTCTTTAAATCTCTGCCGAGTTTGATGGCGAGGAGATCATCAGTCGGGGTGCATTCAACCTTGTCGTACTGCCGGATGGTAATGAGTCCGAAAAGATATTTTTTCTCAATGTACTCACTACCGTATGTGCATTTTTGCAGCTCGCCATACTCGAACACTACCGGGTCGTTTTCGTCCTGGTTGTATAGGGCGACGGCAGATGCATCACCCAGCATGTCAACGAGGGACGGAACATAGCTGTCCAAGCCAGTGATGAGAGAAGAGTAATTGCCAAAGATGGGGTTTGCTATCCCAGCCTCTTTTAGCGCGGCGACCATATCTTCATTGTAGGAGCCAACCATGCCCGCACCGCCAAGAAAAACAGTTAGCCCCTGATCGAGCACCACAACCTTCGGCGTTCTATCCGCTGTAGAGGTGCTCTGCTTGGTGGCAACTTTCTTGTAGGTGCCGGACGGCGTATTGATCACATCCTGTGCCATGTTCTTCAGTCTCCAGAGGCCACATAAATATCGATCTTCTCGGCACTTACGTGTCCTGCTATTCGGTGTGTCAGCCCTTGAGCATCGGTGACTCCCGTTTCCTGCTGACCGCTCTCTCGCACAAGCAGGTACTGCTGGTTGGCGATGGGGTTTCCTTGCGCATCCTTGAGCACGAACTGCTCATCGAATCCTGGGAAGATCACAGGAGTCGGCGCCGTAAACGCCGCCCCACCCCCACTAGTCCCGATAATCACCGTCCCCGAACCCGCTACCACGACATTGCCATGGCTGCCGACGGTACCGACGGTGGTCGCCGGCATTCCGTTGATCAGCACCGTCGGAATCACCGCGCTAGCCAAAGCACCGCCGCAGGCCGAGGCGTCGCCTTGGCGGGCGGCTGGCAGGCTGTCGAACAGTACGTTGGGCGAGCCGGCGGCGATCGGGTTGGTGCCGTGACCGGGAATCGGGCAGGCGGTGGGATCGCTGAGGCGGGCGGCGGGTTTACCGGACATGGGGCTCTCCTTAATTGACCTTGACCTGTCCGCTGCCGTCCAGGCGCGCGGAGAAACTGACTTGGCGTTTGAAACCGTCCACTTCCAGCAGGCCTTCGATGGCGAAGGCCAGGCTCAGTGGATCCTGGTCGTGGGGCAGGGAAATTACCCGCACCTCGCGCAAACGCGGTTCGTACGCTTCGATAAAGCGTTCGATGGCGATACGCGCCTGCTGCAGCGAATCGTGCAGTGACAGACGCATATCGTTGAGATCTGGCAACCCGTAGTCGGGCAGCGTTTGCACGCTGCCCGCCCGGGTGCTGAGCATTTTGGCCAGGTGGGTCGCCACCGACGCCATTACGGCGACCTCGCGACTCCAGCCAGCGCGTTGGCTGGCTTCGCCGCTGAGGCGTTCGAATAGACTTCCGTACCCGGCCATGGCTGCTTATTCCTTATCGAGCTTGCCGACCAAGGACAGGGTGAAATCGGCACCCATGTACTTGAAGTGCGGACGCACGTTGAGGCTGACGCGGTACCAGCCCGGCTCGCCTTCGACATCGCTGACGATGACTTGAGCGGCGCGCAGCGGACGACGGCTACGGACTTCCGAGCTCGGGTTTTCCTGGTCGGCGACGAACTGACGGATCCACTTGTTGAGTTCCTGCTCGAGGTCGGTGCGCTCTTTCCAGGCGCCGATTTGCTCGCGTTGCAGGACTTTCAGGTAGTGGGCCAGGCGGTTGACGATGAACAGGTACGGCAACTGGGTGCCGAGCTTGTAGTTCAGTTCCGCGGTTTTGCCTTCTGCGCTGATGCCGAAGAACTTCGGCTTCTGCGCCGAGTTGGCGGAGAAGAACGCGGCGTTGTCGCTGCCTTTGCGCATGGTCAGGGCGATAAAGCCTTCTTCGGCCAGTTCGTATTCACGACGGTCGGAGACCAGCACTTCGGTCGGGATCTTGGTTTCGATCTCGCCCATGCTTTCGAAGTGGTGCAGCGGCAGGTCTTCTACCGCGCCGCCGCTCTGCGGGCCGATGATGTTCGGGCACCAGCGGAACTTGGCGAAGCTGTCGGTCAGCTTGGAGGCGAAGGTGTAGGCGGTGTTGCCCCACAGGTAGTGCTCGTGGCTGTTGGCGACGTTCTCTTTGTAGACGAAGGTCTTGACCGGGTTGTCTTCCGGATCGTAGGGGTTGCGCAGGAGGAAGCGCGGTACGGTCAGGCCGACGTAACGGGCATCTTCCTGCTCGCGGAAGCTCTGCCATTTGGCGAACTGCGGGCCTTCGAAGTGATCTTTCAGATCTTTCAGGTCCGGCAGGCCAGTGAAGCTTTCCAGGCCGAAGAATTTCGGGCCGGCGGCGGCAATGAAAGGCGCGTGGGACATGGTGGCGACGCTGGCAACGTATTGCAGGGTCTTGATGTCCGGAGCACTCGGGTCGAAGAAGTAGTTGGCGATCAGGGCGCCAACCGGCTGGCCACCGAACTGGCCGTATTCTGCGGTGTAGATGTGCTTGTACAGGCCGGACTGGGTGATTTCCGGGCTGTCTTCGAAGTCATCGAGCAGATCCTGCTTGGAGGCGTTGATGATCTCCAGCTTGATGTTTTCGCGGAAGTTGGTGCGATCCACCAGCAGCTTGAGGCCGCGCCAGGAGGATTCCAGGGCCTGGAATTCCGGGTTGTGAAGGATTTCGTCCATCTGCCGGCTGAGCTTGGCGTCGATCTCCGCGATCATGCGGTCGACCATGGCCTTTTTCACCGGCTCATTTTCGTTCTGCGGCTTCAGCAACTCTTCGATAAAGGCCGACACGCCACGCTTGGCGATGTCATAGGCTTCGTCGTCCGGAGTCAGTTTGGTCTCGGCAATGATGCGGTCGAGAATGCCGAGCTCGGCGGCGCTGCGACCGCTTTCTACTGCTGCACTAGTGCTCATGAATTAGCTTCCTTGTTAATTGGATCAGGAGTCCAGCTTGCCTTGGGCAGCCAGGCCGAGTTCGCCGAGTACGCGGTCGCGCGAGTCGTCGTCGGCGAGTACGCTTTCGATTGCCTTGCGGAAGGCCGGGGCATTGCCCAGTGGGCCTTTCAGGGCAACCAGGGCGTCGCGCAGTTCCATCAGCTTTTTCAGTTCAGGCACTTGCTCGACCAGATTGGCCGGGTTGAAGTCCTTCATCGAATTGATGCGCAGTTGTACGGCCAACTCGTCGTCGGTCGGCTCGTCCTGCAGACGGTTCGGTACGCCGAAGGTCAGGTTGAGTTCCTGCTTGGCCAGTACTTCGTCGAAGCTGTTCTTGTCGATGGCGATCGGCTTGCGGTCTTCGATCTTGCGATCGTCGGCGCGCTGGGTGAAATCACCGAGCACCATCAGTTTCAGTGGCAGTTCGATCTCTTCCTGGGCGCCGCCGGTGGCGGGTTTGAAAGTGACGTTGATGCGTTCCTTGGGGGCTACCGAGCCTTCTTTGGCCATGGTCATTCTCCGTTACGGTTATGGCCCGAGGGCCTAGTCCAGTACCACTTCAAGATCGAGGTGGCACAACCTGCGGTAGATCTCTTCCTTGCTTTCACGCACCGCATGGTTCTGCGGCAGCAGCTCACAGCAGCTGTGCAGCATGCGCAGTACGTCCAGGGCGAGATCGGGTTCCCAGTCGCCAAGGCCGGTGGCCTTTAGCGTCTGGTCGAGCGATTCGAGTTGGGTCTTGGCCAGCTCGTATTTCTTGGCGCTGTAGCACAATCGCGCCAGGGTGAGTTGCCAGAAAAAACGTTCGCGGCCGCCGCGCGCCTTGGCCAGACCGAGTTTGAGTTGTTGCACGGCGGATTTCAGGCCGTCCTTGCGCAGCTTCGGCAGCACTTCCTGCAGGGCGATTTCCCAGGCCGGTTGGCTGCCACCCTCGTTGGCCGCCGGGGCGCTGGCGGTGGTCGGGGCCTGCAGGTGCGGCATGACATGGGAGCTGAGCCAGGCGCGGGTCTGCGCATCGGCAAAGGCGCTGCCATCGTGATAGCGCAGCTCTTCCAGGCCACTCATGCGCTGCATAAATAGCGCAAGTTGGATTTCCACCTCACGCATCGCCTGTTCGGCGTCCAGGCCTTGCAGGCACTGCCAGACCAGGTGCTGGCCGTCGAGCCAGAAGGGTGCACGGGCGATGCTGGCTTCCAGATCGACCAGCAGGTCGGCGTATTGGCCGTTCTGGTAGCGCTCCTGGTAGCTGGTCAGTTTGTCCGCCGGCAATCCGCGCAAAGCGGTGATCTGTTCAGCGTTACGCTCCGGCAGGCCATCGATGGGCAGCCACAGCAGGGTGCGAGCCAGACGCAGTGCGCGTAGATCGCTGGCTTTCTGTTTCAACCAGTAAGCACAGAGCGGCCGCGCCTGGTCTTGCAGGCTGCGCAGGCTTTTGTGCGCTTCTTTTTCGTTTTCGATGGGCGCGCCAGGGGTGAGCATCTGGCTCGCGACCTGTTTGACCTGAGCCAATGCCGCGCCAACGCTACCAGGCTCCGGCTGGCCCTGACTGGCACGGTTGACCAGCTCGTCGAGACGGCGGCAAAGCGGCAGCAGCAGCGGTGCCTCTTCGCCCAGATGTTCGGACAAACAGCCTTCGAGGGCGCGCAATTGCTCGGCCAGACTACGGAACAGCGCCAGCTGCTCGCCAATCGGCACGTGTTCGGCCAGCGCTTGTTCCAGGCGTGGGATCAACCAACTGATGGCGGCGGCGCGGGTGCGCGCCTTGCGTGGATGCAGCTCGTTCCAGTGGTTGATGCAGAGGTAGTGCAACAGGCTGAGGCCGGCTTGCAGGCCGGCGAAAGATTCGCGTTGATAGAGGCCCCAGATCAGCCAGGAGGCGACGCGCAAATCCTTGGAATGGGCGCTGAGCAGGGTCTCGCTGTATTCGCGGACTTTCTGCCAGTCGATACCGCCGGTTTCATGCAGGGCGGTGGCTTTACCCAGCTCGTTTTCCAGTACTTCGTATTCTGTGGAATAACGTACATCAGTACCGGCAAAGTCCCCTTCATTAATAGGGAGTTTAGCGAGTTCTAAATAATGAGCGGTGAGCTTATTTGAATAGGTCATTCCATGACTCATTTATTGCGACGTACAACTTCGCGGATGTCGGTGCGGCTACGTGTGGCCGTTTGGCATCGCGCCGAGTGCGCAACTTTTTGCGCAGCTCGATGTGCAACAAGTTGCGCATCTCCCTGATGAGGTGGGCATCCTAGACCCATGAGTCGCGCTGGGCAACCGCTGAAAGTGTGAAATAGCTAACAATGATGGCTATCGAACGATTAATTGCTGGTACGTTAGTTCCTATTTAATCTGAGAACTAACGCACAAGTAATAAGGCTTATCGTCGATGTAAGTGATGCAAATCTAAATATGTAAGAGATGGCTTACTGGCAAATTAGTGGCGCATCACGAAAATGGATTTTCCTGATTGTATATATGTGAACACTGCCCGGTTTTAAGTGCGTTATATATGCAACGCGTGAGGTTGCTTTACGATCTTTGGCTCGGGCCTCCACGGATTTCATCCGGGTTAGCGGATGCCATCTAGGATGGACATGGCGAAGCCTTGTCCACCCTTGACGGCCCAAATGGCGGACAAGCCTGCGGCATGTCCACCCTGCGCTTGCGCAGCCCTCTCAGCCTGGCAGCGGTTCGCTCCAGAGACTCAGGTCGAGGCGATGCTGTTCGCCGGGAGCGAGGGTCAGCATGTCGTTGAGTACATTGGCATGTTCGACGCAGAGCATGCCGGTCCAGGCGTCGTCGGCGAATTGCGACAGGCGCCGGGCTTTATCGATCCAGGGGTTCCACAGTACCGCCGAGGCCGAGCCGCTGCTGTGCATGCGGATGCGCCTTTGCCAGAGGGGATCGAGGATCTCGAGTTGCGCGGGGGTGTCCAGGTAGATGCGGTCGGTTTCGCCGGCAAAGCCGAGGGCGCCGTCCTGCATGCGCTGCTGCCAGTCCTCCAGGGTTTCGACATAGCGGCAGCCGTGCAGCCCTTCGACCTGCACCCGGTGTATATCGCTGACCGCGAAATAGCTGTGCAGCGCCTGGCTGATCGCTACGGGCGTATCGCCGAGGTTGTGGTTGTGGAGTTGCAGATGCAGCTTGTCGTTGAGCTGAATACGCAACTTCAGCTCGACAGCATGGGGCCAGGTCGGCAGCGGCTGTTCGGCGCTGTTGAAGACGAATTCGAGGCTGACGCCGCCGTCCTGCTGGTCGATGCCGAGCAACTGCCAATCCAGGCCACGCACCAGGCCATGGGCCGAGGCCAGACTGCCGCCCTGGTACATCGCCTGCACCGCCTGGGGGTTGCGGCGCAGGTCGCCGAACCAGGGCCAGCACAGTGGCACGCCGCCTCGTACGCTCTGGCCCTGGTTGAATTCGGCTTGCTCGCTGAGCCAGATCAACGGCCGCTCGCCGTTGCGTTGGTAGCTGAGAATCTGCGCACCCTGCTGGGCGACCAAAAGTTCGGCGCTGGCCGTGCGCACGCGCCAGCAGGCCAGCTCGTTCATATCCACCCGCTCCACCAGCGGTCGTTGCTCGGCGCCATTCATGGTTGCGCTCCTTCTATGAAGTATTGCCGGAAAGTGTGAACCGCCCTGCCGGCAAAGGCCAGCCGACGCTGTCATACACTGACCTGGCGCATTGTTGCGGTGTTCCCGCTGGCCTAGGCTAAAGGCGGACTCAAGGGAGAGACCGATGCGCAAGATCTTCGTCGCTGTGTTGCTATTGCTGGCCCTGGCCGCAGCCTTCTGGTGGTGGCGCCAACCGCAGCCGCTGCCGGTGCCCTTGCTGGCGGTGGAGCGCGGCCCGGTGGAAACCCTGGTGGCCAACACCCGCGCCGGCACGCTCAAGGCCTGCCGGCGCACGCTGCTGTCGTTCAATCAGGGCGCCCAGGTCAGTGAGCGTCTGGTCGAAGAAGGTCAGCGGGTCGAGGCCGGGCAGGTGCTGATGCGCTTGCGCCAGGATGAATTACAGGCGCGGGTGCGCGAGGTCGAGGCGCGCTTGCAGGGCCTGGTCAATCAACGCCAGCAGCGCTGCCTGCAGGCCGACCTGGAGCAGCGCGATCACCAACGCCTGGCGCGCCTGCAAGCGCGGCAACTGGTCGCCGAAGACCGGGTCGATCAGAGCGCCACCCGCGCGCGCTTGTCGGCCCTGGCCTGCACGGCCGCGACCTTGACTATTGAGGAAACCGAGGCCAACTTGGCCCTGCAACGCGCGCTGCTCGATCAGGCTACGCTGCGCGCGCCTTTCGCCGGCATAGTCGCCGAGATCAATGGCGAAGTCGGCGAGTTCGTCACCCCCTCGCCGCCGGGTATTCCGACCCCGCCTGCGGTGGATCTGATCGACGACAGCTGCCTGTATGTCGAAGCCCCGATCGACGAGGTGGACGCCGCCCGGGTGCGCCCGGGCATGCCGGTGCGCATCGGTCTGGACGCTTTTCGCGGCCAGCATTTCACCGGAAAGGTCAGTCGTATCGCGCCCTTCGTGCGCGACCTCGAGCGTCAGGCGCGCACCATCGATATCGAAGTGCGCTTCGCCCCGGAACCAGCCGAGCTGGCGTTGTTGACCGGCTATAGCGCCGATGTGGAAATCATCATCGAAGAACACCCCGAGGCCCTGCGTATTCCCACCGAAAGCCTGTTGCAGGGCGGCCGGGTGCTGCGCTACGACGCCGCGGCCGGGATGCTGCATGAGGTACGTCTGGATACCGGCTTGGCCAATTGGCGCTGGACCGAGGTGCTGGCCGGGCTCGCCGAGGGCGAGCGGATCGTGGCGAATCTCGAGCAGGAGGAATTGGCCGATGGCGTGGCGGCGATCCCCGAGGACGAGGCCGCGCAATGATCCGGCTGAGTGCGGTGAGCCGTTGCTTCGTGCTCGGCGATCAGCAGGTCAAAGGCCTGGATGCGGTGGACCTGCAAGTCGCCGCCGGTGAATACCTGGCGGTGATGGGGCCTTCCGGTTCGGGCAAGTCGACCCTGCTGAACATCCTCGGCCTGCTCGATGCGCCGGACAGCGGTGAGTACTGGCTGAACGACGAAGCCACCGCGGCGTTGGACGAGAATCGCCGGGCCGAGTTGCGCAGCCGGCATATCGGCTTCGTGTTCCAGTCCTACCACCTGATTCCACGGCTGACGGCCCTGGAGAATATCGAGCTGCCGATGCTCCTGGCCGGCATCGAACCCGCCGAGCGGCAGCGGCGCAGCGCCCGCTTGGTCGAGCGCCTGAACCTCGGCGACCGGGTCCGCCATCGTCCCGGCGAACTCTCCGGCGGTCAGCGCCAGCGCGTCGCCATCGCCCGCGCCATGGCCATGCAACCGGCCCTGCTGCTGGCCGACGAGCCCACCGGCAATCTCGACAGCCATACCGGCGCCGAGGTGGTGGCGCTGCTCGAGGAACTCAACGGCGAGGGCCTGACCTTGCTGATCGTCACCCACGACGCCGCCCTCGGTGCGCGCGCCCGGCGTTGCTTGCGCATGCGCGACGGCAAGATCATCGAGGACCTTCGGCAAGGACCGGGCGATGCGCGCGGTTGATGCCCTCGGGCTGATGTTCGGCGCCCTGCGCGGGCACCGCTCGCGCAGCCTGATGTTGCTGCTGGCGATGGCCATCGGGGTGGTCGCGGTGAACCTGTTGACCGGTCTCGCCGAGGGCGCGCGGCAGTTCGTGATCGGCGAGTTCTCGATGCTCGGGCGCAACACCTTGATCGTGCTGCCGGGACGCAAGGAAACCACCGGCGGCATGCCGCCGCTCACCGGCCTGGCGACCCGCGACCTGACTTTGGGCGACACCGAAGCGATCGGTCGCTTGCCCAGCGTGCGCCGGGTGGCGCCGCTGCAGGCCGGCCAGGTCGAGGTCAGTGTCGGCAACCGCTCGCGCGAGGCCTTTACCCTGGGCACCAGCCGCGACTTTTTCGCCATCCGTCAGCTCGAGGTGGGCCAGGGGCAGATATTGCCGGCGCTGCCGCTGAACCAGGCCGAGGCGGTCTGCGTGATCGGCATCACCCTAAGGCGCGAGCTGTTCGGCACGGGCCCGGCCCTGGGCGAGTGGCTGCGCGCCGGCGATCGGCGTTTCCGCGTGGTGGGCATCCTCGACGAGCGCGGCGAATCCCTCGGCATGGACTTCGGCGAGCTGCTGATCATCCCGGTGGCCAGCGCTCAGGTGCTGTTCAACCGCGAGGGTTTGTTTCGGGTGTTCGCCGAGCTGCGCGGGCCGCACTTTCTCGAGAGCGGCAAGCGGCAGATTCTCGACACCATCAAAGCCCGCCACGAGGGCAAGGAGGACATCACCCTGATCAGCCAGGACAGCATGCTCGCTGCCTTCGACGACATCCTCGGCGCCCTCGGCCTGGCCCTGGCCGGGATCGCCGCGATCAGCCTGTTGGTCGCCGGCATCCTGATCATGAACGTGACCTGGATAGCGGTGAACCAGCGCACCGCCGAAATCGGCTTGCTCAAAGCCCTGGGCGCGCGACCGGCGCAGGTGCGCCTGTTGTTCGTCGGCGAGGCGGCGCTGCTGGCCCTGGCCGGCGGCGCGATCGGGCTGGGGCTGAGCGAAGCCTTGCTCTGGTTCGCTCGCCAGCTGTGGGAGATTCCCCTGCAGACCCCGGTTTGGGCGCGTGTCGGCTCGCTGTTATTGGCCGGGTTGGCGGCGTTGCTGTTCGCCTGGCTGCCGGCCAATCAAGCGGCGCGACTGGAGCCGCTGGCGGCGCTGCGTCCGCCGGGAGCCAGAGGATGAGCGGTCTTGGTGCACGCAGCCTGGGCGGCCCCGCGACACCCTACTACGGGTTGTGCGCATGGGTAGGGTGCGCCGTGCGCACCAATCAGGGGTCGCGGTCATGATGCGCTGGCAGGATGGCCTGCGGCTGACCGCCACGACCCTTATCAGTCGGCCGTTGCGCAGTCTGCTGACGCTGCTCGGGGTGGCCATCGGCATCGCCGCGGTGGCCTTGCTCACTGCCATGGGCGAGGGCCTGCGCCTGTACGTGCTGGACAACTTCTCGCAGTTCGGCACGCGGATCATCGCCGTTCACCCCGGCAAAACCCAGACCGGCGGCCTCGGCGGCATCCTCAGCAGCGTGCGCCCGCTGAGCCTGGCCGATGCCGATGCGCTGGCGCGTTTGCCGCATGTCGAGGCGGTGGTGCCGATCATTCAGGGCAGCGGCGAAATCCAGTTCGGGGTGCTCGGGCGACGCAGCGATATCATCGGCAGCGGCCATCAACTGGCCGACGCCTGGCGTTTTCGCGTGGCCCTCGGCCAGTTCCTGCCGGCGGCCCGCGACGGCCGCTCGCCGCCTTATGTGGTGCTCGGCCACAAGCTGCGCGAGGAACTGTTCGGCGCTGCCAATCCGTTGGGCGAACCGGTGCGGGTTGGCGGCGTGCGTTTTCGGGTGATCGGGGTGATCGAGGAGAAGGGTCAACTGCTCGGCTTCGATCTCGACGACATCGCCTATATCCCCGTGGATTGGGCACAGAGCCTATTCAACCGCGACGGCCTGATGGAAATCAACGTGATGTTCACCGCGGGCACCGGATCAAAGCAGCTGAGCGAACGGATTCGCCAGGTGTTGATCGAGCGCCATGGCAGCGAGGATTTCAGCCTGACCACCCAGGACGACATGCTCGCCAGCCTCGACCGCATCCTCGGCACCCTGACCACCGCCGTCGCCGCCCTCGGCGGTATCTCGTTGCTGGTCGGTGCGGTGGGCATTCTCACCATCATGACCACCACGGTCGGCGAACGCACGGCGGAGATCGGCCTGTTGCGCGCGATAGGCGCGACCCCGCGGCAAGTGCTGGGTTTGTTTCTCGCGGAGGCGGCGTTGTTGTCGCTGGCCGGCGGTGTGCTCGGGTTGTTGCTGATGGCGCTGATGTTGCTGGCGATCCATTTCGGTGTGCCCGGTCTACCGCTGAGTGTCGCACCCGCCTTCGTACTGATGGCGTTGGCGCTATCGGCGCTTATCGGCCTGCTCGCCGGCATCGCCCCGGCCCGTCGCGCGGCGCGTCTGCACCCGGTCGATGCGTTACGCAGCGAGTAGCGCTTTTCATGCGCCACGGAGCGGACGGTTTTCCGCACCGCCGGCAAGGCACTGGATTAGCTGATCGACTCGTTGAGGCAGGGTGGATGACTACCCGCTATCCACCCTGGGCTGGATGGCTACTGATGATCGTTACTGTCCGACCGCTTGCGATGCTGCCGGGACTCCGACTCCTCAGGTTCCGGCTGCCGGCCGGCGGCGGTCGGTTGGCGCTCGAGCATGTCCGCGAAGCGTTTGCTTTCGCTGCCGCCGTCGACGGAATCGTCGTGCTGCGATATCTGCCGCGCCAATGGGGTTTGATCGAAGCCATCCTCGGCCATGGCGGAGCCGCTCAGTACCAAGGCCGATGCCATCAATGCGCACGTCAATAGTGTTTTCATCTTGGGATCCTCCGAAAATGAAGGCCTACTGCAATGGCATGGATAAGTTTAATTTTTCGCGACCCGCATGGCGCCTGGAGTGACCGGAGGCGCTGCATATTTATCTTTCAGAATCAAATGCTTGTGCTTTGACTACGGGGTTCCGCCGAATGGTAGCGGACAGCGAGGCAGCGCATTGCCGCAGGCGCGCTCCGCTGGCGCTGCAACAGGCAATGGGTACACGAAAAAAGCCCGGAGCGTGGTCCGGGCTAAGGTTTTAACGCCGCCGAAATGGATGCAACAGATCGGCGGCGTGCGACTGTCTTACAACAGCGGCAGGGTGTAGCTGAGGATCAGGCGGTTCTCATCGATGTCGTTGGTGAAGTTCGAGCGCACCGTCGCATTGCGCCATTTCAGGCCGAGGTTCTTCAGCGGGCCGCTCTGGACCACATAGGCGAGGTCCATGTCGCGCTCCCACTCCTTGCCGTCACTAACATTGGTACCCAGGTCGACATTGTCACCGGTCAGGTAACGGGTCATAAAGGTCAGGCCGGGGATGCCGATCGAGGCGAAGTTGAAGTCGTAACGCGCCTGCCAGGACTTTTCGTCCTTGGCGGCGAAGTTGCCGATCTGCACGTAGTTGACCAGGAACGGATCGGTACCGTTGACATACGCGAAGCCGGTGTCGCCGCTCATGCTCTGGTAGCCAAGGCCGAAGCTGTGGCCGCTCAGGGCATAGGTAACCATGGCGCCGAAGGCCTTATTGTCGACATTGCTGTGACCGTCGTCGGTCGAGCGCGCGTAGCGCAGATCGGTCTTCAGCGATTGCTTGTCGCCCAGCGGCAGCACGTGCACCAGGTTGAAGGAGTGCTGCTTATACAGGTCTTCCAGGTTGCTGTAGTAGTAACCGCCGGTCAGGCTGTCGCTGAACTTGTAGGTGCCGCCAGCGAAGACGAAGTTGCTGCTTTGGTTGCCGTCTTCGAAGGCGATTCCGCGCCTGCCGCCAGAGGTCATGGTCAGGCCTTCGAAGTCGCCGGAATTGCGATGATTGACCTCATCCAGGTAACCGGCGTCGAGGGTCAAGCCGGCGATGTCCTTGGAGACCAGCTGGCCGCCGCTGAATACCTGCGGCAGCAGGCGGCCATCGCTGGAGCCGATGGCCATATTCTTCAGTTGCAGCGAGCCGACTTTGAGCACGGTCTCGGAGACCTTGGCCTTGGCGGCCAGGCCGAGGTCGCCGTAGTTGTCCTGGGAACCGCCCGACTCACGGTCGGGAACCAGCAGGCCGCTGCCGGCGGTACCGTCACCGGAATCCAGTTTGAAGCCGAAAGTGCCCAGGGCATCGACGCCGAAGCCCACGGTGCCCTCGGTGTAACCGGATTCCAGACGCAGCAGAAAGCCCTGTGCCCATTCTTCCGACTTGGCCTGGGACGGGGTGGGGGTATCGGCCTGGCGGAAGTCGCGGTTGAAATAGAAGTTACGCGCTTCGATGCTGGCCGTGCTGTCTTTGATGAATTCAGCTTGAGCCATCAACGACACGCCGAATGTGCCGGCTGCGACAGCCAATGCAAGGGAGGTTTTTTTCATTGTGATTTTCTCCAGTGTTTTTATGGGTGTTGCTGCATCGGCGCGTAAAAGGCTACGAACCGAATTCGTGGGCGCGCTCCCGCTGCCCTGGCGTTGCGCGAAGCGGCGCCGGGCGATTGAGATAGCTAGCGGAGCGAGCGATGAACTAGGTCGGCGGACTTCGCCGTAAAGGCGTTACCGACAGGCGAGAGGCAAGAGTGCGAAGCGGATTGGTAAGCGTGAGCGACATGGAAGACCTCGACAGCTTTTGTTGTTATGGCCAAGCCAGGGGCACGGCAGCGCATTGCACTGGGCGCGTCACGCTCTGAAGGCCGCGATGCGTTTTACAACCGGGTGCCCACCGACGTTTTGCGGGCAAGGCTTCGCCGACCGCGCTGGCCGCGGTGCGAATACCGTTGAGGGATGCCCCGGCGCGGTGCAGGCGCCGGGGCGTTCGGGGTGTTACTTGCCGTATACCTGCTCAGGCAGCCAGGTGATCAGCCCGGGGAACTGGTAGGCGATGACCAGCAGGAGCAGCTGAATCAGGATAAATGGCACCACGCCTTTGTAGATGGTGCTGGTCGCTACCGACGGCGGGGTGACGCCGCGCAGGTAGAACAAGGCGAAACCGAACGGTGGGGTGAGGAAGGAGGTCTGCAGGTTCAGGGCGATCATCACCCCGAGCCATACCGGGTCCAGCCCCATGGCCAGCAATACCGGCCCGACGATCGGCACCACCACGAAGGTGATCTCGATGAAATCGAGGATAAAGCCGAGCAGGAAGATCACCAGCATCACCAGGAAGAAGGCGCCGAGCACGCCGCCGGGCAACTGGGCGAAGATGTCCTCGATCATCGCCTCGCCGCCGAAGCCGCGGAACACCAGGGAGAACAGCGAGGCGCCGATCAGGATCATGAACACCATGGCGCTGATTTCGGTGGTGCCGTAGGCCACTTCGCGCAGTTGGGCGAAGTTCAGCTTACGTTTGTACAAGGCCAGCGCCATGGCGCCCAGCGCACCCAATGCCGCCGCCTCGGTAGGCGTGGCGTACCCGGCGAGGATCGAGCCGAGTACCGCACCGATCAGCAACAGTGGCGGCACCAGGGCGTTGATCAGCTTGTTCCACTCGATGGGGCCGAGTTCTTCCTGGGGCAGCGCCGGCAACTTCTTCGGCTGGAAGATCGCTACGCCGATTATGTAGAGGATATACAGCCCCACCAGCATCAGGCCGGGGATCAAGGCGCCGACGAACAAGTCGCCGACCGAGACGGTCTTCGGCGAGAAGATGCCCATTTTCAGCTGCGCCTGCTGATAGGCGCTGGACATCACGTCGCCGAGCAGCACCAGCACGATCGACGGCGGGATGATCTGGCCCAAGGTGCCGGTCGCGGCCAGGGTGCCGGTGGCGATCGCCGGATCATAGCCGCGCCGCAGCATGGTCGGTAAAGCCAGCAGACCCATGGTCACCACAGTAGCGCCGACGATGCCGGTCGAGGCGGCCAGCAAGGCGCCGACCACGCATACGGAAATCGCCAGGCCGCCACGCAGGGTGCCGAACAGTCGCGACATGGATTCGAGCAGGTCTTCGGCGACCCGCGACTTCTCCAACATCACGCCCATAAAGACGAACAATGGCACCGCCAGCATGGTCTGGTTGTTCATGATGCCGAACAGGCGGTTGGGCAGGGCACTGAGGTATCCGGCATCGAAGGTACCGGTCACGATGCCGATACCGGCGAAGACCAAGGACACGCCGCCGAGGGTGAAGGCGACCGGGTAACCGGCCATCAATGCTGCGCAGATGCAGACGAACAGCAGAATCGCCATTAACTCAACCATGCTTCACCTCCGGTGCGGACAGGCGGCCGGTCATGATGTAAGCGGCTTTGATCAAGTCGGCGATGCCTTGCAACACCAGGCTGACGACCAGTACCAGAATGATGCTCTTCTGCAGGTACACGAATGTCAGGCCGCCCGATTCGCTGGAGGCTTCCAGGGTTGCCCAGGAATTACTGACGTAATCCCAGCTGGCCCAACCGAGGAATAGGCACACCGGCAGCAGAAACAGCAGGGTGCCCATAGCGTCCACCAGGGCTTGCCGGCGACCGCTGAACTTCTGGTAGAAAATATCCACGCGGACATGGCCGTTGCGTTGCAGCACCCAGGCCGCAGCGCCCATGAACACCAGTGCGTGGGCGTAGAGCACGGCTTCTTGCAGGGCGGTGGCGCCGATGCCGAAGCCGTAGCGCAACACCACCACTATCGAGGTGCCGGTTACGAGAAACAGCGTCAGCCAAGCGCAGGCTTTACCCAGCCCGGAATTTATCGAGTCGATGAAGTGAGCGAGGCTCAGCAAAGGAGGGGAGGATGTCGTCATGGCAGATCCTTGTTGTTATGAGCCAAGAAGGCCTGGGATTCTAGGAGTCGGGTAAAACGCCTCGCAACTCGCAATACTACGTACGTAGTTACTGCGCTTGAGGGATGTGGGTGCCTATGATAGTCAGTATTAGCTGATTGCTGGCGATCCCAGTGCTCAGCCCCTTAACAACAACAAGGAACCATTACATGAAACGTCGTCAAATTCTCGCAGCAGCGGGCGTAGGCCTTGCAGCTACGGCCTTGGCCGGTTGCAAAGACAAGGCTGAAACCGCAGCCAAGCCCCAAGAGGGTGCGGGTGCTCAAACCTTCAACTGGAAAATGGTCACCTCTTGGCCGAAGAATTTCCCAGGTGTCGGTGTGGGGGCCGAACGCTTCGCTAAATTGGTCGAAACGATGAGCAATGGCCGTCTCAAGGTCAAAATTTACGCTGCCGGCGAGCTGGTGCCCGCCCTGGAAGTGTTCGATGCTGTGTCCCGCGGCACTGCCGAAATGGGCCACGGTGCTCCGTATTACTGGAAGGGTAAGGTACCCGCGGCGCAATTCTTCTGCGCCTCGCCATTCGGCCCCAACGCTCAGGAAATGAACGCCTGGTTGCACCGTGGCGGCGGTATGCAACTCTGGGAGGAAGTTTACAAACCCTTCGGTGTATTGCCGATGGCATGTGGTTCCACCGGCGTACAGACTGCGGGCTGGTTCAACAAGGAAATCAACAGCGTCGAAGATTTCCAGGGCCTGAAAATGCGTACCCCGGGCCTCGGCGGCGAAGTGCTGACCAAGATGGGCGGCACCGTGGTCAACATGCCGGCGGGCGAGATTTTCACCGCACTGCAGACCGGTGCGATCGACGCCACCGAGTGGATCGGGCCATACAATGACCAGGCCCTGGGCCTGCACAAAGCCGCCAAATACTACTACACCCCGGGCTGGCAAGAGCCGAACGTCACCTTCGAGCTGGACATCAACCTGAAGGCCTGGGAAACCCTGCCGGCCGATCTGCAAGCGATCGTCCGCGCGGCGGCACGCGATGTGAACGGCGACATGCTCGACGATTACAACGCCAAGAACATGGAAGCGCTGGAGCAGCTCAAGGCGGAAGGCGTGGAAGTCCGCCGCCTGCCTGACGAAGTACTGGCCAAGCTCAAGGAAGTGGCGGCCGAAGTGGTCGACACCAGCGCCGCCGCCGACCCGGTCGCGAGCAAGGTGTGGGAACAGCAGAAGGCCTACCTGAAGCGTATGTTCGAGTACGCCGAGCTCAACGAGAAGGATATCTACAATATCCGCGGTTGATGTTCAGCCCATTTAAGACGCCGGCCTCGCGCCGGCGTTTTTATTGATAAAACCATCGTCCGGTGTTGTTCAATGGGTAGCAAAATCGAACTGTCTATTTAGGTCTGAATTGCCCTGGAGGATTCAGGAAGTGTCCCTGCATCCACTCATAGATGTAGGTCGAGAGCGCGGGAGAGGGGATATTGAAGTGCTGTCGGATGACATGTAGCGACTGAGGGATTCTGATGAAGTTTTCCAGAACGATCCCGGTCGCTTTCATGATCTTGAGATCGGGACATTTATTGCCTGCCCAATGACGAGCCAGAAAGCGTTTGGTGAGTTCGAAATGGCTTTTGAAGTCGGAATTCTTGATGCCGATGTATTGAGCAACGGCTTGGAATTTATAAAGCTCAACGCTTGAGTCCAATTGAAAAATCCGGTCGAAGGCTTCGAAGTTAAGGCTCACATGGCTATGGCGGTGTTGCGCCAGAGAGATGATGTAACCACTGTAATCATCCAGCGTCATGCCCAATGCCTCTGCGGCTACATCCAGGGCGGACTGAAGCCAAGCGCTGTTTTCCACCTGATGCAAAGCTTTAGCGTATTCCCGTGAGAAACCGTCGTCGGAAACGAATATCGCGTCCTTTTCTTTTGCAATGAAATAAGGCTCGAAGGGGGTTGAGCCGGTGAGTTTGAATATTTGGCTAATGGTCGGATCGATACGTGCTGGAAACGCATAGGTGACGACTTCGCAGCACTCGTTGAGCGCATCGATGCAAGCCTGAATGGACTCCGGGCTGAGTATTATTTGCGCAGGGTCGGTTGCACCTCTACTGAACGAATCACTGTACCAATCCAGTGAAAGCTCATGCTCAAAAGCGCCGATTATCTCCACCGAAAGATGCCGGAGTTCCGTGATCGTGGAGCCGGATATATATACCCTGCCATAGGATTTCTGGAGTATTGGGAGAAGGCCGATAAACCCGGCTACGCTAGCCGTATAGGTATCCAGGACCAAACCGCGGCCCCTATTATGTTTAAGGATTTCATAGGCGCGATGCCTTTCCTCGATGTGCCCTAAGCATGTGAAGATCTCAGATCTATATTTTCTGATCATGCTTGCGACGTGGGAGACCTTTTTTTTCCAAATGGCCGCAATTATCTCAATAGGCACTCTGCGCTGAGTCAAGTCGCTGAACCTGGATTCGTCGTGCTCCGCCGCTTTCTTGATAAAGTCGAGTATCGGTCGTATGTCGTTCTTTTCCATCTTCATGGCCCAGGGTCCCTTGGCATCCGGGAACTCGGTCTCGAACGCCCTGAAGATGTACTGGAAAGTTCGCAAGTACTTGTGCTGTATCTCCTTAATGGTCCAGATTGTATTCGAGTGCATTCCTTCTCTGCTAAAGGAATCCCCAACCTTCATGCCAAGAGATAATTTTATGAGTGTGTCGACTTCATCAGGGCTCAGCTCCAATAGGTCTTCGACGTTATCTGGTACGAGTCGTTCGACTAAATCACCTTCATTGCTTTCCAATATGAAAAACACGGATGCGGCGACGGTATCGGTTGCTTCGATGTCGATTTTATTTTCGGCGAGCAGGAATAAATGCGCATAGGCTAATGCGATAGCGACGGCTTTGGGGTTTTGCTGATAGATTCGATAGCTATAAGACAAGCCTTTGCTCGCATCGATATACAAAATCATAAGCTTCGCCAAGTGCATTTTTTGCTCGGGGGTTCCCTCCAGCTCTTCGGGGTTATGCCGGTTCAATAACTCAACGATGAAAGCGGTGTCATTCTCTGAGTGGCATATGTCCGACAAAGCAAGCAGTGCGCTGGCATCTAGGCCTCCATGCTCGAAATATTGCATCAGTGTAAGCTTGGCATTCTTAAAATCCTGCCTTTTCGTGAGGAACAGGCCGGACAATAGAAGGTGGTAATTTTCTGCGGTTCCTTTTACTGCAAAATGCTCAAAAAATTTTACGGCATCTTCTGTGATCGGGGATTCGTTGATGTATGCCAAAGCAAGCATTCTAACGCCTTCGCTATCCTCATCCGGGAGGACGCTGGCTTGCAGCAGGTCGATGATCGTTTGCCAATCGAAGACTCTTTTCGCGATGCGGCAAAATAAAATACGCTCATCGAGGTCACGTTCTTTTGGGGCTTGAGCGATACCGTACTCATAAGCGATTTGGATGATCGCTGGAAGTTCGGTTTTAATGGAAAGATCAAATAGAAGCGTTCTCGCTCGTTTGTTCAGAGAGGTCTCGGCCAAATATTTTTCAAGCTTTCTTTTTCCCTCTGCTTTACGCAGCACAGCCTGCGCTAGATAACAAGCGATGCGTATGGAAGGTTTCAAATCTGGGTCTGCTCTATTTAGCTTATAGTCCTGGATTTTTGCCAGCTCTGCCCAGTCAGCGTCTCGTACGTTTTTGACGAATTTATACTTATGGCGAAGGCTCTCGGTTTTTAAGTGAGGTAAGGAGTTTCTAAAAATATCGTCCAGGTCGAAATCAAGAGAAGACTGAACGACAAGCTCCATGGATTGGCCGTCATCTGCGCAATGAGCCAAAAGATACCTGCAGAGTTCGCTCGCTTTAATTCGATCTTTAAGGATGTTTTGGCAAATCAGAAGGTTGCATAAATTGGCGTGGTCCGAAGGGCGGACAGCCCGGCCGCTTTCTTTCAGCTCCTGCCATTCCGACTCGAATATTTCTTGCGCTTTGTTTATGAGAAGCAGACTTTTCTGATTTGTGGAGATCATGCTTCTGGCGTTGTAGTGTTGCACCACTTCATCCAGGTAGCTTTGTGCAGCCAAGCCCCTTATATGTCTTTCTTCGGGATGCCGATCAAGCGCTAACCTTGCAAGCGTCCGCCAGCCAATATCTCCTTTACTTTGCAGGAACTCTATATGCGCAGCCTGGACTATGGCCTCCCTTTTGATTTCCTCACAAAACTCCGAGTGTGGGTCCGGCAACTGTTGATTAACTCTGGCTGCTTGTAGAACGTATGCAGCGACAGTCTCGTTGGTCGGTGTCTCTTTTAATGTGGCTAGGCCGAGTCGATATGCCTGTTCTGACTTGTTTTCCAGAAGATAGGCCAGAACCTTGTTTGCCTTCGCCCTTGGCTCCTCCGGTGAGTAACTGCACGCTTCGTGCATTAATTCTGCCGCTTTGGCATTCATTCCTTGCAGGTGCAGGCAGATCGCTATATTGGCTTTCAGCCTATAAACCAGGTGTGCGGTGAGATTGGTTGCTTGGTTTGCAAGAAGACTCTCAAATAAGGCTTGTATGACTTTTACTTGTCCATGCTCTCGCTGGCTGGCGTACTCGTCGATCAGCCGCTCAATAGCTGAATGCCACTCGACCTTCTTAGTGTTCGGTAGTGCAGATACCAGTCCGCTGTCTGTTATCGCAATTTTTAATGCGGCGGCCAACTCGGCCTGGCTTGGGCCGTTCTGGTAGACAACGGTGACAGGGGAATTCACATTACCCCCTATCGCCAGGCTTTGATTCTCTGCTTTTACGTCATTACTTTCACTTATGTACGCCATGACTACCCCAATCAATCAGGAACTTTGTTTCCATGCTTGATAGTTATGGGAGCATTAGCGTCTCGGCCAACTGCTACAGAGCCTCCCTTGGCTTTCACACTGCTTTTCTTTTTTATAAATTTAATGGTGAAGCTGATCGTCAACATTATGCTCAGCGAGAGAGTTATCCAAAATTCAGGTTTGGCAAACAGCGAGATATCGGTATTCATAAAAAATCCTCATTTTTAGTGTTTTTTCCTTTAAAGGAACACATCCGTGTGCTGGTCATCCCTCTGGAGAGGCACAAGCTATTAGATAGCGCCGCTTCTTGATAAATCCGTAGGGATGTCTTCGCGAGTCGATGGGCCTGAATGAGTCGACATTTAGTGATGAAATATCCGCTATCGGTCGGCTTCTTCTTGTTGTAATCATCTACTTTGCGGTGTAGACGGCCATTGTCCCTTTCGTACCGCCTATCAGGCTGTTGAAAAAACTGCGTTGGCAATACGGCGTTAAAATTGTCCTGAAAGTGCGCATTTACAGCAGCGAAACGCTGCTTTCCGGCGGTTTTTGCGGGGGTCTTGTCCCTCCTGGATTTTTCAACGGCCCGCTATCCGTCCCCATTGCACCGAATGAACTCCACCTGGCTGTCGATGTCTGTCTGCTGTCGGCCTACCGGGTGGGTTGTATGGTCATTCGCCATCCGGGTGATTACGCGGACTCCATCCACCCTGGAATGCATTTCTGCTTACAACTCTTCGCCTGGCCGGCGTTATCGCGCCCATTTACCGGGTTTCGTTCTATCGCCATGTGAAGATTGCCCCATGTCCCCATTCCGTTATTCGCCCTCCCGCATTTCCCCGCTGCGTACTCGCACCCTTGGTATCTGCCTGCTAGGTGGCCTGCTGCTGGCCGGTATGCCGGCGCAGGCCGAGGAGGCCACAGGCAATGTGCGCTGGGTGAGCGATAGCTTGAATACTTATGTGCGTAGCGGCCCGACCGACGGCTACCGCATCGTCGGCACCCTCAGCTCCGGGCAGAAGGTCGAGCTGTTGCGAAACCAGGGGGATTACAGCCAGGTGCGTGGCGAAAATGGCAGCGCCGTGTGGATTCCCAGTCGCGATCTGCAGGCGATGCCTGGTCAGGCCGAGCGGCTGCCTCAGTTGGAGCAGAAGGTGGCCGAACTCAGTGCCGAGCTGGAAGCTATCAACGACAGTTGGAAGGCTCGTGTGCAGGGCATGCAGGAGACCTTGGATGCGCGTAAGGCGCTGATCGACGAGTCGCAGGCGGCGCGCGCGGCGTTGGACGGCGAACTGAGCCGGGCGCGTTCGGAGTTGCGTGAGTTGCAGGCGCAGTTGGGCGAGGAGAATCAGCAGGTGCTGATGCGCTATATGGTGTATGGCGGCAGCATCGCCGGTGCTGGACTGTTCGCCGGACTGATCGTGCCGACCCTGTTGCGGGTGCGGCGCAAGCGTAACGATCAGTGGATCTGATGGCCGGCCGGCCATTTAAGGTTCTGTCGCAACCCTTCTCCAACCCGGGGAGCTACATTTCATGCGGCGCAGGCGGCTGGTTGAGCGAGGCCTCAGCGCCGTGCCGGTACCGGACGGGTGCGGCCGCTGCCGTCGATGGCGACGAAAACGAATACCGCCTCGGTGACCTTGCGCCATTCGCTGGATAGCGGATCGTCGCTCCACACTTCGACCAGCATTTGAATCGAGCTGCGGCCTACTTCCAGCGCCTGGGTATAGAAAGACAACTGCGCGCCCACCGAAACCGGTACCAGAAACGCCATCCGGTCGATGGCCACGGTCGCAACTCGCCCGCCGGCGACCTTGCTGGCCATGGCGGTGCCGGCCAAATCCATTTGCGAGACCAACCAGCCGCCGTAGATATCGCCGAAACCGTTGGTTTCTCGTGGCAGCGCGGTGATCTGCAGCGCCAGATCGCCCTGCGGAATGGGATCGTCCTGTTCGTAATCATTCATCTAGGTACGGCTCGCAGTGCGGTTGTTGTTGTGGGGGCGAAACCCGCTAAGGAACGGGCCTTGCGAGTATAGCGACTGAATAGTCGACGGGCGACTGTGGCGCTCTGCCACCTTATCGAAGGGACAGGTTTGGGTAGTCATCTTACTGTCATATAGATTTCATACAGTCGTCATACGGCCTGAAGATACTTGGCCCCGTTCAATCCAACACACACGTTTGCTAGGAGTAAGGCATGAAACTGAAGCGTTTGATGGCGGCCATGACATTTGTCGCCGCTGGCGTCGCCACCGCCAATGCGGTCGCTGCTGTCGATCCGGCTCTGCCGAGCTACGTAAAAACTTCCGGCGTGTCGGGCAACCTGTCCAGCGTCGGTTCCGACTCCCTGGCCAACTTGATGACCCTGTGGGCTGAAGAGTTCAAAAAGGAATACCCGAACGTCAATATCCAGATCCAGGCCGCCGGTTCTTCCACTGCGCCACCCGCGCTGACCGAAGGCACCGCCAGCATGGGGCCGATGAGCCGTGCGATGAAAGATGCCGAAATCCAGGCATTCGAAGAGAAATACGGCTACAAGCCGACCGCCGTACCGGTGGCCATCGACGCCCTGGCGGTATTCGTACACAAGGACAACCCGATCAAGAGCCTGGATATCGCGCAGGTCGACGCGATCTTCTCCAGCACCCGTCTGTGCGGCGGCGCCAGCGATATCAAAACCTGGGGCGACGTTGGCCTGACCGGCGAGTGGGCGAACAAGCCGATTCAATTGTTCGGCCGTAACTCGGTATCCGGCACCTATGGCTACTTCAAGGAAGAAGCCCTGTGCAAAGGCGACTACAAAGCCAACGTCAACGAACAGCCGGGTTCGGCTTCCGTGGTGCAGTCGATCTCCAGCACCCTGAACGCCATCGGTTACTCGGGCATCGGTTACAAGACTTCCAGCGTGAAGACCGTGCCGCTGTCGAAGAAAGGCGGCGAGGCCTTTGATGCCAACGAAGAAAACGCCCTGGCTGGCAAGTTCCCGCTGGCACGCTTCTTCTACGTTTACGTCAACAAGGCGCCGAACAAGCCGCTGAGCCCGCTGGACGCGGAGTTCGTCAAGCTGGTGCTGTCCAAGCAAGGTCAGGAAGTGGTGGTGAAGGACGGTTACATCCCGCTGCCGAGCAAGGTCGCTGCGAAAACCCTCAAGGAGTTGGGTCTGGAGTAATCCGCTACAGGCAAGACGCCTACAGTAAGTCGCACGCCCGCCCTCGTTTACGAGAGGTGGGCGTTGCTTTGTCCGAGTGCTGTAACTTTTTTGTCATAAAGTCCGGCTAGAGTTAGCGGCTCGTATAACGACAGCATTAATCATGACGGGCTCATGGCCGCGCAGAGACGCTCTTACCTATGAATGATTTGTCTAGTGAAACCATGACCGCTCCGGGCAAGCCCTTCGGGCTGGATTTCAATACTCCGGCCTTGCGGCGCAAGCGGCGTATTCGCGCGTTCAAGGATCGCCTGGCGCGTTGGGCCGTGTCGATCGGCGGCTTGGCGGTGCTGGGCGCCATTACCCTGATCTTCTTCTATCTCGGCTACGTGGTGTTGCCGATGTTCCAGGGCGCCGACCTGGAAAGCCGCAAGCCGGTGCAGGCCGCTTGGTTGAGCGAAGCCGCTGCGCCCCTGCTGCTGACCCTGGAAGAGCAGAACCAGATGGCGATGCGTCTGGACCAAAGCGGCCAGGTGCAGTTCTTCGATGCCAAGAACATGCAGGCGCTGAGCACGGTCAGCCTGCCGATCCCCGCGGATGCGCAGATCGTTTCGGTCGGTCGCGATCAGCCGGGCAGCAATCGCGTGGCCCTGGGCTTGTCGAATGGCCAGGTGTTGGTATTCCAGCATGCCTACAAGCTCAGCTACCCGAACGATGTGCAGACCATTACGCCGAGTATCGAATACCCGTTCGGTGAGGCGCCTATCGTTCTCGATACCCAGGGCCGCGCGCTGGATCACGTCGGCATGAGCCTGAATGGCGGCACCCTGATGCTGACCGGCTCGACCGGCACCGAGCTGCACGTGCTGAGCCTGGGCCGCGAAGAAAACCTCATGACCGGCGAAGTCACCCTCAGCGAGGAGCGCCTGTCGCTGCCGCAGATCGCCGAGCCGATCAAAGCCTTGATCATCGATCCGCGCCATCTCTGGCTGTATGTGATCAACGGTCGCGCCACCGCCGATGTCTTCGACATGCGCAGCAACTCGCTGAACGGCCGCTACAAACTGCTCAAGGAAGGCAAGCTGGAAGTCAGCAACGCCACCTCTTTGCTCGGCGGCATTTCGCTGATGATCGGCGACAGCGGCGGCGGCATACAGCAGTGGTTCATGGTCCGCGAGGAGGACGGAAAATCGGTCCTCAAGGCCATCCGCAGTTTCCAACTCGATGACAGCCCGATCATTCAGATTCTTCCGGAAGAGCGCCGCAAGGGTTTCATGGCCCTGGATGCCAAGGGCAATCTGGGAGTTTTCCACAGCACCGCGCACCGCACCCTGTTGATCGAGCAGGTCGCCGAAGGCCAGGCGCTCGCCGCCTTGTCGCCGCGCGCCAATCGGCTGCTGGTCGAGAGCGATGGGCAACTGCAGCGCTTGCTGCTCGACAACCCGCACCCGGAGATTTCCTGGAGCTCGTTGTGGGGCAAGGTCTGGTACGAAAACTACGATACGCCCAGCCATATCTGGCAATCGACGTCCGCCAGCACCGATAACGAACCCAAGCTGAGCCTCTCGCCGCTGGCCTTCGGTACCCTCAAGGCGGCGTTCTACGCGATGCTTCTGGCCGCCCCGCTGGCGATCGCCGCTGCGCTCTACACCGCCTATTTCATGGCGCCGGCGCTGCGCCGCAAGGTCAAGCCGGTGATCGAGCTGATGGAAGCGCTGCCGACGGTGATCCTCGGCTTCTTCGCCGGCCTGTTCCTGGCGCCTTATGTGGAAGGGCATCTGCCCGGCATTTTCAGCCTGCTGATCTTCACCCCGATCGGTATCCTGTTGGCCGCTTATGCCTGGAGCCGCCTGCCCGAATCGATCCGCCTGAGCGTGCCCGATGGTTGGGAATCGGCGCTGCTGATTCCGGTGATCCTGGTGGTCGCTTACATCTCGCTGGCCATGAGCGGACACCTGGAGAACTGGATGTTCGACGGCAATATGCGCTTGTGGCTGAGCAATGACCTGGGCATTCCCTACGATCAGCGCAACGCCCTGGTGGTCGGTCTGGCGATGGGCTTCGCGGTGATCCCGACGATCTACTCGATTGCCGAAGACGCTGTGTTCAGCGTGCCCAAGAGCCTGACCTTCGGCTCCCTGGCGCTCGGCGCCACACCCTGGCAGACCCTGACGCGGGTGGTGATTCTGACCGCCAGCCCGGGGATCTTCTCGGCGGTGATGATCGGCATGGGCCGCGCCGTCGGCGAGACCATGATCGTGCTGATGGCCACCGGCAACACCGCGATCATGGACATGAGCATCTTCGAAGGCTTGCGCACCCTGGCCGCCAACGTGGCGGTGGAAATGCCGGAGTCGGAGGTCGGCGGCACCCATTACCGCGTGCTGTTCCTCTCGGCGCTGGTGCTGCTGGGCTTCACCTTCGTGATGAACACTCTGGCAGAGCTGGTGCGCCAGCGTCTGCGCGTCAAATACGCTTCGCTCTAAGGTTTGGGAAGGTAAATGTCCGTGAAACAGAACAACCTGAAGACCTGGTTCAAGAGCGGTACACCCTGGATCTGGATGAACGCCGGCGCGGTCTCCATCGCGGTGATCATGACCCTGGGACTGATGCTGGTGATCGCCGTGCGTGGTCTCGGTCACTTCTGGCCGGCGGATATCGTCGAGGCCGATTACCAGGTGCCCGGTCAGGAAGCCCGTGTGATGGCCGGTGAAATCACCCAGATCGAAGAGGTGCCACGTGCCCGCTTGGCGGCTTCCGGCTTGCCGGTGAACGCCGAGGGCGACGAGTTCATGACCCGCGAACTGTTCAAGGTGGGTAACCGCGATATCTACGGCGCGGATTTCACCTGGGTGGTCGGCGAGTGGCTGAGTAACCAGCGTACCCCGGAAAACCTCACGGCCTTCGAGCGTCGCGAGTGGGGCAACTTCTACGGCTACCTGGTCAACGTCAAGGAAAGCGGCGAGCTGGTTGCCGAGGGCGAGGCCAGCTGGCCGGCGCTGCAGGAGCGTCTCGAGCGCGTCGAGCAGCTGCACGAGCAACTGGTGCGCCTGGAGAAGAAGGACATCGGCCGGATCAACGCCGGGCTCGAACGCCTGCGCCTGCAAACCCGCAAGCTGGAATTGCAGGGCAAGCTGGATGCCGCCGCGCAGGCCGACCTGGACGCCGAACGGGCCAAGTGGGACGCCGAGTACAAGGTGCTCGAAGACCAATTGGTCGCGCTCAATCAGGCGTTCAACCGCGACAGCGTGACGGTCAAAACCGTCGACGGGCGCGAAGTCACCCTGAGCCTGGGCAAGGTGGTGCGGGCCTTCCAGCCCAACGCCATGGGCGGCTTCGATAAGCTGCGCTTCTACGGTGCCAAACTCTGGGAATTCGTCAGCGACGACCCGCGCGAGGCCAACACCGAGGGCGGCATCTTCCCGGCGATTTTCGGCACCATCATGATGACCCTGATCATGGCGGTGATCGTCACCCCGTTCGGCGTGGTCGCCGCCATCTACCTGCGCGAATACGCCAAGCAGGGGCCGCTGACCCGGGTGATCCGCATCGCGGTGAACAACCTTGCCGGCGTCCCGGCGATCGTTTACGGCGTGTTCGGCCTGGGCTTCTTCGTCTATGTGCTGGGCGGCTCGCTGGACCGCATGTTCTTCCCCGAATCGGCGCCGGCACCGACCTTCGGTACCCCGGGCTTGCTCTGGGCCTCGCTGACCCTGGCGATTCTGACCCTGCCGGTGGTGATTGTCGCGACCGAGGAAGGCCTGTCGCGGATTCCCCGTGCGGTGCGCGAAGGCTCTCTGGCGCTGGGCGCGACCAAGGTCGAAACCCTGTGGCGTGTGGTGCTGCCGATGGCCAGCCCGGCGATGATGACCGGCCTGATTCTCGCCGTGGCCCGCGCCGCCGGCGAAGTGGCGCCGCTGATGCTGGTGGGGGTGGTCAAGCTGGCGCCGAGCCTGCCGCTGGATGGCAACTATCCCTATCTGCACCTGGATCAGAAGATCATGCACCTGGGCTTCCACATCTACGACGTCGGCTTCCAAAGCCCCAACGTCGAGGCCGCACGCCCCTTGGTATACGCCACGGCGCTGCTATTGGTGCTGGTGATCGTGGTACTGAACTTCAGTGCGGTGATGATCCGCAACCACCTGCGCGAAAAGTACAAGGCGCTGGATCATTGAATCTGAGCTGCAAGCCTCGAGCCGCAAGTTTCCAGTGGAAGCGACCGGCTGTTGACTTGCCGCTTATAGCTTGCAGCTCATAGCTGTGAACGGAGTGAAACCATGCAGCATGAAAGCCAAGCCCACGGCATCGATATTTCCGCTCTGGGCCGCGACAAAAAGAGTTTCGACCTGGCGGCCGAAAACATCGCTATCGAAGTGCCGGGTCTGAACCTGTACTACGGTGAAAAGCAGGCGTTGTTCGATGTTCAGCTGAACATCCCCAGGCAGCGCGTGACCGCGTTTATCGGCCCGTCCGGTTGCGGCAAGTCGACCCTGCTGCGCACCCTCAACCGGATGAACGATCTGGTCGACGGTTGCCGCGTGGAAGGCGAGATCAACCTCGACGGCAAGAATATCTACCGCAAGGGCGAGGACGTCGCCGAGCTGCGCCGCCGCGTCGGCATGGTGTTCCAGAAGCCCAACCCGTTCCCCAAGAGCATCTACGAGAACGTGGTCTACGGCCTGCGTATCCAGGGCATCAAGCAGAAGCGTGTGCTCGACGAAGCGGTGGAGTGGGCGCTGAAAAGCGCGGCGCTGTGGGATGAGGTCAAGGACCGCCTGCACGAGTCCGCCCTCGGCCTGTCCGGCGGTCAGCAGCAGCGCCTGGTGATCGCCCGGACCGTGGCGGTGCAGCCGGAAGTGCTGCTGCTCGACGAACCCTGCTCGGCGCTGGATCCGATCTCGACGCTGAAAGTCGAAGAGCTGATCTACGAACTGAAATCCAAGTACACCATCGTCATCGTCACCCACAATATGCAGCAGGCGGCGCGGGTGTCGGACTACACGGCGTTCATGTACATGGGCAAGCTGATCGAGTACGGCGACACCGATACCCTGTTCACCAACCCGGCGAAGAAGCAGACAGAGGACTACATCACCGGCCGCTACGGCTGATGGCCATGCCAGAACGCGCCGGGCGGCGTTGGCGAAGCTTGCCGTACAAAATCGTACTGTCTGCGCTTCGCCGCCTTGCCCGACACGCTCTGGCAAAGCCCATCCTATGCAGAGACGTTTCGGTTAATTCAAGGGTTTGCACATGATCAACAAAGACAACCTCACCCAGCACATCTCCCAGCAGTTCAACTCCGAGCTGGAAGAGGTGCGCAGTCATCTTCTGGCCATGGGCGGCTTGGTCGAGAAACAGGTCAACGATGCGGTGACCGCGCTGATCGACGCCGATTCCGGGCTGGCCCAGCAAGTGCGCGAGATCGACGATCAGATCAACCAGATGGAGCGCAATATCGACGAGGAGTGCGTACGCATCCTCGCCCGTCGCCAACCGGCGGCGTCCGACCTGCGGCTGATCATCAGCATTTCCAAATCGGTGATCGACCTCGAGCGTATCGGCGACGAAGCGACCAAGATCGCCAAGCGCGCGATTCTGCTCTGCGAAGAAGGCGAAGCGCCGCGCGGTTACGTCGAAGTGCGGCATATCGGCGACCAGGTGCGCAAGATGGTGCAAGAGGCACTGGATGCCTTCGCCCGTTTCGACGCCGACCTGGCGTTGTCGGTGGCGCAGTACGACAAGACCGTCGACCGCGAATACAAAACTGCGCTACGCGAACTGGTCACCTTCATGATGGAAGACCCGCGTTCGATTTCCCGCGTGCTCAACATCATCTGGGCCCTGCGCTCCCTGGAGCGTATCGGCGACCACGCGCGCAATATCGCCGAGCTGGTGATTTACCTGGTGCGCGGTACCGATGTGAAACACATAGGTCTGACCCGCATGAAGGAAGAAGTCGAGGGCAAGGAAAAGCGCTGACAGGCACAAAAGCCGAGGAAAACGCTCAGCCTTAAATGGCCGGGCTTTTGTCGTCCGGCTTTCTTTGCGGCTATGCTTAGGCCATTACAATAGGAGTGGCCGATGAGCAAAGTCAGCGTGCTGGTGGTGGACGACGCAACCTTTATCCGTGATTTGGTGAAAAAGGGCCTGCGCGACCACTTTCCCGGCATCCGCATCGAGGAAGCCATCAACGGCCGCAAAGCGCAGCAATTGCTTAGCCGGCAGAGCATCGATCTGATTCTCTGCGACTGGGAAATGCCCGAACTGTCGGGGCTGGAACTGCTCAGTTGGTGCCGCGAGCAGGACAACCTGAAAACCACGCCTTTCATCATGGTCACCAGCCGCGGCGATAAAGAGAACGTGGTGCAGGCGATTCAGGCCGGCGTTTCCGACTTCATCGGCAAACCGTTTTCCAACGAGCAGCTGGTTACCAAGGTGAAAAAGGCCTTGCACCGTGCCGGCAAGTTGCAGGCCTTGATGGCCAGCGCCCCGGCGAAGATGCTCAGCAGCGGCGGCTTCGCCAACGACTCGTTAGCCGCGTTGACGGCCGGCAAGGCCGAAGTGATCACCGCTCCCGCTGCCTCATCCGCCAGTCCCGAAGCGATCAAAGCGCCTAAAGCCGCCAGCGCGCCGAGCGGCCGAGGTCAGGGCCAGTTGCGTCTGACCGCCGGCAGCATGGCCTGCGTGATCAAGTCGATCAGCCTCAAGGAAGCACTGCTGGTGGTGAAAAGAGGCGAACAACTGCCTCAGGTGCTGGAGAGCGCCGTGCTCGATCTGGAGCAGGGCGAGGCATCGGAAACCGCGCGTCTGAATGGCTATCTGCACGCAGTCGCCGCCTTCGAGCCGAAACCCGACAGCGAATGGCTGCAATTGACCTTCAGGTTCGTCGACCGCGACCCGCAGAAGCTCGACTATATTTCCCGCCTGATCGCCCGTGGCACCGCGCAAAAGCATTTCAGCCCCGGGGCATAGGCTTAGCAGGTAGTTTTCCAACAGCCTGTTAGAGCCTCGTCACAGCCTGACGAACGTAGCCTCGCATAGCGCCGTAAGCGCTGCTAATCTCAAAAGCCCGGACACGCACATCATAAGATCCGAGTCACTATGCTAGGGCGTCTGATATTACTCTGCGGTTTGCTGGCCTTTGCCGGCCAGGTGGCCGCGCTGACCATCTATAAATACACCGATGCCAACGGTGTGGTGACCTATACCGACCAGGCGGCCCCCGGCGCCCAGGTGTTCGTGTTCCGCGACCGCATGATCGAGCGCCTGGACAATCAGGTGAAGCTGGAAACCAAGACCCACGAAGCGGGCGAGACCTTGCTGGTGCGCAACGACCTCTATGCCCCGGTACAGATCGAACTGCGCCTGGACAAGGTCGACAATGCCGTCGGTGCGCCGGCCAAACCGATCAATTGGGTGCTGCCGCCGCGTAGCGCCATCCGCCTGGCGACGCTCACGCGCCGCGATCCGAGCAAACCGCTCAGCTACACCCCCAAACTGCGTTACGCCCTCGGCGATCCGCGCCTCGTGCCGACGCAAACCAAATACCCGCTGCCATGGCGTGGCGGACCGTTTCGCCTGACCCAGGGCGCCAACGGTCAGTACAGCCACTTCACCCCGAAAGGCCGTTACGCGATGGACATCGCCATGCCCGAAGGCACCTCGATAGTCGCGGCGCGCGGCGGTGTGGTGGTGAAGACCGAGAACCGCCAGAGCGGTCGTGGCAACAACCCGTCCGGCAACTACGTGCGCATCCTCCACGACGACGGCACCATGGGCGTTTACCTGCACCTGATGAAAGGCTCGGTCAGCGTTACCGAGGGCCAGCGGGTCGCCGCCGGCAGCTTTATCGCGCGCTCCGGCAATACCGGCAACAGCACCGGCCCGCATTTGCATTTCGTGGTTCAGCGCAATGTCGGTCTGGCCCTGGAATCCATTCCCTTCGACTTCTCTCGCCCGGTCAATAGCCTGCCGAATTTCGCCGTCGGCGGCGAATAAACCGCACTAACGCGCTACCTGTTGGCGGGCCGGCGCTGTTGTGGCCTTCTAGAATGCCAGGCCGACCTTCATACCGATCTGTCTCTGCTTGACCTCGGAGATGTCGTTCTCGATCTGATAGTGGGTGTTCATGTAGTACAGGCTCGTCGAGATCGGCATGCCTTTCTTGTTCCACAGGACGCTCAGTTCGCCGTAAGGGTTGACCTTGTTCTCCAGGTCCACGCTTTCGCTGGGACCGCCCAATTGCACCTCGACGCGTGGGTCGATCGAGTAGCGCGCGCCGACCTCCACACGTATGGTGTGGTTCGGTGTCAGGTAGCTGTAACCGAGGCCTGCCTTGGCGAATGGCGATTTGGTGGTCTGGTGGAGCTCTAAGGGGAGTCCGGAGAATTCCAGCTCAATGCGGTCCCTGCTGTAGCCGCCACCGAGAATGATGTCCACGTAGTTGTAGGTGCTCAGCGCCGCCCGTGCTCCGATGTCGAATTCGGCCTTGGCCGACTTGTAGGTCAACTCGTTATGCTGGCTGTACTGGCCCTCCACGCCGATCTGATAAATCAGGCCTCCATGGCCAGTGAGCTTGTTGCCGAAGGTGTAAAACAGACCGCCCTGAGTCCGCTTCAGGCCGGTGTCGTACTCAAAGCCATCCAACTCCACCGTGTACTTATTGTGTGAGGCGATGATGCCGAAGGTGTTAATCGGGTCGGTGACCGATTCCGCATAAGCGTGCGAGACGCCCCCGAGGCAGAGGGTCAGTGTGATTTTTGAAACGAGTCCATTTATTGACATGGTGGTTCTCCTGGGCGATCGATAGATGGAGTGCGCATACTGCGCAAGCGAAACGCACTCCTATCTGGACTTGGATGTCGCCAAGGAATTCTGGGCAGGCCGACGAGTGGTCTGGCCCCTTTAGCTCGGGGCTTAAGCCGATAAAAGTTGACTGATCGATCGATCAAAACACCAATTGTTGCGGGTGGTCTCTCAGGACCGCGATAGGCGGGCACTGACGCCAGTCGGAGTGGCGCCAGTGCCCGAGGGGTTATTGCTGCTTCAGGACCTTGGCGAGCACGATTTTCGGTCCTTTCATCTTCTTGACGATGATCCTCAGACCGTCGACGTCCAGCACTTCTTCTTCCTCGGGCATGCGCTTGAGGGTTTCGTACACCAGGCCGGCGAGGGTTTCCGCGTCGATATGGTCGAGGTCGACGCCGAGCAGGCGCTCGACCTTGAACAGCGGTGTGTCGCCGCGCACCAGCAGTTTGCCCGGTTGATAGGCGAGAATGCCGCGCTCGGCCTTGCGGTGTTCGTCCTGGATATCGCCGACCAGAGCTTCGAGTACATCCTCCATGGTCAGGTAGCCGATCACTTTGCCGTCGGCTTCCTCGACCAGGGCGAAATGCGAGCCGCCCTGGCGGAACTGTTCGAGCAGGTTGGACAGCGGCATGTGCCGGCTCACTCGTTCGACCGGGTGCATCAACTCGCTGAGTTTGAGCGCCGAGGGCAGCATTTCGAGCAGCGATAGATGCAGCAGCAGATCCTTGATATGCAGCACGCCGACGAAGCTGCCGGCCTCTTCGTCGTACACCGGGTAGCGGCTGTACTTGTGTCGGCGGAATACGCTGAACACTTCGTCCAGGGCGGCACTCAGGTTCAGATAAACCAGATCCTCCCGGGAGTTGGCCCAGTCCACCACCTCCAGCTCGCCCAGCTCCACCGCCGAGGCCAGTACGCGCATGTCCTGATCGCTCGGGTCGGTGGCGCGGCTGGAGTGCAGGATCAGCTTGAGTTCGTCGCGGCTGTAGTGGTGTTCGTGATGCGGCCCGGGTTCGCCTTGACCGGCGATCCGCAGAATGGCGTTTGCGCTGGCGTTGAGCAGAAAGATCGCCGGGTACATGGCCCAGTAGAACAGGTACAGCGGTGCTGCCGTCCACAGCGAGAGCAGCTCGGGTTTGCGAATCGCCCAGGACTTCGGCGCCAATTCGCCAACCACGATATGCAAGTAGGAAATGATGAAGAAGGCGGTGAAGAAGGCGATGCCGTGCACCAGTTTCGGCGAGTCGATGCCGATGGCGCCGAGCAGCGGTTCCAGCAGGTGGGCGAAGGCCGGTTCGCCGACCCAGCCCAGGCCCAGGGAGGCGAGGGTGATACCCAGCTGGCAAGCCGACAGGTAGGCATCCAACTGGTTATGCACGGTACGCAGGATATGCCCGCGCCAGCCGTTTTTCGCGGCCAGGGCTTCCACCTTGGTCGCCCGTAGCTTGACGATGGCGAACTCGGCCGCCACGAAAAAGCCGTTGAGCAGAACCAGGAACAGGGCGAACAGGATGAGGCCGAAATCGGCGAAATAGCTGGCGGCGGAGTAACTCGTGGAAGGGTCCATAAGGGGTTCGGTTGACCAATGACGGCTAAGAGTGGCGGCAGATGGCGGGCTTTGCAAGTACGCCTATCCTGTTCGCCTAGCCCGGAGGCGATCCGGGGACGGCTGTGTGCGGGTCGATTCCCCGGATTGCATCCGGGCTAGAAGGGGTGGCCAGGGCGCGCGGGCGCGGCAAGTTGCGCGTTGCCCTAGCGGGAACCGCGCCGTACCGCCTGGGCGTTGGGGAAGTGGCAGGTGAAGGTGCTGCCATGGCCGAGGCGGCTGCTGATTTCCAAACGCGCGCGATGGCGCAGCAGGACGTGCTTGACGATGGCCAGGCCGAGACCGGTGCCGCCGGTGTTGCTGGCGCGGCTGGAGTCGACCCGATAGAAACGTTCGGTCAGGCGCGGCAAGTGTTTGGCCTCGATGCCCTGGCCGCTGTCCCGTACCTCAAGGTGCGCGCCCTGTTCGTCGCCCCACCAGCGGATGCGGATGTCGCCCTCGTCGTCGGTGTACTTCACCGCGTTGAACACCAGGTTGGAGAAGGCGCTGCGCAGCTCCGCCTCGCTGCCCTTGAGCTTGACCGCGGCGTCGGCCTCCAGGCTGATGCGATGGTTGCGCTCGGCGGACAAGGCCTGGGCATCGTTCTTGATCGACAGCAGCAGCAGGTCGACCGCCACCGGCTGATTGTCCGCGGGGTAATCGGTGGCTTCCAATTTGGCCAGCAGCAGCAGATCGTTCAGCAGCGCCTGCATGCGCCCGCCCTGTTGCTGCATCTGTTGCAGTGCGCGCAGCCAGCGCGGGTTTATCTGCTCGACATTGTCGAGCAGGGTTTCCAGGTAGCCGGAGATCACCGTCAGCGGTGTACGCAGTTCGTGGGAGACGTTGGCGACGAAGTCCTTGCGCATCTGTTCGAGCTGATTGATGCGCGTGACGTCGCGCACCAGCATCAGGTGTTCGCGGTTGCCGTATTGGGTGATATGGAACTGCAAGCGGCGCCGATCGTTGGTCGGCGATGGCAATTCCAGCGGTTCCGCGTAGTTGTTGCTTTCCAGGTACTCGCTGAAGCGCGGGTCGCGTACCAGGTTGGTGATCGGCTGACCGCCATCCTGCGGGGTCTTCAGGCCCAGCAGGTGCTCCGCGGCGAGGTTCCACCATTCCAGATTGCCGTCGCGGTCGAGCATGATCACCGCGTCTTTCAAGGCGGCCGTGGACTCCTGCACGCGATCGATCACCGCCTGCAGGCGGTCCCGGGCTTTCTGATCGCGGCGTTGCAGGTGGTAAATGCTGTCGAAGACCTCGCCCCAGAGGCCGTGGCTGTCAGGTGGCGGCTCGTTGGTCTGGCGGTTGCGTAACCACTCGTGCAGGCGCAGCAGTTGCTTCAAATGCCAAGCCAGATAGCCGCTCAGGCCGATGACCAGCATCCAGGCGTATTGGCCCGTGGCCAGGCCCAGCAGCAGGCAGGCACTGAGCAACAGCAGCAAACGGCGTATCAGGTTGCCGCGCCAGTCTTGATTCACTTTAATGCTTGTCCTTTCAACCATCCGCCCCGCACGCATTAGCAGGCGGTTGAAAAACTACCTGCTACCGTATTGGCGTCGCGACTAATTCTTGGTGGAGAAACGATAGCCGGTGCCACGAACGGTTTGTACCAGGTTCTCGTAGACCTCGCCGAGCGCTTTGCGCAGGCGGCGGATATGCACGTCCACGGTGCGCTCTTCGACGTAAACGTTACCGCCCCATACCTGGTCGAGCAATTGGCCGCGGGTATAGGCGCGTTCCTGGTGGGTCATGAAGAATTGCAACAAACGGTATTCGGTGGGGCCCATGTCGGCCGGTTTGCCGTCGATGGTCACCCGGTGGCTGATCGGGTCGAGCAGCAGGCCACCGACTTCGATCGGCCCTTCGTTCTCCACCGGCCCGGCGCGGCGCAGTACGGCCTTCAGGCGGGCAACCAGCTCGCGGGGGGAAAAGGGTTTGGTGATGTAGTCGTCGGCGCCGACTTCCAGGCCCTGGATCTTGTTGTCCTCTTCGCCCTTGGCGGTGAGCATGATGATCGGGATATCGCCGGTCAGCTCGTCGCGCTTGAGGCGTCGCGCCAGTTCGATACCCGAGGTGCCGGGGAGCATCCAGTCGAGCAGGATCAGGTCCGGTTTACGGTCGACGATCATGGCGTGGGCTTGCTGGGTGTTTTCCGCTTCCAGGCAATCGTAGCCCGCCATTTCCAGGGCCACCGCGATCATTTCGCGGATCGGTGCTTCGTCGTCGACGATCAGGATGTTCTTGCCAACCATGGGTCCTGCCTCGGGTCATCACACTGTCAATGGGCTGCATTAGATAACGGAATTATTGCAGCGATATGACAAAGGGGCGGCATGCGGCTTTCAGCGCAGCGCGTAATCGATGACCAAACCGATAAAGATCGCCAGCCCGGCCCAGTGGTTGTGCAGGAAGGCGTTGAAGCAAGCCATGGGTTTGCGGTTGCGGGTTTTCTGGTATTCCCAGGCGAAACAAGCCGCGGCCACCAGCAGGCCGAGGTGGAAATAGATGCCCAGTTCGAAGCGCGCGCCGGCCAACAGCAGGCACAGCAGCGCCAGGCCCTGGAGGATGACGATGATCAGGCGGTCGGCGTCGCCGAACAGAATGGCGGTGGATTTCACCCCGATTTTCAAGTCGTCTTCGCGGTCGGCCATGGCGTAGTAGGTGTCGTAGGCCACCGTCCACAGCAGGTTGGCGATATACAACAGCCAGGCTTCCGGCGGCACGCTGCCGGTTTCGGCGGTGAAGGCCATCGGCATGCCCCAGGAGAAGGCCGCGCCGAGCACCACCTGCGGGTAGAAGGTGTAGCGCTTCATAAAGGGGTAGGTGGCCGCCAGCGCCAGGCCGCCGAACGACAGCCAGATGGTCGTGGCATTGGTGAACAGCACCAGGACAAAGGCCAGCGCCACCAGCACGGCGAACAGGATCAGCGCCTCGCGCGGCTGGATCTTGCCGCTGGCCAATGGGCGCGCGCGGGTGCGGGTGACGTGGCCGTCGAACTCGCGGTCGGCGTAGTCGTTGATCACGCAGCCGGCGGCGCGCATCAGAATCACCCCGACCACGAAGATAAACAGGTTCTTCGCACTCGGCACGCCCTCGGCCGCCACCCATAGCGCCCAGAGCGTCGGCCACAGCAGCAGGTAGATGCCGATCGGCTTGTCCAGACGCATCAACTGGATGAAGTCCCAGGCGCGTGGGTGCAGGCGATTGAGCGAGTGCAGCAGGCGGGTGTACATAGGCGCGTCTCCGTGCGGGGTGCAGGGATTATACGTAGGGAAGCCGGTATGGGCTTATCGATACGTTCCAGTGTGGCGATGCCGTTACCATCGCGGGCCTGTGGAGGCCGGAGCTCGGAATCGATCAGCCCCTGTCAGGACTCGACCCCCGTCGCCCGCCAGAACTCCGGCAGAAACACCTCGGCCACCAATACGCCCAGGGGGCCGCGGCTGAAGCAGGAGCGGCGGGCCCATAAACGTTCGGCGCGTGTTTCGCCGGGCAGCCAGGCGGCTGGATAGCGGCAAGCCTGCAGCGGGCCGCGGTCGAAGGCGCGGTCGCTGAACAGCAATTCGCCGAGCGAGCGGCTGCCGAGCTGGGCGAGTTCCAGGCCGGAGCCTTCCAGGGCGCTGCGTGCCGCCACGCTGCGGGCGAATACCCAGGGCGTACCGCAGCCGCGCAGATAGACCTCGCGCACCCAGCCCTGGCTGCCGTCGACCACCCCGAGCGCGGCGCATTCGTCGTTGCGCAAGCGTTGCCAGCCCTCGACCAGCGGGGTGACGCTGAAACCGTCGTTGGACAAGGCGCTCAGGCGGCGGGTCAGCGAATCCTCGTTGAACAGCCAGTCGCGCACCCCGGCAGCGGGGGCCGGGTGCAATTGGCTGGCGCTGAGCCAGCGTGGCGGATGGGCGAGGGCGGCGTGGGGCACGGAAAGGTCGTCGGTTGAGTCGAGCGCGCGAGTCTAGCACGGTCGTTCGCGCGGATCAGGCGCGGCGCGTTCGTCGCCGCGCGGCTTGGCGCACATGCGCATTTACGGTAGTTTGCCCGGCGCACTCTTTATGGGATTCATCTGAGGTCGTTATGAAAAAGTGGCAATGTGTGGTCTGCGGGCTGGTCTACGATGAAAGCCTGGGCTGGCCCGACGAAGGCATCGCCGCCGGGACCCTCTGGCAGGATGTTCCGCAAGATTGGTTATGCCCGGACTGCGGTGTCGGCAAATTGGATTTCGAGATGATCGAAATCGGCTGATCGCAACCCGCCAGCGGCGCCGGCGGCGCGGTCTGGCCGAATCTGAGCGAGGGGACGCATGCGTAAGTGGCAGTGTGTGGTATGCGGTTTCATCTATGACGAGGCTCTTGGTCTGCCCGACGAAGGCATCGCCCCCGGTACCCGTTGGGAAGATATTCCCGCCGATTGGCAGTGCCCCGATTGCGGTGTGGGCAAGGTCGACTTCGAGATGATCGAAATCGTCTGAATGCCCTGAGGCCCGCCGGCAGGCGCAATCGAGCGAAACCTCCGCATGCACCCGGCGGTTCAGCCGGCAATACCCTCGCCATGCTCCAGCGCGCCTGTATCTTCAGGCAAATTCCACGGCGCCGTGCCGCCATCCCTGGGAGTGAAAGATGACTGCCCCGCTATCCGCACCTGTCGTGATAATCGGCACCGGCCTGGCCGGTTACAACCTGGCGCGCGAGTTCCGCAAGCTGGACGGCGACACCCCGTTGCTGCTGATCAGCGCCGACGACGGCCGTTCCTATTCCAAACCGATGCTCTCCACCGGTTTCGCCAAAGACAAGGATGCGGATGCCCTGAGCATGGCCGAGCCGGGCGCGATGGCCGAACAGCTGAAGGCGGAGATCCGCACCCACACCCACATCAGCGGCATCGATCCCGGCCACCGACAGCTGTGGATCGGCGAAGAGGCGGTGCCTTATCGCGACCTAGTCCTGGCCTGGGGCGCGGAGCCGATCCGTGTGCCGGTCGCCGGCAATGCCGCCGATAGCATCCTCTCGATCAACGACCTGGAAGACTATGCGCGCTTTCGCGCGGCCGCCGCCGGCAAGCGCCGCGTGCTGATCCTCGGGGTCGGTCTGATCGGTTGCGAATTCGCCAACGACCTCAGTCTCGGTGGTTATCAGGTCGAACTGGTCGCGCCCTGCGAACAGTTGATGCCCGCTTTGCTGCACCCCGCCGCTGCGTCTGCGTTGCAGGCCGGTCTTGAGAGCCTGGGCGTGCGTTTCCATCTGGGACCGCTGCTGACCAGCCTCGAGCACGCGGACGACGGCCTGCGCGCGCAGCTATCGGACGGCACGCTGATCGCCTGCGACCTGGTGTTGTCGGCGATCGGCCTGCGCCCGCGCATCGATCTCTCCGCTGCCGCGGGCCTGGCGGTCAACCGCGGAGTCATGGTCGACCGCGAACTGCGCAGCTCCCACGCCAATATCTATGCCTTGGGCGACTGCGCGGAAGTCGACGGCCTCAGTCTGCTGTATGTCATGCCGCTGATGAGTTGCGCCCGTGCCCTGGCGAAAACCCTGGCCGGTGAGCCGACCGCGGTCGGCTACGGACCTATGCCGGTGACGGTGAAAACCCCGGCCTGTCCTTTGGTCGTATCGCCGCCGCCGCGCGGCTTGACGGGCGAGTGGACGGTGCATGGCAGTGGCGGCGATATCAAGGCGCTTTGCCACGATGCTGGCGGCGCGCTGCTGGGTTACGTCCTCACCGGCACTGCGGTGCAGGAGAAGTTCGGCTTGAATAAGGAGCTTCCGGCATTATTGGCGTAAATAGCGGCTGTTCTGGCTAATATGCCGCAAAATTGGCCAATTAAACTGCTGGCCAAGACTGGCGCAGCTCCACGCCACATGCCATTCTCCATGGGGTCTGCCGCAGCGCAGAGCTGTTGCAGCGCCTTGGGCGCTGTTCTTGAACGAGCAGCACGGATACAACAACAAAAACCGTCAAAGAGGCATTTATGCGTAAACCGGAACTCGCCGCCGCCATTGCCGATAAGGCAGATCTGACCAAAGATCAGGCTAATCGCGTACTCAACGCCGTGCTCGAAGAAATCACTGGTGCACTGAACCGCAAGGACAGTGTGACGCTCGTGGGCTTCGGCACTTTCGTTCAACGTCACCGAGGTGCCCGCACCGGTAAAAACCCGCAAACCGGCGAACCGGTGAAGATCAAAGCCAGCAACACGGTCGCCTTCAAGCCGGGTAAATCCCTGAAAGATGCCGTTAACTGAGTGATCCGGCCCGGAGCCGTTAGTGGCCTGTACGGCTAGTCGGTTTACTCAGGTTCGGATGGTAGAAGTTCCGAACAGCATTGCTGAATCGGGTTTTCGAGCGTCGAAGTTGACTAATTGAACTAGCCATACACGCCACCCGTGCTCCGGGCGCCCCACCGCCCGTGCCGACCATCCCTTAGGTTGGCTGTGGTCTCTGTCACAACTCGCTACAATGCGCCGCCGTTTTAACTCCCCGAGGCCATGCGCATGAAATTTCGTTTTCTCCTGTGGATGCTGGGCCGCCTGATGGCCAAAGCCAGCCGCGAAAACCCCGCTTTCCAGCAACAGCTGATCGACCGCGATATGACCTTCCAGCTGCATACGCTCGATGGCAAGATCGCCCGTCATTTCATCGTCAAAGATCAGCGCATCGTCAGCAAACGCGGCCCGGCCAGTGCACCGGCCTTCGCCATCGGCTTCAAGGACGGCGCCTACGGTTTCGCCACCATGAGCGCGAAGAACAAGCAGCTGGCCTTTATGCAGGGTATCCAGAACAAAGAGATCCAGATCCAGGGCAACCCGGCCTTGGTGATGTGGTTCCAGGGGCTGACCAAATACCTGATGCCGAAAAAGCCCGGCAGCGATAAAAAAGCCGCCTGATAGACAAGCTTGCACAAGGGCGCTGGCCGACACTCGCCGCGTTCGCTAGGCTGGGCAGAGTTATCCGGGAAGCCCTGCCATGCGTTTTTTCCTCGTACTACCGCTGTTACTCGCGAGCGCCCTGACGCTCGCCGCCCCGCCTAAAGTCGACGCCTTCGTTGCAGTGTTCGAACTGTCCGGTATCCGTTTGCTCTGCGAGCAAAGTGCACCCCTGTTGCGGCGTGGCCTCGATGCCAAGCAGCAGGCGGCCTTGGGCGAGGCTTTTAGCGCCGATGCCCTGTGCGGGGATCTGGCCGCACGTTTGAGCGGCAAATTCGATCAGGGACAACTGGAAAGCGCCCGGCAGCTGCTCGACAGCCCGCTGGCGCAGCGTTTTACCGCCGCCGAACGGGCGGTTGGCGAGAAGGATGGCAAGAACCTGGCGGACTACCGCGTACAACTGAAGGAGCGCCCGCCGCGCCAGGATCGTCTGGACCTGGTCAAGCGCCTGGACACCGCGGCCCACACCACCGAGCTGGCCGCCGTGCTGCGTTATGAAGTGGGCAAGACCCAGGCGCTGTTGGCGCTCAGGGCTCGCGGCGACAACCTCGACGAGCAGGCGCTGAGCAGTCAGACCCGCGCCCAGGAGGAAGCCCTGCGCGTGTCCAGCGCCAAGGCGGTGGAGTCCTTCATGCTCTATGCCTATCGGCAGATTCCCAGCGACCAGTTGGCCGAGTATGCGGCCATTTACGAACAACCGGCCGTTGCGCTGTTGCTGAAAAGCAGCGTCGAAGCGCTACCGCAGTTGTTCGCCGAGCGGCGCGCGGCGCTGCGATAAAACCGGCGGAAAAACGCTGCAAAAGCAAAGGGGCCTGTTCGGCCCCTTTTGCGTTTTCGTGTCATCGCGCTCAATGAGTGGGATGGAACTGCGAAGCCAGTTCGCGCAGCGCCACTTCGGCGGCCAACACTTTATCCACCGCATCGGCGGCTTTCTCGCGGCTGAGGCCGAGGTTGTCGAGCAGGCTTTGCGGGATTTCGTTGGCGGGCCCGGCACCGATCCCGCGGTTGCGCAGCAGGCTGACCGCCAGGCACACCAGATTCGGGTAAGCGGCATGGGCGCCGTCGTAGTCCGGGTCGTGCTGGAAGCGCAAAGCGCTGGCCAGTTCCTCTGGCATATCCCAGAAGCGCATCAGCCAGGCGCCGATCTGTTCGCGGGTGATGCCCAGCAGGTGTTGCTCGACATAGCTGGCTGACAGATGCGGGTTGGCTTCCAGATGACGGCAGATCAGCGAGAAATGCGGCGGGAACACGTGCGCCAAAACCAGGTAGCCGAAGTTGTGCAGCAGCCCGGCGAGGTAGGTCAGCCCGGCCTCCGGGCGCTGCGCGCGCGGCATGGCGCGGGTCAGGCCCTCGATCACCGCAGCGGTGTAGATCGACTGCTGCCAATAGGGCGTGGCGTGCTGCGGTTGGTCTTTGGGCAGGCTCAGGGTCTTGCCCAGGGCCAGGCCCAGGGCCAGGTTGATCACCAGGTCGAAGCCCAGCACGCGGACGATGGCGTCTTCCACCGAGCGGATCTTGCCGGGTGCGGCGTAATAGGGCGACGCGGCCCAGCTGACCACTTGCGCGGCCAGGGCCGGGTCGGTTTCCACCACCCCGGTGATGTCGTCGACGGTGGCATCCGGATCGACGCGGAAGCGGATGATCTTCTGCGCGGTTTCCGGCAGCGGCGGGATCTCGATGGTCTCCTCCAGACGCTGCTGGATGCGCCGTGCGGTAAAGGTCTGCACCGCCAGGGTGATCTCGGCGCGGTCGTCGTCGGGACGGTCGAGGTTCGGCTGGATATTGCTGATCAGCTCACCGAAACGCGCGGCGCTGGCCTTGGTCAGCACCTTCTTGTAGGCCTCGCTGGGGATTTCCAGCAGCACACCCGGCTGGCCGGATTCGACGAGCAGGCTGGGCACTTGCAACAGGCGTTCGTCGTACAGGCAGGGCGAGCTGGTCAACGGCGGCAGGCCGGGCAATACGCTGAGGTTGTGCTTGCCGAGCATGCGTTCCAGGCGTTCGGCCTTGACCGCGGTGAGCTGGCGCCCGGTCAGTTCGGCCAGGCGGTTGAGGTCAAGCAGCTGATTCTGCGGGTAGAGCACCAGCAGTGCGCCGACCGCATCGTCGAGCAGCACCGCTTGTACGCGCTGCGCCGCGGGCAGGCCGGGTTGTTCGTTACGCACCTGATGCGGCAGGCCGAGCTTCTCCAGCAACTGCAGAATCATCGCAGGCGCCTGCGGTGTGTTGTCGGCTTCGAGGGCTGCATCGGTCATGGCGGCATCCGTTTGTGGGGCGTTTTTCGAAGTATAACCAGCAGGCTAGCAGCCTGGCGGCTCAGGCGACAGACGCCCGTGCAGTGGATCACACTTGGCCGTACTGCTGGCCGTGACGCAACCAGCGCTGCAACAACGGGCTGACGTGTTGCGGCCACTGCGAGAGTAGAGCTTGCGCCGCATCGCGTACCGCCGGCAACAGGTCCGCATCGCGCATCAGGTCGGCGACTTTGAATTGCAGCAAACCGGTCTGGCGCGTACCGAGCATTTCCCCGGGGCCGCGCAATTCCAGGTCCTTTTCGGCGATGACGAAACCGTCGCAGGTTTCGCGCATGATGCCCAGGCGCTCACGACCGATCTGCGACAGCGGCGGGTGATAGAGCAGCACGCAATGGCTGGCGGCGCTGCCACGGCCGACCCGGCCGCGCAGCTGGTGCAGTTGGGCCAGACCCAGGCGCTCGGGGTTCTCGATGATCATCAAACTGGCGTTGGGCACATCGACGCCGACCTCGATCACCGTGGTGGCGACCAGCAGCTGCAACTGGCCGTCCTTGAACTGCTGCATCACCGCGGCTTTTTCCGCCGGTTTCATGCGCCCGTGGATCAGGCCGACATTGAGCCCGCCGAGCGCCGCCGCGAGATCCTCGAAGGTGGTTTCCGCGGCCTGGCAGGTGAGTTCTTCGGACTCCTCGATCAGGGTGCAGACCCAATAGGCCTGGCGCCCCTCGTTGCAGGCCGAGCGCACCCGCTCGATCACTTCCAGGCGGCGGCTGTCGGCCACCAGCACGGTATTAACCGGGGTGCGTCCGGGCGGCAGTTCGTCGAGGATCGAGGTATCGAGATCGGCATAGGCGCTCATCGCCAGGGTCCGCGGGATCGGTGTGGCGGTCATGATCAGCTGGTGCGGACAAAGGCGCCCGCCCATGCCTTTCTGGCGTAGCGCCAGACGCTGCTGCACGCCGAAGCGGTGCTGCTCGTCGATGATCGCCAGGGCCAGGTGCTTGAACTGCACTTCCTCCTGAAACAGCGCATGGGTGCCGACCACCATGGGCACGCCGCCGGCGATCTGCTCCAGCGCCGTGACGCGAGCCTTGCCCTTGAGCTTGCCGGCCAGCCAGGCGACTTCGATGCCGAGCGGCGCCAGCCATTTGCTGAAGGTGATGAAGTGCTGCTCGGCGAGGATTTCGGTCGGCGCCATCAAGGCCACCTGATAGCCGGCCTCCAGCACTTGCAGGGCGGCGAAGGCGGCGACCACGGTCTTGCCGGCACCGACATCGCCCTGCACCAGACGCAGCATGGGTTCGTCCTGGCTCAGGTCGTAGGCGATTTCGGCACCGACCCGCTGCTGCGCGCCGGTAGGGGCGAAGCCCAGGTTGGCCAGAAATTGCTGCGGCAGCCGCTTGGCCGGTGGCACGGCGGGCGCCTGCTGGGCGCGCACGCTTTCGCGCAGGCGCTGCAACGACAGCTGATGGGTCAGCAGTTCCTCGAAGGCCAGGCGGTGCTGCGCCCAATGCCGGCCTTCGGCGAGCTCTTCGAGGTCGGCGTCCGGCGGTGGCCGGTGCAGGTAGCGCAGCGCTTGGTCCAGCGGGCTGAGGCGATAGTCGCGGGCCAGTTCGGCGGGCAGCCAATCCGGCAGGCTGTGCGGGCCGAGGCGCGCCAGGGCCTGCTCGCTGAGCTGGCGCAGGCGTTGCTGGGTCAGGCCCTCGGTGCTCGGGTAGATCGGCGTCAGGGTCTGTTCCACGGCGATCGGCTCGCCGCCCGAGAGCGCGCGGTATTCCGGATGGTAGATTTCCAGGCCCGAGGAGCCGGGGCGCACCTCGCCGTAGCAACGCACCAGGGTGCCGCGCTTGAGGCCTTCTTTCTGCGCCTGGCTGAAGTGGTAGAAGCGCAGGCTGAGCGTGCCGCTGCCGTCCTGCAAGCGCACCAGCAGGCTGCGCCTACGGCCCATGACCACATCGGCGCCGGCCACGGTGCCTTCGACCACCGCGTCCTGACCGGGGCGCAGCGCGCCGATCGGCACGATGCGGGTGCGGTCCTGATAACGCAGCGGCAGGTGAAACATCACATCCTGCAGGGTTTCGAGACCGACCTTGGCGAGTTTCTCGGCCAGGGCCGCGCCCACCCCTTTGAGCGCGGTAACGGATACCTCGGCCAGTTCAGTCATCGCCCTGCCTTAGGCTGCGGGTTTCGGTGCCTGGCTTACCGAGCACAGACGGATCGAATCGGCCAGCACTTCGATGGCCTTGGGCCGCGGGAAGCTGGCGCGCCAGGCGATGGCCACGGTGCGGAACGGCGTCGGTGCGCTGAGCGGGCGCACCTCGATCACCCCTGGGGCGTAGTGGTGGCTGTCCACCGCCGAGAACGGCAGGATCGACACGCCGAGGCCGGAGGCGACCATATGGCGGATGGTTTCCAGCGAGCTGGATTCCACGGTGGTGTGCTTGGCGTTGTCTTCGCCGCCTTTACGCAGGGTCGGGCAGGCCTCGAGCACCTGGTCGCGGAAGCAATGGCCCTCGCCGAGCAGCAACAGGCTCTTGTCGTTGAGCAGCTTGCTGTCGATGGTTTTCATCTCGGCCCAGGGATGGCCGGCAGGGAGCAGGGCGTAGAAAGGTTCGTCGTACAGCGGCTTGGTCAGCACATCGGCTTCCTGGAACGGCAGGGCGATGATGATCGCGTCCAGCTCGCCGGTGCGCAGCTTGTCGCGCAGCACGTGGGTGAAGTTCTCTTCGATATACAGCGGCATCTGCGCGGCAACCCGGTGCAGCTGCGGAATCAAATGCGGGAACAGGTAAGGGCCGACCGTATAGATCGCGCCGATCTTCAGCGGCGCCGCCAGTTGGTTCTTGCCGGCCTGGGCCAGCTCGCGGATGCCTTGGGCCTGCTCCAGCACCTTGTGCGCCTGGGTGACGATGCCCTCGCCAACCGGGGTCAGACGTACCGCGCTCTTGCTGCGCTCGAAAATCATCACGCCGAGCTCGTCCTCGAGCTTCTTCACCCCCACCGACAGGGTCGGCTGGCTGACATGGCAGCGCTCGGCGGCGCGACCGAAGTGTTGTTCCTGGGCCAGGGTGACGATGTAGCGCAGTTCGGTGAGGGTCATAGTGTCTATCCATTGATGTGCCGCCAAGCATAGCCTTTGCATTGCAATCAACCAACCGGGCTAGACTGCGCTTTTGCGAAATTCTGGAGTGAGCCATGACCACCACCGTTTTGCTCGCCGGTTGCGGCGATCTGGGCAGCCGCATCGGCTTACGTCTGGCGGCTGCGGGCTGGGACGTGCATGGCTTGCGTCGCTCGGTCGAGCTGTTGCCGGCGGCGATCTTGCCGGTGGCCGGCGATCTTGAAGTGGATACCTGCCCGGCCGCCTGGCCGACGGGTGAGCTGGACTATCTGGTGTATTGCGCGGCGGCCAACAGCTCCGATGAAGCCGGTTATCGCGCCGCTTATGTCGAGGGGTTGCGCCGGGTGCTCGGTTGGCTGGCGCAGCACGGGCAAAGGCCCAAGCGCCTGCTGTTCGTTTCCAGCAGCAGCGTTTATGGCCAGCAGAACGGCGAATGGGTCGACGAGGCTTCGCCGGCCGAGGCCCAGGGTTATTCTGGGCGAGTGATGCGCGAGGCCGAGCAGCTTGCCCTGAGCAGCGGCATCCCTTCCAGCGTGGTACGCCTGACCGGGCTGTACGGGCCGGGTCGGCAATGGCTGCTCAATCAGGTGCGTGAGGGCTATCGGGTGGCGGTTGAGCCGCCGTTGTACGGCAACCGTATCCATATCGACGATGCCGCCGGCTTGCTGGCGTTTCTGCTGCAGGCTGATGCCCGAGGCGTGGCGTTGGACGACTGCTATATCGGCGTCGACGACCAGCCTGCGCCGTTGCATGAGGTGGTGGCCTGGCTGCGCGAACAGCTCGGCGTCAGCCACTGGGCCGAGCAGGCGACGGTGCGCCGCGCCGGCAGCAAGCGCTGCAGCAACGCCCGCGCCAGAACCCTCGGCTGGGCGCCGCAGTATCCGAGTTATCGCGAGGGCTATGCAGCGATTTTGCGGGGCAGTTAGAGCCGTAGCCCGGATAAGCCTTGGCGCAATCCGGGAGCGGTTTTGCGGCGGAGATCGCTCCCCGGATTTCATCCGGGCTACGGTGAGGCAGCGCCGACTGGCGTTGGCTTTACTCGAGGACCAGAATCGCGTCCATTTCCACCTGCGCGCCACGTGGCAGGGAGGCGACGCCGATGGCGGCGCGGGCCGGATAAGGCTGCTCGAAGTAACGGCCCATGACCTCGTTGACCTTGGCGAAGTGCGACAGGTTGGTGAGGAAGATGTTCAGCTTGACGATGTCCTTGAACGAACCGCCGGCCGCTTCGGCTACCGCCTTGAGGTTTTCGAAGACCTGCACGGTCTGGGCTTCGAAGCCTTCCACCAGTTCCATGGTCTTGGGGTCCAGCGGAATCTGCCCGGACATATAGACGGTGTTGCCCGCCTTGATCGCCTGGGAATAGGTGCCGATGGCGGCCGGGGCCTGGTCGCTGCTGATAACGCTCTTGCTCATGGGAGCTCCTTGATTAGGGTGTTGAGAATGACGCACGCCGCGGGTCGCGGCCTGCCGTCATGCCTTGTACGCTTCGTGCGCCCAAGGTCAGGCTGCATAGGGTGGTCGATAGCCGGGGGCGCTGTCAAAGCGACAGGCAATGTAAAAGATATTTACCGTGACTGTGCGGTCATTCGTCGGCACCAGTTTTTTGCGGAGGAAACCTTGGCGCTGTCTGTCGAGCGGCAGCCGGCTTCAATCTTCGACTATCGCCACCAATGGCTGGCCCATGGGCTGAGGCTGCAACGACAGGCGCGCGGTGCTGCGTCGGGCGATCTCGCGGTAGGCCTGGGCCAGGTTGCCCTCGGGCGCGCTGACCATGATCGGCAGGCCATCGTCGGCACCGAGGCGGATGCGTATATCCAGCGGCAGTTCGCCGAGCACCTGGCTGCCGTACTGCTCGGCCATGTGCCGCGCACCGCCGTGGCCGAAGATGGGTTCCTCGTGGCCGCACTGACTGCAGACATGCAGGCTCATGTTTTCGACGATGCCGAGCACCGGTACATCGACTTTTTCGAACATCCGCAGGCCTTTGCGCGCGTCGAGCAGGGCGAGGTCCTGGGGCGTGGTGACGATCAGTGCGGCGGATACCGGCATGCGCTGGGCCAGGGTCAGGTGGATATCGCCGGTGCCCGGCGGCAGGTCGACGATCAGGTAGTCGAGGTCGTCCCAGGCGGTTTCATTAAGCAGGCGGGTCAGCGCCTGGCTGATCATCGGCCCGCGCCAGATCACCGGGGCCTCTTCGTCGACCAGAAAACCGATCGACATGCATTGCAGGCCATGGCCGAGCAGCGGTTGCAGCTTGCCGTCGCGACTCTCTGGCAAGCCGGACAGACCGAGCAGCCGCGGCTGGCTGGGGCCGTAGAGATCGGCGTCGAGCATGCCGACCCGCGCGCCGTCGGCGGCCAGCGCCAAGGCCAGATTGGTAGCGGTAGTGGACTTGCCCACTCCACCCTTGCCCGAGGCCACTGCGAGCAGTTGCTTGACCGCGGGCAGGGCCTGAACGGTAGCGGGCGCCGTCTCGACGGCCCAGTCCACTCGAATCGCCACCGCCTCGGCGTCGGTCTGCGCCAGCAAATGGTCGCGTAGTTGCTCAGCCAGAATTTGCCGATAACCCTCGGCGGGAAAGCCCAGCTGGATCGCCAGGCGCAATTGCCCGCCCGTTGCATCCAGGCTGCGCACGGCATTGGCCGAAATTAGATCGCAGCCCAGGTAGGGATCTATCCACTGGCCGAGGGCCAGCTCGGCCTGTTGCAGCAGTGGATTTGACGCAAGCTTCGCGGCGCAAGGGCTCATAGCGGGTTCCTTAGGGTCAAAGGCGGCCGAGCAGGGCGAGTAGGGTCATGCTCGTCAGCAACAGTCCGGCGCTCAGCAGCACCAGCAGGAGAAAGGGTTTCCAGCCCTGGGCCAGTAGTTCGCCGAGGCTGGTGCGCATGCCCAGCGCGGCCATCGCCAGCAGCAGGCAGATCTGCGAGGCAGCGACCAGCGCCTCGCGCAATCCGGCCGGCAGCCAGCCCAGGCTGTTGAGGCCGAACAGCGCGAGAAAGCCCAGCAGGAAATAGGGGAACTCACCGCCGCCGTTGTCGCGATTGCGCAGCAGCACGCCGAGCAACAGCACCAGTGGCGCCAGCAGGGCGACCCGCAGCAGTTTGGTCAGGGTGGCGACATCGCCGGCGCTGTCCGACAGCAGATAACCGGCCGCGGCGGCCTGAGCCACGTCGTGAATGCTCGCGCCGAGCAGCAAACCACTGTCGATGGCGCTGTAGCCAAGGGCCACCAGCAGCGGTGGATAGACCAGCATCGACAGGGTGCCGAGGGCGGTCACGCCGACCACCACGCCGAGCAGGCGGCGTTCTTCCAGGCGCCCGGCGGGAATGATCGCGGCCACCGCGATGGCCGCTGACACCCCGCAGATCGCCACCGCGACGCCAGCCACCAGACTGTGCAGGGCCGGCAAGCGTAGCCAACGGCCGAGGGCCAGCGCCGCCCCGATCACCAGCGGCACGCTGCCGAGCACTACCAGCAGCGGTAGGCTGCCGACCGTCAGCACTTGTTCGAAACCGATGCGCGCGCCGAGCAGGGCCACGCCGATACGCAGCACCTGGCGGCTGCAAAAGCCCACCCCCGGTTGCAGACGCGTATCGCTGGCCTGGTTGGCGAAACCGAAGCCGAGCAGCAGCACCAGCAGCAGCGCGGGTGCGCCGTAATGTTCGGCGAGAAAACTGCCGGCCAGGGTCAGCACCACGCCCAGGGCGATGCCGGGGTACAAGCGGCGCAGGCTGGCGAACGGCGGCGCCAGCAGTTGCAGGGCGCGCGCGTGCATCACAGGCGCTCGCCCAGTTCACGCAGGTAGGCCCAGGGGTAGAGCCCGCGATAGTGGCCGTCGCTGAAGAACAGTTGCAGCCCGCTGATGCCGGAGACCTGCAGCTTGTCGACGCCGACATCGGCGTCGATCAAGGTCAGCGCGCCGCGCTGACGGGCCTGGACGCAGCTCGAGCAGGCGCAGCTCTTGCGCAGGGCCAGGCAGCTCAGGCGGCTGAGCTGACCGTCCGGCCAGAGCACTTCGAGGGTTTTCTGCGCCTTGCGCAGGCGGATTTCGCTGGGGGCGGCGGTCAGGATCTGGGTGCTCATGGTTATCTCCAGTAGACGCTATTTCGTCGGCAGCGGCGGTTCGCCGTTGGGCACCAGCAGAGTTGGCACTTCCGGTGGCCTGACCTGGCGCTGCTCGCTGTCCAGCGGGCGCGCGCTGCCGGTCGCCGCGGCGCTGGCGATCAACGCCGCCAGAAGGGCGCGTTCGAACCAGGGTTTAAGGCGCTCGGGCACGGTCAGCGCTCCAGAAATTGCAGTTTGTCGGCCTGGTCGACCCAGGTATCGGCCTCGGCCAGGGGAGCATTGGTCTGGGTGATGACCGGCCAGAGCTGGGCGAGGTCGGCATTCAACTCGATGAAGTGGCTTTGCTCGGGTGGCACGTCCTTGTCGGCGAAGATCGCGTCGGCCGGGCATTCCGGCCCGCACAGGCTGCAATCGATGCAGGCTTCGGGATTGATCACCAGAAAGTTCGGGCCTTCGTGGAAGCAATCGGTCGGGCACACCTCGACGCAGTCGGTGTATTTGCAGCGGATGCAGTTTTCGGTCACTACGTAGGTCATGGTTTTGCTCCTCGCTGATTGGGCGGCGTGGCATTTCCCTCACCCCCAGCCCCTCTCCCGGAGGGAGAGGGGAGCCATTCGCGCCGGCCTTAAGCGGCGGCATCCAGTTTCGACAGGGCCCAGCGCGCCAGCTTGCGCACGTCCGGGTCGGGGTCGTCCATGGCGCTTTCGACGAAGGGCCGGCCGGCACTGTGGCCGATGCTGCCGAGGGCGCCGATCGCCGCTTTGCGCAGGTTGCTCATCGGGTCGCGGGCACAGACGCCGAGGGCCGGGATGGCGCCCACCGCGGCGAGTTTGCCGAGGGCGTCGACGGCTTTTTCGCGGACCTGCCAGAAGCTGTCGTGGGTGGCGTCGACCAACGGCTGCAATGCCGCCTGGCAATCCAGTTTGCCGAGGCTGACGGCGGCCTCGACGCGTACCTGCCAGTGTTCGTCCTGGAGGATCTCTATCAGGGTCGGCCCGACCTGTTCGGCTTCGGCGTAGACCAGGGCGCCGGCCGCGGCGCGGCGCACCTCGGCATCCGGGTCCTGCTGCGCCCGTTGCATCAGCGCCGGCAGATTTTCCGGGCGTTTCAGCCAGCCGATCACCGCCACCGCTTCGCGCCGTACCTGGGCGTCGGTGTCTTCCAGGCGGGCCAGCGCCGGGGCCTGAGCCGCCGGATTGCGCAGCGGTTTCAGCGCACGGAGGATACCGGCGACGACGAAGCCGTCCTGGCTCTGCTCCAGGGCCGCAAGCAGTGGCGTGGCGGCGGCAGGGTCCTTGAGGTCGGCGAGGGCGTGGGCGGCGGCGTTGCGCACCACTTCGTCGCTGTCACCGAGGGCGGCGATCAGCGCATCGGCGATATCCGCGGCATCGAACTCGTCGACGACCTTGGCCGCCTCCTGGCGCACCGAGGGATCGGGGTCGTTGAGCGCGAGGATCAGCAGCTCGGCCGCCTCCGGCTCGCCGCAATCGACCAGATCGAGCACCGCTACCCGGCGGATCGCCGGGTCGGCCGAGACGAGTTTTTCGGCGAGGGCATGCAGTTGAGGGTCGTCGTAGTGCTTCATGGGTAGTTCTCCTAAAGGCGTGGTACGCCGCTATCGGGTCGCGCAGTCGCCTTCAGCGCAGCAGGTAAGGGATGTTGACCTTTACCGCATCGGTCGGGCAGTCGGTTTCGCAGGGCATGCAATACCAGCATTCGTCGTATTTCATATGGGCCTTGCCGCTGTCCGGGTTGATCCACAGGACATCCAGCGGGCAGACGTCGATGCACACGCGACAGCCCTTGTCGGCGATGCATTTGTCCTCGTCGACGACGACGGGAACGCTGGAACGGTGGTTGGCTACGGGCATGGTTATCTCCTCGAATTGCATTCGTTTGTAGGAGCGGCCTTGGCCGCGAAAAGCGCAGCAAAGGCTTCGCGGCCAAGGCCGCTCCTACAGGCTCGATCAGGCATTGGCGGCTTTCTTCACGCGCAGCTTGCTGTAGGCATCCTTCTCGTCGCCGAGGGCCACCACGTAGTCGGCGACCGGGCGCTTGCCGTGGGCCATCTGGCCGTTTTCGTCCTTGAACAGGCGGCTGTGGTAGAACCACTCGGCGTCGTTGCGCTCGGGGAAATCGACCCGGTAGTGGTACAGGCCCCAACGCGATTCGGTGCGGTACAGCGAGGCGCGGGCGGCCATCTCGGCGCAGTCGATGATCGATTGCACCTCCAGGGCGCGCAGCAGTTCGTGAGGGTCGGCGGCGCAAAGTTTGGGCAGGTCCGCGCGCACGGCGAGGATGCGTTCCAGGCCGATTTCCAGCTTTTTGGTGACCTTGGGCGGCTGCAGGTAATCGTTCACCAGGCGCCGTACCTTGTATTCCATCTGCTCCGGCGGGATGCCGTCCTTGACCAGCAGCGGCGCTTGGATACGCGCCAGTTCCGCGGCGATAAACGCCTCGTCGAGCTGGATCTCGCCGCGGGCCTGGGCGAAGGCGGTGGCGCTTTCGCCGCAGATCTGCCCGTAGACGAAGGCGCCGAGCATATAGTTGTGCGCCACCGAGGCCATGTCGCCGGCGCCGTACAGGCCCGGCACCGTGGTCGCGCCGGTCTCGTCGGTCCACACCCCGGAGGCGGAATGGCCGGAGCAGAAGCCGATTTCGGAGATATGCATCTCGACCATGCGCTGGCGGTAGTCGACCTGGCGCCCTTCATGGAAGCGCCCGCGGGTCGGCCGCTCGTTGGTGTGCAGCACGGTCTCGATTTCCTGGATGGTTTCCTCGGCCAGGTGGTCGAGCTTGAGGAACACCGGGCCGGTACCCGACTCCAGCTCCTTGAAGAACTCCAGCATCATCTGCCCGGACCAGTAGTCGCACTCGATGAAACGCTCGCCGTAGGCATTCGCGGTGAAGCCGCCGAGCGGGCCGGTGACGTAGGCGCAGGCCGGGCCGTTGTAGTCCTTGAGCAGCGGGTTGACCTGGAAGCACTCGAGGTTCACCAGATCCGCGCCGACGTGGTAGGCCATGGCGTGGCCGTCGCCGCAGTTGGCCGGGTTCTCGTAGGTGCCAAACAGGTAGCCGGAATTCGGCAGGCCGATGCGCCCGGCGGCGCCGGTGGCCATGATCACCGCCTTGGCGCGGATGATGATCGGCTCGGCGGTGCGGGTATTCACCCCGATCATCCCGGCGATCTTGCCGTCGGCGTCCTTGAGCAGGCGGGTGGCCTGGAAACGGTTTTCGATCTCCACCCGCACCCGGCGCAGGCGGCGGTAGAGGATCTTCTTGACGTTGTGGCCCTCGGGCATCGGCAGCACGTAGGTGCCGAGGTGATGGACCTTCTTCATGTCGTAGTCGCCGGTCTCGTCCTTCTGGAAGTGCACGCCCCAGGAGTCGAGTTTCTCGATCATCGGAAACGAGCGCTGGGCATAGGCCAGCAGCGCCGGCTGGTGGACGATGCCGTCGTTGGCGATGGTGATTTCCTTGACGTACTGCTCGGGCGTGGCGTGGCCGGGGACCACGGCGTTGTTGAGGCCGTCCATGCCCATGCAGATGGCGCCGGAGCGCTTGACGTTGGCCTTCTCCAGCAGGATCACCTTGAGCGTCGGGTCCAGCTCCTTGACGGTCACGGCGGCCATGGGGCCGGCGGTGCCGCCGCCGATGACCAGCACGTCGGTGTCGATTACCGGGATGCCGTTGATATGGGGGGTAGTCATGCTCGTCTCCTATTTCCGATCCACTCGGAACTGGTATTTGAATGAGTCGCCGCGGTAGCACAGGTATTCGAAATCGATCGGGCGGCCGCCGCGGTCGTGGGTCAGGCGCTCGACCCGCAGAATCGCTTCGCCGGCCTTGAGGCCCAGCAGGTGCTGCACCTCGTCGTCGGCGAGCACGGCGTCGAGGCCGATATCGGCGCGGCCGAGGGCGATGCCGAAGAGGTTTTCCAGCATCGGGAAGATGTCGCCGGAGAGGTCCAGGCCGAACAGCCGACGGCCGATATCCAGGGGGAAGTAGCTGTTCTCCACGCACACCGCCTCGCGGTTGAGGTAGCGCACGCGCTTGACCTCGACCACGTCCTCGCCGGGGGGCAGGTGCAGGGCGGCGACCACCGCCTTGGGCGGCTTGCGCTGCTGAATGCTCAGCAGCCGCGCGGTGGCCTCGTAACCCTGGGCCGCCATGGCCTCGCCGAAGCCCTGCAGGCGCTGCACGTTCTGCACCGCCTTGGGCTTGCTGACGTAGGTGCCTTTGCCCTGGGCGCTGAACACCAGGCCCTCGTTGTGCAGGTCGCGCAGGGCCTGGCGGATGGTGATGCGGCTGACGCCGTAGGCCTGCATCAGCTGATTCTCCGAGGGCAGGCGGGCATGCACCGCGTAGCTGCCTTCGAGGATCTGCTGGCGCAGGCTGTCGCGGATCTGCACATACAGCGGCAGCGGCGACTGCCCGGGGGCGAGCTGTTGGATACCGTTCACGGAGGGAGCCTCCAGCCTGTCATGACAGGTCATGTCGAGCGCGGACGTGAGTAAAGGCTGTGCGTTCATGGCTCAGCCCACCTGGTTCTGTTGCTGGAAGGCGCACAGGGTTTCCTGACGGATCAGCTCCATGCACTGGCGCTTGAGGGCGATGAACTCGGGGCTGGTCAGCAGGCTCTGCTCGCGCGGGCGCGGCAGCGGTACCGGGATGTCGGCGATGATCCGGCCGGGGCTGGCGCTCATCACCACGATGCGGTCGGAGAGGAACACCGCCTCGTCGATGTCGTGGGTGACGAACACCAGGGTGTTGCGGAACTCGTGCCAGATCTGCAGCAGGTTCTCCTGCATCATGATCCGCGTCTGCGCATCCAGGGCGCCGAAGGGTTCGTCCATCAGCAGCACGCTGGGGTAGTTGGCCAGGGCGCGGGCGATGCCGACGCGCTGCTGCATGCCGCCGGACAGGGTGCTCGGGTAGGCATCCTCGAACGCCGCCAGCCCCACCAGGGAGAGAAAGGTGCGCGCCACGCTGCAGGCCTCGTTACGCCCGACTCCGGCCATCAGCGGGCCGAAGGCGACGTTGTCGCGCACGGTTTTCCAGGGGAACAGCGAGTGCTGCTGGAACACCATGCCGCGATCCGGACCGGGCTCGCTGACGGCCAAACCGTCGATGCTCAAGCTGCCCCGGGTCGGCTGGACGAAACCGGCGATGGCGTTGAGCAGGGTCGACTTGCCGCAGCCGGACGGGCCGAGCAGGCAGACGAATTCGCCGGGCTTGACCTCCAATTGCGCGCTCTGCACCGCGGCGCGTTTGTCGCCGTTGTGTTCGAACTCGATATGCACGTCGTCCACACGAATATGTCCGCGGCCGCTGGAGCCGCTCTGGGCGCGTTGGCGGCTGTGGTCGAGCACCGCCAGACGCTTGTCGATGACGGCGCTGTTCATGGCCGGCCTCCTTTGGCTTGCCAGCGCAGCAGCGGGGTGCAGGCCTTGCGCACGAGCAGCGTGCAGAGGGTGCCGAGACCGCCGATGGTGAGCATGCCGATGATGATTTGCGGGTACTGGATCAGGGTGTAGGAGGTCCAGGTGAAGTAGCCGATGCCGTACTGGCCGCTGATGATTTCCCCGGCCAGCAGGGAGAACCAGGCCACGCCCATGCCGATCGCCAGGCCCGCGACTATGCTCGGCAGGGCACCGGGGATGACCACGTGCCAGAGGATCGCGCGCTTGCTCGCGCCCAGGCTGCGGGCGGCGCGCACCAGTACATCGGGGGTCTGTTCGACGCCGTGCACGGTGTTCAACACGATGGGAAACAGCGCGCCGAGAAAGGTGATGAAGATGATGCTCGACTGCTCGCTCGGCAGCATCAGGATCGCCAGGGGAATCCAGGCCACCGCCGGGATCGGCCGCAGCAGCTCGATATACGGCAGGATGATGTCCTCGGCCCAGCGCGAGCGGCCCATCAGTACTCCGAGCGACACGCCGAGGACCATCGCCAGGCCATAGGCGATGGCGATGCGTTCCAGGCTGTGGCCGATATGCAGGTAGAACTCCTGGCTCGCCAGCTGCACCAGCAGGGCTTCGCCGACCACCAACGGGGTGGGGATGTTTTCGAAATTCAGCAACAGATTGAAGTCATTGCTGGCGGCCAGGTGCCAGAGCAACACGGCCGTCACCAGGGCGCCCGTGCGCACCAGGTAGTGGGCGAAATTGGCCGGCAGGCGCCGCCGGCGGGGCGTCGGCGCACTCGGCGACGGGCTTGGCGGCAGCGTCAGCAGCGCAGGGCTGACGGCTTCCGCGGGCTGCAACGCAAGGTTCTGTTTAACGCTCATGGTCAATCCTCGGCTCAGGTGCGCCCCCGCGTTCTGCGGCGCGTAGGGCGCTCAGGCGGATCAGGGCAACATGGCCAGCGGTTCGGCGCTCAGCAGCGCAGTGCCGCCGTGCTGGGCGATGTGCTGTTGCGAGTCGGCTTTCTTCATAAAGGCCAGCACTTCGCCGTTCTTGTCCTTGACCAGGTAGGCGGCCTTGCCGAACAGCTTGAGCCCCGTGAGGTTGTCGTAGACGTAGGTGCTGTTGATCGCCTGGCCGCCGGCCTTGGCGGCCTCGGCCGCGGCGAGCATGGCGGCGACGCTGTCGTAGGCGACCACACCCTTGTCCTTGAACCAGATTTCCGCCGGTTTCAGCGCCGGGTTGCGTGGCTCTGACGTCACCACACTGGCGACCATGGCGTCGTAGTCCAGACCGCTAGCGGCATAGGCCTTCTTCAGGTAGCTGGCGTCGATCCAGATGGCGAAGTCCAGGTCGGGGATCTTCATTTCTTTTTGCAGCAGCGCGTGGTCGTATTTCAGCGCCTCGATCCATTGCGGCTTGATACTGGCTTCCATGGTGGAAATGCCGCCGTTGCTGAAGTACAGGTAGAGCACCTCCTTCTCCGCGCCGGTCCATTCGGCGACCTGGGTCGCGGCGCGCATCGGGTCGTCCTGAATCCAGCGTTGCGCTTCCAGGGTGGCCATCAGCACCGCCTCGACCACTTCCGGGTACTGCTTGGCGAATTCGTCGCGTACCACGATGCCGTGGAAGGTCGGTACGCCGGCCTCGCTGCCGTCGAAGATTTTTCGCGCGGTGCCGCGGAATTCCATGATCTCCGACCAGGGGCAGAAATCGGCGTGGGCGTCGATCTTGCCGGCGGCGATATTGGCCGCGCCCACTGGCGGGCTCTGGTTGGCGATGCTGACCTTGTCGAACAGGTCGGCGTCGCGCAGGGCCTTGAGCGTCATGCCCCAGGCGGCGCTGCCCACTGGCACCGAAATGGTCTTGCCGGCGAGGTCGGCCAGCGACTGCACCGAGGAGGCGGCCGGCACCACTATGGCGTTGCCGGTGCCCTTGAGGTTGTAGCCGGTCACCGCGATAAAGCGGCTCTGTTGCTTGCCGGTTTCCTGGAACTTGGCGCCGTTGACGATCAGCGGGTAATCGCCCATCACGCCGAAATCCAACTTGCCGGCGAGCATCTGGTTGGTGATCGGCGGGCCTGAGTCGTAGTCGCGGAATTCGAGGGTATAGCTGGCGTCGGCGTACTTGCCGGTGGTGGGCAGGTGCTTCTCGATCAGCTTGAGTTTCTCCAGCACTATGCCGCCGGAAACGGTGTTGGTGACCATGCTCTGATGGCCGATGCCAATGGTGATTTTTTCCGCGGCGACGGCGCCGCTGAACAGCAGAATCGAGCCGAATAGCAGGGTGGTGAACAGGCTGTTTGGGTTGTGCATAGTCTTCCCCTTGTCGGTTGGGCAACTTGTACTAACAGGACATAACGCCTGCTTTGAAAGGTGCACCGGCCGTGCCAGGGAGCGCGGAAATCGCCATAGGCGACTGTTTTTAAACGGCAAATCGGAGGCGTTTATGACCCCGTGGTCAAGCCTGTTTTTCCCGCCGATCGCCCTTCGCTGGTGCGTTGCGCGAACGCGAGGGCCAAGCCGGCGCAAGCGCTGGCGCGGGGTTTAGGACAAGTAAGGCAAGTGGCGGGAGAGATGCGGGGTGCGTTTTGTAGGGTGGACATGGCGAAGCCTTGTCCACCGAGGGATGGCAGATTTACTAGAAAAGGGCAGGGGCTTAGCAGGTGTTTTTCAGCGGTCTTCCGCTAGGCGCGTACGCGGGAGATATGCACGACGCCTTTGATCGCGCGCAGCTTCTTGATCACCCGCGCCAGGTGTACGCGGTCATGCACGCTGACCACCAGTTGCACGACGCTGATGCGGCCGTCGCGCTCGTCCATGCTGATCTTCTCGATATTGCCGTCGGCGGCGTTGACGCTGCCGGCCAGCAGGGCGATCAGGCCGCGTTGGTGTTCCAGCTCGATGCGCAGTTCGACATTGAACTCGCCGACCACGTCCTTGGCCCAGGACAACTGGATGCATTTTTCCGGGTTGTGCCGCACTTCGCCGATATTGCGACAGGTATCCAGGTGCACCACCATGCCCTTGCCGGCGGACAGATGGCCGACAATGGGGTCGCCGGGAATCGGCGTACAGCACTTGGCGTAACTCAGCACCAAACCCTCGGTGCCGCGGATCGCCAGCGGGCCTTCCGGGCTCGGCAGCTCTTCGCCGCTTTCGCTGAGCAGCCGGCGCGCGACCACATAGGCCATGCGATTGCCCAGGCCGATATCTTCGAGCAGGTCTTCCAGCGCGCTCTGCCGGTACTCGGCGAGCACCGCTTGCACCCGCTCGGGCGAGAGCTTGTCGATATGGCTGTCGAAGCCGCCGAGCACCTTGTTCAGCAGGCGCTCGCCGAGGCTGATCGACTCGGAGCGGCGTTGTAGTTTGAGCGCGTGACGGATATGGGTGCGCGCCTTGCCGGTAACCACGAAATTCAGCCAGGCCGGGTTCGGCCGGGCGCCGGGGGCGCTGACGATTTCCACGGTGGCACCGCTTTGCAGCGGTTCGGAGAGCGGCGCCAGGCGCCGGTTGATGCGGCAGGCGATGCAGGTATTGCCGACGTCGGTGTGCACCGCATAGGCGAAGTCGACCGCGGTGGAACCCTTCGGCAGCTCCATGATCCGGCCCTTGGGCGTGAACACGTAGACCTCGTCGGGGAACAGGTCGATCTTCACGCTCTCGATGAATTCCAGCGAGTTGCCGGCGCGCTGCTGCATTTCCAGCACGCCCTTGACCCATTGCCGGGCGCGGGCGTGGGTGCCCTTGGGCTGGTCTTCTTCGTTGGATTTGTACAGCCAGTGCGCGGCGATGCCGTTGTTGGCCATCTCTTCCATTTCGCGGGTGCGGATCTGGATCTCGATCGGCACGCCGTGCATGCCGAACAGCGTGGTGTGCAGCGACTGGTAGCCGTTTGCCTTGGGAATCGCGATGTAATCCTTGAAGCGCCCCGGCAGTGGCTTGTACAGGTTGTGCACGGCGCCGAGCACACGGTAGCAGGTGTCGACCTTGTCGACGATGATGCGGAAGCCGTAGACATCCATTATTTCGTTGAAGGCGCGGCGCTTGCCGCGCATCTTCTGGTAAATCCCGTAGATGTGCTTCTCGCGGCCGAGCACTTCGCCTTCCAGGCCTTCGCGGGCCAGGCAATGGGTCAGCGACTCTTCGATCTTGTTGACGATCTCCTTGCGATTGCCGCGGGCGCGTTTCACCGCGGCGCGGATGTGCTCGGAGCGCATCGGGTGCATCGCCTTGAAACCCAGGTCCTCGAATTCCACATGCATGCTGTGCATGCCCAGGCGGTTGGCGATGGGCGCGTAGATTTCCAGGGTTTCCTTGGCGATGCGCCGGCGCTTCTCGCCGGACAGCACCTCGAGGGTGCGCATGTTGTGCAGGCGGTCGGCCAGCTTGACCAGGATCACGCGGATATCGCGGGCCATGGCCATGGCCATCTTCTGGAAGTTCTCGGCTTGCGCCTCGGCTTTGGTCTCGAAGTTCATCTGGGTCAGCTTGCTGACCCCGTCGACCAGTTCGGCCACGGTTTCGCCGAACTGCGCGTTGAGCGCTTCCTTGGCGATGCCGGTGTCTTCGATCACGTCATGCAGCATCGCGGCCATCAGGCTCTGATGGTCCATGTGCATGTCGGCCAGGATGCTGGCTACCGCCAGGGGATGGGTGACGTAGGCTTCGCCGCTACGGCGGCGCTGGCCGTCGTGGGCTTGTTCGGCGTAGAAATACGCGCGGCGGACCAGGTTGACCTGGTCGCTATCGAGGTAATCGGCAAGTCGATCGGCGAGGGCATCTATGCTCGGCATGGGCGATCCCCCAGCCGATTCCGATGGTCCTGCGCCGCGCGACTTCGACCGGCCATAAACTTACAGAGGCTCGTTGGCCTCTTCCTCGAATGCGGCGAACAGCGGTTCTTCTTCGACGATGTCTTCTTCGGCGATGACATCGTAGTTCATCAGGCCAGCGGCGATTTCGCGCAGGGCGACCACGGTCGGCTTGTCGTTCTCCCAGGCGAGCTTCGGCTCTTTACCGCCGGTGGCGAGTTGGCGCGAGCGCTTGGTAGCGAGCATGACCAGCTCGAAGCGGTTATCAACGTGGTCCAGGCAATCTTCGACGGTAACGCGGGCCATGGTGTTCCTCGTAACAAATGCGTAATAAAACTGGGCCCGAATGGGCGAGCGGACTGGATAGTCTAGTTAAGCCCGTGGGGCAGCCGCAAGCTTTAAGCTACAAGCGGCAAGAAAATACACCGCCGATGTAGGTTGGCGCTGAGCGCAGCGAAGCCCAACGGACAGAACCGGAGCCGCAGTTGGGCTTCGCGGAGCTCAGCCGCAACCTACGCCAACAACTCGCTGAGCAAACCTGCATGACGCTGCTGTTGCGAGCCTTGCAGCAATTGGTTGGCGCGGAAGATCGCCTTCAGGTCGCTGAGTGCGTGGACGAAATCGTCGTTGATCAGCAGGTAGTCGTACTCGACGTAGTGGCTCATCTCGCTGACCGCTTCGCGCATGCGCCGCTCGATGATCTCGCCGCTGTCCTGGCCGCGGTTGGTCAGACGATGACGCAGGGCTTCCTGGGTCGGCGGCAGAATGAAGATGGACTTCGCCTGCGGCATCAGGCGGCGTACCTGCTGGGCGCCTTGCCAGTCGATTTCCAGGATCAGGTCGTAGCCGTCGGCCAGGGTCTGTTCGACCCAGGCCTGCGAGGTGCCGTAGAGATTGCCGAAAACTTCGGCGTGCTCTAGGAATTCGCTGTTGTCGAGCATCTTGTGGAACTGCTCGTGGCTGGTGAAATGGTAGTTGACCCCGTCGACTTCCCCCGGGCGCATGGCGCGGGTGGTATGCGAAACCGAGACGCGGATCAGCGCCTCGCTGTCGATCAGCGCCTTGACCAGGCTGGTTTTACCCGCGCCGGACGGGGCGGAGATGATATAGAGGGTGCCGGTGGTAAGGGTCATAGCGGTTCCGAGGGCCTTTGTTACATGTCTTGAAAGCGTAGCGAGGGAGCGAGCCTGGCGCAGCAGTTTTATTCGATGTTCTGCACCTGTTCGCGCATCTGCTCGATCAGCACTTTCAAGTTCACGGCGGTCTGGGTGCTGCGGGTGTCGAACGCCTTGGAGCCGAGCGTGTTGGCCTCGCGGTTGAGTTCCTGCATCAGGAAATCCAGGCGTCTGCCGGCAGCGCCGCCGCTTTTCAGTACGCGACGCACTTCTGCGACATGGGTGACCAGTCGATCGAGCTCTTCGGCGACATCGCTTTTCTGCGCGAGCAGCACCAGTTCCTGTTCCAGACGTTGCGGGTCGAGGTCGGCCTGCATCTCGGCGCAGCGGTCGAGAATCTTCTGCCGCTGCGCGGCGAGCATCTGCGGCACCAGCTCGCGCAGAGCGACGACTTCGGCGGCGATGCTGTCCAGGCGTTCGTTGAGCAGCTTGGCGAGCTCCTCGCCTTCGCGCGCGCGGCCATGCTTCAGTTCGCCGAGCGCCTCGGCGAACAGCTTCAACGCCGCGGCATTCAGTGCCTTGGGATCGGCGGCGTCGGCCACCAGCACACCCGGCCAGCCGAGCATTTCCAGGGGATTGAGCGGCGCCGGCTGCTGGATCAGCTTGGCCACGCTTTCGGCGGCGGCGACCAGCTGCGCGGCGCGCTCCAGATCGACCTGCAGCGGCTTGCCGGCGCTGTCGTCGGCGAAGCGCAGGGTGCATTCGACTTTGCCGCGCGACAAACCGTTACGCAGTGCTTCGCGTACCGGGCCTTCGAGATCGCGAAACGCTTCCGGCAGGCGCAGGTGCGGTTCCAGGTAACGGTGGTTGACCGAGCGCAGCTCCCAGCTCAGGGTGCCGTTGGCGCCGGCCTGCTCGACGCGGGCGAAGGCCGTCATGCTGTGGATCATGGGGCTAACCTCTCGTGACGGGTATACCTTAAAGGGCATGCGGGCTCATGAAAACCGGCGCCGATCGGCGATTGCTCCGGCCCGGCGCTAAGCCCGCTGGAAAAGGCGCTGCGGCGCGACTTTCATGGATAAAGGGTGCAGGATTGTAGCGCAGTGCGTCGGTCGCTCCCAATTGGTCGTGTCGTGGCCGAGCGGGGCGCCCTATAATGCGCGGCAGATTTTTTCCCGAGAACAGGTATTTTTTGATGAAACGTCCCAGTGGCCGCGCCGCCGATCAGTTGCGTTCGATCCGCATTACTCGCAACTACACCAAGCATGCCGAGGGCTCGGTATTGGTGGAGTTCGGCGACACCAAGGTGATTTGCACGGTCAGTGTCGAGTCCGGGGTGCCGCGCTTCCTCAAGGGCCAGGGTCAGGGCTGGTTGACCGCCGAGTACGGCATGCTGCCGCGCGCTACCGGCGAGCGCAATCAGCGCGAGGCCAGCCGTGGCAAGCAGGGCGGCCGCACCTTGGAGATCCAGCGTCTGATCGGCCGTTCGCTGCGGGCCGCGCTGGACATGTCCAAACTCGGCGAGAACACGCTGTATGTCGACTGCGATGTGATCCAGGCCGACGGCGGCACCCGTACCGCGTCCATCACCGGCGCCATGGTGGCGTTGATCGACGCACTGAAAGTGATCAAGAAACGTGGCGGCCTGAAAGGCGGCGACCCGCTCAAGCAAATGATAGCCGCCGTTTCGGTGGGCATGTATCAAGGCGAGCCGGTACTCGACCTGGATTACCTGGAAGACTCGGCCGCGGAAACCGACCTCAATGTGGTGATGACCAGCGCCGGTGGCTTTATCGAAGTGCAGGGCACCGCCGAAGGCGCGCCTTTCCAGCCGCTGGAGTTGAATGCCATGCTGGCCTTGGCGCAGAAGGGCATGGCCGAACTGTTCGAGTTGCAACAGGCGGCATTGGCGGACTGATTGCCTTCGGGTCGTCCGTCCCGCAAGGCGACGCAACCTTTGTCGTTCGCCTGCTCTGTCGCAGTGATTTTCAATGGATCCCAAGGAGAGACAGCGTGACTGACGACTCGCAAACCCCGCAGCCGATGCCCAGCCAGGAAGCCCGGCAATGGGCGATGTTCTGCCATTTCGCGGCCTTTTTCGGTCTGGTGTTCCCGTTCGGCAACCTGCTCGGCCCGCTGATCGTTTGGCAGATCAAGAAGGACCTCGATCCTTTCATCGACGAGCAGGGCAAGGAAGCGCTGAACTTTCAGATCAGCGTGGCGCTGGCGATGGTCCTGTGCTTCGTGCTGATGGCCGTCCTGATCGGCTTCCCGCTGTTGCTGCTGGTCGGTATCGGGGCGCTGGTGCTGACGATAATCGCCGGGATCAAGGCCAATGAAGGCCAAGCGTATCGCTACCCTTTCGCCTGGCGTTTGATCAAGTAAGCAAAAGCGTTATGTGCAGCGGCAACACCCGAACTTTTGGGCCATAAGGCGGTCTTGAGAGAACGGGTGATATTTCTGTGCAGGCAACCCACGTTGCCCTTATCACCCATATTCTCCTGGCGGTGATTATGGATGAGCTCAGCGAAGTGCCGCATGAGTTGGAAGAACTGACCCTGGCGTTGCTGCACAGTCGTGCAGAGGTCACGCGTTTGCGAGAGCGCGAGCAACTGTTCAGTAGCTTGCTCGGCAGCGTCAACGCGGTGCTCTGGGCCTTCGATTGGCAAGAGCAACGGGTGATTTACGTCAGCCCCGCCTACGAACATATCTTTGGCCATTCCGCGGCCCTGCTGCTCGCCGGCTACGACGAGTGGCGCAACAGCATTTACCCCGATGACATGGAATATGCCGCCGAGAGCTTTGCCAAGGTGCTGGAAACCGGCGCCGTTGAAGCGCGCGAGTACCGCATTATCCGCGCCGACGGGCAACTGCGCTGGTTGAGCGATAAATGCTTCGTCAGCCGGCGCAACGCCGACAAAGAGGTGCAGATCGTCGTCGGAATCGCCGAGGACATCACCGAAAAGAAACAGCTGGAGGGCGAGTTGCAGCGCCTGGCCACCGTCGATGTGCTGACCCAGAGCAGCAACCGGCGGTATTTTTTCGAGTGTGCCCAGCGCGAGTTCGAGCATGCCCACAAGTTTGGCGGACCGCTGGCCTTCCTCCTGCTCGACGTCGACGACTTCAAATTGATCAACGACCGATATGGCCACCAGATGGGCGACCAGGTATTGCAGCGCCTGGCCTATTGCGCTGCGGCGGTGCTACGCCGCAACGATCTGTTCGGTCGGGTGGGTGGCGAAGAGTTCGCCGCGGTCTTCCCCAGTTGCGAGTCCGAACTGGCCATGTTGATCGCCGAGCGTCTGCAGCGCGAGGTGCAGCGCCTGAGCTTCACTCATGAAGGCAAGACCTTCGGCGTTACCGTTAGCCAGGGGTTGGCTAATCTGCGTGGCGACGATGCCAGCCTGGATAGCCTGTTCGCCCGCGCCGATGCCGCCATGTACAAGGCCAAGCGGCAAGGCAAGAACCAGATCGTACTCGGCTGACCGAACGGTCAGGCTGGTCGAAAGCCGTTGGCGAAAATCCGCCGTTGGACTTTTTCAGCTCGGCTGAAATCCGCCTATTCCTGGGCTGGACGAACATCTCTTCAAATCCTTCTGATCTGTCCAATTGCTTGAAATAAAAGAAGTTTTTTCTCGCCTAAAGCACTTGGCACAGTCTCTGCCTAAGGCTCTTCAACGCAACCGGCCGCCTTGGCCGGTACAGAATAAAAACGAAGAGACCGCACCCATGACATTCATCCGCCTCCGTCGTTGCCTTGCCGACACTTGCACCTCGCATCCCGCCCGGCGCTCCGCCCCTTAGCCCTGATTCCCGTTCGCCCACCGATGCCCGATGGCGTTGGCGCTAATGCGCCGGCTGCTTGGCGTGTGTGCGGGCGAACCGACGAATTCGGTCCGCGCGTGGGCCTCTGCTTTCTTGGAGGCGCGCCAGAACCGATGCAATGCCCATAAAAAACACTGGAGAAAAACCACAATGAAAAAGACCTCCCTTGCACTGGCTATCGCGGCCAGCACGCTCGGTGTTTCCCTGAGCCAGATTGCCCAGGCCGAGTTCATCAAGGACAGCAAGGCCAGCATCGAAGCGCGTAACTTCTATTTCAACCGTGATTTCCGCGAAGGCGACGGTCAGGCCAAGCAGGAAGAATGGGCGCAGGGTTTCCTGCTGCGTTTGGAGTCCGGTTACACCGAGGGCGCTGTGGGCTTCGGTATCGACGCGCTCGGCACCTTCGGCTTCAAGCTGGATTCCGGCGACGGCACCGCCGGCAGCGGCCTGCTGGTGCCCGACCTCGAATCGGGTGGTTCCCAGGACAACTACGGCGACCTTGGTCTAGCCGCCAAGGCCAAGATTTCCGAGACCGTGCTCAAAGTCGGCTCGCTGCAGTTGAAGAATATGGCCATCGGTTCCAGCGACGGCCGTCTGTTGCCGCAGGTGTTCCGTGGTGGTCAGCTGGTTTCCAAGGACATCGCCGGCTTGACCCTGGATGCCGGTTATCTGGATGAGGTCAACCACCGCAATTCCGGCGACTACGAAGACCTGAAACTGAACACTTACACCCACAGCGGTATCACGTTCAAAGGTGGTAGCGCAGCGAACGTTTCCAACGAGTTCGTCTTCGCCGGCGGTAGCTACAAGCTCAGCGACAGCCTGACCGGCGGCTACTACTACAGCAACCTGGAGGACCTGTATAAGCAGCACTCCTTCAACCTGGTGCACGTGCTGCCGCTGGGCGACAAGCAATCGCTGAAGACCGATCTGCGCTACGCGCGCTCGACCGACGACGGTCACAGCAATGTCGACAATAAGGCCTTCGGCGCCATGGTTACCTATGCCCTGAGCGGCCACAGCTTCGGCCTTGGCTACCAGAGCATGAGCGGCGACACCGGCTTCGCGTATGTCAACGGTACCGATCCGTTCCTGGTCAACTACGTGCAGATCGGCAACTTCGCCGCCAAGGACGAAAAGTCCTGGCAGGCGCGTTACGACTTCAACTTCGCCTCGATCGGCATCCCCGGCCTGACCTTTATGACCCGCTACCTGACCGGCGATAACATCGACCGCGGCGACGGGGTATCCGACGGCCGGGAGTGGGAGCGCGATATGGACCTCGCCTATGTGGTCCAGACCGGCCCGCTGAAGAACCTCGGCCTGAAATGGCGCAACGCCATGGTGCGCAACAACTTCAGTCGCGACATCGACGAGAACCGCCTGATCGTCAGCTATACCCTGCCACTGTTCTGATAGCGCCAGCGCAGTACAGCGTCGATCTGTTGCATCCATTTCGACGTTGAGCACAATTGAGCCCGGACCCTGGTCCGGGCTTTTTTAGGCTATGTACCAGCAGTGTGTTGCGTTCAGACTTGGGCGTTTCAGTGTGAGGATCTGACCTCGTAGGGTGACGCGGGGCCGCCTAGGCTGTGCGCACCAGCCCATCACGCCAGCGCTGGTTGCGGACTCTTGGTGCGCACGGCGCACCCTACCTATTGCGGCCCTTGCAAGCAGGACCACTCTTCCCCGAACACCCCATGCAACCTATGGCGCGCCTGGGCGAATGCAGCTAGCGGATCGTGGCAGTTCGCACGGCGGTGATACGCGCCCGGTTGGGGCGGGCCAAACATAGGAGACGGCAGGCTGTTGTTCAACAATATACAAAGTAATATATTGTCTTTGTATTAATTGAGTGAGCCGGTATGAATCCGCCAGAAACCATCCTCGATATCCAGCGACTGCGGGCCAATGCCGATGCGGCGGGCCAGTTGCTCAAGGCGTTGAGCAACCCGGATCGTCTGCTGCTGCTCTGTCAGCTGTCTCAGGGCGAGCGCAATGTTAGCGAGCTGGAAACCCTGCTGGGCATCCAGCAGCCGACCTTGTCGCAACAATTGGCCGTGCTGCGCCGCGAAGGTCTGGTCGATACCCGGCGCGAGGGCAAGCAGATCTATTACCGCATCTGCAGCCCGGCCGCCCTGGCGGTGATCGACACGCTCTACCAATTGTTCTGTGCGCAGGAGGGCTAGATGGCTATCGCATCCGTTGCTATCGACTGGCAGCAGTTCAGCCCCTGGAGCGCGTTGGCCGGTGGCGCCTTGATCGGCCTGGCGGCCAGTCTGTTCGTGCTGCTCAACGGGCGCATCGCCGGTATCAGCGGCTTGCTCGGCAGCGTGCTGGAAAGCGGCGAGGGGCGCGGCGAGAAAGCCTTGTTCCTGCTCGGGCTTTTGCTCGCCCCGCTGCTTTGGCGGCTGTTCGGCGAGCTGCCGCCGATCGAGTTCCACAACGGTTGGCTGGGTCTGGGCGTGGCCGGTTTGCTGGTCGGCGTCGGCACCCGCTATGGCGCCGGCTGTACCAGCGGTCATGGGGTGTGTGGCATCTCGCGGCTGTCGCTGCGTTCGTGGGTGGCCACGTTGGTGTTTATGGCCGCCGGTTTCTGCACGGTGTTTGTCCTGCGTCATCTGTTGCGGGGGTGAATATGCGCAAACTGACTGCGTTGCTGGCCGGTCTGCTGTTCGGCTTCGGCCTGTTGCTGGCGGGGATGGCCAACCCGGCCAAGGTGCTGGGCTTTCTCGACCTGGCGGGCGCTTGGGATCCGTCGCTGGCGCTGGTAATGGCCGCGGCCGTCGCCACCGCCGTGCTGCCGTTCACCTGGGCGCGCAAGCAGGAACGCTCGCTGTTCGACGCGCCCATGCGGTTGCCGCAGAACACGCGGCTGGATCGTCGGCTGATCGGCGGCAGTTTGTTGTTCGGCATCGGCTGGGGCATTGCCGGGATTTGTCCGGGCCCGGCATTGGCGCTGCTGCTGAGCGGTTACTGGCAGGCGATTGTGTTCGTTCTGGCCATGTTGGCCGGGATGGGGCTGTTCAACGCGCTGGAACGCCGGCGCATCGGGAGATCGTTATGAAAAGCAACCTTGGCACCCTCGACCGCGGCCTGCGCATCGCCGTCGGTTTGGTCCTGATTGGCCTGAGCCTCAGCGGAGTGATCGGCCTATGGGGCTGGATCGGTCTGGTAGCAGTGGCTACCGGGCTGTTCAGCTTCTGCCCGGCCTATCGCTTGTTGGGTATCAGTACCTGCAAGATCAAGCAGTAGTGCCCGAAGTCCTGGCGACAGGTCGCCAGGACTTCGGGCTTGCGTGCCGGATCAGCGCCGTTGCGGCGCCGGCTGCTGCTGGGTGATGCAATGGATATTGCCGCCGCCGAGGAGAATCTCGCGGCCCGGCACCATCACCACACGGCGCTCGGGGAACAGGCGCTGCAGAATCGCCAGCGCCTCGGCATCTTTGGGGTCGTCGAAGCTCGGCGCGATGATGCCGCCGTTGACGATCAGGAAGTTGACGTAGGAGCCGGCCAGGCGGATCGACGGATCGCGTGCCTGGCTGCCGGCGACCAGATCCACGTCGGCGCATTCCTCGGCCGTGGCGTGCAGCGGGCCGGGAATCGGCATCTTGTGCACGATCAGCTGGCGGCCCTTGGCATCGCGGGCATTTTCCAGCACTCGCATGGCAGCCTGGCAACGCGGGTAGTTGGGGTTCTGCGGATCGTCGGTCCAGGCCAGCAGCACTTCGCCGGGGCGCACGTAGCAGCAGAAGTTGTCGACATGGCCATCGGTCTCATCGTTGAACAAGCCGTCCGGCAGCCAGATCACCGTGTCGACGGCCAGGTGGCTGCGCAGCATGCCTTCGATTTCTTCGCGGCTCAGTTGCGGGTTGCGGTTGCGATTGAGCAGGCATTCCTCGGTGGTGATCAAGGTGCCTTCGCCATCGACGTGGATGGAGCCGCCTTCGAGGATGAAGTCCTCGGTGCGATAGCCCGCGCAGCGTTCGATCTCGAGGATCTTGCCGGCGACCTGGTCGTCACGCACCCAGTTGGCATAGAGGCCGCCGTCGAGGCCGCCCCAGGCGTTGAAGCGCCAGTCGACGCCGCGCACCTGGCCGTTGCCGTCGGTGACGAAGGTCGGGCCGGTGTCGCGCACCCAGGCGTCGTCGGTGGTCATTTCGACGATACGGATATTGTCCTGGGCGAGGCGGGCGCGGGCGTTTTCGTACTGGCCGGCGGAGACGCAAAGGGTCACCGGCTCGAACGCGGCGATGGCCTTGGCCACTGCACTGAAGGCGGCCTGCGCCGGCTTGCCGCCGAGGCGCCAGTTATCCGGACGCTCGGGCCAGACCATCCAGGTCTGGCTGTGCGGTTCCCATTCCGCCGGCATGCGGAAACCGTCCGCGCGTGGGGTGCTGGTAAGGGTGGTCATGATTCACCTGTAGCCCGGATGTAATCCGGGGCAATGTTCGAAAGGATTCCCGGATTGCCTCCGGGCTACGCGATCAGGACTCCAGCGAGCCATCCAGGGTCTTGATCGGCCCGTAGAGGTTCGGCCGGCGGTCGCGGAAGCTGCCCCAGGCGCTGCGGATATGTTCCAGCTGGTCCAGATCGAAGGTATGCATCAGCACCGCCTCGTCGGTTTCGTTGGCTTCCTGCACCTTGGCGCCGAACTGGTCGGCGATAAACGAGGAACCGTAGAAGTTGATGTGGTAGTCGCCCTGGTCTTCGCGGCCGATGCGGTTGCTGGCGATCAGCGGCATCAGGTTGGCGCCGGCATGGCCCTGTTGCACGCGCTGCCAATGATCGCGCGAGCTGATGTTCGGGTCGTGCGGTTCGCTGCCGATGGCGGTCGGGTAGAAGAGGATTTCCGCGCCGAGCAGCGCCATGCTGCGCGCACACTCGGGGAACCACTGATCCCAGCAGATGCCCACGCCGATCTTGGCGTAGCGGGTGTTCCACACCTTGAAACCGGTGTCGCCGGGGTTGAAGTAATACTTCTCGTGATAGCCGGGGCCGTCCGGGATATGGCTTTTGCGATAAATCCCGAGGTTGCTGCCGTCGGCATCGATGATCGCGATGCTGTTGAAGCGCGCGCGTCCGGCCAGCTCGAAAAAGCTGATCGGCAGCACCACTTGCAGCTCGGCCGCGACTTTCTGGAAGTGCGCGATGGCCTCGTTGGCCTCCACCGTGGTGGCCAGCTGCAGGTAGTCCGGGTTGGGCTTCTGGCAGAAGTACGGGGTTTCGAACAGTTCCTGGATCAGGATGATCTGCGCACCTTTGGCGGCAGCTTGTCGAACCAGCCGCTCGGCATTGGCGATATTGCTGGCGCGATCCCAGGAACAGGCCATCTGGGTGGCGGCGACGGTAACGATACGGGACATGAATCACCTCATGAGAGCAATGAGCGGTGGCCGTTACAGGCTAGCAGGCAAGGCGTCGGGTTGCCGTGCGGGTAGCTACGCCTGAGTGCGATGGGTGACTTTATAGTCGATAAAAATCTGCATTAAAAGCAGAAAATATCTATTGAATGATATTTATCGATTTATATCCGGATAAATATCGATAAATATTCGTAGAGACGCGTGCGGCTTTCAGTGCGTGGAGCGGTGGCCCGGTCAGGGCGCGGTTGGCCGTTTGGGCAGATACGGCGGCAAATACAGCCCGAGGTAGGCATCGAAGACGCGCATGCCTTCCTCGGCCATGCGCGGGGTGATGGTGCCGTGCAGCTGCACCGAGCGCGCGTAGACGCGGTCGCCCAGCTCCATGGCCAGGGCGAACACGTCGACGTCGTCGGGTAGTGCGGGCAGGGCGAAGTGACGTTCGAACAGGGCCTGCATCAGCTTGCCCAGCTCGATGTCGTGCTGGCGGTCGGCCTGGGTCACCTCGGTCAACCCGTGTTGGGCCAGGATCAGCTGCCGGGCGGCGGCGTCCTCGGCATAGATCGCCAGCATGCGCAGCTCGACGATGCGCGACAGGTCGCGCCAGCCGTGCAGTTCGGCATGCTCGATCGGCTGTTGCAGGCAGGCGCGAAAGGCGCCGTGGATATCCGCGGTCAGCCCTTCGAGCAGCGCCGGTACGCTGGCGAAGAAGTGGTACACCGAGGAGGGTGGAATGCCGGCGCGCTCGGCCACGCTGTAAATCGACAGACCGGCCACGCCCTGTTCGGCGAGCAGCGCGCGCGCGGCGGCGAGGATCACGGCAATGCGGGCCTGGCTGCTGGCGCGGGGTTTGCGGGCGAGGGCGGGATTCGACATAACGAACTTCTCGGCGTGGGAAAGGCTATTGGACGACAGCCGGCGGCCTCCAGGCAAGGCGCGCGGCCGGGCAATCCCGGGCGGCCAGTCGAGCGCGCCCGGGGCGAAGCGTTAACCGGCGCTCAGGGCGCCAGGCGCACCTTGGCGAAGTCCTGGCGACCGAACGGGTTGACCCGGTAGCCGCTGACCTCTTTGCGGGTCAGCGCGTAGGCGGTCGGGTGGGCCAGCGGCAGCCACAGCGCCTGCTCCTGGATGATCCGCTGCGCGTCTTTATACAACTGGCTGCGTTGCGCCTGGTCGCTGTTGCGCTTGCCGTCGGCGATCAGCTTATCCAGTTGCGGGTCGCAGTAGCGGGCGAAGTTCAGCCCCGATTCCAGCGAGGCGCAGGCGAACTGCGGGGTGAGAAAATTATCCGGGTCGCCGTTGTCGCCGGCCCAGCCCATAAACAGCAGATCGTGTTCGCCGGCCTTGGCGCGGCGGATCAGCTCGCCCCATTCGATCACGCGGATTTCGGCCTGAATGCCGACCTTGGCCAGGTCGGCCTGGAGCATCTGCGCGCCCTGGCTGGGGTTGGGGTTGAGCAGGCTGCCGGAAGGGCGGGTCCAGATCGTGGTCTTGAAGCCGTCCGGCAAGCCCGCCTCGGCCAGCAGCGCGCGGGCTTTGGCCGGGTCGTGGGCATAGCCCGGCAGCTCGCTGGCGTAGCTCCAGGTGTTCGGAGGGTAAGGGCCGTTGGCCGCTTCGGCGCTGCTCTCGAAGACCGCCTTGAGGTAGCTGGCTTTATCGAACGCCAGGTTGATCGCCTGGCGTACCGCCGCTTTATCCAGCGGCGGGTGCTGGCTGTTCAGCGCGACGAAGGCAGTCATAAAGGCCGCGGTGCTCTGCGCTTGGAGTGCGGTGTCGCCAGCACTGCTACGTACGTCCTGGGGCTTGGGCGAGAGGGCGATATGGCATTCGCCGCGGCGCAGCTTCTGCAGGCGCACATTGGCGTCCGGGGCGATGGCGAAAACCAGTTCGTCCACCGCCGGCGCGCCGGCGAAGTAGGTCGGGTTGGCGCTGTAACGGACCGCCGCGTCCTTCTGGAAACGCTTGAAGACGAAGGGGCCGGTGCCGATCGGCTGGCTGTTGAGCCGTTGCGGCTCGCCGGCGGCCAACAATTGCTCGGCATATTCGGCGGAATAGATGGAGGCGAAGCCCATGCTCAGGGTGGCGAGAAAGGTCGCGTCGGGGTGGGCGAGGGTGATCCGCAGCCGCTGTTCGTCGAGTTTGTCGATGCTCGCGATCAGGCTGGGCAAGCGCATCGACTGCGCATGCGGGTAGCCGCTCGCCGCGACCTTGTGCCAGGGATGGTTCGGATCGAGCATGCGCTGCAAGCTGAACAGCACATCGTCGGCGTTCAGCGGGCGGCTGGGGCTGAAATAGTCGGTGCTGTGAAACCGCACATCCGGGCGCAGGGTGAAGGTGTAGCTCAAACCGTCGTCGCTGACCTCCCAGCTTGCGGCCAGGCTCGGCAGCAGCTTGCCGCTGTCGGCATCGAACTCCACCAGGCGGTTCATCAATACATCGGCCGAGGCGTTGGTGGTGGTCAGCGAGTTGTACTGCACGACATCGAAGCCATCCGGACTGGCCTCGGTGCATACGCTGAGGGTACTGGCCTGGGCCAGCAAAGGGGCGAGCAGCAGCGGTAGGGCGGCAAGGCGCATGGGCAACTCCTGTAGGCGACTTTCGGCAAAGGCCTAATCCTAGACCCAAATGCATCGACGGTTAATAAAAACCCGGCGACGAGCGGTCGATGGCCGCCGCCGCCCATGGCCACGCCATCGCCTCGTGATGCGGCGACAGGGCTCAGCGGCGAAAGTGCGTTTTGCCTTGTTGTGGCTAGGGCTTTCTGGTATAAAACAGCGCTCTTTTGTAGGGGCCCGGTACTTGCGCATTCAGGTGTCGCCGGTAAGACCCTCGAGAAACGCGGCGCAGAGCGCCAATGAGATTAAGTTAAGCGGCCAACCCATGCCGGGTTGGGCATGTGGTTTTAGAGGGCTGAGGCATGTCGAGAGTCTGTCAAGTTACCGGTAAGGGTCCGGTAACCGGGAACAATATTTCCCACGCGAACAACAAAACCCGTCGTCGTTTCCTGCCGAACCTGCAGCATCATCGCTTCTGGGTCGAGTCCGAGAAGCGTTTCGTGCGTCTGCGCGTTACCGCCAAGGGCATGCGTATCATCGACAAGCGCGGCATCGACGTGGTGCTGGCTGAAATCCGCAACCGCGGCGAAAAGGTTTAAGGAGCAAATCATGCGCGAATTGATCCGTTTGATATCCAGTGCCGGTACCGGTCACTTCTACACCACCGACAAGAACAAGCGCACCACTCCGGACAAAATCGAAATCAAAAAATTCGATCCGGTCGTACGCAAGCACGTGATCTACAAGGAAGGCAAGATCAAGTAATTGATCGCGCCCCTTGTCGAAAGAGCCCGCCTTTATGGCGGGCTTTTTCTTGCCCGGGATTTAGTCGAGCCGCCCTCAGGGCTCAACGCGCAGCCATAAAAAAGCCCGCTCGGGGCGGGCAAGGGGTGACACAGGAGAACGGGTTCAGGCGGGCGCCTGTTCGAAGATCACATAGACCTTGCGGCAGGCTTCCAGGACTTCCCAGGTGCCGGAGAAGCCGGCTGGGATAACGAAGCGGTCGCCGGTGTGTACCGTCTTGGCGTTGCCGTTCTGGTCGCGCAGTACCGAGACGCCCTGCAGGATTTCGCAGTATTCGTGCTCGGTGTAGTTGATCGTCCACTGGCCGACCGCGCCCTCCCAGATGCCCGCATTGAACTGGCCGCAAGGGCTGCCGTAGTGGTTGCGCACGCTTTGCTCGGGGTCGCCCTTGAGTACTTTTTCCGCCGCCGGGCGGTAATGTTCGGGCGCGCTGGTGGCTTGAGCGAAGTCGACGATCTGTTCGATATTCATGGCTGGGGTCCGTCAGTGGTCGAGCTGAAATCTTGCGGTGTGTGGGTTTTACTGTTCACCGCTGGCATTGATCGGTTTTTTCTGCGGATGCGGCGGGCCGGCGAAGAATGGGGCCTGCGGCACGATCTGGCGCAGTCTATGTTTAATAAAACGAACATGACAAGGGCTTTGTGCGCTCTTTGTAAAAAATATTGAAAAGGTGCGGTCCGCTGGTTTAGTGTTGCCAGCAGAATTTGGCGCTCCATGGCCTTGCAGAATTATTGACAGTGCGCGGGTCGATCCCGCGGCACTTTTCCACTGACAGAGGATGCTCGAATGACTAGCCCGACTCGCGCCGACTGGGAACAGCGCGCCAAGACCCTGAAGATCGAAACCCGTGCGTTCGTGCATGGCGAGTATGTCGCGGCGCAATCCGGCGCGACCTTCGACTGCATCAGCCCGATCGACGGCCGCGTGCTGGGTCAGGTCGCCAGCTGCGATCTGGCCGATGCCGAGATCGCCGTGGCCGATGCCCGCCGCACCTTCGACTCCGGCGTTTGGTCGCGTATGGCGCCGGTGGCGCGCAAGCAAGTGATGATCCGTTTCGCCGATCTGATCGAGCAGCACGGCGAGGAGCTGGCGCTGCTGGAAACCCTCGACATGGGCAAGCCGATCGGCGATTCGCTGAGCATCGATGTGTCCAGCGCCGCGCGTTCGATCCGCTGGAGCGGTGAGGCGATCGACAAGATCTACGACGAAGTGGCCGCCACCCCGCACAACGAGTTGGGCCTGGTGACGCGCGAGCCGATCGGCGTGGTCGCGGCCATAGTGCCGTGGAACTTCCCGCTGCTGATGAGCTGCTGGAAGCTCGGCCCGGCCCTGGCCACCGGCAACTCGGTGATCCTCAAACCGTCCGAGAAGTCGCCGCTGACCGGCATCCGTATCGCCCAGTTGGCCATCGAAGCCGGCATCCCGGCTGGCGTGTTCAACGTCCTGCCGGGCTTCGGCCATACCGTGGGCAAGGCCCTGGCCCTGCACATGGATGTCGACACCCTGGTGTTCACCGGTTCGACCAAGATCGCCAAGCAGCTGATGGTCTACGCCGGCGAGTCGAACATGAAGCGCGTCTGGCTGGAAGCCGGCGGCAAGAGCCCGAATATCGTCTTCGCCGACGCCCCTGACCTGCAGGCCGCCGCCGAGGCCGCCGCCGGCGCCATCGCCTTCAACCAGGGCGAGGTGTGCACCGCGGGCTCGCGCCTGCTGGTGGAAAATTCGATCAAGGCGCAGTTCGTGCCGCTGGTGGTCGAGGCGATCAAGGGCTGGAAGCCGGGCAACCCGCTGGACCCGGCGACCAACGTCGGCGCCTTGGTCGACACCATCCAGATGAACAACGTGCTGGCCTATATTCAGGCCGGTCACGAGGACGGCGCCAAACTGGTCGCTGGCGGTAAGCGGGTGTTGGAGGAAACCGGCGGCACCTACGTCGAGCCGACCATCTTCGACGGCGTCGACAACGCCATGCGCATCGCCCAGGAAGAGATCTTCGGCCCGGTACTGTCGGTGATCGGCTTCGACACGGCCGAAGAAGCGGTGGCCATCGCCAACGACACGCCCTACGGCTTGGCCGCGGCGGTGTGGACCAGCAACCTGTCCAAGGCCCACCTGACCGCCAAGGCGTTGCGTGCCGGCAGCGTCTGGGTCAACCAGTACGACGGCGGCGACATGACCGCGCCGTTTGGCGGCTTCAAGCAATCGGGCAATGGCCGCGACAAGTCGCTGCACGCGTTCGACAAGTACACCGAGCTGAAAGCCACCTGGATCAAGCTGTAACGGTAGCGGGACGATCTCCTGGTCGTCGGCCATACGGCGTTGCGTCCTCGCTTTTAATGCTCACGTACTGCAGTACGCTGCGCTTAAAAGCTCCGGGGCGCCTTGTCTGGCCTTAGCCCAGGAGATCTTTGTCGGTGTTGGTTTCGGTCGATAATCTATTTTTAGGAGAGCGTTTTTGTTCTCCCTTGAGGTCCGCCCCCTGAGTTGAGGGGCCGGCTCTTTGCGAGCCACACCTGCGGCCGGGTTTCTCACAGAAACCCGGCCGTTCTGTTTTTTCACGGCCAGACATAAAGGAGTCCGGCATGCGTTGGGGAAGTTATTTCGCGGTTTGCGCGGCGGTGATCAGCATCGGTCTGGCCCTGGGCGTGACCATGCCGCTGGTGTCGCTGCGCCTGGAGGGCTGGGGCTATGGCTCCTTCGCCATCGGCGTGATGGCGGCGACGCCGGCGGTCGGCGTATTGCTCGGCGCCTCGCTGGCTGGCCGTTTGGCGGGGTACTTCGGCACCGTCCGGCTGATGCAGCTGTGTCTGCTGGCGGGCGCCTTCTCGGTGGCGTTGCTCGCCCTCGTGCAGAATTACGGGGTGTGGCTGCTGTTGCGCCTGCTGATCGGTGTGGCGCTGACCGTGGTGTTTATCCTCGGCGAAAGCTGGATCAACCAACTGGCCGTGGAGCAATGGCGCGGGCGCCTGGTGGCGCTGTATGGCACCGGTTATGCGCTGAGCCAGCTGTGCGGTCCGCTGCTGCTAACCGCCCTGGGCACCACCGGCGACCTGGGGTTCTGGGTCGGCACCGGCCTGCTGATCGGCGGTTCGCTGCTGCTTCTGGGGCGCAGCGGCGCACCCGCGGTGGATGGTCATAGCGCTTCGGGACGCGGTCTGGCGGCGTTCTGCCGCAAGCTACCGGCCATCGCCTGGGCGGTAATGCTGTTCGCCGCCTTCGAGGCGATGATGCTGACCCTGTTGCCGATCTATGGTCTGCGCCAGGGTTTTACCCAGGACGTCGCGCTGCTGATGGTCAGCGTCGTGGTGGTGGGCGATGCGGCGCTGCAATTGCCGATCGGTCTGCTCGCCGATCGTGTCTCCCGGCGCGATCTGTTTCGCGCCTGCGGGGTGGTGTTGCTGCTTTCCAGCCTGGGCATTCCACTGCTGCTGCATTCGCCGCTGATCTGGCCGGTGTTGGTGCTGTTCGGCGCCAGCGCCGGCGGCCTGTTCACCCTGTCGCTGATCCTGATCGGCGAGCGTTATCGCGACGACGAACTGGTTCGCGCCAACGCGCATATCGCCCAGCTATGGGGGCTGGGTTGCCTGTTCGGTCCATTGCTCACCGGGGCGGCCAGCCAATGGATCAGCGGGCATGCCTTGCCGTTGCTGATGGCGCTTGGCGCCGGGGTGTTCATCTGGCTGGCGTTTCGTCGCGACGCCTTCGCCGGGGTCGCGCCAGTCTCGCCCTGATTGCCGTTCGGCGGCGCTTCTGGCGCCGATCGCGGTTGCGGGCTAGCGTTGCCTTGGCGGGCGCGAGCGCTTCCCGCCTGAGCGGACAACGGTCGGTGAGGCCGATGGAGAAGGACGATGCGAACTATCGGTGTGGCGGGGCTGGGCATGGTGCTGACGTTCGCCGCGCAAGCGGCGGATCTGGAGGGCAGCAGCGATCACCCGCTGATTCCGCGTTACGAGGGCGCGGAGATCATCGCCCAGGAAACCCAGGCGTTTACCGACAAGGCCTTTCTGATCGCTCCGGCCAAGGCCTATGGCGGCCTGGCGAAAAACCTCGACGCGAGCCAGACCCTGGAAGGCAAACTGACCCGCCTGACCTACCGCGCGCCGCCCGAGCGCACGCCGCTGGAGGTTTACCGCAACTACCGTCAGGCCATGCAGGACGCCGGCTTCGAGATGCGCTTCGAGTGCGAGCGCGAGCAGTGCGGCGGGCGTAATTTCAACCATGCGGTGATCAACACCTCGGCATTTCGCGAATACCACCAGGAACAACGCTACCTGCTGGGTAAATTGGCCCGGCCCGAGGGCGACGTCTACGCCGCGCTCTATGTGGTGTTGAACAAGGACGGCGGCGGGCCGAACCGTGGGCGCAGCATGGTCCAGCTCGACGTGCTCGAGCAGCAGGCCATGGAGCAGCGCATGACCGTGCTCGAAGCACCGGTGATGCAGGCGGATATCGACGCCCAGGGCCGGGTCGCGCTGTACGGCATCCTCTTCGATTTCGACCAGGCCAGCCTGCGCGAGGATTCCGCGGCGCAACTGGAGGAAATCGCCAAGCTGCTCAAGGCCCGTCCCGCGCTCAAGGTGTTGGTGGTCGGCCACAGCGACGGCAAGGGCGCGCTGGACTACAACCGCGATCTGTCGCAGCGCCGCGCCGAGGCGATAGTCGCGAAGCTGGCCAGCCAATACGGCATCGTCGCCGGGCGTATGACCGCGCTGGGGGTCGGCATGGCGGCGCCGGTGGCGAGCAATCGCGACGAGGCGGGGCGGGCGCTGAACAGGCGCGTCGAGTTGGTCGAACGCAGCGAGTGAGCGGCCGCTCAGAGCATGCGCTCCAGGCCGATGAAGCGCACTAGCCAGGCGTTCAGGCGGCGCCACGGGTCGCCGGGTTCGCGGGTCAGGCGGTAGGCCTTGCCGTTATCGTCGACGGCGCGCCAAACCAACCTGGAACGGCCGGCGGTGTTGTCCAGAAGGACTTCGTAGCTGATCGTCGGTGCCATGCCTTCGAGGGCCAGCTCGCGTACCTGTCCGGCCAGTTCGCGGCTGTCGACGAGAACGCCGACTTCGGTATTCCAGAGCACCGAGCGCGGGTCGAAATTCAACGAGCCGATAAACACCTTCTGTCGATCGATGATCGCGGCTTTGCTGTGCAGGCTGGATTCCGAAGAGCCGCTGAGGCCCAGGTTGTGTCTGGATTCTTCGTCGGGCTGGCGGCGCAGTTCGAAAAGACGCACGCCGTGCTCCAGCAACGCTTCGCGGTAGGGCGCATACCCGCCGTGCACCGCCGGTACGTCGGTGGCTTCCAGGGAGTTGGTCAGCAGGCTGATATCGACGCCGGCATCGGCGCGCTCGGTCAGGTAGGCGAGGCCCTCGTCGGCGGGCACGAAATAGGCGGAAATCAGCAGCAACTCCTCGCTGACCGCCGCCAGCTCCGGGGCCAGTTGGGTGGCCAGCAGCAGGTGCGCATCGGGAACACCGGGGTCGAGGACTTTGTGTGGCGAATCCCATAGCGCCTGGCCATGGGCCCAGATCAACTCGTTGCTCAGCCAATCGTGCAGGCGTGGTGCGTGCTCATAGCTCATCAGGTGCTCGTAGAGTTCGGGACGCTGCCGGCGTGTGCGTTGCAGATCCCGGTGCAGCGCGTCGCGCCGCCGCTCGAGGTCGTCGAGGTCCGGAGTGAGCCAGAGAAAGCGCTCTATCGGTTGGCTCAGCGCGCTGTTCCAGTATTGGTCGAAGCTGTGCGCCAACTGCTCGGCCACCGGGCCGGCGGCGAGCAGGTCGATATCGGTGAAGTTGAGGGTGCGCTTGGCGTCGAAATATTCGTCGCCCAGGTTGCGCCCGCCGACGATGGCCACGCTGCTATCGGCCAGCCACAGCTTGTTGTGCATGCGTCGGTGTTGCCGCGACAGATTGAACAGGCGCCCCAACGCGCGTGTCAGCGGATTGCTGCGGCCCAGGTGCAGGGGATTGAAGACTCGTATATGCACCTGCGGGTGGGCGCTGAGCAGGGCGATTTCCGGGTCTCTGCCGTCGCTCGCGGTGTCGTCCAGCAAGATGCGGATGCGCACGCCGCGGTCGGCTGCGCGCAGCAGTTCGTAGACCAGGGCACGGGTGCTGAGGCTGTCATGCACGATGTAGTACTGCAGATCGAGGCTGTGTTCGGCGGCACGGATCAATTCCGCGCGGGCGCTAAAGGCATCGTCGCTTGCCGACAGCAGGCGGAAACCCGATTGACCCACGCCTGCTTTGCGGGCCTGGGAAAAGATCGCGGCGCCCAGCGCCGAGGCCTGAGCCGGTAAGGCCTGGGACGGTTGATTGGGAGGGAAGCTGGAACAACCTATCAGGCACCACGAAGCCAACGACAGTAGGTAGGCGCACACGCGGCCTCCTTATGGATGTTGTCCTGTCGTTATTGGACGCTATCCGCGTACTAAAAATTCAGCCTCAGCGTTCCTCCAGCATCGTCTTAACCGTCTCGCCGACGATTTTCACCGCCTGCTCCACGCAGCTGGACTTGTTCGCGTAGTTCATGCGCAGGCAATTGCGGTACTTGCCCGCGGCGGAAAAGATGCTGCCCGGGGCTATCTGGATCTTCTGCGGTTGCAGTTCGCGGTTCAGGCGCTGGCTGTCGAAGCCGGCCTCCAGCTCCACCCAGAGCATAAAGCTGCCCTGCGGCCGGCTGACCCGTGTGCCGGCGGGGAAATAGCGGCTGACCCAATCGATCATCACATCGCGTCCGCGCAGGTATTGGCCGCGCATGCGCCGCAGGTGCGGTTCGTAGTGCCCGGCCTCGATATATTCGGCGAGCGCCAGCTGGGGCAATTGCGCGGTGGTGCCGGTGCCCATGTATTTCATGTGCAGCACCCGTTGCAGGTAGCGTCCGGGGACGATCCAGCCGATGCGCAAACCCGGCGCCAGGGTTTTGGAGAACGAGCTGCAGAGCAGCACGCGGCCGTCGTCGTCGTAGGATTTGATGGTGCGTGGACGCGGGTAGCTGTAGGCCAGGTCGCCGTAGACATCGTCCTCGATGATCGCCACGTCGTAGCGCTGCGCCAGGGCCAGCAGGGCGCGCTTATTGGCGTCCGGCATGATATAGCCGAGCGGGTTATTGCAGGTCGGGGTCAACTGTATGGCTTTGATCGGCCATTGCTCGAGGGCCAGTTCCAGCGCCTCCAGGCTGATCCCGGTCAGCGGGTCGGTGGGCAGTTCCAGGGCTTTCATGCCGTAGCCTTTCAGCGCCTGCATCACCCCGTGGAAGCTCGGCGAGTCCACCGCGACTATGTCGCCGGGTTGGCAGATCGCGCGGATCGCCACCGACAGCGCTTCGTGGCAACCGGTGGTGACGACTATGTCCTGGTAGGGGATCTGACAGCCCGAGTCGAGCATCAGCCGCGAGATCTGTTCGCGCAGGCCCTGGTCGCCATGGATACAGCCGTAGGTCAGGCTCTCCAGATCCTGCTTGCGGCTCAGGCGCGACAGCGAGCGCAGCAGCGGTTTGAGCGTCGGGCTGTCGATATCCGGGCGGCCGCGGCCGAGTTGAATCACCCCGGCGCGGCTGGGCGGCAGGCTGATCAACTCCAGCACCTGATCCCACTGCGAGACTTCCACCGGACGCTGCGCCATACGGCTGACCATCGGCAGGGCCGGCGCCTCCCGGCCGGCTGGCACGAAGTAGCCGGACTTCGGTCGCGGTATCGCCAGGCCCTGGTCTTCCAGATGGCGATAAGCCTGCTGCACGGTGCTCAGGCTGACGCCATGTTCGACGCTCAGGGCGCGCACCGAGGGCAGGCGGTCGCCGGGGCGGTACAGGCCTTGCTCGATGCGTTCGCCGAGCAATTCGGCGAGATTCAGGTACAAGGTCATGACAGCTGCCTCGTGTTTGCCACTTTTACATGGCGATCAGTACAGATGCGTTACGAAACGACAATTCAGCCGTCGATTCGGTAAATCTGTATGTATTTAATTTGTATTTTTTGAATCTGTCATGCTTTTTCTCGGGCGCGCATGATGATCTCCCATAAGCCTCGAAACGGGAGAACGAGATGAACGGGCTTAGCGACGTAAGACTGACCTTGACTCAGCAGGAGTTGGCGGAGCAGGAGTGCCGGCAGGTATCCGGCTGCGGGCTGCCGGGCAAAACGCCGTGGCAGCGTTTCTGGCTGCGCTTGCATACGCGCCGGGCGCTGCTCCGGCTCAATGCCGACCAGCTCAAGGACATCGGCCTGACCCGCCAGCAGGCGCTCGACGAAGCCTTGCGGCCGTTCTGGAAGCTGTGAGCGATAGGGCGGGCGTAGCCCGGACAAGCCTTGGCGCAATCCGGGAACGGTTTAGCGCCATGCCCAGCCCCGGACTGCGGTTATCCGGGGTACGGGATTGTGCTCTCCGGTAGCCCGGATGAAATCCGGGGAAACTTGGCGCCTTGCAAAGCGCTCCCGGATTGCATCCGGGCTACCAGAGCTATGCGATCAAAACACTGACCTGCTGTAGGAGCGGCCTCGGCCGCGATTGGCCTGGGACCCGCGTTACACCAGCTCCTTGAGCCGATGCCAGAGCATGCCCAGGGCCAGCAGCGGCGAACGCAGATGTTTGCCGCCGGGGAAGGTCATATGCGGCACCCGGGCGAACAGGTCGAAATCGCTGCTGGCGCGGCCGGCGATGGCTTCGCCGAGCAGCTTGCCGGCGAGGTGGGTGGCGTTCACCCCGTGGCCCGAGTAGGCCTGGGCGTAGTAGACGTTGGGCTGGTCCTTGAGTCGGCCGATCTGCGGCAGGCGGTTGGCGCCGATACCGATCATGCCGCCCCATTGATAGTCGATTTTCACGTCCTGCAACTGCGGGAACACCGCCAGCATCTTCGGCCGCATATAGCCGGCGATATCCGCCGGGTCGCGGCCCGAATAATGGCAGGCGCCGCCGAACAACAGGCGGCGGTCGGCCGAGAGGCGGTAGTAGTCCAGGGCCACGCGCTGGTCGCAGAGCGCCATGTCCCGTGGGATCAGATCGCGGGCCTGGGCTGCGGACAGCGGCTCGGTGGCGATCACGTAACTGCCGGCGGGCAGCACCTTGCCGCCGAGATTCGAGTTCAGGCCGTTGAGGTAGGCGTTGCAGCCGAGCACCAGATGCGCGGCGCGCACCAGACCGTGGGCGGTGTGCACCTTGACCTCGTTGCCGTAGTCGATGCGCGTCACCGCGGAATCTTCATACAGCTGCACGCCCAGGGCCTGGGCGGCCGCGGCCTCGCCGAGGGCCAGGTTGAGCGGGTGCAGATGGCCCGAGCCCATATCGATCAGGCCGCCGACATAGCGCTGCGAGCCGACCACCTCGTGCATCTGTTCGGGTTGCAGCAGGCGCATCTCATGGGCGTAGCCGAGCTCCTTGAGTTCTGCCATGTCCTCGGCGAAGCCGTCGAGATGACTGGGCTTGTTGGCCAGATCGCAATAGCCCCACTTGAGGTCGCAGTCGATCTGGAACTGCTCGACCCGCCGGCGCACGATCTCCACCGCCTCCAGGCCCATCAGCTTGAGTTCGCGCACGCCTTGCTTGCCGATGGTCGGTTCGAACCGCTCGACATCGTGGCCGACCCCGCGGATCAGCTGACCGCCGTTGCGCCCGCTGGCGCCCCAGCCGATCTTGTGGGCTTCCAGCAGCACCACCGAGAAACCCTTCTGCGCCAGTTCGATGGCGGTGTTCAACCCGGAAAAGCCGCCGCCGACCACGCAGACATCGGCACGCTGCTCGCCGGCCAAGGCCGGGAAGCTCAGGTGCCGATTGGCGCTGGCGGCGTAATAGGAAGGGGCATGCTGGGCGCTGTGAACGGGCTGGCGAGCGCGGGCGTTCATGTGTGGAATCCTGATTGTTATGTTTGGAAAATTTTACGCAGGATAAGCGCGGGTTACGCCGCTCGCCAAGGGGGGGCAAGGGAAAAACTCGGACTTTCGTTGGCCTGCTACCATGCGCGGGATTTTTCAGGACCCCGCCCATGAGTTGTAACAGCCGCAAGATCGACCACCTGCGCCGGCAGATTCCCAGCTTCGACTGTGTACCGGGCTGTCACGATTGCTGTGGCCCGGTCACCGCGTCCTCCGAGGAAATGGCCCGTTTGCCGGTGAAAAGCGACGCCGCCCACGAGGCCGCGCTGGCCGAGTTCAACTGCGTGCACCTGGGGCCGCAGGGCTGCGAGGTATACGACCAGCGCCCGTTGATCTGCCGCCTGTTCGGCACTACGCCACGTCTGCCCTGTCCGCGCGGGCGCGGCCCGGAACAGATGATCGAGGAGCGGGTGGAACGGCAGGTGCACCAGTTGATCGCCAGCACCCGGCAGCGTTTGGTGTAGGGTGCGCCATGCGCACTGACGTGAGTTGGTGAGCGCGACCTAGGCGGTCCCGCGACACCCCAGGGGCGGTTCACTCCGGCACGGGCAAACTCAGCGATTCCTTGACCTCTTCCATGACGATATAGCTCTTCGACTCGCGCACATGGGGCAGCTTGAGCAGGATGTCGCCGAGCAGCTTGCGGTAGCTGGCCATCTCGTTGATCCGCGCCTTGACCAGGTAATCGAAGTCGCCCGACACCAGATGGCATTCCAGCACGTGGGGCAGTTTCAGCACGGCGCGGCGGAATTCCTCGAAGGTGTCGCCGGACTTGTAGTCCAGGCTGATCTCGACGAATACCAGCAGGCTGGCCTTGAGGTTCTGCGGGTTGAGCCGGGCGTGGTAGCCCATGATGATGCCTTCGCGCTCCAGGCGGCGGACCCGTTCGGTGCAGGGCGTGGTCGACAGGCCGACCCTTTCGCCCAGTTCGGTGAAGCTGATGCGCCCATCCTCCTGCAGAATGCGCAGGATATTGCGGTCGATCTTGTCCAGTTCACGGCGGCTTTGGTGCTGGGTACGCATGGTGGATCCCCCTCTGCGAAAGGCGTTTTCGCCAATAATTGTCGCCAAATATAGCTATATATATAGTGAAATGCACTGGCCATAGCTCCATATACTGCGCGCATCGTCTCTCGGGTCAACAAACGCCAGTGCATAGTCGCGGCGAGGAGAAAAACATGCGGGTTCTGGTATTGGGGAGTGGTGTCATCGGTACGGCCAGTGCCTATTACTTGGCCCGCCAGGGGTTCGAAGTGGTGGTGGTCGACCGTCAGGACGGTCCCGCCATGGAAACCAGCTTCGCCAACGCCGGCCAGGTCTCTCCCGGCTATGCCTCGCCCTGGGCCGCACCGGGCGTGCCGTTGAAAGCGATCAAGTGGTTGCTGCAGAAGCACGCGCCGCTGGCGATCAAGGCCACCGCCGATATCGACCAATACCTGTGGATGGTGCAGATGCTGCGCAACTGCACCGCCAGCCGTTATGCGGTGAACAAGGAACGCATGGTGCGCCTGTCCGAATACAGCCGCGACTGCCTCGACGAGCTGCGTGCCGAAACCGGTATCGCCTACGAAGGCCGCCGCCTCGGCACCACCCAGCTGTTCCGCACCCAGGCGCAAGTGGACAATGCGGCCAAGGATATCGCCGTGCTCAAGCAGTCCGGCGTACCTTTCGAGCTGCTCGACCGCGACGCCATCGCCCGCGTCGAACCGGCCCTGGCCGGGGTCAAGCACAAGCTGGCCGGCGCCCTGCGTCTGCCCAACGACCAGACCGGCGACTGCCAGATGTTCACCAGCAAGCTGGCGGACATGGCCAAGCAACTGGGCGTCGAATTTCGCTTCGGCCAGAACATCCAGCGCCTGGATTTCGCTGGCGACCGCATCAATGGCGTATGGATCGACGGCAAGCTGGAAACCGCCGACCGCTACGTGCTCGCCCTCGGCAGCTACAGCCCGCAACTGCTCAAGCCATTGGGCATCCGTGCGCCGGTCTACCCGCTCAAGGGCTATTCGCTGACCGTGCCGATCACCAATGGCGACATGGCGCCGAATTCGACCATTCTCGACGAGACCTACAAGGTCGCGATCACCCGTTTCGACAACCGTATCCGCGTTGGCGGCATGGCCGAGATCGCCGGTTTCGACCTGAGCCTCAACCCCAAGCGCCGCGCCACCCTGGAAATGATCACCGCCGACCTCTACCCGCAGGGTGGCGATCTCAAACAGGCGGAATTCTGGACCGGCCTGCGCCCGGCCACCCCGGACGGCACGCCGATCGTTGGCGCCACCGGCTTCCGCAACCTGTTCCTCAACACCGGCCATGGCACTCTGGGCTGGACCATGGCCTGCGGCTCCGGGCGTTTCCTCGCCGACCTGCTGGCCAACAAGCGTCCGCAGATCAGCGCCGAGGGCCTGGATATTTCACGTTACTCGAGCAAGCCGCGGGCGATTCAGCCTGCCCCGCAGCCGCTGCGCACCTGATAGGCTACGCGGCCCGTTTTCCAGGAGATTCGCAACATGTCCATCCAGCGCCTGCATGTGGAAAAGCGTTACAGCGAAGTGGTCATCCACAATGGCACGGTTTATCTGGCCGGCCAGCTGGCCGATGACTACAGCGGCGATATCCGCCAGCAGACCCGCGAAACCCTGGCCAATATCGACCGCATGCTGGCCGAGGCCGGTAGCGACAAGAGCAAGATTCTCTCCGTGACCATCTATCTAAAGGACATGGACGCCCATTACGACGGCCTCAACGCCGAGTACGACGCCTGGGTCGCCGAGGGCGCCGCGCCGGCTCGTGCCTGTGTCGAGGCGAAAATGTACAAGCCCGAAGTGCTGGTGGAAATGACTGTGGTCGCCGCCCAGGCCTGATTTATTTGCCCGGACACTGCCGGGCTTTTTTATTGCCGCGCTACCCTGTCCGGTAGTGCAATTCATCCTCCGAAGCGTGAAAGCCATGCGTCCAGCCCGTGCCCTGATCGACCTGCAAGCCCTGCGTCACAACTACCAACTGGCCCGCGATGTGTCCGGCGCGCGGGCGCTCGCGGTGGTCAAGGCGGATGGTTACGGGCATGGCGCGGTGCGTTGTGCCCAGGCCCTGGCGGAGCAGGCCGATGGCTTCGCGGTGGCCTGTATCGAGGAAGCGCTGCAACTGCGCGACGCCGGTATCGGTGCGCCTATCCTGCTGCTCGAAGGTTTTTTCGAGGCCGACGAGTTGCCGCTTATCGAACAGCACGGGCTCTGGTGCGTGGTGCATTCGCTGTGGCAGCTGGAAGCCATCGAGCGCAGCACCGTAACCACGCCGTTGCAGGTCTGGCTGAAATTGGACAGCGGTATGCATCGCGTCGGTTTGCACCCGGCCGATTATCAAGAGGCCTACCGGCGTCTGCTGGCCAGCGGCAAGGTGGCGAAGATCGTATTGATGAGCCACTTCGCCCGCGCCGACGAGCTGGATTGCCCGCGCAGCGCCGAGCAACTCGCGGTATTCGAGCAGGCGCGCCAGGGCCTGGCCGCCGAGGTCAGTCTGCGCAATTCCCCCGCCGTGCTCGGTTGGCCCGAGCTGTTCCCGCAGCAGCGCCCCAGCGATTGGGTGCGCCCCGGCATCATGCTTTACGGTGCCACGCCCTTCGAACAGGCGCAGGCCACCGCCGCGCGGCTGCAACCGGTGATGACCCTGGAGTCGAAAATCATCGCCGTCCGCGACTTGCCGGCCGGCGAACCCGTGGGTTACGGCGCGCGCTTCGTCAGCGAGCGGCCGACCCGCGTCGGCGTGGTCGCCATGGGCTATGCCGACGGCTACCCGCGGCATGCGCCGACGGGGACGCCGGTCGCGGTGGACGGCCAGCTGACCCGGCTGATCGGCCGCGTATCGATGGACATGCTCACCGTCGACCTCAGCGATCTACCCGGCGCCGGCATCGGCAGCCGGGTCGAGTTCTGGGGCAAGCAGGTGCTGGCCAGCGATGTCGCGGCCCGCGCCGAGACCATTCCCTATCAGTTGTTCTGCAACCTGCGGCGCGTACGGATGCACTATCTCGGCGGCTAAAGGGTCGCTTGGAAGAATCTGTGGGTGAGCTGTTGTAAATACTGAACACTGTTGCGATGATACGGCCACTTTCATCCGTATCTTCCCGAGGGGGACTCCAGCATTGGACGTCGGTGTTCGACTGCAATCCATTCGCAAACTCAAAGGCCTTTCCCAGCGCGAACTCGCCAAGCGGGCAGGCGTCACTAACAGCACCATTTCGATGATCGAGAAGAACAGTGTGAGCCCCTCGATCAGCTCGTTGAAAAAGGTGCTGGCGGGTATTCCCATGTCGTTGGTCGAGTTCTTCTCCCTCGAAGTGGAGCAGGACAACCACACCCAGGTCGTCTACAAGGCCGGCGATCTGATCGATATTTCCGACGGTGCGGTGACCATGAAACTGGTCGGCAAGGCCCATCCCAGTCGTGCTATCGCCTTCCTTTCCGAAACCTATCCGCCTGGCGCCGGCACCGGTGACGACATGCTCACGCATGAGGGCGAAGAGGCCGGCATGCTGGTTGAAGGCCGCCTTGAGCTGACCGTGGGCAACGAGACCTATACGCTCGAAACCGGCGACAGTTATTACTTCGAAAGCAGCAAGCCGCATTGCTTTCGCAATCCGTTCGACGTGCCGGCGAAATTGATCAGCGCCACCACGCCGGCGAATTTCTAGGAAGCAGCTACAAACCGCAAGCTTCAAGCTGCAAGTGAGAGCATTGCGCACGCGCCTTTCACTTGCAGCTTGTGGCTGCGCTCCTGCGACATATGGGCTGTTTCGGCCGGCCGGGCTTCCCGTTATACTGGCGCCCGCTCGCGAATCCGTGGCCGCGGGCGCGACTAGCCACGATGAGGGTGTACCGTGAACCTGATTAAAAAAATCCTGGTAGCACAGGCTACCGTATTGGCCCTGTGGGCAGTGACTGCTCAGGCCACGACCGACGAAGCCATTGCCGAGCGCTTGAAGCCGGTGGGTGAAGTCTGCGTGATGGGTGAGGAATGCAAAGGCGTCGGCGAAGTCGCCGTCGCTGCCGGCGGTGCTGCACGCACCGCCGACGATATCGTCGCCAAGCACTGCGGCGCCTGCCACGTCGCCGGCGTCCTGGGCGCGCCGAAAGTCGGCGACATCGCCGCTTGGCAAGCCCGCGCCAGCAATGGCCTGGATGGCCTCCTGGCCAACGCCATTTCGGGCATCAACGCCATGCCGCCGAAAGGCACCTGTGCCGATTGCAGCGACGACGAGCTGCGCGCCGCGATTCAGAAGATGTCCGGCCTGTAAGCGCTGTCATGCTTCAAAGAAACCGCCTTCGGGCGGTTTTTCGTTTTCCGGGCGGTGCCCCGTGCTGGCCGCGCCGCCAGCTTGCTATTCGAGAAAGCTTACCCGCCCGTCGGTCAGTGAGCGGATGCGCGCCAGGGATTCGACCCGGTAGCCCTGGGCGTCCAGTTCGGCGCGGCCGCTCTGGAAGGATTTCTCGATAACCACGCCGATTCCGGCGATGCTCGCGCCGGCCTGCTTGATCAGGTCGATCAGCGCCTGGGCGGCATGGCCGTTGGCGAGGAAGTCGTCGATCAACAGCACATGGTCGCTGGCCGTCAGGTGCTTGGCGGAAATCGCGATGGTGCTCTCGGTCTGCTTGGTGAAGGAAAACACCTTGGAGATGTAGAGGTCGTCCTTGAGCGTCAGCGACTGGTATTTGCGCGCGAAGATCACCGGCACGCCCAGCTCCAGACCGGCCATCACCGCCGGGGCGATCCCCGAGGCTTCGATGGTGACGATCTTAGTGATGCCCTGGCGGGCGAAGCGTTCGGCGAACTCATGGCCGATGCGCTGCATCAGCACGGGGTCGATCTGGTGGTTGAGAAAGGCATCGACCTTGAGCACCTGCTCCGAAAGCACGATGCCGGATTGGCGAATGTACTGCTTGAGTAATTCCACAGGCTTATCCCGTTACGTCGAAAGCGCTTGAGGGTACGTCGGCCGCTCTCCGAAGCAAAATTATTTTCCTGCCGCGCCTCGCGGCCACGGCCACTGCGCGGTCGTCAGCTCGCGCGGGAAAAGAGGGAAACCTCTGCGCCTACACGTCGTCAAGACAAGAACCAGGCATTTCCAGCGGGCCCCGTCAGGCCGGATATGCAAACCACAGCGAGCGAGGCATGCCCATGGCCACCACCGTCAGCGACTTTTTCGTCGAGCGTCTTTACCAGTGGGGCGTGCGGCGTATGTACGGCTATCCGGGCGACGGTATCAACGGGGTGTTCGGCGCGCTCAACCGGGCCAACGGCAAGATCAAATTCATCCAGGCGCGGCATGAGGAAATGGCCGCGTTCATGGCTTCGGCGGACGCCAAGTTCAGCGGCGAGCTGGGCGTCTGTATCGCCACCTCGGGCCCCGGCGCGGCGCACTTGCTGACCGGGCTGTACGACGCCCGGCTGGACCATATGCCGGTGCTGGCGATCACCGGCCAGCAGGCGCGCACCGCGATGGGCGCGCATTACCAGCAGGAGATCGATCTGCCGGCGATGTTCAAGGACGTCGCCGGCGCTTTCGTCCAGCAGGCCAGTGCACCGGCCCAGGTGCGCCATCTGGTCGATCGTGCGATCCGCACCGCGCTCGGTGAGCGGCGGGTGACCGCGATTATCTTGCCCAACGATTTGCAGGAGGAAGAGTACAGCGAGCCGCCGCGCTCCCACGGCGCGGTGCTCTCGGGAGTGGGCTACAGCAAGCCGCAGGTCATACCCTACGAGAAGGACCTACGCCGCGCGGCCGAGGTGCTGAATGCCGGGAAGAAAGTCGCGATTCTGGTCGGCGCCGGCGCCTTGAATGCCACCGACGAAGTCATCGAGGTCGCCGACAAGCTCGGCGCCGGGGCGGCCAAGGCGCTGCTCGGCAAAGCCGCGTTGCCGGATACCTTGCCCTGGGTCACCGGCTCCATCGGCCTGCTCGGCACCGAGCCGAGCTACAAGCTGATGACCGAGTGCGACACCCTGTTGATGATCGGCTCGGGCTTTCCCTATTCCGAATTCCTCCCCGAGGAAGGCCAGGCGCGCGGCGTGCAGATCGACCTGAAGGCCGACATGCTCAGCCTGCGCTACCCGATGGAGGTCAACCTGCAGGGCGATGCGGCGCAGACCCTGCGCGCGCTGCTGCCGCTGCTCGACGAGAAGACCGAGCGCGGCTGGCGCCAGGACGTTGAAAGCTGGCGCGCCGAGTGGGACGGGATCCTGGAAAAACGCGCGCTGCTCAGTGCCGAGCCGATCAATCCGCAACGGGTCGCGTTCGAGCTGTCGCCGCGCCTGCCGGAGCGGGCGATCATCACCTGCGACGCCGGCTCCTGCGCCAACTGGTTCGCCCGCGACCTGAAAATCCGCCGCGGCATGATGTGCTCGCTGTCCGGCGGTCTGGCCTCGATGGGCGCTGGCGTGCCCTATGCGATCGCCGCCAAGTTCGCCCACCCGGGCCGCCCGGTGATCGCCATGGTCGGCGACGGTGCCATGCAGATGAACAACATGGCCGAGCTGATCACCGTGGCCAAGTATTGGCAGGAGTGGGAAAACCCGCAGCTGATCTGCTGCGTGTTCAATAACCAGGATCTCAACCAGGTGACCTGGGAGCAGCGGGTGATGGCCGGCGACCCGAAGTTCGAGGCCTCGCAGAATATCCCCGATGTGCCTTACCACCGCTTCGCCGAGTCCATCGGTCTGCGCGGCATTTACGTGGACCGCGAGGATGCCGTCGCCGGCGCCTGGGAAGAGGCGCTGGCGGCCGATCGGCCGGTGCTGATCGAATTCAAGACCGACCCCGATGTGCCGCCGCTGCCGCCGCATATCAAGTTCGAACAGGCGAAGAAGTTCGCCTCGGTGTTGCTGCATGGCGACCCCGACGAGCGCGGCATTCTGGTGCAGTCGGCCAAGCAGGTGTTGGGGGCGATTTTGCCGGGGCATCGCAAGAACAAGGACAAGTCGTGAAGGCGCACCCGCAAGCGCCGGTCGACGAGCTGCGGGTATCGGCCTACCGGGTGCCGACCGACGCGCCCGAGGCCGACGGCACCTTGCGCTGGGAGGCCACCACCCTGGTGCTGGTGGAGTTGACGGGCGGCGGCCACAGCGGCCTCGGTTACACCTACGCCGATGCGTCCTTGGTGTCTTTGCTCGGTGAGCGTCTGCGCGTATGCGTCGAGGGTGCCGACGCGCTGGCCATTGGCGAGATCGGCCAGCGCCTCTGGCAGGGCGTGCGCAACCTCGGCCGCGCCGGGCTCGCCGCCTGCGCCATTTCCGCGGTGGACGCCGCGTTGTGGGACCTCAAGGCCAAACTGCTCGACCAGCCCTTGGCGGTGCTGCTTGGCCTGCGCCGCGAGCGGGTGCCGCTGTACGGCAGCGGCGGCTTCACCAGTTACGACGACGAGCGCCTGGCCCGGCAGCTTGGCGATTGGGTGGCCGAGGCCGGCTGCCGTTGGGTGAAGATGAAGGTCGGCGCCGACAGCCGGCGCGATGCCGAGCGGGTCGCCCGGGCGCGTGCGGCGATTGGCGATGCCGGCCTGTTTATCGATGCCAACGGCGCGCACAGCGTACGCAGCGCGATCGCTTTCGCCCGGCAGGTGGCCGAGCAGCAGGTGGCCTGGTTCGAAGAACCGGTCAGCTCGGACGATCCGGCGGGCCTGCGCGAAGTGCGTCAGGCGCTCGGCGCGGCGGGCCAGGCGATGGACATTGCCGCCGGCGAGTACGCCTACAACCTCGACGATTTTCGCCGTTTGCTCGAGCAGCGCGCGGTCGATGTGCTGCAGGCCGACCTGACCCGTTGTGGCGGGGTCAGCGGTTTCCTGCAGGCGGCGACCCTGTGCGAGGCCCATCACCTCGACCTCTCGGCGCACTGCGCGCCGGCGCTGCACCGGCATGTCGCCTGCGCCGCGCCGCGGCTGCGCCATCAGGAATGGTTCCACGATCACGTGCGCCTGGAAAGCCTGTTGTTCGACGGCGCACCGCGGGCGGTGGCCGGCGCCATGGTCCCGGACCTGAGCCGGCCCGGTCATGGCCTGGAGTTCAGGCACCTGGACGCGCGGCGTTACGCGGTGTGAAGCGAATGTATTAAAGAAGGTTATGCCCCAGTTGGCGGTTGCAATGGGCACCTAGCCAAAGGTGGTTTGGGGAAGAGTGGCGCTGCTCGCAGGGGCCGCAATACGTAGGGTGCGCCGTGCGCACCAAGAGTCCGCGGTCAGGGCTGGTGCGCATGGCGCACCCTACGAGACTGCGAATAAACCAAGCAAGAAGGGGGCAGGATGGCGACTCAAAGCCAACTGACATGGCTCGCCCTGGGGGCCACGACGGCGCTGGGGGCGGCCTCGTTGTGCTGGCAGAAGCATGAGAAACGCGGGCGCGGCCTGTTGCTCAGCCCGTCGCGCGGCAGCCTGGTCGATGCGGCGCGTACGCTCAACCGCGGCGCCGGATTGCTGGCCTTCTCCGTAGCCCTCGATAGCGCGCTGGAACATTACCGCGGCGACTTCGCGAACCGCGCCATGTACACGCCGTTGCTCACCGCCAGCCTGTCGCTGTTGGCCAGCGCACAGGGCCAGCAGGACCGTTCAACGCGCGCCAATCGCCTGCGCCACACGATCTACCTGGGCGCCGGGGCCAGCGGTCTGGCGGGCACTGCCTTCCACCTCTACAACCTGGGCAAGCGTCCCGGCGGCCTGTGTTGGAGCAACCTGTTCTACGGCGCTCCACTCGGTGCGCCTTCGGCGTTGCTGCTGTCCGGGCTGCTCGGCTATTACTCGGAGCGTTTGCGCGGCGCCTGCGACGAGGGCAGGCCCCAGGTGTTCGGCCTGCCGGTCGGCGAGGCGGTGGCGCTGATGGCTACCGGCGGTCTGCTCGGCACCTGCGCGGAGGTCGCCTTGCTGCATTTTCGCGGCTCGTTCCAGAACCCGGCGATGTACCTGCCGGTGGTGGCGCCGCCGGTCGCTGCCGGTTTGCTGGCCAGCACGGTGGTAGCGGGGCCGGGGTACCCGCGATTGCGTTGGCTGTCGCGCTTGTGGCTACGCTTCACCGCTTTTATGGGGCTCGCCGGCGCGGGCTTTCATGCCCTCGGCATCGCCCGCAACCATGGCGGCTGGCGCAACTGGCGGCAGAACCTGCAAGTCGGGCCGCCGTTGCCGGCTCCGCCGAGTTTCACCGGCCTGGCCTTGGCGGGCCTCGCCGCCCATACCTTGCTCGACGAGGAAAACGACCCCACGCGCTATCCCCGGAGGCCTGGATGAGCGCGCGCTATCCCGGCTATGACGTGATGCGCAAGCGTCAGGGGCCGTCCTGGAACGAGCCGACCCGGCGGGCGGTCGACGAGCGTCTGGCGCTGGCGCCCGAACCGCGCTTCTTCGACCGGGATCAATGGCGCACGCTGAACGCCGTCTGCGCGCGCATCCTGCCGCAGCCGATTGATCGCCCACCGGTACCGGTGGCGGCACTGGTCGACGCCAAGGTGTTCGGCCAGCGCGGCGACGGTTACCGCGATGCGCGCCTGCCGCCGCTGCAGCAGGCCTGGCGGCTTGGCCTGGCCGCGCTGGACGCCGAAGCGCGCGGGCATTACCAGCAGCCGTTCAGCGAACTCGCGGCCTATCGCCAGGACGCGCTGCTCGGCGCCATGCAGCGTGGTCAACTGAACGATGGCGCCTGGTGCGGCATGCCGGCCGCGCTATTTTTCGCCGAGCGCCTGGTGCACGACATCACCGCGGCCTATTACGCCCACCCCACGGCCTGGAACGAGATCGGTTTCGGCGGCCCCGCCGGCCCGCGCGGCTACGTGCGCCTGGACAGCGACAGGCGCGACGCCTGGGAGGCGGCCGAAGCGACGCCGCAGCACGCCGATAAAGCGCTGGAGTTGAATCGGCGTGTCCGCTGAGGCGTTTCTCCAGGCGCTCGACAGCCCGCGAGGACGTGATGGCCGCGCGCCCGATGTGCTGCGCCCCGGTGGCTGGATGCCGATGCGCGATTACCCGTGCAACCAGGCGGTGGATTTCGTCATCGTCGGTACCGGCGCCGGTGGTGCGCCGCTGGCCTGCAAGCTCGCGCGCGCGGGCTTTTCGGTGGTGGCCCTGGACGCCGGCGCCTGGTGGCGGCCGCTCGAGGAATTCGCCTCCGACGAGATGCATCAGCAGAAGCTTTATTGGACCGACGAACGCATCTGCGACGGCGACAATCCGCTCAAGCTCGGCAGCAACAACAGCGGCAAGGCGGTCGGCGGCAGCATGGTGCACTTCGCCATGGTCTCGCTGCGCTTTCGCCCGGAGTGGTTCAAGTCGCGTTCGCTGCTGGGTTACGGCCACGACTGGCCATTGCCGTGGCAGGAGATGTGGCGTTACTACGCCGAGGTCGAGCAGGCGCTGAAGATTTCCGGGCCGCTCGATTACCCCTGGGGACCGACGCGGCCGCGCTACCCGTACCGACCTCACCAGATTAACGGTGCCGGCCTGGCCCTGGCGCGAGCATGCGAGGCCATGGGCGTGAAGTGGACGGCGACTCCGCTGGCCACCCTGTCGGCGCCGCGGGGCGAGGCGCCGCCCTGCGTGTACCGCGGTTTCTGCGTGATCGGCTGCTCGACCAACGCAAAGCAAAGCGCGCTGAACACCTGGATCCCCTGGGCGGTGCGTGCCGGCGCCGAGGTTCGCGACCTGGCCATGGTCGGGCGCATCGAAGTCGGCACCGACGGCCTGGCCAGCGGTGTGCACTATCAGCGCGGCGGCGAATGGCGCTTCCAGCGCGCGCGGCATGTGGTGGTCGCCGGTTACGCCATCGAAACCCCGCGCCTGCTGCTCAACTCGGCCAACGCTCGTTACCCCGACGGCCTGGCCAATAGCAGCGGGCTGGTCGGCAAGAATTTGATGGTGCACAGCAATCAGGCGGTCTGGGGCCGGCTGGCGGAAGAGGTGCGCTGGTACAAGGGGCCGCCGTCCCTGGCTCTTTGCGAGCACTGGAATTACCAGGACCGCGGCAAGGACTTCCATGGCGGCTACGCGATTATGAGCCAGGGCCCGCTGCCCGCCGCCTGGGCCGCCACGCAAACCGGTAACCGCGGCCTGTGGGGCCAGGCGTTGCTCGACGAAATGGCCCACTACAACCATCAGGTCGGCCTGAAAATCGTCGGCGAAACCCTGCCGTATGGGCACAACCGCGTGACCCTGGCCGACGAGCGCGACCGTTATGGCCTGCCGATCGCGCGGGTCAGCTTTTCGCTGGGCGATAACGACCGGCGTCTGGTGGAGCATGCGACCGACTTTATGCGCCGCGGGCTGGAGTGCATCGGCGCCAAGGACATCTGGGCCGAGGCCGAAGGCACCGCGCACTTGCTGGGTACCGCGCGGATGGGCAGCGATCCGCGCAGCAGTGTGGTCGACGCCGATTGCCGCAGCTGGGATCACCGCAACCTGTGGATCTGCGACGGCTCGGTATTCCCGACCTCGGGCGGGGTCAACCCGTCCCTGACCATCCAGGCGATCGCCTGTCGCACCGCCGACCGCATAGTCGCACTGGCGCGCCGGGGCGAGCTATGAGTCAGCGCTTGAGCAGGGCGCGCATATTGGCCAGCGCCGAGTTGCCGGTGGCCGCTTTGACTTCCGCGGGGGCGTCTTCGAGACCTTCCCAGATCAGGTCTTCGGGCGGCAGTTCATCGAGAAAGCGGCTTGGCGAGCAGTCGATGATTTCGCCGTATTGCTTGCGCTTGGCGGCGAAGGTCATGGTCAGGTTGCGCTTGGCGCGGGTGATGCCGACGTAGGCCAGACGGCGTTCTTCCTCGACCGTATCGGCCTCGATGCTGGAGCGGTGCGGGAGAATCTCTTCCTCCACGCCGAGGATGTACACCGAGGGATATTCCAGGCCTTTGGACGCGTGCAGGGTGAGCATCTGCACGCCCTCGGCGCCTTCCTCTTCTTCCTGCTGGCGCTCGAGCATGTCGCGCAGCACCAGTTTGCCGATGGCGTCCTCGATGGTCATGTCGCCGTCTTCGTCGCGCTCCAGGGTATTCTTCAGCGCATCGACGAGGAACCAGACGTTGCCCATGCGCGCATCGGCGACCTTGTCGTTGGAGGCGTTCTGGCGTAGCCAGTTTTCGTAGTCGATATCCATCACCATGCTGCGCAGCGCGGCGATCGGGTCGTTCTGCGCGCACTCCGTGCGCACCCCGTCCATCCAGCGCTTGAAGCGCGCCAGGCGCTCGGTGAAGCGGCTATCCAGCACTTCCTGCAAGCCCAGTTCGCCGGCGGCGGCGTACATGCTGATCTTGCGTTCGGTGGCGTAGTTGCCGAGCTTTTCCAGGGTCGCCGAGCCGATCTCGCGGCGCGGCACGTTGATCACCCGGAGGAAGGCGTTGTCGTCGTCCGGGTTGACCAGCAGGCGGAAGTAGCTCATCAGATCCTTCACTTCCTGGCGGGCGAAAAAGCTGGTGCCGCCGCTCAGGCGATAGGGAATCTGATGGTGCTGCAACTTCAGTTCCATCAGCTTGGCCTGGTAGTTGCCGCGGTAGAGGATCGCGTAGTCGCTATAGGGGCGTTGGGTGCGCAGGTGCTCGGTGAGGATTTCCAGGGCCACCCGCTCGCACTCGGCGTCTTCGTTCTTGCAGCGGATCACGCGGATTTCGTCGCCCATGCCCATCTCGCTCCACAGCTGCTTTTCGAAGGCATGGGGGTTGTTGGCGATCAGCACGTTGGCGCATTTGAGGATGCGGCTGGTGGAGCGGTAGTTCTGCTCGAGCATCACCACCTTCAGCGAGGGGTAATCCTCCTTCAGCAGCATCAGGTTTTCCGGGCGGGCGCCGCGCCAGGCGTAGATCGACTGATCGTCGTCGCCGACCACGGTGAACTGGTTGCGCATGCCGACCAGCAGCTTGACCAGCAGATACTGGCTGGCGTTGGTGTCCTGGTATTCGTCGACCAGCAGGTAGCGGATGCGGTTCTGCCACTTTTCCAGGATGTCGGCGTGCTCCTGGAACAGCTTCACCGGCAGCAGGATCAGGTCGTCGAAATCCACCGCGTTATACGCCTTGAGCGTGCGCTGGTAGTGCAGGTAGACGATGGCCGCGGTCTGCTCCTTGGGCCCGCGCGCCTCGGCCAGGGCCTGGTCGGGAAGGATCAGGTCGTTCTTCCAGGAACCGATGTAGTTCTTGATTTCGTCGATGCCGTCGTCGCCGGCGTACTCCTTCTGCATGATGTCGCTGAGCAGCGCCTTGATATCGCCCTCGTCGAAAATCGAGAAGCCCGGCTTGTAACCCAGGCGCGCGTACTCCTTGCGGATGATGTTCATGCCCAGGTTATGGAAGGTCGAGACGGTCAGACCGCGGCCTTCGGCGCCCTTGAGCAGGGTGCCGACACGCTCCTTCATCTCGCGCGCGGCCTTGTTGGTAAAGGTCATGGCGACGATATGTCGCGCCTGGATGCCGCAGTTCTGCACCAGGTGGGCGATCTTGCGGGTGATCACGCTGGTCTTGCCGGAGCCGGCGCCGGCGAGCACCAAAAGAGGGCCGCCGACGTAGTTCACGGCTTCCTGCTGCCGGGGGTTCAGTCGGGACATTGCATCGATCGTCAGGGGAAATGGCCGCGCATTTTAGCAGGACTGGGCGCTTGTGCCGCGACCGTCTGAAACTGTGGTGCAGCGCACGTAATGGCCGTGCGCCATGCTTGGCTAATTTCAGTTATCCAGTACTCTGGTGGCTCCTAGAGTTTATTTATCGTCGCTGCAGGATACGCACCACTCACACACGGATGTGCCTGACTAGACGCCGAAAACGGCGCATCCGGGCGGTCGAACCGCCAGCTTTTGTGTTTGGGGAGGTTGTTTGTCCGCGCTCGTCGAACCTTTACGATTGGTGCTTTTGGCTGAAACGCCTGATTGGGGCGAGCGCCTGCGCGAGTGCCTGGGCACCCTGGCCGGCTCCTTTCCGCTGATCACCGCGCCTTCCTGGGAAGCCGCCAGCGGGCTATTCGATAGCGAAGGCGGCGGCCTGCTGCTAACCACCATCGGGCGCCAACCGGTCCCCGGAAATTGCCCGTTACCCATTATTTTGTTGCTCGAACAGGAGCCGGACGAGACGCCTGAGGATGTCTGCGACTGGCTGGTGCGCGATCGGCTGAACGCCGACGTACTGCGCCGTTGCCTGCGTTACGCCCGTGAGCAGGGCAGCCTGAAGCAGACCCTGACCCGCCTGGCGGAACAGGACGCGCTGACCGGCATCGCCAATCGCCAGGGCCTGCACACCTTGCTCGCCGCGCGTCTGGCCGCCACCGAAGGCCGCGGCCTGACCCTCGGCCATCTGGACCTGGACAACTTCCGCCATGCCAACGATGCGCTCGGCTACCAGGCCGGCGACCACCTGATTCTGCAAGTGGTGGCACGGCTCAAGGCGCAACTGCACGGCGACGATCAACTGGCGCGCCTGGGCAGCGACGAGTTCGCCTTGCTTCTGGACACCCGCCGCGACCCGCAGCGCGTCGAACGTCTGGCCGAGCGCATCACCGAAGCCCTGGCCGAACCCTATTGGGTCGACGGCGAAAGCCTGTTGATCGGCTGCAGCCTGGGGCTGGCCCATGCCCGCGTCGGCGAGGGCGCCGATTCCTTGCTGTGGCATGCGCATATCGCCATGCAACAGGCCAAGAGCCAGCAGGGTTGCACCTTCCATGTGTATGACGAACGCCTGAATAGCGGCGCGCGCAACCTGGTGGACCTGGAAAGCGAATTGCGCCGGGCGCTGCGCCGCGACGAGCTGGAGCTGCATTACCAACCGCGCCTGTGCCTGGGCAGTGGACGCATCGTCGGCCTGGAAGCCCTGGTACGTTGGTGTCACAGCGAACGCGGCCTGCTTTCGCCGAATCATTTCGTGCCCTTGGCCGAAGAAAGCGGACTGATCGTGCCGCTCGGCTATTGGGTGATTTCCCGCGCCTTGCGCGATATGCAATGGCTGCGCGGACGCGGCCTGCCGTCATTGCACATGGCGGTCAACCTGTCGTTCCGTCAGTTCCAGGACAGCCAATTGCTGCCGACCCTCAGCCGGCTGATCGAGGAGCGTGGCGTCGATGCGCAATGGCTGGAGTTCGAGTTGACGGAAACCGCGGTGATGCGCCGCAGCGAACAGGTGCAGAAGACCATGCTGGCCCTCGGCAAGCTCGGCGTGCGCTTCTCCCTCGATGATTTCGGCACCGGCTTCTCCTCCTTCGTGCACCTCAACAACCTGCCGATCACCCTTCTGAAAATCGATAAAAGCTTCGTCGGCGGCATGGACAGCCGCGCGGAGAACCGCCAATTGGTCAAGGCGATGATCAACCTGGCGCATAACCTCAACCTGGAAGTGGTCGCCGAAGGCGTGGAAAACGCCGAGCAGTTGTCGCTATTGCGCCAATTCGGTTGCGATCAGGTGCAGGGCTTCCTGATCAGCAAGGCCCTGCCGTTGAACGAACTAGCGCGTTTTCTGGTGTTCGGCCAGCGCCAACCGCTGCTTGGATTGCTGCAACCCTGATAAGGCTTTTGTAGCCTGGATAAGCGCAGCGCAATCTGGGAGCGGTCTTATGGCCACCCCAATGCCCCGGATTTCATCCGGGCTACAACGACGCTTACGCCAAGCACGCCTGTTTCGCGGCGCGCGCCGGGCGCAGCAGGCGCGCGGTCTTCCACTCGAAGCCCAAGGTCAGGCCGATCGCCGCACACGCCAGGCCGCAGGCCATGCCCCACCACACCCCTTGCGCGCCCCAGCCCAGCGGGAACGCCAGCAGCCAGGCCAGCGGCACGCCGATCGACCAGTAGCAGACGAGGCCGACGACGAAGGTGGTCTTGGCGTCCTTCAGGCCACGGATCGCGCCCATGGCGATGGTCTGGATGCCATCGAAGAACTCGAACCAGGCGGCAATCGCCAGCAGACCGATCGCCAAGCTGACGATATCCGCATAGGCCGGGTCGAAACGGTCGAGAAACAGCCCCACCACCCACTCCGGTGCGAGCCAGAACAACCCGGCAAAACCCAGCATGCAGCAGGCACCGAGGCCGATACCCAGGCGCCCGGCGCGTTGTGCGTCGAGCAGACGCCCAGCGCCGAAATGCTGGCCGATGCGGAAGGTCACCGCATAGGAAATGCCCACCGGCACCATAAAGGCCACATAGACCGACATGATCGCGATCTGATGCGCCGCCAGTTCGACGCTGCCGAGGGCGCCCATGCACAGCGCGGCGAAAGCGAACAGCCCGGACTCCACCGCGTAGGTGCCGCCGATTGGCAGGCCCAGGCGCAGCAGTTCTTTCAATTCGCGCCAGTCCGGACGCAGCAGGCCGCGCCATAGCGGGTAGCCGGCGTAGGCGCTGTGGCGCAGCACATGCCAGGCCAGCAGCAGTGCCATGACGTTCATCACCAGCGCGGTGACCAGGCCGATACCGGCCAGGCCCAGGTACGGCAGGCCGAACCAGCCCTCGATCAACGCATAGTTGAGCACCCCGTTGGCCGCTGCGCCGCCGATGCTGATGGTCATCACCGGGCCGGGGCGGCCGATGGCGCTGGTAAAACCGCGTAGCGCCATAAAACTCATATAGCCGGGCAGGGCGAACAACAGGGTGGCGAGAAACTGCATGGCACCGTCGACGTTCGCCGGCAACTGGCCGAATTGCAGTAGCACCGGTTGCAGGTTCCATAACCCCAGGCCGGCCAGCAAGGCCAGGCCCCAGCCCAACCACAGGCCGTTCTGGGTCAGGCGAGTGACCCCGGCGGCGTCCGCGGCGCCATGACGAATGGCGACTAGATTGCCGACCGCGGCGATCACCCCGACGCAAAAAATCGATACGAAGGAATAGCTGGCTGCGCCCAGGCCGCCGCCGGCCAGAGCCGCGGGGCCGAGCAGGCCCATCATTACGGTGTCGGTGAACACCATCACGACATGCGCCAGCTGTGCGGCGATCAGCGGGCCGGCGAGGCGCAGGATGGCCCGCAGCTCGCTTCTAACGGGTTGCTTCATGATGAGTAGCGCTCAGTAATTGAGCTTGCCCGAGGTTTCCCGGCAAGCGGAGAATGGGGCCATTCTCGGGAGATGCACGGGCCGTCACAAAGGGAAAAAAGCGATGTATGGCATGAGTCTAACTAATGGATAAAAATCGCCGCCTGGCGCCCTTGTATGCGCTGCGCGCGTTCGAAGCCGCGGCGCGTCACCGCTCCTTCACCCGCGCGGCGGACGAGTTGGCGATCAGTCAGAGCGCGGTGAGCCATCACGTGCGCACCCTGGAAGAGCACTTCGCCTGCCGCCTGTTCGAGCGCCAGGGCCGCAACCTGCAGCTGACCGAACCGGCGCGCCTGCTGCTGCCGGGCCTGCGCGACGGCTTCGATGCGCTGGAGCGTGCTTGCACCACCCTGCGTGCGGACGATGGGGTGCTGCGTCTGAAAGCGCCTTCGACCCTGACCATGCGCTGGCTGTTGGCGCGCTTGTCGCGCTTCCGCTTGCAGAACGACGACATCGAAGTGCAGCTGACCAGCGCCTGGATGGACGTCGACAAGGTGGATTTCCAGCATGAGCCGTTCGACTGCGCGGTGTTGCTGGGCGACGGCGAATTCCCGGACGAGTGGGGCAGCACGCTGCTGTTCGCCGAATGGCTGATCCCGGTCTGTGCCCCCGAGGCGGCGCGCGATGGCCCCTGGGATCTGACCCGTTTGCAAGGCGCCGAACTGGTGCACCCGACCCCGGACCGCCGCGATTGGCGCCAGTGGCTGCAGGCCATGGGGCTGGCCGAGCAGGTGCCGCTCAAGGGCGGCCAGGTGTTCGATACCCTGGAGCTGGGCATGGTCGCCGCGGCTCGGGGCTATGGCGTGTCGATCGGTGATCTGGTGCTGGTCGCCGAAGACGTCGCCCAGGGCCGCCTCGGCCTGCCCTGGCCCTGTGCGGTACCCAGCGGTTGCAGCTATTACCTGGTCTGGCCCAAGGCGCGGCGCGGCCAGGAACGCTACCTGCGCTTGCGCGATTACCTGGTCGGCGAAGTGGCGGCGATGCAGTTGCCTGAGGTGCGGCACGTCTGAGGCGGGTGTCGGCCGCTCAGCCCTGCGGGTTGCCGCGGTATTGCAAGGCTTCGGCCAGATGGCTGCGGGCGATTTGCTCGGTCTGTTCGAGGTCGGCGAGGGTGCGCGCGACCTTGAGAATGCGGTGGGCGGCGCGCAGCGACAGGCCCAGGCGCTCGCAGGCGCTTTCCAGCCAACTCTGGTCGGCCGCGTGCAGCGCACAATGTTGGCGCAGGCCGGGCAGGTCGAGAAAAGCATTGGCCACGCCCTGGCGCAGCACCTGGCGCTGCCGGGCGCACGCGACCAGGGCCGCGCTGCTCGCGGTGTCGGCGCCATCGCTGGGTTGCACATGCAGGGCGGTGGTCTCGCGCGCCACCGTTACATGCAGGTCGATGCGGTCGAGCAGCGGCCCGGACAGCTTGCCGCGATAGCGCTGGATCTGTTCCGGGGTGCAACGGCAGCGCCCGCTGGGGTCGCCGAGAAAACCGCAGGGGCAAGGATTCATCGCGACCAGTTGGAACCGGGCCGGGAAACGCACCTTGTCGCGCGCCCGGGCAATCACGATCTGCCCGCTTTCCAGCGGCTCGCGCAGTACCTCCAGGACCTTGCGGTCGAATTCGGGCAGTTCGTCTAAAAATAAAACACCCTGATGGGCCAACGTAATCTCGCCAGGCTGCGGGCGACTGCCGCCACCGACCAATGCAGGGCCGGAAGCGCTGTGATGTGGATTTCTAAAAGGCCTTTGCGGCCAGGCCTCGAGCGGTGCATGGCTGGCCACCGAATGGATGGCGGCGACTTCCAGGGCTTCCTGTTCCTCCAGCGGTGGCAACAAACCGGGCAGGCGGCTGGCCAGCAGGGTTTTGCCGGTGCCGGGCGGGCCGCTGAACAATAGATTGTGCGAGCCGGCCGCGGCCACCAGCAGTGCGCGCTTGGCGGCGGCTTGCCCCTGGACCTCGGAAAGATCCGGGTAGGGCAGGGTTTGACGTAATAAGCCTTGGGCCTGGTAAGGCGCGATCGGCGTCTGGCCGTTGAGGTGGGCGGCCAGTTCGAGCAAATGACCGACGGCGATCACCGTCAACCCGGAGGCCAGGCTGGCTTCCTCGGCATTGGCCTTAGGCACCACTAAGGTGCGTCCGCTGGCGCGGGCGGCCAGGGCGGCGGGCAGAACGCCCTGCACCGGTCGCACCTCGCCGGACAGCGCCAGTTCGCCGAGGCATTCCAGCTGCTCGAGGGCGGTGGCGGGCACCTGGCCACTGGCGGCGAGAATCCCCAGGGCGATGGCCAGATCGAAGCGCCCGCCGTCCTTCGGCAGGTCGGCCGGGGCCAGGTTCAAAGTAATGCGTCTGGGTGGAAAATCGAAGGCGCAGTTGAGGATGGCGCTGCGCACGCGGTCCTTGCTTTCCTTGACCGCGGTTTCCGGCAGACCGACCAGCGCCAACGACGGCAAGCCGTTGGCCAGGTGGGCTTCGACGGTGACGGCGGGGGCTTCGACGCCGACTTGGGCGCGGCTGTGGACTATGGCCAGGGACATCGATCGCTCCTTGATCGTCGCTCGGCCGAGCGAACTATTCGGCGGGTGGCGTTGGCTCTGTGGCGCTGCGTGCTTCCATTTCGGCGACCTTGGCTTCCAACGCTTCGAGGCGTGCACGGGTGCGGGCGAGGACCGCCATCTGGCTGTCGAACTCTTCCCGGCTGACCAGATCGAGTTTGCTGAAACCGCTCTGCAACAAGGCTTTGAACTGCGCTTCGAATTCGCTGCGGGGCAGCGGCGTTTCGCCGTTGAACAGGCGCGAGGCATGGGTGCTGAGGGCGTCTAGCAGGGCTTTGGGCGGCAACATGAAGGGGCTCCGGAAGCAAACGAGCGGCAGTGTAGCACGCGCCCCCGGGCCTGAAGGCGCGAGCGATCGGTGCACGGTTTTCGCGCGCGCGTACCAGGTTGGGCGCAGCGTTATGCACTGTTTTGGTGCTTTGCTGTTTGGTGGAGGCGAGCAGAATCCACGTATTTGTTATCTAAATATATGAATAAAAAAGGATTTTTATATTTTGGCAAGCTTTCTGCTTGTTCGCCCTTGACCCAAGCACCGATGCGGTTCCGGTGCATCAGGCGAGGCGGGGAAGTGTTTCGTCGGGAGCGGTTGGTGGGTATCGGTGTGATCGAGATAGCTCGGCCGATGCATTACAAAAGCCAGACACTGCGCTTAGACTTGAGCCGGGTTAGTAATTCCTGGGGCAAGTCCACCTTACACGGGAGAGAGTTTCATGAAGCTAGTCACTGCCATCATCAAGCCGTTCAAGCTGGACGACGTCCGTGAGTCACTGTCGGAGATCGGCGTGCAGGGCATTACCGTTACCGAGGTCAAAGGCTTCGGTCGGCAAAAAGGTCACACCGAGCTGTACCGCGGCGCTGAGTATGTCGTCGATTTTCTGCCGAAGGTAAAGATCGACGTGGCTATCGCTGACGATCAACTGGATCGCGTTATCGAGGCCATCACCAAGGCGGCCAACACCGGCAAGATCGGCGACGGCAAGATTTTCGTCGTCAATCTGGAACAGGCGATTCGTATCCGTACCGGCGAAACCGATACCGACGCAATCTAAGCCCAGCTAACCCCACGCCCCAGGAGTAACCCCCCATGACTCTGCGAAAAATCGCAGGGCTAGGAGCCCTTTTGTCTCTCGTTCCTGGCCTGGCCATGGCCGACGAGGCAGTTTTAAACGGTGGCGATACGGCTTGGATGCTGGTCGCGACCGTGTTGGTGCTGTTTATGACCATCCCCGGTCTGGCGCTGTTCTACGCCGGTATGGTGCGTTCCAAGAACGTGCTGTCGGTGCTGATGCAGTGCTTCGCCATTACCGGTCTGATCAGTGTGCTTTGGGTGCTCTACGGTTACAGCCTGGCCTTTGACACCACCGGCATGGAGCAGGGTGTGGTCAATCTCAACTCCTTCGTCGGCGGCTTTTCCAAGGCGTTTCTCAGCGGTCTGACCCTGGACAGCCTGGTGGCCGGTATCCCGGAAAGCGTGTTCGTCACCTTCCAGATGACCTTCGCCATCATCACCCCCGCGCTGATCGTCGGTGCGTTCGCCGAACGCATGAAGTTTTCCGCGATGCTGATCTTCATGGCGGTCTGGTTCACCCTCGTTTACGCCCCCATCGCCCATATGGTGTGGAGCGGCGACGGTGCGCTGATGTGGGACTGGGGCGTATTGGACTTCGCCGGCGGCACCGTGGTGCACATCAATGCCGGTATCGCCGGTCTGGTGGCTTGCCTGGTGCTGGGCAAGCGCAAAGGTTTCCCGACCACCGCCATGCCACCGCATAACCTGGGCTACACCCTGATCGGTGCGAGCATGCTCTGGGTTGGCTGGTTCGGCTTCAACGCCGGTTCCGCACTGGCGGCCAATGGCAGCGCCGGGATGGCCATGCTGGTCACCCAGATCGCTACCGCTACCGCGGCGCTGAGCTGGATGTTCGCCGAATGGATCACCCACCGTAAGCCGAGCGTGCTGGGCATCGCCTCTGGTGCGGTCGCGGGCCTGGTGGCCATCACCCCGGCGTGCGGCACTGCCGGGCCGATGGGGGCGCTGGTTATCGGTCTGGCGTCGGGGGTGATCTGTTTCCTCTGCGCCACCAGCCTCAAGCGCAAGCTGGGCTATGACGACTCCCTGGACGTTTTCGGCGTGCATGCCGTGGGCGGTATCGTCGGCGCGATCCTCACCGGGGCCTTTGCGGCACCGGCGCTGGGTGGTTTCGGCGCGGTGGAGGACATTCCCGGGCAGTTGTGGGTGCAGTTCCAGGGCGTGGCGTTCACGGCGGTTTACACGGCTGTATTGACCTTCGTGATCCTGAAAGTGATTGACCTAGTAATGGGCCTGCGTGTCAGCGACGAGGAGGAGACCATCGGTCTCGACCTTGCCCAGCACAACGAGCGTGGCTACAACCTGTAAGCACACGGAGTACGCCCGGAGCCAACCCGGGCGTCTTAACCGAACAGCGCTATATAAAGCGCGCCGGCAAGAGGTGAACCATGGATAACACAGCATTGACTGCATTGCAGTACGGCTTCGATACCTTCTATTTTCTAGTTTGCGGTGCTCTGGTGATGTGGATGGCAGCGGGTTTTGCCATGCTCGAAGCCGGCCTGGTACGGGCGAAGAACACCACTGAAATCCTTACCAAGAACATTGCCCTGTACGCTGTCGCCAGCGTCATGTACCTGGTGATCGGCTATCACATCATGTACTCCAGCCCGGAAGGCGGCATCCTGCCGAGCCTGGGCTTCCTGCTGGGTGACGAGAACAGCGTCGAGTCGGTACTGGCCGGCGGCGACGACGCGCCTTACTACTCGGCGCGCTCGGACTTCTTCTTCCAGGTGGTGTTCGCCGCGACCTGCATGTCGATCGTTTCCGGTGCCGTGGCAGAACGTATGAAGCTGTGGGCTTTCCTCGCCTTCGCCGTGGTCATGACCGGTTTCATCTACCCGGTTCAGGGTTTCTGGAAGTGGGGTTCGGGCTTCCTCAACTCGGCCGGTTTCCTCGACTTCGCCGGTTCCGGCGTGGTGCACATGGCTGGCGCCGCCGCCGCTCTGGCTGGTGTGCTGCTGCTCGGTGCGCGTAAAGGCAAGTACGGCTCCAACGGCCAGGTCAACGCCATTCCGGGCGCCAACCTGCCGATGGCTGCCCTGGGTACCTTTATCCTGTGGATGGGCTGGTTCGGCTTCAACGGTGGCTCGCAGCTGAAGATGAGCACCATCGAAGACGCCAACGCCGTCGCCAACGTGTTCGTCAACACCAATATGGCGGCTGCCGGTGGCCTGATCGCCGCGCTGATCGTGGCGCGCATCCTGTTCGGCAAGGCCGACCTGACCATGGCCCTGAACGGCGCTCTGGCCGGTCTGGTGGCGATTACCGCTGAACCCCTGACTCCGACCGCGCTGCAAGCGACCCTGATCGGCGGCGTCGGTGGCGTGCTGGTGGTGTTCTCCATCCTGGGCCTGGACAAGCTCAAGCTCGACGATCCGGTCGGCGCCATTTCGGTGCACGGTGTGGTCGGTATCTGGGGCTTGCTGGCGGTCTGCCTGACCAACGGTGACGCCAGCCTCGGCGCTCAGTTGCTCGGCATCGGCTCGATCTTCGCCTGGGTGTTCGTTGCCAGCCTGATCGTTTGGTCCATCATCAAGCTGGTGATTGGCCTGCGGGTAACCGAGGAAGAAGAATACGAAGGTGTGGATATCGCCGAATGCGGTATGGAAGCCTATCCGGAGTTCACCAAGAACTGATTACCGGAGTTTCGACGAGGGCGCCTTTATGGCGCCCTTTGTTTTTTCTGACAGCGCGCTAGAATGCGCGCCGTTGAGCGTATTTTCCTTTTCAGGGGGGTGTTCGCTCCAGTCAGCACATGGAGGCGCTGGTGGTATAGGCCAGGCACGGTCATTTGAATTTTTTCCGGCGACGTTCGAAAGATCACGCAGCTGGGCTATAACTAACCTGCTTTTCGCAAGTCATGAGGCTGAACATGAGCGACGAAGAACTGGAACAAGACGAGCTGGAAGGGGCTGACGAGGATGACGGCGAGGAGCTGGCGTCGGCCGCCGATGACGCGGGCGATGACGGCGACGATGGTGACGATGAGGTAGTCGCCACCGGCAAGAGCAAAACCAAGGCCAAGGCCGCGGTCGATGTCGACGAGTTGCCCAGCATCGAAGCCAAGCAGAAGGAGCGCGACGCCCTGGCCCGAGCCATGGAAGAGTTTCTCTCGCGTGGCGGCAAGGTGCAGGAAGTCGAGCCCAATGTGGTTTCCGACCCGCCCAAGAAGCCCGATAGCAAGTACGGTAGCCGCCCCATCTAAGGGGCCGGTTGCAAGTGAAAAAGCCCGCACGCCAAAAGCGTGCGGGCTTTTTTTCGACTGGTCATAGCCGAGGGGTGGGCTACCTGGGCTAGTGGTTGCGGCAGTGTTCCTGAACCTCCGTGCGCGTGGTCGCCGTGCGTCCTCGGCTCAGCTCCAGCTGTGCAGCAACGCCGGCAGCTCGGCCAGGCTGCGGATCTGCCCGTCCGGCGATTGCGCGGCTTCCCAGGGCTTGCCCAGGGGGTTGAACCAGATCGCCCGCAGGCCGGCGGCCTGGGCGCCGGCGATGTCGTCGCTGGGATGATCACCGATATGCACGGCATGCTCGGCGCCGATGCCGGCCCGCTTGAGCGCTTCCTGGAAGGGTTTAGGGTCGGGTTTGCCGACCCCGAGCTCTTCGGCGCAGAGGCTGAAGCGGAAGTAGTCGGCCAGGCCCAGGCGACGTACATCGGCATTGCCGTTGGTAATCACCCCGAGCTGGAAGCGGTTGGCAAGAATTTCCAGGGTGGGGTGTACTTCGGCGAACAGTTCGATTTGATGGCGGGCGGTGAGGAATACCTGAAAACCGCCCTCCGCGAGGATTTCGGCTTCATGGCGGGTATATCCGGCGTCTTCCAGGGCGTGCAGCAGGATGCGCCGCCGCAGCTCGCTGAGGCGATGCTTGAGGCTGGGTTCGGCCTGCAGCAAGCCGACGCGGATCGTCCACAAATGCTCTACCGACACCGGTCCCAGGCGCGGGGCATGCATGGCCAGCCAGTTGCGTAGCGCGGCTTCGGCGTCCTGCATCACCGGGGTGACGTCCCACAGGGTGTCGTCGAGATCGAAAGTGATCAGCTTGATGGTCATTCGTCGTTGCCTTTGCGTTTGGCCCGCGGGTGGGCGCTGTCGTACACCGTGGCCAGGTGCTGGAAGTCCAGGTGGGTATAGATCTGCGTGGTGGCGATATCGGCGTGGCCGAGCAACTCCTGCACCGCGCGCAGGTCTTGCGAAGACTCCAGCATATGACTGGCGAACGAGTGACGCAGCATATGCGGATGGAGATTTTGCCCGAGTTCGCGCACGCCGGCTTGGCGCACCCGTAGTTGCACCGCCCGCGGCCCGATACGTCGGCCCTGTTGGCTGACGAACACTGCGCCGTCGCCCGGTTTGGCCAGGGCGCGCAAAGGCAGCCAGTGTTCCAGGGCTTGGCGTGCCATGCGACCGATCGGCAGTTCGCGGGTTTTGTTGCCCTTGCCGCGCACCCGCACCAGTCCGGCCGGCAGGTCGAGACCGTCGAGATCGAGGCCGACCAGCTCGGACAGGCGCAGCCCGGAGGAGTAGAAGAGTTCGAGCATGGCCTGGTCACGGCGGGCGATAAAGTCGTCTTCCAGGGCGCCATCGAGCAGTTGCGCGGTACGATCGGCGTCCAGGGTTTTCGGCAGGCGGCGCTCGCCTTTCGGCGGCGTCAGGCCGCTGGCCGGGTCGTTTTGGCAATGCCCTTCACGGATCAGGTAGCGATACAGCCCGCGGGTCGCCGAAAGCAGGCGAGCGAGGCTGCGGCTGGACTGGCCTTCGAGGTTGAGCCGGGCGACCAGGCGGCGCAGGCGCTGCGTATCCAGGGCGGACCAGGAGGCCAGTTGCTCGCGCTCGCAGTAGGCCAGCAGCTTGCTCAGGTCGCGGTTGTAGCCATCGAGGGTATGCGTCGACACCTGACGCTCGCTGCGCAGGTGTTCGAGGTAGGCGTCCAGTTGGTCTTGCATGGAAGCTCCCTGCAGGCGCGGCGCTAGGCTAGGTAATGCGTAGGGTGGATGGCCACCCGGTGGATGAAAACGGCGTCATCCACCCTACACCTTGCCATTGGCGTACGGCTATCTCACCGAACGCAGCGGGGTTGCGAAGCGCGGCAGCACACGGGCCAGGACTTCGGCGATATAACCGAGGAACAGGGTGCCCAGGGAGCTCTTGTAGTGCTGCGGGTCGGCGCTGCCGATCGCCAGGACACCATGCAGGCCTTGGTAGGTGAGGGCAACCACGGCGGCCGAGCCGACCTGCGCGCCTGCTTCCTCGCCGAAGAGGAATTTCAGCTCATGCTCGCGCAGCACGCCGCAAATGGTCTTGCCGCCGGCGAGCAGGCCGCCGATGGCCTGATGGGCTTCGGCGCTGCTGACCGAGCGGCCCACCGGCAAGGGCGCATCGCTGAACAGGATCAGGCCGACGAATGGCACCTGGAATTCCCGGCGCAAGCTGTCTTCCACCGCGCTGACCACTTCCTCCAGGCTGGTGGCATCGAGCAGGTCGAGCACCAGGCGGCGGGTTTTGTCGAACAGGCGGTCGTTGTCGCGGGCCACGTCCATCAATTGCGAGAGGCGATGGCGCATCTCGATATTGCGTTCGCGCAGCAGCTTGACCTGGCGCTCCACCAGCGACACGGTATCGCCGCGTTGGTGCGGGATGCGCAGCTCGGGGATCAGCTCGTCGTGATCGATAAAGAATTCCGGGTGCAGGCGCAAATACGCGGCAACCGTTTCCGAGTCGAGCGGCTTGGGCGAATCCTGCTGATCAGTCATAAGCGAACCTGTCCCTCGTACACGCGCATTGCGGGCCCGGTCATCATAACGGGCTGATCGGCGCCTGCCCACTCGATGGTCAGCTTGCCGCCCGGCAGTTCCAGCTGTACCGGCGAGTCCATCCAACCCTGGCTGATCGCCGCCACGGCCGCGGCGCAAGCACCGGTACCGCAGGCTTGGGTTTCCCCGGCGCCACGCTCCCAAACGCGCAGCTTGGCGCGCTGACGGTCGAGCACCTGCAAAAAGCCGACATTGACCCGCTGCGGGAAGCGCGGATGCTGTTCCAGCTTCGGCCCCAGGCTGTGCACCGGTGCGCTGGCAACGTCGTCGACGCGCAGCACCGCATGGGGGTTGCCCATCGACACGGCGGCGAGCTCGACTTTCACGCCGTCGACGTCGACGGCATAGCTCAGCGCCTGCTGCTCGGCCTGGAACGGAATCTGCGCCGGGCTCAGGCGCGGCGGGCCCATATTTACCCGCACCTGGCCATCGGCGCGCACGTCCAGCTCGATGATGCCGCCCTTGGTTTCCACGCGGATCTGCTTCTTCACCGTCAGGCGCTTGTCCAGCACGAAACGGGCGAAGCAGCGCGCGCCGTTACCGCACTGCTCCACCTCCGAGCCGTCTGCGTTGAAGATGCGGTAGCGGAAGTCGACGTCCGGGTTACTCGGCGGCTCGACGATCAGCAACTGATCGAAGCCGATGCCGGTGTGGCGATCGCCCCACTGTTTGGCGTTTTTCGGCTGGATATGCGCGTGCTGGCTGACCAGGTCGAGGACCATGAAGTCGTTGCCGAGGCCGTGCATTTTGGTAAAACGCAATAACATCTGCATCACTCCGGCAGGCGGCTTTCGCCCGCGAAGAGTTCGCTGAGGGTCTCGCGGCGGCGCACTTCGTTGGCCTGCTCACCATCCACCATCACCTCGGCGGCGCGGCCGCGGGTGTTGTAGTTGGAGCTCATGACGAAGCCGTAGGCGCCGGCCGAACGAACCGCCAGCAAATCGCCTTCGGCCAGCGCCAGCGGGCGATCCTTGGCCAGGAAGTCGCCGGTTTCGCAGATCGGCCCGACGATGTCGTAGTTGCGGGTGGCGCCGTCGCGCGGCTGCACCGCGGCGACGTCCATCCAGGCCTGGTACAGCGCCGGGCGGATCAGGTCGTTCATCGCCGCGTCGACGATGGCGAAATCCTTGTGCTCGGTGTGCTTGAGGTATTCGACCCGGGTCAGCAGCACCCCGGCGTTGGCGACGATGGAGCGGCCCGGCTCGAACACCAGGGCCAAGTCGCGGCCGGCAATGCGCTGGCGCACCGCCTGGATATAGTCACCGGCCAGCGGTGGCTGCTCGTCGCGGTACTGCACGCCGAGGCCACCGCCCAGGTCCAGATGCTTGATCTGGATGCCGTTCTCGGCCAGTTGGTCGATCAGCGCCAGCAGGCGGTCGAGGGCGTCGAGGAACGGCGGCAGGGTGGTCAGTTGCGAGCCGATATGGCAATCCACACCGACCACCTGCAGGTTCGCCAATGCCGCGGCGCGGGCATAGACCGCCGGTGCCTGCTCGATGTCGATGCCGAACTTGTTCTCTTTCAGGCCGGTGGAGATATAGGGGTGGGTGCCTGCGTCGACATCGGGGTTGACCCGCAGCGATACGGCCGCGGTCTTGCCGAGTTCGGCGGCGACCAGTTGCAGGCGCTCCAGCTCGTCGGTGGACTCGACGTTGAAGCAATGCACGCCGACTTCCAGGGCGCGGCGCATGTCGTCGCGGCTCTTGCCGACGCCGGAGAAAACGATCTTGTCAGGCGCGCCGCCGGCGGCCAGAACACGCTCCAGCTCGCCGCGCGAGACGATATCGAAACCCGCGCCGAGACGCGCCAGGACATTCAGCACGCCGATATTGGAGTTGGCTTTGACGGCGAAGCAGACCAGGTGCGGAACGCCTTTCAGGGCATCGGCATAGGCACGGTACTGTGCCTCGATGTGTGCGCGCGAGTAAACGTAGGTCGGGGTGCCGAAGCGTTGGGCGATGGCGGACAAGGCCACGCCTTCCGCGAACAGCTCGCCGTCGCGGTAGTTGAAGGCGTTCATCAGCTGTCCTTATTCGGTTTGCGCGGGCGCGGGCTGGCTTTCTTCCGGCAGGTACAGCGGGCCTTTCTGGCCGCAGCCGGCAAGCAGGGTGCTGATGGCGACAAGCGCGATAAGGGCAGTAAACAGCCGCTTCATGGTGGAATCCTTGTAAAAAAGCATAATTGCGCCGGAGTATACCGGCCCCCCGGCGCCTTGCCTATGCGCCAGGATTCCCGTCCGGCGGGGCTTTGCCCCAGGAGGCAGGGGCGCGCATGTCAGCTGTAGGAGCCAGCTTGCTGGCGATCAGGACGCATAGTCCTTGCACCTGGCCGCAGCCTCAGGCGAAGTGCGGTTATCCTTGCCGCCCTGGGCGAGTGAAGCGGGCAATGCCCATACAGTTGTACACTGGGCTCTGCATCTGCTTGCACTGAACCACCAGTGCTTTCGCCGCGTCAGAAAACCATATTCTTGCAGTCGCCGAATTTGAGGACACCCGTAATGAGTTTGACCGAAGCCCGCTTTCATGACCTGGTCGATGCCGTGCAGCAAGCGGTGGAGGACATCTTCGATGACAGCGACCTGGATCTCGACCTGGAAAATTCGGCGGGCGTGCTCACGGTACGTTTCGAGAACGGCTCGCAGTTGATTTTCAGCCGCCAGGAGCCGATCCGTCAGCTCTGGCTGGCGGCGCGTTCGGGCGGTTTCCACTTCGATTACGACGAGGCCAGCGAGCGTTGGATCTGCGACAGCAGCGACGAGCAATTGGGCGAAATGCTCGCGCGCATCACCCTCGAGCAGTCGGGTGCCGATCTTGAGTTCGAAGAGCTCTGAACCGCCCCAGGCGCCGGCCGCTGCGGTCGCGTCGCCGTGTCGGCGGCAATGCTGCCTGGACGACCGGGATATCTGTATCGGCTGTGGCCGCACGCTCGCTGAAATCCTCGAGTGGGGCCAGGCCGACGAGCCGCGCCGCCAGTTGATCTGTCAGAGCGCCCGGGAACGTCTGCAAGGGCGCCCCTGACCCGCCGGTCTTGTATATTTGTTTGGCTGTGATACGGTCGGCTCAATGACTGCAAAACCCCATCTCCGCGATGGGGTTTTTGCTTTTTCCGCGTTATACCCTTTTCGGCAAACAAGCTCATACGCCACGAGCTTCGCGTTATAGAGGTTTGCGTTCCACCCAGGAGAGTGTCTTTCACCATGACCAATACCCCGCCAATCATCATCACCCGCCTCGATTTACAGCGTTTGGAGCGTTTGCTCGACAGCCTGGAGGATTCCGGTTCGGGCGTCGCCACGTCGGGCGCGGTGGCGTTGCAAGCCGAACTGGACCGCGCCGAAGTCGTCGGCCATGACCAGGTGCCGGCCGGTGTGGTGACCATGAATTCGCGGGTGCATTGCCGTGAGGAAAGCAGCGGCAAGGACTATCATCTCAAGCTGGTCTACCCGCAGGACGCTGGCGGCGAGGGTTGCGTGTCGATTCTGGCGCCGGTCGGCAGCGCATTGCTGGGGCTGACCGTGGGCCAGCACATCGACTGGAAAACGCCCGGCGGCAAGGTTCTACAATTGACCTTGCTGGCGGTCGAATACCAGCCGGAGGCGGCCGGCGAATACAACCGCTAACCCGCTCCTATCTGGTGGGCCGCTGAAAACCTAGGTGGTTTTTCAACAGCCCGCTAAGGCTGAGCGCAGCATTTTCGGCAAGGAGGTCCGTATGCCCAGTCTACCCCTGTATTTCCCCCAGGGCTTTGCCCTGAACCAAGCCTTGTTGTGCGCGCAGATGGTCGAACTGGCTTATGCGCAGTACGACCAATGGCAAGCCCAGAAGCGCCCGCGCCGGCCCCAGGATTTCCATTGGCAGAAACCGCAGATGGAGGGTTGGAGCTTTTCCGATCCGATCTGGAGCGTGCTCAGCGAGCTGCATTTTTTAAATGAATCCGAGCCCTTCGGTTTCGCCGCGCGCGATCCCAAGGGCGAGCTGTATCTGGTGTTTCGCGGTACCGACACGGTGCAGGACTGGTTGGACGACCTGGATGCAGATCAGTGTGAGTATCCCTGGCAGGCCGGGGTAGGGCATGTCCACCACGGCTTCCTGAAACTCTATACCTCGCTGCGCGACCTGGCGCTGCTCGCGGTGGACGGGCTGAAACCGAGCGGCCCGCTGTGGGTCTGCGGGCATAGCCTGGGTTGTACGCTGTCGAGTCTGGCGGTACTGGATTTACGCGAGCGCTGGCCGGATTTGCAGCTGCAGCACTACAACTTCGCCAGCCCACGCCTGGCCGCGCCGGATTTCGCCGCCTACTACAACGGTCTGAGCGTGCCGACCTACCGGGTGGTCAACGACAGCGATCTGGTGCCGCAGGTGCCGCCCGGGGCCGTGGACGGTTTGCTGTATCAACACCTGGGGCTGGCCGTGACCTTCACCGCCAGCTATGCCGGGGTGGCGGCCAATCACAGCCTGGCCGACTGCTACCTGTATGCGTTGCAAAATCCGCAGGCGCCGATGCGCGGCTGAGACTTACCGGGCCCCGGCGTCGCACGTCGGTGGCCCGGCCCCATCGGCAAAGCGCCGTCTTCTAGTCGCCACCGCCACCACAGCCTCCGCCGCCATCCCCGCCACTATCATTGCCGCTACTCCCGCCGCAGCCTCCGCCGCACCCCGAACTGCAGCCGATATGCCCGGCGCAGTAGGTGTCGCTTTGTCCGCTCCGCCCTTCGCGGCAGTTGAGGCTGTAGTGGAAGCCGTCGGCGATGGCCAGTTCGGCATCCAGGGCGAACAGCAGCGGCAAGCGTTCTGGCGCCCGCGGCGCTATGCCCTCCGCGAGGCAGGCCAGGCGCCATGCGCGGCGGATGCCCTGCTGCGCCAGGGTCGGACTGGCCATGGCTTCGCTCGGTACATGGTGGAGGAAGCGGCCGATGCCCTGGCTGCAGAACTGCTGGTACTGGCGGGTATGCAAAATGAACTCGTGCCAGAGCACATCGACCGCCTGGGACGGCATGGCGACCATGCGCCGTCTGGCCTGACGGCAGAGCTGGAAATACTGACGCAAGCCGAGCAGGGCGTGGGCGGTCTGCTGTTCGCTGAGGTGTGGGTAGCGCTCGGCCAGCTTGCGCCGCAAGCGTTGGGGAAAAGCATAGCCTTCGATAAAGCGCTCGCGGGCGCGCAGGCGAGAGCGGCGCAACAACAGACCGGCGGGGACCAGGGTAAGACCGAGAAACAACAACAGGCTCATAGAGGGTTTCCAGCGTTCAGGCTTTTTGCAGGGCGGTGTTCAGGGCTTCCTCGAGGCGGGCCTTATAGCGCAGGTAATGCACGGTCTGTGCTTGGCCTTCGCCGAGCACCGCCGACAGATCGAGGTCGGTGATGTAGCAGGGGTAACGCTCGCCGTCGCGGCGTTGCGCGAGGATGTGCTGCGCCACCGCGGCGAACAGGTCGCCGCCGAACTCCAGCTCGGAAAACTCGCGGTGGTTGCAGTAGAGCGTGACATGCGCGTTCTTGCCGCCGGCAGGCTCGACGATCGCCTGCACGTCGTAGAACGGGTGGCTCACCGGCGAGCGCGGCGGCGGTCGCGACTCCAGGCGCTGCGCGCGTTGGGGAGGCTGCGGCAGTACTTCGTAGTACAGCACTTGCAGCATCGTCTCCAGCGTTTGCTGGCCATCGAGCGGCAGCGAAGCGTTGCGTCGGTACAGCAGGGATTGCAGGAAGCGTTGCAACGGCGTCAGCAGGCTGTGTTGGTCGTGAAACGGCAGATGCTGGCGCCATAGTGCGTTGTGCTCGTCGAGCACCGTCAGCTCGGCCTGCCCCGCGGCTTCGTCGAGGCGATAGAACACCTGGATGCAGGCCGGCCGCCCCAGTGGCAGGATCAGCGCCAGGTCGTCGCCCTCCAGGGCGTTGCGGTCCAGGTGCAGCGCACTGTAGACCGGTTGTTCTTTGCCCAGGTAGTCGAGCAGGGCCGGCAGATCGGCGAGGGCTTTATGGCTGACCTGGCCGGGGATCAGATCGAGCAAATGGAACTGGTGCCTGATCTGCAGCAAGTAACGATGGCGCGACGCGCTGCCGAAGTTGTCGAGCGTATCGTGGAACAATTCCTCGACCCGCTCGGCGATGGCGGTGGCGCGGTTGCGGCAGAAGCAGCGCACCCGTAAGTTGGGTTTTCGCTCCCCCGGCGGCAGGCTATTGAGGAAGTCACGCAGGCAGTCGAGCAGGGCATAGGGGCCGTCGTAGCGGCTGACCAGCAGTTCGTTCCAGCTGTTGAGACAGACTTGGTCGATGGTCAGGATCAGGTTTTCGCGTACCCCGGAATAGCCCAACGCGTCGGTGCGGTCGGTGGTCATGTGCACGTTCATCTGGCTGTGCTGCCTGAGCGGGTCCACGCCGACGTTGACCAGCAGTAGAACCTCGTTGGGGCAACTGGCTTTGAGCAGCGCAGTTTCCGCGACCCCCGGCAAGGGTAGCGGTACGGTCTGCTGCAGGCTGGTGAGCAGGTTGAACAGCTCGGACTCGCTCAGGTCGCTGTCGCCAGGGTGTAGGGACAGGCGCGTACTGGTGTCGATCACGCCGTTGCGGTGACACCAGGCGAGCAGTTCGATCAACTCGCGGGCGCGCTTGAGCGGGGCGAAATCCTGCCATTCCTGGGCATTCAGGCTGCCACTGAACAAGGCCCATTGATGTTCCCGCGGTGCTTCGGGGCTCGGGCATTGCACCAGGGTCAGGGTGTCCTCGGCGATATCCGGGGCAATCCCCGGGTTGATGAATTCGATCTTCCCGGCCTTGCGCTCGAACGCGGCGTAAAGGCGCCGACCGAGTACGCCGAGGTCGCGGCTGTTGAGCGAGCTGCCGGCGTGTTCGGTGCGGGCGAATTGCGAGAGAAAGCGATAGCTGAAGGTCAACTCGTTGACCAGCGCGCGGCGCTCGGCGCTGACCTGGCGCACCTTCCATTGGCTGCGGCTGTCGAGCATCGCCAATTGGCGTTCGTCCCAGTTCCAATCGCGGGTCAGGCGTTCGAGTAGCAGGCGCTGCCAGCTCTTGAAGCGGTTGCGCGGCGGCCGGCTGAGTTTCTTGCCGACCTTGAGGTACAGGCAGCGGCGGATCAACTCCAGGCGTTCGCTTTCGCCGCGTGCCAACAGGTATTCCTCGAGGCGGCGATACACCACGATATAGGGATCGAGTTCGTCGAGATCGGCGTGGCCCTCGAACACCGTCTGCTTGAAGCGCAGCGACAGGCACTCGACCTTCGGGTGCTCGCTGGCGTACACCTCGGTGAGCAGCAGTTTGAGTACCGATTTATATGGCGACTCTATGCCCTTGAACAGTTGCCACATGCCGGCACCGATAAACTCGTTCGGCGGGATCTGCGCCAAATGGCCGAGGTCGAGGACATCGTCGGCGCGGATGAAGCGCTTGCTCAGCAGGGTTTGCGTGTAATGCAGGTAGCGCGGCTCCTCGTACACCGGCACCAGCCACCAGAGCGGCGTGCGTCCGGCCAGCCAGATCGCCGTGCGGTAGAACTCGTCGAGCAGCAAATAGTGCTGGGTGGTGCCGCAATCGTCCGAGGTCAGCTTGGCCTCGCGGTCGCCGACGGTGAAGCGCGCCGGGTCGACCAGAAAGAAATGCGCTTCGGCGCCGAGGGTCGCCGCCCAGGTTTCCAGCAGGTCGCACTTTTTGCGCAGTTCGCCGATTTCCTGGGCGTTGAGGTTGGGCGCATGGCAGACCCACATGTCCATGTCGCTTTGCTCGTCCTGGGCGACGGTGCCAAGGCTGCCCATCAGGAACAGGCCATGGATCGGCAGGGCGGGTTTGCCGCGTTGCGCCTTATAAGCGAAGGAACGGGTCAGGCGTTGAGCCTCGGCGAGCAGTTGCTCGTCCGGCTCGAAGCCGCTCAAACCGGCTGGCGTGAGCCCGGAAACGTAGCCCGGCAGCAGCGGATGGTTGACGTGAAACAGCAGCGGCAACAGCTTCAGGACCAACTGCTGGCGTGTAGATAGGGCCTGTATGGCGCGCTGCAGGCGCCCGTGGTTGATTTGCAGGAAGCGCGCGCGCAACTGGGTGAGTACCTTGCGATCGATACCCTCGTCGATGTTCGGGCGGATTTCCTGGGAGCGACTCATGCTAAAGCTCTGTACGGCAGTGGGGCGAAACTATCACGGCCGCGTGCAGCGCGGCCCGTTAAAGGCTGGTCGGTGGCTGCGTACAAAGCGCCCTGCGCCGGCCCGCACCGCCGGTCGCTGGCGCGACGGACGCGGCACGAGCCGCTTACCCCCGATCAGACCGCTTCGGCGACGTTAAGGATGATCAACAGACCCTGTGCGTGCTCGGCGGCATCCAGGCCCAGGCTGGTCAGGTAGCCGCCATCCGGCTGGGTGATCAGGCCCTTGTCGTGCAGACGCTTGGCGGCGGCGATCGCTTGCGGCGCCGCGACTTGATGAATTTTGAGGCCTTCCTGGGTATTGGCCAGGTTGTACAGTGAAAGAAGTTCCAGTTCAGCAACCAGCTCAGGAGTGAAAGACATAGATGCTCCGGGTTCTTGTTGGTAGGGGCGCGATACGCCCGAGAGGCATGGCCCGCGCAATCGATTGCGGGCGGGCTGTCAGCAGTGTAGCGAGGCAACGTCCCTTGTGCCGGGTTCGGTGACTATACGGGCGAGATATTTTGCCTTGGCCGTCGTTCATGCGGGCTCTTCGGGCAGGTCCGGCAAGGCGCGCATCAACTGTTCGTAACGGTCCCGGTCGAATGGCCGGTTGGCTGCGAGCATGGCCTGGATTTCGTCGGACAGGACCACACTCATCAACTCGAGGATTTCCTCGCGCGGGTAACCGACCAGGGTCAATTTATTCAGGGTGGCCCTGGTGGCGGGAGGGTCTCCGCTTTCGATCTGATTTTCGATGGCTTCGAGCAAGATGCCTCCGGCGAAGACCTCGTCATCATCCTCTTCCAACATAGGCGGCTCCTTGGTTTGAACGATGGGTGCGCAGCTCGGCGCGTTGACATGCCGAGAGTAACCCTCGAACAGGTTGTACGCCTACGGCGATTTCGTCGGCGCGTAGAAACGTTCGGTCAAGCGCTTGCCGTGCTGTCGGCTGAGCAGGCGGCGCAAGGTGCCGTCGTCGACCATGGCGCGCACATGTTGGCTCAGCCAGTCGATGGTGGCCGGCGTCAGGGTCAGGCGCGACAGGTACAGGCCAATGGACAAAGCGTCCGCTTGGGGTACCTGGATGACGCGCACCTCGTCGCTCAGCGCCAGGTCGTCGAGTTCCTTCTGATAAAGCCCGGCGGTCATCAATGTGGCCTGGATGCGCCCGGCGCGTAGCTTGAGGAAGACATTGTGCGCAGTGGGCGACAGTTGGATGCGCGGCGTCTCCATGAGCGGCTGTAGGCGCTCGTCGAAATAGGCGCCGTTGGAGTGACCGCGAACCAGGCCGATGCTGATCGCGGGGTCGGCCAGCAACTGCTCGAACGTTGCGATTTTTTTACCGGGGCCGCGCAGCAGGATGAGGTCGTTGCGGTTGCGGAAGTATTCGACGAACTGGCCGTGGCGGTCCCGTTCCGGAGTCCGGAAGGTCGGTGAAACGATATCCAGATGCCGTTGTTCGGTCTCATGCCAGGCACGGATGCGCGGTTGCGCTACCAGCTCGAAAACGCAGCCGCTACGGCGCGCGAGTTCGTCGTAGAAATCGAACGAGGAGCCTGCGGGCGTGCCATCTTCGCGCAGGTAATAGCTGTAGCCGATCTGCGAAATACCGACGCGCAGCGGCTGCGGGCAAAGCCCCTCGGCCAGTGCTGGGCTCTGGGTCAGCAGCAGGCCGAGCAGTAGGGCTAGCGTGCGCAAGGATGACGTTTGGCGGTGGCGGGAAAAACGGGCCGGCTGATCCGGCCCGGATAACCGCTCAGGCTCAACGACTGGCCAGCAGCGCCTGGCCGCGCACGACCGCGGCAAGCACCTGCTTCGGCGCGGTGCCGCCGATATGGTCGCGGGCATTCACCGAGCCTTCCAGGGTCAACACGGCGAACACGTCCTGTTCGATCTGATCGCTGAACTGGCGCAGTTCGTCCAGGCTCATCTCGGCCAGGTCCTTGCCGGTGTCCACGCCGTACTTCACCGCGTGGCCGACGATCTCGTGGCAGTCGCGGAACGGCAGGCCCTTGCGTACCAGGTAGTCGGCCAGGTCGGTGGCGGTGGAGAAACCGCGCAGGGCCGCTTCGCGCATGATCGCGTGCTTGGGTTTGATCGCCGGAATCATATCGGCGAAGGCGCGCAGCGAGTCGCGCAGGGTGTCGGCGGCGTCGAACAGCGGCTCTTTGTCTTCCTGATTGTCCTTGTTGTAGGCCAGCGGCTGGCCTTTCATAAGGGTCAGCAGGCCGGTCAGAGCGCCGAACACCCGGCCGGTCTTGCCGCGTACCAGCTCCGGCACGTCGGGGTTTTTCTTCTGCGGCATGATCGAGCTGCCGGTGCAGAAACGGTCGGGCAGATCGATGAACTGGAATTGCGCGGACGTCCACAGCACCAGCTCTTCGGAGAAGCGCGACAGGTGCATCATCGCCAGGGAGGCGGCGGCGCAGAATTCGATGGCGAAATCGCGGTCGGACACGCCGTCCAGCGAGTTGCCGCCAACGGCGTCGAAGCCGAGCAACTGGGCGGTGATTTCACGCTGAATCGGGTAGGTGGTGCCAGCCAGTGCCGCGCTGCCCAGGGGCATGCGGTTGGTGCGTTTGCGGCAGTCGACCAGGCGCTCGTAGTCGCGGCTGAGCATCTCGAACCAGGCCAGCAGATGATGGCCGAAGGTCACTGGCTGGGCGGTTTGCAGGTGGGTGAAGCCGGGCATGATGGTCGCCGCTTCGCGCTCGGCCTGCTCCAGCAGGCCCTGTTGCAGGCGGGTGATTTCCGCGAGGATCAGATCGATCTCGTCGCGCAGCCACAGGCGGATATCGGTGGCCACCTGGTCGTTGCGCGAGCGGCCGGTGTGCAGCTTCTTGCCGGTGACGCCGATGCGGTCGGTGAGGCGCGCCTCGATGTTCATGTGCACGTCTTCCAGGTCGACGCGCCAGTCGAATTGGCCGGCTTCGATTTCCGCCTGGATCTGCGTCAGGCCGTCGACGATGCTGTCGCGTTCGGCATCGCTGAGCACACCGACTTTGGCCAGCATGGTCGCATGGGCGATCGAGCCCATGATGTCGTGACGGTACAGGCGCTTATCGAACTCGACGGAGGCGGTGAAGCGGGCGACGAAGGCGTCGACGGGTTCGCTGAAGCGGCCGCCCCAGGATTGATTGGTTTTTTCGGTGCTCATGGGTTCGCTCGGCTGGTGCGCTAAAACAGGCGGGTCGGACGGCGGGTTGGCGGACGGCGCTGGCGCTATCCTGACCCGAGGCGACCTGCAAGGCGGAAAAAGTCGGCCGATAATAACAGGCTGGCGGGCAAAATCGCCGCGTCGCGTTATCGGCGACCGACCGGTCATGCGCCGGGCAATGTCGCCATCGTCACATTTTTATCGTCCCGGCGGCATTTCAGCGCTTTATTTAGCCCGGCTGGAGCCGTCTATCTTGCCGCTCGAGCGAGCCACGCGGAAACTGCGCCGATGAATATAAAAAATTTGATCGCCAACACCCATTCCGCCGCTACCGACGATTTTTTCGTGCCCGAGCTGTGCGAACCCGAAGCCCTGCTGAGCATGGTCCTGCTCGCCGAGTTGCTGGTGCTGGTGCTGGTGCTTTCCGAGCCGATGCTGCCGGGCTTCGATTGGGTGCGCCTGGCGCTGACCTCGCTGTTTGTGCAGTGGATCGTGCTGCTTTCGGCGGCGTTGCTGTGCCGCCTGCGGCCGGTTCTGGCGCGTATGCGCGCGGCGTTGGCGGGAGTCCTGTGTTGCGCGATCGTGGTCGGCTTGACCCTGGCGTGCACCGCGGTGGCCGACTATTACCAGTTGGGCGGCCCCTTGTCGCGCGCCGGCGAAGTCAATTTATACCTGCGCCATGCATTGATCAGCATGATCATGTCGATGTTGCTGCTACGCTATTTTTATCTGCAGAGCCAATGGCGGCGGCAGGAACAGGCCGAACTGCGGGCGCGCATCGAGTCGCTGCAAGCGCGGATCCGTCCGCATTTCCTGTTCAATAGCCTCAACAGTATCGCCAGTCTGGTGGTCATCGACCCCTACAAGGCGGAACAGGCCGTGCTGGATCTGTCCGACCTGTTTCGCGCCAGCCTGGCCAAGCCCGGCAGCCTGGTGCCCTGGCGCGAGGAGCTGGAGTTGGCGAAGCGATATTTGTCGATCGAACACTATCGCCTCGGCGAGCGTCTACAGTTGCAATGGGATGTCGACGATGTACCGGAGGATCTGCCTATTCCACAGTTAACCTTGCAGCCTTTGCTGGAGAATGCCTTGATCTATGGCATCCAGCCGCGCATCGAGGGTGGTTTGGTGCGCATCGAGGCGAAATACGCCGAGGGCGTGTTCCAGCTGTGCGTGAGCAATCCTTTCAGTGCGTCGGAAGAGCAACAGCCGTCGCGCGGAACCCATCAGGGACTGGCAAATATTGATGCCCGACTAACGGCACTTTTCGGGTCGCGAGCCAGTCTCAGCGTAGAGCGCCGTGACGGCCGCCATTTCACCTGTCTACGCTATCCTTGTGCGAGACTCACGCAGGAAGCCGGAACAATATGAATGTCCTCATCGTCGATGACGAACCCTTGGCCCGTGAGCGCCTCAGTCGTATGGTCGGTGACCTCGAAGGTTACCGCGTGCTCGAGCCCTCAGCCAGCAATGGCGAAGAAGCCCTGGTGCTGATCGATAGCCTGAAGCCCGATATCGTGCTGCTGGATATCCGTATGCCGGGCATGGATGGTTTGCAAGTCGCTGCCAAACTGTGCGAACGCGATGCACCGCCCGCGGTGATTTTCTGTACTGCCCATGACGAATTCGCCCTGGAAGCCTTCCAGGTCAGCGCGGTCGGGTATTTGGTCAAGCCGGTGCGCCCGGAGGATCTGCGCGAGGCGCTGAAAAAGGCCGAGCGTCCCAATCGCGTGCAACTCGCGGCTTTGACCCGCCCAGCCGTGGAGGGCGGGGCAGGCCCGCGCAGCCATATCAGCGCACGCACGCGCAAAGGTATCGAGCTGATTCCGCTCGATCAGGTCATCTATTTCATCGCCGACCATAAGTACGTGACCCTGCGTCACGGCGGCGGCGAAGTGCTGCTCGACGAACCGCTGAAGGCGCTGGAAGACGAGTTCGGCGAACGCTTCGTGCGTATCCACCGTAATGCGCTGGTCGCCCGTGAGCGTATCGAACGGCTGCAACGCACGCCGCTCGGGCACTTCCAGCTGTTCCTCAAAGGTTACGAAGGCGATGCCCTGATCGTCAGCCGCCGACATGTGGCCGGGGTTCGCAAGTTGATGCATAACCTTTAGCGGCAAGCTGCAAGTAACGGCACAAGGCCCAGGCGGTTCACCGATTCGCGTGCAGCTTGCAGGGGCGGCCACCCGCTCTGCAGCTTCTTGCTATCATCTGCGGCAGTCCGTTTTCTGGAAATTGCCCCATGCCCCGCGAAATTCGCATCGCCACCCGCAAAAGTGCCTTGGCCCTGTGGCAGGCCGAACATGTCAAAGCGCGCCTGGAGCAGGCGCACCCGGGCCTTGTGGTCAGCCTGGTGCCCATGGTCAGTCGCGGCGATAAATTGCTCGATGCACCCTTGGCGAAAATCGGCGGCAAGGGCTTGTTCGTCAAGGAGCTGGAAACCGCACTGCTGGACAACGAAGCCGATATCGCCGTGCACTCGATGAAAGATGTGCCGATGGATTTCCCCGAGGGCTTGGGTCTGTATTGCATCTGCGAGCGCGAAGATCCGCGCGACGCCTTCGTTTCCAACACCTATGCCAGCCTCGATCAACTGCCCGCCGGCAGTGTCGTGGGCACCTCCAGCCTGCGCCGTCAGGCGCAGTTATTGGCGCGCCGCCCGGATCTGAAAATCCAGTTCCTGCGCGGCAACGTCAACACCCGTTTGGCCAAACTGGATGCCGGTGAGTACGACGCGATTATTCTGGCCGCCGCCGGCTTGATCCGCTTGGGCTTCGAAAGTCGCATCCGCTCCTCCATCAGCGTCGATGACAGCCTGCCGGCCGGCGGGCAGGGTGCGGTGGGCATCGAATGCCGCAGTGGTGACAACGACATTCATCAATTGCTGGCGCCGCTGCACCACCGCGACACCGCGTCGCGGGTGACCGCGGAACGCGCCTTGAACAAGCGCCTGAATGGCGGCTGCCAGGTGCCGATCGCCTGCTATGCGGTGCTGGAGGGCGAGCAGCTCTGGTTGCGCGGCCTGGTCGGGCAGCCGGACGGCACGCTATTGCTCAGTGCGCAAAGCCGCGCGCCGGTCGGCGAGGCCGAGCGTCTCGGTGTCGAAGTGGCCGAGGCGCTGCTGGCACAAGGCGCCGGCGCTATCTTGCAGGCGGTGTACGGCGAGGGCGCCGCCGAGTGAGTGAGTGGCGCTTGCTGCTGACGCGTCCGGCCGAGGAGTCCCGGGTGCTGGCCGAGGCCCTGGCCGAGCAGGGAATTTATAGCGCCAGCATGCCTTTGTTGGCGATCGAAGCCCTGGCGGAAACCCCCGAGCAACGCGCGACCTTTCTCGAGTTGGATCGTTACTGCGCGGTGATCGCGGTGAGTAAGCCGGCTGCCCGCCAGGGCCTCGAGCTGCTCGACCGCTATTGGCCGCAACCCCTGACCGAGCAACCCTGGTTCAGTGTCGGCGCCGCTACCGCGGAGATTCTCCGGGCTTATGGCTTGACCGTGCACCATCCCCGCGATGCGGACGACAGCGAAGCCTTGCTCGCATTGCCCACGTTGCAGCAGATCTTGGCGGCCGCTTCCACCCCGCGCGTGTTGATTTTGCGTGGCGAGGGTGGTCGCGAATGGCTCGCCGAGAGTTTGCGCGCTCAGGGCGTGCAGGTGGATTATCTGGAACTCTACTGTCGTCGGCTGCCGCATTACCCCGCGGGGGCACTGCCCGCGCGGGTGCGCGCGGAACGCTTGAACGGCCTGGCGGTCAGCAGTGGGCAAGGGCTGACCCATTTGTTGCAATTGGCGGGTAGCGAGTGGCCGACACTGGCTCGTCTACCCTTGTTCGTACCCAGCCCGCGCGTCGCCGAACTGGCGCGCGAGGCGGGAGCCGAGAACGTTGTGGACTGCCACGGTGCGAGTGCCGCGGCGTTGCTGGCGGCATTGCACAGGCATGCCGCCCCCAACCCCTGATGCGAAGGATGGATACGTGAGCGAAGCAACCTCTGCGAAAGAACAGGATCAACCCGCACAGACCGCGGCCACTGCCGCACCACAAACCCCGCCAAAAGCCACCGGCAAACCCGCATCGCGGGGCAACGGTCTGGCGCTTTTCGCGCTGCTGCTCGGTGCAGCCGGTGCCGCTGCGGGAGCTTGGGGCCTATGGCAGGTGCAAGCATTGCAAGCGCGTCAGCAACAACAGCTGCAGCAACTGCAAGAGGTGCGTGGCGAGGCGCAGACGCTGGCGCAAAGCAACCAGCAATTGAATAGCCGCTTGGCACAGTTGCCCAAGGCGGACGAACTGGAAAATCGCCGTCGCCTGTTGGCCCAGTTGCAGGGCGATCAACAGCTGCTCAATCAGCGTCTGGAAACCGTGCTCGGCGCCAGCCGCCAGGATTGGCGCCTGGCCGAGGCCGAACATCTGTTGCGCCTGGCCAGCCTGCGCCTGTCCGCGCTGCAGGATATCAACAGCGCCACCGCCCTGGTGCAGGGCGCCGACGAGATCCTCCGCAGCCAGGACGATCCCGCCGCCTTCGCCGCCCGCGAGCAACTGGCCAAGAGCCTGGAGGCACTGCGCGCGACCCAGGATCCGGACCGCACCGGGTTGTTTCTCCAGCTCGGCGCCCTGCGCGAACAAGTGGCGCAGCTGAATGCCCAGGCGCCGACGTTCGTCGCGGACGGCGGCGTACTCGACGAACTGGCCGCCACGCAGGACGAAAGCGTCTGGTGGAAGCAGTGGTTGCATACCTTGTCCGAATATTTCCGCCTCGACTTCAGCGCCGACCGCAATATCCGTCCGCTGCTTGCCGGCCAATCGCTTAGCCAGGTGCGTCTGGCCCTGAGCCTTGCCCTGGAGCAGGCGCAATGGGCCGCCTTGCACGGCCAGACCCCGGTCTACCGCCAGGCGTTGCGCCAGGCGCGCGAGGTGCTGGATGCGCATTTCGTGATGGAAAACCCCAACAGCCGCGCGTTGCGGGTGCGTATCGATGAACTGATCGAGCGGCCCATCGAAGTCGAGGCCCCCGACCTGAGTCAGACCTTGAATGCCGTGCAGGCGTATATCAAGAGCAAGCAATCGGCCCGCGAGCGGTTCGAAGTCGAAGCAGCGGATGTGGAGGAGACTCGCCTATGAAGCGCGTCTATCTGCTGCTCGCCCTGCTGCTGGTGCTCGCTGGTGCCGTCAGCCTGGTGCTGTTCGGCTTGCCGGTCGCCGAACATAAGGGCTATGTGTTGATCGCTTTTCAGGGCTTCCGCTACGAATCCAGCCTGTGGGCCTTCATCGCCTTGCTGCTGGTGCTGTGGTTGACCGTTTACCTGGTGCGCATGCTGCTGCGTTTGCTGGCGACTTCCGGCGGCCTGATCAATCCATGGTCGCGCTTGCATCGGCGGCGGCGCGTGCGCTTGGCCTCCGAACAGGGTTTTCTCGATCTGGCCGAAGGGCGCTGGTCGCGGGCATTGCGTCATCTGAAACGTGCCGCCGCCAGCGAGCCACAGCCGCTCAGTTACTACTTGGGCGCCGCCCGCGCGGCCCAGCATCTGGAGCAGTACGAGGACAGCGATGCGCTGATCGAACAGGCGCTGAACAGCCAGCCGCAAGCCGAACTGGCGATCGCCCTGACCCATGCCGAGCTGCAGTTGGCCCGCGGCCAGACGGCGGCAGCCCTGGACACCTTGCAGGCAATGCGTGAGCGCCATCCGCACCATCATTTGGTGCTGCGTCAACTGCAAGCACTCTATCTGCAGGCGGGCGACTGGCCTGCTTTGCTCGGCGTGCTACCAGACCTGCGCAAAGAAAAGGCCCTGGGCAATGCCGAGCTGAACGAACTCGAACGCCAAGCGTGGCGCGGCCGCTTACTGCAGGTCGGCCAGGCGCAGGCGAACGATGAGCAAACCGGACTGGCGGCGTTGCAGCAGGTTTGGCAGGCGATGCCTTCCACTTACCGGCAGGAGCCGGAATTGCTCGCGGTGTATGCCGAACAATTGCGCTTGCTCGGCGCCGAAGGCGAAGCCGAAGAGCTCCTGCGCGGGGCCTTGAAGCAGCGTTACGACAACCACCTGGTGCGCCTCTATGGGCTGCTGCATGGGCGCGATCCGGTTCGCCAGCTACAGGTCGCCGAGGGCTGGCTGAAGCAGCATGCGGATGACGCCGGGTTGCTGCTGACGCTTGGCCGGCTGTGCGCACACAATCAGCTCTGGGGTAAAGCCAGGGGCTATTTCGAAAGCAGCCTGGCCTTTCAGCGGCACCCGGAAACCTGTGCCGAGCTGGCGCGCCTGCTTATGCAGTTGGGCGAGATCGAGCGCAGCAACGAGCTGTTTCAAGAGGGATTGGGGTTGCTCGATCAGCGCCTTGGCAGCGCTGCCGTCGCTACGAGCGATTAATGGTCGCGCTGTCGCTTTCACTGTTCGGGCGGCGCCGACAGCGGTGCGGCGAACGATGTCGCCGTCGTCCTGCGATGACGGGCTCCGGCGGTCAGCGGTGTCGCGTCCGCGTGCTTAATCGATAGGATTCAATGACATGCGGCGCACGGCTGCGGCAAGCGGAGGCGAACTGCCGCGCTTTCCCGCGGGCCAGGCGGGGTAAGGGGCTCCGATCAAACGCCCGTATGAAATTTATCGAACGGGCGCCTTGATGGCGTTGGCGTGCAAGCATAATCTGGCTTTACGCACCGCCGGGCTACTGGGTCGCTGAACAGTCTGGTCTGGATGTATCTGGACGTAGCGGTGTCTTCCCCTCTGCACCGAATGGTCCAAAACGTCTCGAAACAGATGTATAACAGCAATACCGAATTAGGGAAGTGAGGTCATCATGCTCGAGAGTTGTCAGAACGCCCAGGAACGCTGGGGCGGGGTCCATTTGCTGATAGACCGTTGGTTACAGGAACGGGGCGAGCTGGTTACGGCTTATACGGCTCTGAGCAACGCTTCGGCATCGGCAGTCGATACCCAGGGTTTGCAGAGATTCTGCGAAATTCTGGTCGATTACGTATCGGCCGGCCACTTCGAGGTCTACGAGCAGTTGACCAACGAAGCCAAGGCTTTTGGCGATCAACGCGGCCTCGATCTGGCCAAGCAAATCTATCCGCGTATCGAAGCAATTACCGAAGTGGCCCTGGCGTTCAACGATCGTTGCGATAACGGCGACTGCCGCGATGGCGTGTCGATAGGCGAAGAACTGAACCGCCTCGGGCAGCTGCTGCACGAGCGCTTCGAGTTGGAAGATTGCCTGATCGAAGTGCTGCACAATGCTCACCAGCAGCAGGCTGTTGCGGAAAGCGCACTCTAGCCTTTCGCTGCGTCCGCGCCGTGCTTCAGTCCTTGGTGTCGAGCAACTCCAGTTCGAACACCAGGGGCGCATAAGGTGGTATCAGGTCGCCCGCACCTTCCGCGCCGTATGCCTGGGCCGATGGAATCACCAGGCGCCATTGCGCGCCCACCGGCATTTCTGACACTGCGCTACGCCAGCCGGCGATCACGCTATCCAGGCGGTACCATTGCGGCGTCTGGCTTTCGTCGAACTGGCGCCCGTCGGCCAGCAGCCCGATATAGCGCACCTGAATCCGACTCTTTGGCTTCGGCTTGACGCCTTTACCCGCTCTCAGTTCCTGCAGCAATACACCGTTCTTCAGGCGGCGTACCCCGGGTTTGGCTTTTTCGTTGGCAAGAAAATGCTTCTCCGCGGCAATCGCTTGTTCGACTCTTTGCGGCGCGCTCGCCAAGTGGGCATCGTGTGCGCTCAGCAGGCTTTCGATACGTTTGCCCTCCACCTGCAAGGGCGCGCCGCGATAGGCATGGCGCAAACCGTCGAGCAAGGCTTGCAGTTGCAGATCCGGCGCCTCTTCGCGCAACTGCTCGCCCATACGCACTCCCAGGCTATAGGCCAGGTCGCTGGAGTCGTCCTGCGCTTGCGCCCAGGTGGCGAATAGACACAGCGCAAGCAGTGGAAGGCGCGGCACAGGATTACTCCGAGGAAATGTGGCGGATTATGCCAGGCATGTGGCGATGCTGAATGCGCGCTAGTATGAACATCTGTTCATCCACCAGGAGGCGCGCCATGACGGCCACCAAGAAAAAAAGCGCAAAGAAAAGCTCGGTCACGACCCCATTGCATTTGCTTCAGCAGCTCTCCACCAGCCTGCTGGAACATCTGGAAAGCGCCTGTTCGAAAGCACTGACGGATGCCGAGACGCTGCTCGCCAAGTTGGAAGCGCAGCGCGGCAAGGCTCAGGAAAAATTGCACAAGGCGCACGCCAAGCTGCAGGCTGCCGCGGCAGCGGGCAAAGCCAAGGCGCAGAGCAAAGCCAAAGCGGCCGTAAGCGAATTGGAAGAGCTGCTGGATGTCCTCAAAACCCGGCAAACCGAAACGCGTGGCTATATCGCCGGACTCAAGCGCGATGCCCAGGAAAGCCTGAAATTGGCCCAGGGTGTGGGCAAGGTCAAGGAGGCCGCGAGCCAGGCGCTCAATAGCCGCACCGCCAAAGCGGCGCAGGTTAAACCCGCTGCGAAAACCGCAACGGCCAAGGCGCCAGCCAAGCCGGTTGCGAGCAAGCCCGCCGCGGCAAAGACCGCCGCTAAGCCAGCCGCTAAATCGGCGAGTGCCGCCAAGGCGCCGGTCAAGTCCGCCGTCAAGCCGGCCGCAAAAGCCGCCGCCAAACCCGTGGCAAAAGCCGCTGTGAGTAAAACCGCCGCTGCCAAGCCTGCCGCCGCGACTGCCAAAGCCACCGCGAGCAAGTCTACCGCTGCCAAACCGGCAGCGGCAAAGACTGCTGCCGCCAAACCAGCTACTAAAAATGCAACGGCGCCTGCCGCCAAGCCAGCAGCGAAGAAACCGGCTGTTGGCAAGCCCGCTGCCGCGAAACCGGCCGTCAAGCCTGCAGCCGCGTCTGCCAAACCCGCCGCGACCAAGCCTGCCGTTGCCAAGCCGGCAGCAGCAAAGCCCGCTGCCGCCAAACCTGCGGCTAAACCCGCCGCCAAAGCTGCAACGGCGCCTGCCGCCAAGCCCGCCGCGAAGAAGCCGAGTGCCGCCAAGCCCAAGCCGGCGGCTGCCGCGCCAGTGGCTAAGCCCGTTGCTGCCGAGCCAGTTAAACCTGCCGTTAGCGGCAATGGTAGCGCCGCGCCAAGCGCGACCTAAACGCAGACCTGGGCCGCCGCGAGGCGCAAGGTTTGCAGCGCGTCGGGGTCGGCCGCCAGCTGTGCCAGCCAGTGCTGTCGCGGCGCGTCATCGACACTCGGCCATTCCCGGCTGAGTGTCGCCAGACGCTGCAGCAATTCGCGCTCGGCCTCCAGTTCGAGTCGTTTGACCTGCTCGCGCAGCGGCTTCAGGGTGCTGTCGTCCTGCGCCGCTGCGCGCCAGTTTTGTCGCAATTGCCTGAGCGGCATCACCACTTGCGTTTGCCAGGGCTGCGCCACGTTATGCAGGGCCTGATCGCGTGCCTCATCCCAGGGAACGTTGCGCGCATCGAGCCAGAGCGCACAGAGCAGCAGGCAGACATCCATCCCCTGCGCTTGCAATTGCAGGCAGGCGGCTTCGACGCCGGGGCGCTGGTAAACTGCTTCGGCGAATCGCCACAGGTCAGGGGGCATGGTGCTTTCCGCGTAACTGAAAGGCGACTCTGGTAGACTCCGCCGCCATTATGATCCGACTCCAAAACCTCACTTTACAGCGTGGTCCTCAGCGTCTGCTAGAAGACGCCGAAATGACCCTGCATCCCGGCCATAAAGCCGGCCTGATCGGCGCCAATGGCGCCGGCAAATCCAGTCTGTTCGCCTTGCTGCGCGGCGAGCTCGGCGCGGACGCGGGCGATTGCCTGATTCCCGCCGACTGGCGCATCGCCCATATGCGCCAGGAGATCGATGCGGTCGAGCGCCAGGCGGTCGATTATGTGCTCGACGGCGACGTGCGTCTGCGCCAGGTGCAAACCGAGCTGGCAGCCGCCGAGACCGCCCATGACGGTGCGGCCGTCGCGCGGCTGCATACCGAACTGGATACCCTCGACGGTTACAGCGCCGATGCCCGCGCACGCAAACTGCTCGCCGGTCTGGGCTTCGACAGCGGGCAGATGGATAAGCGCGTCGGCGATTTTTCCGGCGGCTGGCGCATGCGCCTGAACCTGGCCCAGGCGCTGATGTGCCCGTCCGATCTGCTACTGCTCGACGAACCGACCAACCACCTGGACCTCGATGCTATCCTCTGGCTGGAAAGCTGGCTGAAAAGTTACCCCGGTACCTTGTTGCTGATTTCCCATGATCGCGATTTCCTGGACGCCGTAGTGGATCACGTTGCCCATCTCGATCAGCAGAAACTGACGCTCTATCGCGGCGGCTACTCGGCGTTCGAGCGTACCCGCGCCGAGCGTTTGGCCCAGCAGCAACAGGCCTACGAGAAGCAACAGGCGCAACGCGCGCACATGGAAAAGTACATCGCCCGCTTCAAGGCCCAGGCGACCAAGGCGCGTCAGGCGCAGAGCCGGATCAAGGCCCTGGAGCGCATGGAGGAGTTGTCCGCGGCGCATGTCGACTCGCCATTCGATTTCCGTTTCCGCGAGGCCGAGAAGATTTCCAGCCCGCTGCTAGATCTCAGCGAAGGTCGCCTCGGCTACGGCGACAAGGTGGTGCTGGAGCAGGTCAAGTTGCAACTGACACCGGGCGCGCGCCTGGGCCTGCTGGGTCCGAATGGCGCCGGAAAATCGACCCTGATCAAGAACCTGGCGGCTGAACTGGCGCCGATCAGCGGTCGGTTGCAACGTGGCGAAAACCTGGTGGTCGGCTATTTCGCCCAGCATCAGCTCGACGCGCTGGACGACAAGGCCAGCCCGCTGCTGCACTTCCAGCGCCTGGCGCCGAGCGAGCGCGAGCAGACATTGCGCGACTTTCTCGGCGGCTTCGATTTCCGCGGCCCGCGCTGCGACGAGCCGGTGGTGAATTTCTCCGGCGGCGAGAAAGCCCGTCTGGCCCTGGCGTTGATCGCCTGGGGCAAACCCAACTTGTTGCTGCTCGACGAGCCGACCAACCACCTCGACCTGGAAATGCGCCTGGCCCTGACCATGGCCTTGCAGGAATTTTCCGGTGCGGTGGTGGTGGTGTCCCACGACCGCCATCTGCTGAAAAGCACCACCGACGAGTTCTACCTGGTCGCCGATGGCCGGGTGCAGAGCTTCGACGGCGATCTGGACGACTACGCGCGCTGGCTGGTGGATTACCGCGCGCGCCAGCAAGCGCCGATCGGCGGTAGCGAAAGCAACCCGGATCGAACCGACAAGCGTGCCCAACGCCAAGCCGCCGCGGCCTTGCGTCAGCAACTGGCGCCGCACAAGCGCGAAGCAGACAAGTTGGAGAAGGAGCTCGGCCAGCTGCATCAACAGCTCGCCGCGGTGGAAGCCCGTCTCGGCGACAGCGGCATCTACGAGGCGGCGCGCAAGAATGAGTTGCGCGATACGCTGGCCGAGCAGGCCAAGCTGAAGGGCCGCGAAGCGGATCTGGAGGAGCGCTGGATGCTGGCTCTGGAAACGCTCGAAGCCTTGCAAGCGGAATTGGAGGCGGTCAACTGATGCTCGAATTATTCGATGCCGAGTGGCTAAGCACCTATAGCGAGCCGCTGATCCGTGGCGGCCAGGTGTTGCTAATCCTGCTGCTGGCGGCGGTATTGCAGCGTTTGCTGGGGCGTGCCATCCATCGTATGGCAGTGCGTTATCCGCAGTTGCCGGCACAGCTGCTGTTGCCGCTACGCGGCGGTTTGCGCTGGTTGATCATGGGCAGCGCATTGCTGTTGGTGCTGGAGCGCCTGGGCGTTTCCGCCCAGGTGTTGTGGGCCGCCTTGACCGGCTTCGTCGCAGTGGCGGCGGTGGCGTTTTTCGCCATTTGGAGCGTACTGTCCAACCTGTTCTGCGCCTTGTTGATCGTGACGCTTTCGCCGTTCCGCATCGGCGACAGCGTGGAAATCATCGACACCGCCGACAAGCCCGGGGTCAAAGGCCGGGTGCTGTCGATCAACTTGTTTTACACCACCCTCGAAGACCTGAGCGAAGAGGGTGCTGGAACCTGGGTCCAGGTGCCCAACAGTCTGTTCTTCCAAAAAGCCGTGCGCCGTTGGCGTGCCGGCGAACTCCCTAGCGTAAGCAAACTCGAGAAATAACCTTTATGGAATGGCTGGCCAACCCCGAACTCTGGGTCGCGTTTCTGACCCTGACCGCCCTGGAAATCGTTCTGGGCATCGACAACATCATCTTTATCTCGATTCTGGTCAGCCGTCTGCCCAAGGCGCAGCAACCGAAGGCACGTTTCTTCGGTCTGGCCCTGGCCATGGGTACGCGTATCCTGCTGCTGTTGTCGATCAGTTGGGTGATGCGCCTGACCACCGACCTGTTCCATGTCCTCGGCGAAGGCTTCTCCGGGCGCGATCTGATCTTGTTCTTCGGCGGGTTGTTTCTGCTGTTCAAGAGTACCGCGGAGATCTACCACAGCCTGGAAGGTGAGGAGGAAACCCAGAGCGCTGGCGGCAAGGCCTACGGCTTTATGGGGATCATCGTGCAGATCGCGATTATCGACATCGTGTTCTCCCTGGATTCGGTGATCACCGCGGTCGGGCTGGTCGACAGCGTGCCGGTGATGGTCGCGGCCATCGTGATCTCGGTGATCGTGATGATGCTCTCGGCCGGCACCATCAGCGATTTCATCGACAAGCACCCGAGCCTGAAGATGCTCGCTCTGTCGTTCCTGATCGTGGTCGGTACTGTGCTGATCGCCGAAGCCTTCGACGTGCATGTGCCCAAAGGCTATGTGTACTTCGCCATGGCCTTCTCGCTGGCGGTGGAAGCGATCAATATCCGTATGCGTACGGCCCGTGCCCGGGCGCGCAAGGAAGAGTTGGCGCCGGTGCAGCTGCGTAAAGATATGCCGGACTGATTCACCCGCTGGGCGCGGAACACCATAAGGGGTAGGCTAAGGCCTGCCCCTTTTTTATCGACTTGTTTGAGGTATCGCCATGGCACTCGAAACCTGGCTTGCGTTCTTCGTCGCCTGTTGGGTGATCAGTCTGTCGCCGGGGGCCGGGGCGATCGCCTCGATGTCCGCCGGGCTGCAATACGGTTTCTGGCGCGGCTACTGGAACGCCCTCGGCTTGCAGCTGGGTCTGGCCTTACAGATCGTCATAGTCGCCGCCGGGGTCGGGGCGATTCTGGCCGCTTCGGAGCTGGCCTTCAGCCTGATCAAGTGGTTCGGCGTGGTCTATCTGGTGTACCTCGGCTATCGCCAGTGGCAGGCGCTGCCCAGCGACATGGAGGCCCCCGTCGAGCGCCCCATCGGTCGGCCGTTGACCCTGGTTCTGCGCGGCTTTCTGGTCAACTTCAGCAATCCCAAAGCCATTGTCTTCATGCTCGCGGTACTGCCGCAGTTCCTCAACCCGCAGGCACCGCTACTGGTGCAGTACCTGGTGATGGGGGTGACCATGATCTGCGTCGACCTGATCGTCATGGCCGGCTATACCGGCCTGGCGTCGCGGCTGCTGCGGGCGCTGCGTTCGCCGCGGCAGCAGCGCATCATGAACCGCACCTTCGGCGCGCTGTTCGTTGGCGCCGCCGCATTGCTGGCCACGGTGCGGCGCGCGCCGGTGTGAGCAGGAGTTGCCGGTCTTGAACGAGCAAAGCGCAGGGTTGCGGGTATGGATAGATGCCGACGCCTGTCCCAAGGCGGCCAAGGATCAAGTGGTGAAGTTCGCCTTGAAGCGGGGTTTCGAGGTGTTGTTGGTCGCAGGCCAGGCGCAGGTCAAACCGGCCTATGCCTGTGTGCGTTTGATCGTGGTGCCGAGCGGGCCGGACGCCGCCGACGACTATCTGGTCGAGCACGCCTTGCCTGGCGAACTGGTGATCTGCAGCGATGTGCCGTTGGCCGACCGCCTGGTGAAGAAGGGCGTCGCCGCCCTCGATCCGCGTGGCCGCGAGTTCGATGCGAACAATATGGGCGATAAGCTGGCGGTGCGTAACCTGTTTACCGAGCTACGCGAGCAGGGCCAGGTCGGCGGTGGGCAGGGGCCCTATGGCGAGCGCGACAAGCAGGCGTTCGCCAATGCCCTGGATCGGATTCTCACCCGCCTGCAACGTCAGACCGGCGCATAAGGCTGGCGCAACTGGCCACTGGCGAGCCAGCGGCGCAGCTCGGTCAAGGCCAGTGGCCGGCTGAACAAATAGCCTTGCAACAGGTCGCAGTGGTTTTCTTGTAGGAACAGCATCTGCTCCACCGACTCCACACCCTCGGCGACTACCCGCAGATCGAGCTTGTGTGCCATGGCGATAATTGCCGAGGTGATCGCCATATCGCTGGCGGAGCCGGGAATCTTGCTGACGAAACTGCGATCCACCTTGAGGCTATCCACCGGCAGACGGCTGAGATACTGCAGCGACGAATAGCCGGTGCCGAAGTCGTCGATACTGATGCTCATGCCAAGGGCGCGAATCCTGCCGAGTTGCGCCTGGGCGGCCGCGAAATCGTGCATCAAGGCGTTCTCCGTCAACTCCAGGGTCAGGCTGCCGACCGGCAGATCGGCACGTTGCAGCTCGATCTTCAAGCTCTTGATCAGGCTGGGCTGGAGCAGTGTCAGAGCCGAGCAATTGACGCTCAGATGCAACTGCGCATGACCTTCATGGTGCAGCAGTCGCAGGTCGCGACAGGCGCGTTTCAACACCCATAGGTCCAATTCGTGGATAAAGCCGTGTTGTTCGGCGATGGTCACGAAACGCTCCGGGCTGATCGCCCCCAGTTCGCTATGACGCCACCGTACCAGGGCTTCCAGGGCGACAACACGGTTGCCGCTGCCCGCTAGAATCGGTTGGTAGTACACCTCCAAATCATCGCTGTGCAGCGCCAGGCGCAGCTCTTGCTCCAGGCTCAGGGCTTGCTGCGCGTCTTGCTCCAATTCGGTGCTGAACACCAGGCAGCGGTTACGCCCCTGGCGCTTGCAATGACCGAGGGCAATACCTGCTTGCTTGAGCAGTTGGCTGGCATCGCCCGCATTTTGGGGGTAACGACTGATGCCGATGCTGGCGCTGAGACTCAGCTGACCGCTCTCCAGGCGATAGGGCTGGCGGATTTGCGTGAGTATCCGCTCGGCCAGTTCGACGCCGCTCTGCATGGGCGCGTTGAGTGCCAGGGCGCAGAATTCGTCGCCGGAAAAGCGCGCCAACAGATCTTCCCTGCCCAGCGCACTGCGAATGCGCTGGGCGACTTGCCGCAGCAATTCATCGCCATGGCCATGGCCGAGGCTATCGTTGACCCGCTTGAAATTATCTAGATCGATGAACAGCAGGCTGGCGCCATGGGGAGGAGCGCACCCCAGGGTGCTGGTGAGCAAATGAGTGAAGGCTTGGCCGTTGAGCAGGCCGGTCAAGGCATCGTAATGGGTGACGGTATCCAGCTGTTCGGTGAGGTGGCGCAGTTGCAGTCGTTCCTGGCGCAGACGCTGGTCTACCCAGCCGGCGACCACTCCGAGCAGAATGATCAGCAGGGAGATGACGGCAATGGCGCTGCCCAGCGCCAATTGCCCTTGTGGGCTGGCGGGTGGTTGCAAGGGTAGGTCGGCCGGTACGCTGAGGGTCAGTGCAGCCATGCCGGTGAAATGCATGGAGACGATGGCCGCGCCCATGACCAGGCTGGCCAGCAGGCGCAACCAGTTGGCCCTGGTGCCGATCTGCCCACGGAAATAGCCGGCCAGCAACAAGGCGGCCAACGAGGCGAGAATGGCGATCAGAATCGACAAGCCGAACAGCCGCGGGTCGTAATGCTGGCTGGCGGCCGAGCGGATCGCCGCCATACCGGTGTAGTGCATGGCGGCGATGCCGCAGCCGGCCACTATGGCGGCGGTGAGTGTTTGCCAGGGGCGCAACTCTGGCCGGCCGATTACCAGCATTACCACATAGGAAACAATGATCGCGATCAGCAGGGAGAGCAGGGTAATGGGCAGATCATAGGTCAGCGCCAGGGGTACGTTGAATGCCAGCATGGCGACGAAATGCATCGACCAAATGCCGCCTCCCAGTGCCCAGGCGCCTAGCCAGCGCCATAGTTCGCGCCCCAGGCCGCTGCTGACGCTTACTCGTTCGGCCATGTTCAAGGCGGTAAAGCCGGCGGCGCTGGCGATCAGATACGCCAGCACTACCAATAGTGGGTCGTGGCTGCAGTCGAGCAGCGCCATCTGGTCGCTTGCCGGTGGGTTGAATAATGCTAACGCGGACATGCGTGACTCCAACCGGGGATGATCGAAACAGAGCATCCCGTTGCCCATAAGTGGACGATGTTGGAAGTTTAGGTGCGCCCGTGGCCAATACCAAGCGCGGTTGCACTCAGCCGCAGAGGTAAGTGCCGGTGCCGACGGCGATCAGGGTGCCGTCGTCGCTGTGCAACTCGCTACGCACCACCGCCACCTTGTTGCCCGAACGCAGCAGCACCGCGGTGGCGGTGAAGCGTTGGCCGCGGCCCGGCCGCAGGTAGTCGATGCGCAGGTCGATGGTGCCGAGTTTGGACAGCCGCGCCATGCGTTCCTGGCTGGACAAATGCTGATGCTTGTCGAAGGCGCCGATCAACGCCATGGCGCCGCCGGCCACGTCCAGCAACGAGGAAATCACCCCGCCGTGAAGGATGCCGTGGACGAAGTTGCCGATCAGCTCCGGCTTCATCGGCAGGTGCATGGTGACCCGCTCGAGGCTCAGCTCATCGAGCTCGATGCCGAGCATCTGGTTGAAGGGAATGCGCTGGAAGAACAGGCCGACTGCTTGTCGCAAGTCGGCATCGAGTTCAAAGGAGGGACGGGTCATAAGCAGTGGCCTGAAAGCGGGTCTGGCTAAACTGCCGGAGCGGTGGCGACTTGACCAGAGGCGCGGCCGGTGTGCCGCGCGCATTGGCGTGATTGACCTGTCAGGCGCTGTGGGTGAGTTCGAGCACCCGGTCCACCAGCTTGTTGATTCCCGACGCCGCCTCGCTGATCGACTGGGCCAGCATATAGGCCGGAGTGGTGACGAGTTTGCGCGGCGTGTCTTCGACGATATCGCTGACTGCGCATTCATGGTGCGTTGCGCCCATCTGGCTCAGGGTCGTGGCGGTTTCGTGGTCGTTGCCGATGGTGCAGGCCACGCCAGCGCCGTAGATCTTCGCCGCCAGCGCCCCGGCGATGCACATCATGCCGACCGGTTTGCCAGCTTTGGCAAAGGCCTGGATGGCGCTCAGGACATCCGCCTGCACGCTGCAATTGGCGCCGCCGATGGCGAAGTCCGAGAGATTCTTGGCCACCCCGAAGCCGCCTGGCAGGATCAGCGCATCGAACTGATCGACATGCAGTTCCTTGACGTCCTTGATCTCGCCGCGGGCAATGCGTGCGGATTCCACCAGCACGTTGCGCGTCTCGTTCATCTCGTCGCCGCTGTAGTGATCGACCACGTGCAGCTGCTGCATATCGGGCGCGAAGCACTGCACATGGGCGCCGCGCTGGTCCAGGCGCAGCAGGGTGATCACGCTTTCATGGATTTCCGCGCCGTCGTATACGCCACAGCCGGAAAGAATCACCGCTACTTTTCTGTTCATCAAAGACTCCTGGTTGCTGAGGGCGCCTGCGGCCGTATTAGGGGTGCCGGTTCTTGGTTGATTTAAAGGCAAAAAGTTCGCCATAAGTGTTGTCGTTATAGCACTCGGATCGCCATGGTGCGCCGCGCCATGGATGCCCGCTACTGGATTCGCTCACGCCTGACCTTGGGCCGCGCCTTGCATGCAATCTTCCCAGTCGTACCTGATATGAAGCTTAACGACGGCCGTCTGTTCATTCGCTACCGGGCTGCTCGGTCCCGAGCCGGCAAATCCCAGGCATTTCCCCGGTCGGCAAGCCGAACTCGGGCCCGGCCATATCCCGATAACGGGTGCCCGGTTATTCTGCGTGGGCTGAGTGGCAAACCGTCGCGGCGCTGTCGTGCGTTGTCATACTTTGGTCATAATGTGCGCCTATAACTGTCACACTCGCCCGTCGAAGCGGGCTATGGAGTCTGTCGTGAGCTTTACCCCCGCCAATCGTTTGTTCCCCGCCACCCGCCTGCGGCGCAACCGCCGCGATGACTTTTCCCGGCGGCTGGTGCGCGAACACCGGTTGAGCGTCGATGACCTGATCCTGCCGGTCTTCGTACTCGATGGCGACAACCGTCGTGAGGCGATCGCTTCGATGCCCGGAGTCGAGCGCCTGTCCATCGACCTGCTGCTGCAGGAGGCGGAAAAATGGGTGGCCCTGGGGATTCCGGCGCTGGCGCTGTTTCCTGTGACGCCGCTGGAAAACAAATCCCTCGACGGCAGCGAAGCCTGGAACCCGGATGGCATCGCTCAGCGCGCTATCCGTGCCCTGCGTGCGCGCTTCCCGGAATTGGGGGTGATCAGCGACGTGGCCCTCGACCCCTTCACCACCCACGGTCAGGACGGGATTCTCGACGAGCACGGTTACGTGCAGAACGACATCACCGTCGACGCACTGGTCAAGCAGGCGCTGTCCCATGCCGCCGCCGGCGCCCAGGTGGTGGCGCCTTCGGACATGATGGACGGCCGTGTGCAGGCGATCCGCGAAGCTTTGGAGCTGGCCGACCACAGCAATGTGCGGATCATGGCCTACTCGGCCAAGTACGCCAGCGCCTATTACGGCCCGTTCCGCGATGCGGTGGGTTCGGCTGCTAATCTGGGTAAAGCCAACAAGGCCAGTTATCAGATGGACCCGGCCAATGGCGACGAGGCGCTGCACGAAGTCGCCGCCGACCTGGCCGAGGGCGCCGATATGGTGATGGTCAAGCCGGGGATGCCGTACCTGGACATTCTCTGGCGGGTCAAACAAGAATTTCGCGTGCCGACCTTTGTCTATCAGGTCAGCGGCGAGTACGCCATGCACATGGCGGCCATTCAGAATGGTTGGCTGGGCGAGGCGGTGATCCTCGAATCGCTGACCGCGTTCAAGCGCGCGGGTGCCGACGGCATCCTGACTTATTTCGCCGTGCGTGCGGCAGAACTGTTGAAGCAGGGGCACTAGCCCCTCCGGGACTGAAAAACACATGAACACCGAAGGACCCAGTAGTAGCGAATTGCAGGATGCACAACCGATAGCCGAAGACCTGGTCGCGGCGGATAACCCTGCTCCCGAAGTGCAGGAGGCGCCCGCGGTTACGCCGGCACCGCCCATGGTGGTGCCGAGTCTGGATGACAGCAGCCTGTATATCCACCGCGAGTTGTCGCAGCTGCAATTCAATATCCGGGTGCTCGAGCAGGCGTTGGACGAGTCCTATCCGCTGCTCGAACGCTTGAAATTCCTGCTGATTTTTTCCAGCAACCTCGACGAATTCTTCGAGATCCGCGTCGCCGGCCTGAAGAAGCAGATCAACTTCGCCCGCGAACAGGCCGGTGCCGACGGTTTGCAGCCGCATCAGGCGTTGGCGCGCATCGCCGAGTTGGTGCACGAACAGGTCGAGCGCCAGTACGCGATCCTCAACGACATCCTGTTTCCGGCGTTGGCCAAACACCATGTCAATTTCATCCGTCGGCGTTTCTGGAACACCAAATTGAAAGCCTGGGTGCGCCGCTACTTCCGTGACGAGATCGCGCCGATCATCACGCCCATCGGCCTCGATCCGACCCACCCGTTCCCGTTGCTGGTGAACAAGAGCCTGAACTTCATCGTCGAGCTGGAGGGCATCGACGCCTTCGGCCGTGACTCGGGTCTGGCGATCATCCCGGCGCCGCGTCTGCTGCCGCGGATCATCAGAGTGCCCGAGGAGGTCGGCGGCCCCGGCGACAACTATGTGTTCTTGTCCTCGATGATCCACGCCCATGCCGACGACCTGTTCCAGGGCATGAAGGTCAAGGGCTGCTACCAGTTCCGCCTGACCCGCAACGCCGACCTCTCGGTCGACACCGAGGATGTCGAAGACCTGGCCCGCGCGCTGCGCGGCGAACTGTTTTCGCGGCGTTATGGCGATGCCGTGCGCCTGGAGGTGGTCGATACCTGCCCGCGGCCCTTGCTCGATTACCTGCTCAAGCAGTTCAGCCTGAGCGAGAGCGAACTGTACCGGGTCAACGGGCCGGTCAACCTGACCCGTCTGTTCAGCATCACCGGGCTGGCCAGCCACCCGGAATTGCAGTACGCGCCTTTCACCCCGGTGATCCCCAAGCTGCTGCAGAACAGCGAGAACATCTTCAGCGTGGTCAGCAAGCAGGACATCCTTCTGTTGCACCCGTTCGAGTCGTTCACCCCGGTGGTCGATTTGCTGCGTCAGGCCGCCAAGGACCCGCACGTGCTGGCGATCAAGCAGACGCTGTACCGCAGCGGCGCCAACTCGGAAATCGTCGATGCGCTGGTCGAGGCCGCGCGCAACGGCAAGGAAGTGACCGCGGTAATCGAGTTGCGCGCGCGTTTCGACGAGGAGTCCAACCTGCAACTGGCGAGCCGCCTGCAGGCCGCCGGTGCGGTGGTGATCTACGGCGTGGTCGGCTTCAAGACCCACGCCAAGATGATGCTGATTCTGCGCCGCGAGAACGGCGAGATCGTGCGTTATGCGCACCTTGGCACCGGCAACTACCACGCCGGCAACGCCCGCCTGTACACCGACTACAGCCTGCTCACCGCCGACGTGGCGCTGTGCGAGGACGTGGCGAAAATGTTCAGCCAGTTGATCGGCATGGGTAAGACGCTGCGCATGAAGAAGCTGCTGCACGCGCCCTTCACGCTGAAGAAAACCCTGCTCGATATGATTACCCGCGAGACCAACCTGGCCGCCGAGGGCAAGCCGGCGCACATCATCGCCAAGTTCAACTCCCTGACCGACCCGAAGATCATCCGCGCGTTGTACAAGGCCAGCCAGACCGGGGTGAAGATCGATCTGGTGGTGCGCGGCATGTGCTGCCTGCGTCCTGGTATCGCCGGGGTCTCGCACAATATTCAGGTGCGCTCGATCATCGGTCGTTTCCTCGAGCATACCCGGGTGTTCTATTTCCTCAACGAGGGCGAGGAAAAGATCTACCTGTCCAGCGCCGACTGGATGGAACGGAACCTGGATAAGCGCGTCGAGACTTGCTTCCCGGTGGAAGGCAAGAAACTGATCATGCGGGTGAAGAAAGAGTTGGAAAGCTACCTCACCGACAACACCCAGAGCTGGGTGCTGCAGCCGGACGGCCGCTACCTGCGCAGCAGCCCGACCGGTAACCAGAACGCGCGCAGCGCGCAGGCCGGTTTGCTGGACAAGCTTACGGTGCCCCTGGTCAGCGCACGCTGAGTTCGACGCCGATGCGCTTGAGCCAGCCCGCTTCCTGAGTGAAATCCGCTTGGGTCAGCGGGTTGGCCTCCAGCCAGCCTTCGGGGAAGACGATTTCCAGGCTCTGCTCGCTGGCTTCCAGGCGCACCTTGGGCATTTCCTGGGTGCCGCGGATGTGGTGGAACAGGATGGCGAAGCGCAGCAGCACGCACAGGCGGATCAGCTTAAGCCCTTCCTCGCCGAAATCGGCGAATTTGTCCTTGGGGATATTGCGCCGATGGCCACGTACCAGCAGCGCGAGCATGTGTTGATCCTGGCGCGAGAAGCCGGCCAGGTCTGAATGCTCGACCAGGTAGGCGCCGTGCTTGTGATACTGGTAGTGAGCGATGTCCAGGCCCAGTTCATGCACCCGCGCGGCCCACACCAATAGGTCGCGGTGCCACTCGTCATCCAGTTGCCAGGCGTCGGCGACCTGTTCCAATGCCTCCAGGGCCTTGGCCTCGACGCGGGCGGCCTGATCCAGGTCGACGTGGTAACGCTCCATCAATGCGCTGAGGGTGCGTTCGCGCACGTCCTCGTGATGATGGCGGCCAAGCAGGTCGTAGAGCACGCCTTCGCGCAGCGCACCCTCGGAATGACTCATACGCTGAATGTCGCAGGCGTCGAAGATCGCCTCGAGTATCGCCAGGCCCGCCGGAAAAATCCCACGGCGATCGGGTTTGATGCCGTCGAGGTCGAGTTTATCCACCTCGCCGAGCTTGAAAATCTTGCGTTTCAGCCAGGCCAGACCTTGTGCATTGACCTCGCCATTGCCCAGCCCGGCGGATTGGGTCGCCAGGCCGATCGCCTTGATCGTGCCGGATGCGCCGACCGCGTCTTCCCAGCCGAGGCGGCGTAGGGCGTGCTCGATGCCCATGATCTCCAAGCGCGCGGCGGTATAAGCCTGGGCATAACGCGCCGGAGTGATTTTGCCGTCCTTGAAGAAGCGCTGGGTGTAGCTCACGCAGCCCATTTGCAGGCTTTCGCGCAGCAAGGGTTCGAAGCGTTGGCCGATGATGAATTCGGTGCTGCCGCCGCCGATATCGGCGACCAGGCGCTTACCGGGGGTATCGGCGATGCTGTGCGAGACGCCGAGGTAGATCAGTCGCGCCTCCTCGCGCCCGGAGATGACTTCCACCGGATGCCCGAGCACCTCTTCGGCGCGACGGATGAATTCGCCGCGGTTGTGCGCCTCGCGCAGCGCATTGGTGCCGACCACGCGCACCGCACCTTCCGGCAGGCTGGCGGTCAATTGAGCGAAGCGCCGCAGGCAATCCAGCCCTCGTTGCATGGCCTCCTCGCTGAGCAGACGTTGCTCGTCGATACCGGCAGCCAATTGCACCTTGTCGCCGAGGCGTTCGAGGATGCGCAACTCGCCATGATCGGCCTTGGCCAGCACCATATGAAAGCTGTTGGAGCCCAGATCGATGGCTGCAATCAAGGGGAAAGACTCAGCAGGGGTATGCGGCATAGCGTAGACATCTCGATGCGGAACCGCGTCATCGTGCCACGATAGGCCGGGTACGCCAACGCATACTGATGTCGCATGCCGTCGAAGACATTTTGTTGGAAAACCGGAAACTGCCGTTCATCCGCCCGGAACGGGCCATGGAAACCTGGCAGGAGCACCGCAAGATTCTCAAGGCGCTCGGCCGGCAGGCCGCGGGGCCGGCGCAGAAGGCCATGCAGCAGCACATCCGCGCCGCGGCCTCGCGTACCGGTATCGCTTTCGTGGTATGTGGTGATTAGCCGGCGGGCGAATTTGACGGCGCCGATAGATAAGCTCAATTGTCCGAGCCTTCCTGTGTCAGAGAAGCCGGGCTATGATGTCGGCCATCTTTTGCTTCCGAACACGGAGAATTTCCATGAGCGAATTCATTACCAATGTCAGCGATGCCAGCTTCGACCAAGATGTCATCCAGGCAGAAGGTCCGGTGCTGGTCGATTACTGGGCCGAGTGGTGCGGCCCGTGCAAGATGATCGCTCCGGTGCTGGACGAAATCGCCCAGACTTACCAAGGCAAGCTCAAAGTGTGCAAATTGAACATCGACGAGAACCAGGAAACCCCGCCGAAGTACGGCGTACGCGGGATCCCGACTTTGATGCTGTTCAAGAACGGTAACGTCGAAGCGACCAAGGTCGGCGCTCTGTCTAAGTCGCAACTGGCGGCTTTCCTCGATAGCAATATCTAAGCTGTCGCGCAGATCATAAGCCCCGCTAATCGCGGGGTTTTTTCTATTTGGGTGCTGGACGCGCCGATAAAACCGGTGTTACATTCGGCCTCGCTGCATTTCCTATGCCGCCCCCTGCATGCCGTCGTCGACGCATTCCCTTCGAATATTCTCGATACACAAGCTGGCGATCCATTCGCCTCTTAGCGGCGCGGCCTCCCAAGCTGAACAGCTTATTTCCCCTCCTTCATGATTACGTCATTCCTATGAATCTGACCGAACTCAAGCAAAAGCCGATCACCGAACTGCTGGAACTCGCCGAACAGATGGGCCTGGAAAACATGGCCCGTTCGCGCAAGCAGGACGTGATTTTCTCGCTGTTGAAAAAACACGCTAAAAGCGGTGAGGAAATCTCCGGTGATGGCGTGCTGGAGATTCTCCAGGACGGTTTCGGCTTTCTCCGCTCCGCGGACGCCTCGTATCTCGCCGGCCCCGATGACATTTATGTCTCGCCGAGCCAGATCCGTCGTTTCAACCTGCGTACCGGCGACACCATCGTCGGTAAAATCCGCCCGCCGAAAGAAGGCGAGCGTTACTTCGCGCTGCTCAAGGTCGATACGATCAACTACGATCGCCCGGAGAACGCGAAGAACAAGATCCTCTTCGAAAACCTGACGCCGCTGTTCCCCAACAAGCGCCTGGTCATGGAGGCCGGTAACGGCTCCACCGAAGACATCACCGGTCGCATCATTGACCTCTGCGCGCCTATCGGAAAAGGCCAGCGCGGCCTGATCGTGGCGCCGCCGAAAGCCGGCAAGACCATCATGCTGCAGAACATCGCGGCGAATATCACGCGCAACAATCCAGAAGTGCATCTGATCGTCCTGCTGATCGATGAGCGCCCGGAAGAAGTGACCGAAATGCAGCGCACCGTGCGCGGCGAAGTGGTCGCCTCCACCTTCGACGAGCCGCCGACCCGCCACGTGCAAGTCGCCGAAATGGTGATTGAGAAGGCCAAGCGCCTGGTCGAGCACAAGAAGGACGTGGTCATCCTGCTCGATTCCATTACCCGTCTGGCACGTGCCTACAACACCGTGATCCCGAGCTCCGGCAAGGTCCTCACCGGTGGTGTCGACGCCCATGCCCTGGAGAAGCCGAAGCGCTTCTTCGGTGCCGCGCGCAACATCGAGGAAGGCGGTTCGCTAACCATCATCGCCACCGCGCTGGTGGAAACCGGCTCTAAGATGGACGAAGTGATCTACGAAGAATTCAAGGGCACTGGCAACATGGAGCTGCCTCTGGACCGTCGTATCGCCGAGAAGCGCGTGTTCCCCGCGATCAACATCAACCGCTCCGGCACCCGCCGCGAAGAGTTGCTGACCGCCGAAGACGAGCTGCAGCGCATGTGGATCCTGCGCAAGCTGCTGCACCCGATGGACGAAATCGCCGCCATCGAGTTCCTTATCGACAAGCTGAAAGCGACCAAGACGAACGACGAGTTCTTCATGTCAATGAAGCGCAAGTAAGGAGCTCTGCTGCGCTTCGGTGATGCTGTGTAAAAACAGGCTCGATCGCGAGCCCGGGCTTGGCGCCCCATCCAAATGCCCAGTTGCAGCGGGTACATTGCGCTTTTTCGCCTGTTTTGCCTGGCATTCGCTCGACGATTTTTTCTACGGACCCTAGGATGGGTATGGGGATAATCCAATAGAGCGGGGTGGCGAGCCCTGAAGGGGTACGGCCGCCAGAATACGAGGAGGTTCGAGCATGGTTTTTCGACCAGCACCTGGATCATCATCGATGCAGCTAACCCTCTATCACTGAACGCAGCGTTTTCTGTTACTGGCACCGAGCTTCGTACTGGACCGGTCGCAGAATCCCTACCGGCGGCTGTCCGCCACGCTGCTGATAGCCGGCAAGGAACCTTTCCAGCTGGAGATAGGCGACGACATCGTGATTCATTCATGGGTCGCGCTGATCGCGCCAAAGGTCCTGCGCAGGCGACTGATCGCCCACGACAGTCATCTTGCGATCTTCGATGTGCCGATCCAGGCGCCGGAATTTTCTGCGTTGGACAGCGCCATGAATGGCCAGGCGGTGATTACGCCGGGCCTGAAGCATTTCGCCCATCTGCTACCGCGTCTATCACGCGCTTTCGCCGGGACGGCGAGCCCTGCCGAGGTGCGCGATCTTTTCATCGATACCGCCAACGCGATTGCACCGTCGCCACGGGCAGGGCGCCCGCTCAATCCTCGCATTGTCAAAGCCATCGAATTGATCGACCAGCTGCCGTTGAACAGCGTGACGCTGGATGCTCTGGCGGCGCAGTTGCACCTCTCGCCGTCACGTCTGCGGCATCTGTTCAAGGAAGAAACCGGCAGCACGATCAGGCGTTTCAGCCGTGAGATGGCCGTGCGCCGCGCGATCACGCAATGGGCACGGGGTCGTTCGCTGACGGATGTCGCACACGAGGCCGGCCTGTACGATGTCGCCCACCTTCACCACGCGTTCGTCGAGATGTTCGGGTTGAATCCTTCGACTGTGATCGACCCGCGGAATGTGCTGCGTCGGTGCGTCGATTAGCACCGATATCCGCCAGCCTGGCGGATATCGGTGTGTGTCATGCAGCCGAGCTGCGGCGACCTTGCTAGCGGCGGCCGCAGGACGTCCTCTCACGAAGCCCGCTTAGCGTAAATCAGGCGCGTACTGGTTGTTCTTGTACGCCTGGCAGAAGCCGGTCTCATCCCCGAGGAATGTGGGGTCCAGCTTGACCAGGGCAGGGCGCACCGCCTTCCATACGTTGTTGTGCCCCTCGTTGGTCAAATCGTCCCTGACGACCATCACCAGGTCGAGGCCAGGATGGATGACCACCTTCTGCCCGCCGGCACCCGCCGCCCACTTGATACCCACGTCATACTGCTGGCTACAGGTGGCATTACCGCCGTTGCAGTGCGGCGCTTCATAGAGCGGAGGATGGGGATATCCGTTCCAGAGCGATACCGGCGCGCAGTCGGGGTCGTTACTGCCGGACGAATATTTCCAGTTTTGCCGGGCGTTCATCATGAGGAGATAGCCATAACCGGTGTTGGTATCCTCGAAGGCGGGATGGCCCATCCGGTAAACGTACTCCTCGCTAAGGATACGGTTGCCGCCCCAGACGCCTTTGCGCAACACCAGCAAGCCTAATCGGGCCATGTCGCGCACGTTGCTGCTCATGCTGTAGGCAGTCGTCCAACCACTCCACTTGGTGTTACGCATACCGATCTTGTCGAACAGCTGTGTTCTGGCCAACGCTCCCATGCTGTCAACGCCTGGGAAGGCATGCGGTTCCCGCGCCAGGGCTCGCCTGACAATCGGCAGTAGTTTGTCGATTTCGCGCCAGCCCAAGGCATCGTAACTCCAGGTGCCTTTATCCCCCCAGGATAAGTCACGTTTGGTGGAGGTCATCGCCAAGACGTGTGCGATCTTGGCCCGGGGATTGATGCCATCCAGTTCCCACCAGTTGAGATAATCGGTGACCAGCGACTCATCGGAGAGTTGGGTCTTGGTGGTCGCGATACCGACGGTCAGGCTGGCCATGAGCTTGGTGATCGACGCGACATGATAGACGCCGGTGGTATTGAGGTACTCATGGCACAGCTTCCCGTACCGCACGATCGCATAGGGATTATTGCCCATCCGCCTGTCGGCCTCCTTGAGCAGGGCCGGGTCCAGGCCGCATTCGCTGGCGACCATCGTGGGGGAGACGCGCACCCATTCCTGTAGACCTGGATCTCCGGCATACGCCGAGCCAGCATGAAGTACCGTCAACCCGATAGCAGCCGCGAAGAGTCTCTTCTTCATTTTTTTACCTATTGTTGTTTTTGTAAGGTTTAACTTCCAATGCCGTGTAACGGCCTTTCAACGCTTCAGCGCCGGCCGGGAGGCGACTGAACGCTCCTCTGCAAGTAGGGTTGGGCGGGCCAGGCAGGGCCCGATAAACCACAGTTGTGTACCTGGAGAATTGCATTGGGTACGCCGCTGTACCTTGCTTCAGTTGCGGTAGCGCCCACACCGATATCAGGACCCGGGGCTTTCGCCCGCGGCCCGCAACCCGACCGGAGGCGCAAGCTTCATCGGATGCACAAGCCTTGGCTTGTACACAGCGGCTGAGGTGTTTGTATGGAACGGCTGACTTGACGAGCGGGGCTGCAGTTTTGCGCCAATCCTGGGCTCTGTATGAAAAGTGCCCGACCTCATCAAAACGGGAAAACCGGCATTTGTGCATCCGCAGGTTGCTAAGCCTTCTGAAAGACCTAGTTCGGCGCTAAACTTCGTGCCCTTATTTGGCCGGCCCGACACGAGGCTCAAGCATGCAGTATCGCGACTTGCGCGATTTCATTCGCGGTCTGGAACAGCGCGGCGAACTCAAGCGCATCCAGACTCCGATATCCCCGGTGCTGGAAATGACCGAAATCTGCGACCGCACCTTGCGCAAGGGCGGCCCGGCGCTGCTGTTCGAAAACCCCACGGGTTTCGATATGCCGGTGCTCGGCAATCTGTTCGGTACGCCCAAGCGGGTGGCATTGGGCATGGGCGCGGAAGAAGTCGGCGAGTTGCGTGAGATCGGCAAGCTGCTGGCATTTCTCAAGGAGCCCGAACCGCCGAAGGGGCTGAAAGACGCCTGGTCGAAGCTGCCGATCTTCAAGAAAGTCCTGTCGATGGCGCCCAAGGTGTTGAAAGACGCGCCCTGCCAGGAAGTGATCGAGGAGGGCGACGACGTCGACCTCGGCAAGCTGCCGGTGCAGACCTGCTGGCCTGGCGACGTCGGCCCGCTGATCACCTGGGGGCTGACCGTGACCAAGGGGCCGAACAAGGAACGGCAGAACCTCGGCATCTATCGTCAGCAGGTGATCGGCCGCAACAAGGTGATCATGCGCTGGCTCAGCCACCGTGGCGGCGCCCTGGATTTCCGCGACTGGTGCGAGAAATTCCCCGGTCAACCCTATCCGGTGGCGGTCGCCCTGGGCGCGGATCCGGCGACCATTCTCGGCGCGGTCACCCCGGTACCGGACAGCCTTTCCGAATACGCCTTCGCCGGCCTGCTACGCGGCAACAAGACCGAGCTGGTGAAGTGCCGTGGCAACGATCTGCAGGTGCCGGCCAGTGCCGAGATCGTGCTGGAAGGGGTGATTCACCCTGGCGAGATGGCCGACGAAGGCCCCTATGGCGACCACACCGGCTATTACAACGAGGTCGATCGCTTCCCGGTGATGACGGTCGAGCGCATCACCCGTCGGCAGAAGCCGATCTATCACAGCACCTACACCGGCAGACCGCCGGACGAGCCGGCGATTCTCGGCGTGGCGCTCAACGAAGTGTTCGTGCCTATTCTGCAGAAGCAATTCCCCGAGATTACCGACTTCTACCTGCCGCCGGAAGGCTGTTCTTACCGCATGGCGGTGGTGACCATGAAGAAGCAGTACCCCGGCCACGCCAAGCGGGTAATGCTCGGTGTCTGGTCGTTTTTGCGACAGTTCATGTACACCAAGTTCGTCATAGTCACCGACGACGACATCAATGCGCGGGATTGGAACGATGTGATCTGGGCGATAACCACGCGCATGGACCCCAAGCGCGACACGGTGCTGATCGACAATACGCCGATCGATTACCTGGATTTCGCCTCGCCGGTTTCCGGTCTCGGCAGCAAGATGGGCCTCGATGCCACCCATAAATGGCCTGGCGAGACCAGCCGTGAGTGGGGACGGGCTATCGTTCAGGATGAGGCGGTCAAACGGCGTGTCGACGATCTCTGGTCGCAGCTGGGCATCGACTGATGACGTTGCTGCGAATAAATGAGCGAATGCGCTCGCGGTTATTGCAATACGCACGGCATGCGGCCAAGGCCGTCATCGTCCGTGCGGGCTTCGGACTGAAAACCTAATGAAAGTGACCTTGCAACCCTCGGGCGCGGTGCTCGATGTCGACAGCGGCGAACGCATTCTCGATGCCGCGCGCCGCCTCGGCTACGACTGTCCGCAGAGTTGCCGCAACGGCAATTGCCATATCTGTGCTGCCTTGCTGGTCAACGGGCGGGTACGTCAGGGCGGCGAAAGCCGCGATCATGGCGAAGTATTCACCTGCCTGGCCGAGCCCGAGCAGGACTGCGTGCTGCTCTGGGACGGCGTACTGGCGCCCGGCGAATTGCCGGTTCGCGAGCTGAACTGTCAAGTCATCGAGTGTCGCGAGGTCGGCGGCGATGTGGTGCGCCTGCGCCTGCGTGCGCCGGCCGGCAAGTTGCCGCGTTACCACGCCGGCCAGTACCTGTTGTTGCAGCGCGAAGACGAGGACTATGCCGCGTTCTCCCTGGCCTCGGCACCGCATGCCGGGCGCGAGCTGGAGCTGCATATCCTGGCGCGCGACGAAGCCACGCTGGACCTGCTCGCGCGCTTGCGCCGCGAAGGCGTGGCACGGGTGAAAATGCCCTTCGGCGATACGCACCTGGCGGAATTGCCGGACGGGCCCTTGGTGCTGATCGCCGCGGGCACCGGCATGGCGCAGATGAACAGCCTGATCGAGCACTGCCGCGTGGCTGGCTTCAAGCACCCGCTGCACCTTTATTGGGGGGCGCGTCGCCCCGAGGATTTCTACGAATTGACGCACTGGGACGAATGGCGGCAGTTGCCGAATCTGTTCCTGCATCGGGTGGTCAGCGACTCATGCGGTTGGCCAGGTCGTTGCGGCCTGTTGCACGAAGCGGTGCGCGAGGACTTCGCCGACCTCAAGCCGCTGCACCTCTATGCCAGCGGTTCTCCGCCGATGGTCTACGCCACGCTCGACGCCCTGGTCGAAGCCGGCATGGATGCGCAGCAAATGCGCGCCGATGTATTCGCTTACGCCCCGCGTCCGCTCGCCGGCCAGTAACCTCCCTCCTTCAGACTGACCTTCGCACGTGATTCGAGCGCCCGGCTATCGGGCGCTCCGTCGTGCCGTGCGCGTTAGGCCGAAAAGTGATGGACTTCGGGTATTTCGATTGATTTATTAGCGATCGATATAAAATCATTGGCCTGGCTGCGCGGCTGCGCTAGCATCGGCTTGTTCGGCGAATTTGCGTGGCCTTATGGCGCCGTATGTCGGCTCACCATTCAATGAACCCGAATATCGGTTGGACAGCAGGGAGGCAAATTCCGTTATGGCCAGCATGTTTCATTCGCGCAACGACCTGGTAAAACTGCTCGAGCTCGCACAGTGCTGTATCAAAGCCAGCAGCGATAAAGCCGAGGTCGACCAGGTAATCGAACTCGCAAAAAGCGTCATTCCCTATTCGTCGTTGGTCATTTGTTTCGACGATATCGCTACGCCTGACCCTCAGGCCAGCCGCAAGTTACTCAATTACGGTTACAGCGACGAATGGGTCGAGTTGTACTTTCGCAAATCCTTTCAACTGCAAGACCCGATCCTGAAAACCGCCGAACGCGAGACGGGCGCGTTTTCCTGGGACCTGGGTTATACCGCCGAGGCGCCGAGCAAGGAATTTCTCGATTTATCGCGGGATTTCGTCGGCACCAATGGACTCGCCTGCTGCGTTCGCGGCCGTTCGCGCACCAGCAGTACGCTGATCTCCATGACGCTACCGGTGCACGAACGGGCGGAGAACTATCTCGAGGCGCTGGAATACCTGGCGCCGCACCTGCATGAAATATTCAACCGCCAGGGCAGCCTCAATCGCCATAGCCTGATGGCGCCGGAGATCTCGCAGCGCGAGCTGGAGGTATTGCACTGGGCCAAGGAGGGTAAGAGCACTTGGGATATCTCCAATATCCTCAGCATTTCCGAGCGCACGGTTAAGTTTCACTTCGGCAACATCTTTCGCAAACTGGATGTGCTCAACCGCTCCCAGGCGATTGCCAAGGCCATCCATTTCGGGGTGATCACAGCTTGAGGGCTAAGGCGCCAGTTAAGACGCCAGGGCTTTCTTCCGCGCGGGGCCATGGTCGGCGCTGGTGAAGAAGGGCGCTGCAACTTGGAGAAAGGCCGTCAGGTCGATACGCACCGCGAGTGTCTGCACGCCGTCGGGCATCGACACCAGCGGGCCGAGGCGTTCGCACGGCAGTTGTTTGCTCAGCAGCAGTCGATAGATGGGCTCGGCGACCACCACATACCAATAGCGCGTGCCGCTGTTCAGGGAGTGGTCGACGATGCCTTTGATCAGCAGGTCGAATACGCCGAACGCACCGAGTTGCTTATGCCCGCGGTACTGGCGTTCGACCGCCAGGCGCGAGACCTCCAGGCTGTCGCTGTCGAACTCCCTGGCTATACCGGGTTCGAGCAGGAAGTCGAAGCATTCGCTGAGCATCCAGGGCGCGCCATGGGGGGTCAGGCGCAGGTAACCGGCTGGGCGCCAGCGGTGGATAACCGCGACGTGCACGCTGAAAGGGTCGAATTGGTCGCGCTCCCGGCCATCGGCACTGCTCGGCACCCAGTTCAGTTCACGGGCGAACACCGCCTCGCGGAGCTCTAGGCAAGCTGGTAATTGGCTCAGATGGGGGCTGACGATCAGTCGGTAATCCCGTGAGATCGCAGGCTGCGCATGTGTGTGCATCGTAGTCCCTCCCAAATGGATGTGCCTGGGAGGGACTGTAGAAGCGCGACTATCGATCCGGCAGCTGTCTTATCGGGCAGTTGCCGGATCGCCAGCACCGACGCGCGGACTAGGGTTTGTCGATCGGGTAATGCGGGAAGTTGCTGTTGAACTGAATATTCGGGCTCAACTCGGTCAGCAGTGGATCGACCTTGAGCAGGGTGATGCGCCATTGCCCCGGACGTACCGCTTTCAGGCCCAGGGTATTGTTACTGACGAACAATTGCGGGCCGGGCGTCGGGTCGAAGGGCTTGGGATCACCGGATACCGCGGTGATGTTCTGATGCACCATGACGTTGAAGTTCAGCTCGATGGTGCCGGTGCCAGCCAGTCGGCCGCCTGTGTATTGGCTGATATAGGGCGCACTCAGGGAGAAGGAAGCACTGTTGCGGATGCTCGCCAGGCCCTGGGTGGCGATGGCCAAAGCGGAGGCGCGGCCGTCGGAGAGATTGCCGGCGATGTTGATATGGATATTGTCGTCGACGGTTTCGTTGAAGCACTTCTCGACGTTTTCCAGTACGCCCGGTTCCAGCTTGTGGTTGGACGCCTCCGGAATGCACAGGAAGAAGCGGCGTACGACCTGGTTCGCCTCGAAATAAGCGCTCTGCTTGATCAGGCTGGAGCTGACGAACGTCAGGTTGGCCAATTGTTCCAGCATCGGCGGGGTCTGGCGTGTCGGTTGGGCCTGGGCCAGCGAGTGGCCGCCAAGGCCGATAGCGAACAGAACGAGGGTGGCGCGTAGTGTTTGGCGCATGGGGTTTCCTTTGTCGGTGTGTGTTGTGGTTGGTTTTATAGGTGTGTTGCGGGTATGCCTGTTTCCGCCAGCACGTTGTCCATGCTTGGCAAGGTGAGTTCGTTCCAACCGCGTACGTCGTGTTCGAGGGTGGAATCCTTGTAGATGGTGAAATCCGGGCAGGCGAAGCGAATGACGCCGACGCGGGTGAGGATCGGTTTGTAGCTGGGCAAGCCGGCCTTGCCGAGGGCGCAGTTGATCTGCTTGACCGCCCGGAAAACCTTGACGTTGAGCTGTGCCTGGTTGTCGCCGATCATCTTGTGCAGGTGTTCGCGCTCGACCCAACCCAGGCTCATCGGATCGCTCGTGGCGTTGCCGCGCGCCCGCAGTTGTTGGCAGAACTCGCGGGCCAGGAGCAGCAGCACGTAGTGGTGCACGCGCTCGCCGAGATCCAATTGCTGGTTCGCCACTTCGATCAGCAACTGCACATGCCAGTCATCGGCGCTGACCTTGAAGATAAAGCGCGGCGCGACGCTGGCCGCCTGCACCGCGCTGGCGGGCGGCGCGAACAGCTCGTGGCTGGCCGGATCGGGCCTGTCGAACGCGGGGCTGGGTTGAACCGGGCCGCAATCCATGGGTAAGCCGGTGAGTTGGCCGATCAGCTCGGCGTAATGGTTCGCCTGCTGGGCTTGAGGAATGGCGTAGTTGCTCAGCAGTTGATAGAGGGCCAGCGGGCTTTCCGGTGTCGCTTGGCCGAGTATGGCGCCATGCACGAAGTGGATGCCGTTGGCGATGGCCGACATGCTGTTGGCCAGGGCGAAGCCGTGTTTGTCGTTGCCTTTGAATGCCAGTGCCGGGCCGCTCTCGTGCAAGTCCGGGAACTGCCCGAGCAAATGCGTCAGCAGGTTGCGCACGCCCAGCGGGGTCAGGCGCGCCTGCTGGTCGCAGAGGGTGACCCGGTCGATGGCGAACTGGCGGGCGAATTCGATGCAGGCGTGCAGCTGCGAGGGCGTGGCGCTGGGTGCGTCCTGCAGGATCAGGCACAGCGCAACGCCGCGCTGATGCAGCTCTTCGACGATATCGATCAGCGCGCTCAGCTGTTCTCCCACCTGTTCGCAGCTGCGCCCGCCGAGTTGCACGCGCAATTGGATGCCGCACTGCGGATGCCGTGTGACCAGACGTACCAGCGGGCCGATCTCGACGGGCTGAGGGGCGTCCAGCCAGGGGCGCAATTGCGGTGCGCACGCCCGCAGTTGCGCCAGCGCGGCATCCAGGGCCCATTCGTTCGCTTGCAGCCGGCCCAGGGCGATATCGCCGAAGGGGGTTTGCGCCAGTTGCTCGATATGCTGCTTCCAGGCGTCGCTGTTCTCGACCGTTAGCAGGCAAGGCGTATGGTCCACGCAGCCGCGAAACGAGGCGGGCAGCGGAAAACGATTCCAATCGCTGAATGCAACCAGTTGGGTTGGCGCGGTGGTCTGCCGGTTCATGCCGTCTCCTTGGGGCGAGTCAGGCAACACGGGTGGATTGGGACACGTGCTGCGGTCTGTGCTGCCAGCCGGCCCAGGCCATGCTCAGCAACAGGCCGAGCAAGGCACACCAGATCAGGCTGAAACCGGCCAGCTTGAATGCACCGACCGGTTCGCCGAACAGCACCGCGGCAAGCAAGAACATCAGCGTTGGGTTGAGGTATTGCAGAAAGCCCACAGTGGTCAGCGACAAGGCTTTCACCGAGGCGATGTACAGCCACATGGGCAGGGTGGTGATCAGTCCGAGTGCCAGTAGCAGCGCCCAGTCGAGGGTGCTGTATTGGACCGCGGCAGCGGCGCCGAGGCCGCTATAGAGCAGCAGGCCGCTGGCGGGAATCGCCGCCAGCGCGGTTTCCAGCGTCAGGCCGAGCAGTGGCGGCACCGTCGAGCGTTTCTTTACCGCACTGTAGAGCGCGAAGGTGGCGGCGATGGTCAGGCCGATCCAGGGCACTTGCAGGTGCTGTTCGCCGGCGACGATCAGCATCACCCCGGCCAGGCAGAGCGCGGCGGCCAGCCATTCACGACGCCCGCTCGGCTCGCGGAACAGCCAGTGGGCGAGCAGTACGCTGAGCAGCGGCGACAGGTAATAGCCGAGGCTGGCATCCAGCAGACGCTCCTGGGCCACCGCCCAGATCACCAGAAACCAGTTGCAGGCGATCAAGGCGCTGCTGAGCAGCAGCAAGGCCAATTGCCGTGGCGAGCCAAGGATCCGCCAGGCTTGGCCCAGAGCGCGGATCAGCACAAGCCCGAGCACGCACCAGGCCAGCGAACCGAGCACGCGGTAGGCGAATACCTCCCACACCGGCAAATGGGCCAGCAGCTTGAACAGCAGGGTGGCCGAGGCCCATAGCAGAAAGGCGCTGATATTCAGCAGCAATGCTTGCCGTGGGCACAGGGGTGTGGCGATCGGGAGGTTGGGCATGCTCGGGCTCACTCAATCGCGCGTCAGGCTGACCTTGCCCAGCGCCTGGCCGGATTCGGCATAGACATGGGCGTCGGCGATCGCGTCGAAGCTGAAGTGCTGCGGGTCGAGCAATGGGCGCAAAACACCGCGTTCCGCCAGCTTGGCGGCTTCGCGCAGGATGAAACCGTGGTGCTCCATGCCCATGCCTGTGGCCATCGGCCAGGTCATGTTGACGCAATGCACGGTCTGTTTGCGCGCCCAGGCCACGGTCATGTCGAGCTTGCCCATGGCCAGCACGGTGATCACGGTACCGCCGACACGGGTGGCCAGCAGACTCTGTTCGAAGGTTTCGCCGCCGACCGTATCGACCACCACGTCGAAGCCGGCGCCATCGGTATGCAGTTCGACGTACTGGGCGACGTCCTGCGCGCGATAGTCGATGGTCTGGTCGGCGCCGAACTCGCGTGAGAGGGCGGCTTTTTCCGCGCTGCTGACTGTGGTGTAGACGGTCGCGCCCTGCCACTTGGCCAACTGCGCGGCGACATGGCCGACTCCGCCGGTGCCGCCATGCACCAGCACGCGGTCGCCCGGTTTGATCGCTGCGGTATCGATCAAGCCTTCCCAGGCGGTGAGCACCACCAGCGGCAACACCGCGGCTTCGGCCATGCTCAGGTTCTGCGGTTTGGGCGCCACCAGGGCGGCATCCACCACCATGTAATCGGCCAGCGCACCTTGCCGACCGCGTACGCCGCCGGCGCAACCGTAGACCGCGTCGCCTTCGGCGAAACCCTGCACGCCAGCGCCGACGGCGCTTACCGTACCGGCGAAATCGCCATGCAGAATGGCCGGGAACTCATGGGTGAACGCCGGGATGTCGCCACGGCGCAGCTTGTAATCGAGCGGATTGATACCGCTTGCCGCGACCTTCACCAGTAGCTGGCCGGCAGCGGCTTGCGGGGTCGGCAGCTCGACTTCTTCGAAGACGTCGGCCCGGCCGAATTGATTGATCACGAAAGCTTTCATAGTGGGTTCTCACAGATGTGGGTGATGAAGGTGTCCATCAGGTCGTTGAATCGCGCGGGGTCCTCGACATGCGGGCAATGGCCGCATTCGTCGAAGAGGAATACCGACACGTCGGCGGGGGCCAGCAGGTCTTTGCGGGTGCAGGCGTCCGCATCGAGAAACACGTCGTCGCGGCCTTGCATCATCACCGTAGGCACGCCGCTGGCAGCCAGAAGGGCGACTTCGTCGGCGAACTCGCCATTGCCCAGGCTGGCGCCCAGGGCGGCGCGAACCTGCGGGTCGGTGGCGCGGATGTAGTGGGCCAGGGTGTCGAGTTGCGCTTGTTCCATGTGCGCTGGGTTAACGAAGGCACGGGCCAAACGCGTCACCTCGGCGTCATCCAGGTCGGCCTGAAACACCAGGCCGCCGGTGGGCTCGGGACGGAATAGCTGGCCGGCGTTATCGGCATTGAACGGCACCGCGCCGATCAGGCCGAGGCCGCGAAGCCCCGGCAGACGCGGCAGCGCTTCGAGCGCCGCATGGCCGCCCAGGCTGTGGCCGAAAATCAGGTAATCGTGCAGCCCGAGGCGTTCGATGAATTCCACCAGGGCATCGGCATAGCCTGCGAAGCTGTAGTGCTCGGCCGGCGCCGCGGCGGACTGCCCGTGACCGGGCAAGTCCAGCGCCAGCAGGCGATGGCGTGCACCGAAGGCGGCGAACTGCGCGGCGAAGGCGTTGGCCGAGGAGGAGTTGCCGTGCAACAGGACGACCGTGTGGCCAGGTCCTTCGCTATCGAGGTAGTGCATCGAACCGTTGGATAACTGGATGCGTGCGGATTTCATGGCGTCTCTCTGGAGGTGGATATGAAGTCGAGCAAGATCTGCCGCATCTTGCTTTTCATCAGGCGAATGCGGGACTCGTCCATCAGCGGCACGGGGAAGGTGAAGCACAGCGACAACTCCGATGCGAAGCCGGTGACATGCAGGGCCACGGCGAAATTGCCGACCACCCGCGAGGCCGCATTGGCGTAGTCGAACACTTGGAAATGGCGGTAGTGGGGGAAGGTGATGATCCCGTGGTTGGTCAAGGCGATGCCGTGGGCGAAGCTCTGGTACGCGCGCAACGAGTGAATACGCGTGCGCATGGCCTCCAGGTCCTGTTCGGGTTGGCGCTTGGCCATTTGCGGCAAAGTGGCGTGCAACTGGCGCTGGTAATCCAGCGCCAGGCTGGTCAGTGGGCGGGCGGCCACGGCCAGGCAATGACTGGCGACGCCGATAAAGCAGCCGATGGCGGCGTCGCCGATGGGCTGCGCCGCGCGCTGGCGCAGCGATACCGCGGTATTGATACGGATCTGCTTGCCCAGGTCGACTTCGCCCGCGGCCTTGAGCAAGGCGCCGGCCAGCAGCGAATTGAGGCTCAACCCTTGGGCCTTGGCCAAGCGGCGCAATTCATTGCTGGTTTGGCTGTCGAGCACTAACCGGCGCACGCCGGTGCGCCGCCGTGCCAGTGGCACGCTCTGCAGAAAGCGCACGGGGCCGGGGGTCTCGCAGGTCGGCTGCGGCTCCACGGCCGGGTCCATGTGCGCTTCCAGGGCGCTGACCAAGGGTTCTTGCTGGCTACTCAGCGCCGCACCCGTCTGCTGGCTTTCGCACAGGCTGAGCAGCTCGCCGAGCAATTGGGCGAGGCTGACGGCATCTGCGATCGAATGATGGCAAGTCAGCAGCAGGTGATGACGGCTGCGATTCGGGGTGGAAAGCAGCAGTAGGCGCCAGAGATGTTTCTGGGGGTCGAGCACGCTGTCGAGCTGACGCTGCAACAGCTGCGCAGGCGTTTGTCCGGCGAGCAGGGTGTGGTTGTACACCTTGATCTGGGCAAAAGGCACGTCGGCTTTGAAGTACAACGCGTTCGCGCTCTCGACGATGCGGCTCTGCAGCAGCGGGTGACGCCAGTGCAGCTTCTCCGCGGCGCGTTGCAGGGTGGTACCCGATAGTGGGCCGTCGAAACTCAGCAGGCTGGCGGTTTGGGTACAGCCGTTGAGCTCGTGCATCAAGGCCATGCTGGTTTCGATCTGGCCGAGCGGTCGGCCAAGGCTTTGGGACATCGTTGCGCTCCTCATCCGGCCAATTGCTCGGTTGCTGCCGAGACATCGTTCAGGTAGAAGCGCTCGATCAAGGAAGTAAGGGTGTCGGGTTCGTCCAGGCGGCCGCGGCAATCGATGAACAGATCCGGGCGTACCAGCAGGAATTCCCCTTCGCTGAGTTTCCAGGCATCGCGTAGATGCTGGTCGGCCAGGCGCTGGCCTTGGGGCAGGTCGTTGGGCTGTTCGCCCAACCAGCAGATGTTCAGGTGGCTATTCAAGGGTTCGAGCAGTGCCAGCAGACGGTCGAATGCGGCACGGTCCGAGGGGCCCGGAGGCAGGATCAGCAGGCTGTGCCGGCCTTGACCGAACCTGTCCGCGCCGTCGACGTAAGGCAGCAGGCAACCGGCCTGCAGCTCGCTGCGCGGCGTGCCGTAGCGCAAGGTCAAACCGGCGGTTTCCAGCGGGAAGCGGCGGATGAATCCGCGGTTGCGCAGGCGTGGCAGGTAGAGCTGCTCGTCGGCCGGCAAGTGGCGGTTCAGGCGGGCGATCAGCGAGGTGGATTTGTCGGTCTTGGCCAGCAAGGTGCGGGTGTTCTGCTCGCGCTCCTCGACATAGGACTGCAACAATTCGTCGTTGCCCAGGCCGTTGAGGGTGTAGCCGAGCTTCCAACCGAGGTTGAAGGCGTCGGCGATTCCCGAATTCATGCCGAAACCGCCGATCGGGCTGAACAAGTGGGCGGCATCGCCGGCGAGAAATACCCTGCCGCGGCGGATGGTGGCGGCCGAGCGGTTATAGAAGGGCGCGCTCGATAGCCAGATCGGGTCGCTGACCTGCAGGCCGGGGATCTCGTAACGCGCGATATAGTCGCGGATTTCCTCCAGGCTCGGTTTATAGCCGGGCGGGCACTGCTCGTTCACCTTGATGACGATGCGGTGGTAGCCATCCTTGAGCGGCAACAGAATCAGGAAGCCGTCGTCGCGGATGAAATAGAAGCCTTGTTCCCGGGCGCCCTGCCATTCGATGCGCAGGTCGGCGAGGATGAAGTGCATGTTGTAGTCGTAGCCGCTGAAGTCCAGCTCCAGCTCGTTACGCACCTTGCTCAGGCCGCCGTCGCAGCCCACCACATAGTCGAAATGTTGGCGCTCGCGGCCATCGCCGGTGCGCAATTCGACTTCCACGCCGTCATCGTGCTGGCGCAGGCCGAGCAGTTCGCAGTCGCGTTCGATGCTGTGGCCGAGCTCATTCAGCCGCTGCTCCAGCACCTGTTCGGTTTCCGGTTGCGGCAGCATGAGAAAGAACGGGAACTTGCTCGGCAAGCGAGCGAAGCGGGCGCGCATCAGCGGCCGGTTGTCGTATACCAGGTTGATTACTTCGGTCTTGTGGCCCAGGTCGACCAGTTTCTCGGCGACGCCCAGGTCGTCGAGCAGGTTCAGCGAGGCGGGGTTGATACTCAGGGCCTTGGAGCCGGAGGGTTCTTTCCGGCGTTTGTCGATCAGCCGGAAACCGATGCCGAAGCGCTGTAGCTGCAGCGCAAGGGTCATGCCGGTGGGGCCGCCGCCGACGATCAATACGTGCGATTTCATGTACGCGATTCCTCGTGCCTACTGATGCGCGGCGGCCAGCCGTTGAGCCGCCGCGCATGTGCGACTCAGATGTTGGTGCCTTTGAGGATGGCGTCCGGGTAGCGTTTGCCGGCAATCGCCTGGGGCATGAAGATCTTGCCGAGCATGGCCGCGGCGGCGGTATCCAGCTTGATCGTCTGGGCTTCGAAGTTGCCGGCCAGGTACTTGATGCGCTTGGTGCCGGGAATCACGTGGAGGTTTTCGTACTGATCGAGCAACCAGGCCAGGGCCAGTTGCGCGGAGGTGCAGCCGAGCTCGTTGCTGAGTTGCTCGAGTGCCTTGACCAGTTGCAGGTTGGCATCCAGGTTCTCGCCCTGGAAACGCGGCAGCTTGGCGCGGAAGTCGCTGTCGGCGCTGGCCTGTTCGATGTGTTCCTTGGTGATGGCACCAGTGAGGAAGCCGCGGCCCAGCGGGCTGTAGGCCACCAGCGCGATATCCAGTTCTTCGAGTACCGGCAGGGTTTGCTCTTCCAGGTCGCGGCTCCACAGCGAGTATTCGCTCTGCAGGGCGGCGATCGGGTGAACGGCGTGCGCTTTACGCAGGGTCTCGACCGAGACTTCGGAGAGGCCGATCGCCTTGATTTTGCCTTCCTGCACCAGCTCGGCGAGAGCACCGACGGTTTCCTCGATCGGTGTGTTGGGATCGCGACGGTGCACGTAATAGAGGTCGATGCACTCGGTGTTGAGGCGCTTGAGCGAGGCTTCGCAGGCTTTTTTGACGTAGTCGCGCGAACCATCGATCAGCAGGTTGTACTTGTCGGCGGGGTCGCGATAGATGCCGAATTTAGTGGCCAGCAGTATTTCGTCGCGGCGGCTGCCCAGTTGCTTGATGAATTTGCCGAGCAGTTCTTCGTTGTGGCCGCGACCGTACATGTCCGAGGTATCGAAGTGCCGGTAGCCGAGGTCGAGGGCGGCGTGCAGGGTTTCCAGGGACTGCGCGTCGTCGGTTTCGCCGTAGAATTCGCTCATGCCCATGCAGCCCAAGCCCACGGCCGGGACGCTCTTATTCGCCAGCGTTCTGTTCATGTAATGCTCCAAAAAATAGCTGAGTGCGAGCCGCGAGGCGGCCGCCGATGGTTGAAGGTGCACGTTACTCAGCCAGCTGCGCGCACATCACTGTTCGAACGGACAGGTCGGTCGGCCATAGCGTGTAATGGTGGGCTGCACGCCTGTGCCGGTGCGCTTAGGGCTTGTCGGGGAGCGAAAAGGCGGGTGCCGCTACAGCGCCGGGATTCGGTCTGCACAGGGGCGATGGAAAAAGTAAGGGAGGCGAACCTCCCTTCAAAAGGGGGGAAGGCAGTTGGCTCGCTGTCAGGCGGCCTCGATGATGTTCCAGTTGCGCTGCTGGCAGAGATCTCGGGCATGGGCATCGGGGTTGACCATCACCGGATAGCCGACCTGCTCGAGCATCGGGATATCGGAGATGTCGTCGCCGTAGGCATAGCAGCGTTGCGCTTGCAGGCCCTGTTCGCGAATGAACGCGATCACCCCTTCGGCTTTGCCCTGGCCGATGCTCGGCTCGCCGGTCAATTGCCCGGTATAACGCCCATGTTTGATCTCCAGTGGAGCGGCGATCATGAAATCCGCGCCAAGCTCCTCGGCGAGGGGGGCGAGAATCGCAGCAAAGGAGCCGGAAACCAGGACGATGCTGGCGCCCTGGCGCTGATGCCAGCGGATTTCATCACGCATGCGGGCGAAAAACAGGCGTTCGTCGCTACGCACCCGGGCGTACCAGGCACGCCCCAGGTTCGCCACCAACTCGACGTCGAGGCCGTCGTAGATGCTGTAGTAGAAGCGGTTGATCGCTTCGCGCGGCTGCTCTTCGGCAATCATCCGTTGCAATGTCGTGCGGTACTCCTGGACCCGCGTCGACTCGGCGATGTTCAAGTAGTCGATCAAGTAGTCGAGGAAGCTGAACATGCTCTTGATGCTGATCAGGGTGCCGTCGACATCGAAGAATGCCGACCAGGCGCCGGCGTTTTCAGGCACGTTTCTCATGCATGATCTCCTGATTCAATTCGCTGAGAACCGCTTGCTGGGCCAAGCCCGCCTCCTTCTTCGCGATCACGCTATCGGGGTAGGTGGAGAATTTGGTTCTGATCACGCAGCAGGTCTGCTGGGCCTGGATCACCGACATGCGCACCTCGAAACGCTGCGAGTTGCTGCGCTCGCTGACCCGGTGGTCGAGCACCTCGTAGAGAATGCTCATCGGCAGAGGGAAAACGAAGCGCTGATACTCGACATCCATGTTGTTGATGACGAAGTAGCTGCTTTCGGTTTCGTCCTGCAGGTAAAAGGCTTCGCTGACGGCGAGGAAGGTCTGCCGCGCCGCTTCGGTGAGTACCATGCCCTGGATGTGCTGGCCGGTGATGTGGTCGCTCATCTCGGCGCAGCGCTCGTCGAGCAGTACATCGACCTCGAAGCTGTCGTGGCTGAGGCGGCGCGGTACGCTGATCATCGAGTTCTGCTGCTGGTGCTTGTGCGCCAGTTCGCGGCCGGCCTTGGCGGGCTTGGCGAAGTCGGTCAACCAAGGTTTTTTCAGGCGTGCGGCCTTTTCCAGTAGGCGGGTGACTTGTTCCTCGGAGACACCCTGGCCCAGTTGGAAGCGCAGGTTCGGGTGTATCAGATCGCCATCGAGGATGGCTTCCAGTTCGCTGACGGCCATTACGTGCGCGTTTTCGGCGAACAATTTGAATTTATCGCCAACGATAAAAATTCTTTCCACAGACATGGCGGGTTCCCTTAGCTAGTGGCCTTGAAAAGCAGTGATGCCGGATAGGTGAAGGCGGCAGTCAAGGAGCCGTTCGCATCGGCTCGCTTTTCTAAGCAAGCTCGGTGATGTCGAACGGAACTAGCCAGCGCCGAAGCGGTGTAGCTAGTGGCCGCTAAAGTAGATGCGCAGCTCGGTCGCTGTATATTTCAGAGCATTTCAGCGCATAACAGCGGGATTGCAGGGCTCGATCGTTCCCGATGGCAGTCTCAGACGGACAGCCTCCGGCGGGCCGCCCTGGATAGGTAGCCTCGGCCAGATGGTTTCGGGCTCGGCAGTCTCGAACGGAGAGTTTCGGGCGAATGGGAGAAGAGAAGGGCGGGATTCAGGCGCGCGGCCAGCTGGCCATCGCCTGGCTGGCCATATCATGCAACTCGGCGGCTTCCGCCCCGTCGCGGGCTTGGATCGACATGCCCTGAATCACTGCGCCGAAGAAGCGCGCCAGGCTATGGCAGTTGGTGCTGGCGGGCAGCTCGCCGCAGTCCTTGGCTTCCTCGAAGCGCTTATGGATGAGCCCCAGGGTGGCGGTACGCAACTCGCTCATACTTTGCGCCATCCGGTTATGCAGGGTGGCGCTGGTCAGTAGACCGCTGGAGACGATACAGCCGGGAGGGTGGGCGTGAGCGGTGAACTCGTTGGCCGCACTGCTGAGCACTTGTTGGGTGAAGCTGCGGGCGTCGTTGGTGTGCGCCAATGCATGCTGAATGAAATTGCCCGGTCCTTTCAGATACAGGTCGACGACTTCCAGGTAGAGCTGCTCCTTGGAGCCGAACGCGGTGTACAGGCTGGGCGGGGCGATGCCCATGGCGCCGACCAGATCGGCGATCGAGGTGCCCTCGTAACCCTGTTTCCAGAACAGCTGCAGTGCGGTGTGCAGGGCATTCTCACGGTTGAAGCTGAGGGGGCGACCCCGTTTAGTATTTTTCTTGACTGTTTTCATAGCGGTCATTATTTAAATCGCAGATATGGCTCGTCAAGCCCGCAAATAGGCGCGGGCAGTCGCGAGGGAGTCGATTTATTGGCAGGCGGAAGCGTGCGACAAGGGCCGTTCAATCGACCCTTGCGGAGAGGAGGCCTGTGATTCAGCCCGGTCAAGGGGCATGCGCCAGGTATACGCTATGCCGGGCTCAGAGCATCTCGTCGATCTGAATGATCGGCTGTAGATTGGTGTAATTGACAATGTCGCCGAGCACCTTTTCGCGATGCTCCGTCATTACCTGGGCAAACTGCTCCGCAGAGCGGATATGCGTGTTGAGCAGGCACAGGTAGGGTGCGCTCGAGCCATCGACGGCCTGAATGCCACGGCGCACCTCGGTGCTCAGGACGTTATCGCCGAGCAAATCGAGCATCATCGGGATGTGGCTGTCGCGGTAATAAGCGAAATCGAAATGACCGCCGGGTTCGTTCGGGTAGAGCACAGTGACGCAGTACATTGCCGACTCCTGATAGAAAAGGACGCGGCAGTGTGAACAAATCGTTCAAGGGCTCGCCAGTGTCCGAATGGACAGCTGGCGAACGGGCCCGAGGGCTGTGCAGGGCCGATGCTCGGCGCGCATCGGCCAGCCGCGGGTTATCCGCGTACCTGCACCACCACTTTGCCCACGGCTTTGCGCTGGCCCAGGGTATCGATCGCTTCGGCGGCCTTCGGCAGTGGGAACGTCTGCGAGACCAGTGGCTTGAGCTTGCCTTCGCCGTACCAGGCGAACAGCTGCTGGAAGTTGGCGGCGTTGTCCTGGGGTTGGCGTTGGGCGAAGGCGCCCCAGAACACGCCGACCACTGCGGCACCCTTGAGCAGGGTCAGGTTGACCGGCAACTCGGGGATGCGGCCGCTGGCGAAACCCACCACCAATAGGCGGCCGTTCCAGGCGATGCTGCGGATGGCGGCGTCGAACAGGTCGCCGCCCACCGGATCGTAAATCACGTCGGCGCCCTGGCCGTTGGTCAGGCGTTTGACTTCGTCCTTCAGGCTGCTGTCGCTATAGTTGATCAACTCGTCGGCCCCGGCGGCTTTGGCCACTTCCAGTTTCTCGGCGCTGCTCGCCGCGGCTATCACCCTGGCGCCCATGGCTTTACCGATTTCCACCGCGGCCAGACCGACGCCGCCGGATGCGCCGAGCACCAGCAGGGTTTCGCCCGGCTGCAGGTTGGCGCGCTGTTTGAGTGCGTGCATCGAGGTGCCGTAGGTCATGCCGAAAGCGGCCGCGATGGGGAAATCCATGTCCGCGGGGATCGGCATGACGTTGTAGCCGGGCACTGCGACTTCCTCGGCGAAACTGCCCCAGCCGGTCAGCGCCATTACCCGATCACCGACTTTCAAGTGGCCGACTTTTTCACCCACTGCCTTGACCACGCCCGCCGCTTCGCCACCGGGGGAGAACGGGAACGGCGGCTTGAACTGATATTTGCCTTCGATGATCAGGGTATCGGGAAAGTTGACCCCGGCCGCGTGCACTTCGAGGAGGACTTCGGTCTTCTTCGCTTCGGGGCTGGCGACTTCTTCCAGTACCAGGGTTTCGGCTGGGCCGAAGGCTTTGCACAGCATGGCTTTCATCGGGCTATTCCTCTGCGGGTGATGGGCTAGGGTCTGTTGACGTTTCGTAGCGAGCCGCGTTGCCGCGACAAATTTTGCCAGGCAAGGCGCAGGACGCCGGCAATGGACTAGCCGTCCGCGTCGTTCCCTTGCCAAGTCCTGCAACACCGCCTGGCGAAATTTGCCGCGTAACCCAGAGGGCCGGGCCGGTTTTTGCGCGCTGCTGCGTTTCTCGTCACTCGTTTGGAATAACCAAACCACGCTCCTCGTGCCTTGCTGCGCGCAAAAACCGGCTCCGGCGCGGTCGCAACGAAACGTCAACAGACCCTCGCAGTGTAGGTACGGGGGGCGCGCGGTCAACGAGCATGCCCGAGCATTATGGTCGTGCATAAGCCTGGGGCTTGGGCCTGGCCTCGGCTGTGGCTATGCTATGGCTCGACCCTTGGAGGAAACGCCCCTGTGAAAGTTTGGATCGCATTGCTGCTGGCCCTGTCCCTGCCATTGTTGGCTCAGGCCGAAGAAGACGAAAAAGCCAAAGAAGAGGCTGTCCCGGTAGTGGCTTATATCAGCCTGTTTCCCGCGCTGGTCGGTAACTTCGGTGCGGGGCCGAAACTGAAATTCTTCAAGGCGGATATTTCCTTGCGGGTGACCGGCGCCGCTAACGAGGCGGCGGTTAAACACCATGAGCCGCTGATCCGCAATCAGCTGGTCATGCTGTTCTCTCAGCAGACCGAAGCCTCGATGGCCGCGCCCGAGTCCAAGGAAAACTTGCGCGTGGAAGCGCTCAAGCAGGTGCAGGAGGTGCTGACTCAGGAGGAGGGCAAACCGCTGGTGGAAGACCTGCTATTCAACAATCTGATCATCCAGTAGCGCTGATCATCCAGTAGCGGTATCCAGGCTCCATTCGCAGGTGCAGTTGCGGCCTTGGTGTTTGGCTTGGTACAGCGCCTGGTCGCTGCGTGCGATCAGCATATAGGGCTGGTTGTCCTGATTGGGCTCGATGCTGGCCAGGCCGATGCTCAGGGTGATGCGGCCGATAGGACTGGCGGGGTGGGGGATGTCCAAACCGGCCAGTTGTCGATGAATATGGCTGGCCACATGGCCGCCGCCCTGCATATCGGTATTGGCCAGGATAATCGCGAACTCTTCGCCGCCGTAGCGACACGCCACGTCGCCTTCACGCTGCAGGCAGTCTTTCAGCAGGTCGGCGACCTGTTGCAGCACGTCGTCGCCGGCCAGGTGGCCGAGTTGGTCGTTGTAGGCCTTGAAATAGTCGATATCGAGCATCAGCAGGGTCAGCGGGGCATTGTGCCGGCGTAAACGCCGCCATTCGCTGGCCAGTTGATTGTCGAAAAAGCGCCGGTTATACAGCCCGGTAAGGCCATCCTGTTGCGACAGGCGTTGCAGCTGCGCCTCGACTTGCAGGCGTTCTTTATTGTCGCGGGAAACCCCGATCAAATACTCATGCTCATTGACCGTGATGATTTGCGCGCTGATTTCCGCCGCCTGATAGCTGCCGTCGCGTCTGCGCATCTCTCGCTGGGAAATCGGCGAGAGCTTGTCTTGCTGAGCCTGACGCACACTCTCGAGCCAATGGTGGAAGCCCGGTAGCAGTTGCTCCGGGTCCTGCAGGAGCAACTCGGCGAATGCTTCGGCGCTATAGCCCAGGCTGCTGTGCATGGCCCTGTTCATATGCAAGATGGCGCGGGTTTGCGGGTTGATGATGAACAGACCGTCGCGGCTGGAGTCGGTCAGGTCGAGAACCAATTGCAGACGTTCGCGGCTGTCGCGCAAGGTCTGCTCGGCTCGTTCGCGTTGGCTGACTTCTTCGTTCAGACGGCGGTTGCTGGTTTGCAATGCCGCGGCGCGCCGGGCGTTTTCCAGGGCCAGGGCCATTGCGGCGACCAGCAGCAGGCTGATCATCAGGCTGGCGGCGAAAACCAGTTCCGGCAGCGGGCTGTTCAGCTGTTCCACCAAGCGTTCGGTGGGTTCCAGGCGCAGGGCGAAATTGGTGTTGTTGAGCAGGTGCAGCGGAATTTCCTGCTGCAACGCGGCGACCGCTTGGCCGGGCTCGCGCCGGTAGATCGGTTTGCCGTCTTCGAGCAGGGAGGCGCTGAAGTTATCGTTGTCGAGATTGCTGAGCAGCGCATCCATCAGGCGCTCGACGCGAAATACGCCCTGGATGAAGCCGTCGAAGGTCCGCTCGCCCTGGTTATCGGCAATATACAGCGGCGTATAGAGGATAAAACCACGGCCGCCCTGGACCAGGGCGAAGCTATTGGAAAAACTCGCTTCGCCAGTTGCCTTGGCGCGCATGGCCAGCGGGTAATTGGGGTGTGCGGGAGTGAGGCGGAATTGCTGGGCGGCTTCGTTGCCTTGCACGGGCTCGATCCAGCGCATCGCCAGATCGGGCCCCAGCCATTGAATGGCTTGATAACCCTTGAAATTTTTCAGGTAGAACTGGCTGTCGAGGGTCCATTCGTCCCGTGGAATACGCCCGCGATAATTCCACAAAAGCGCCAGGCGGGCCAAACCGTCGACCTGTTCGATCAAGCTGCTTTCAAGCTGGCGTGCCAGGCTGTGGGCTTGGTATTCGACGCGTTCGGCGATGCGTTGCTGCTGGCTGGTCAGCAGTTGCTGCCAAAGCAGCAGGCTGAAGAAGCACAGCACCAGCAGGATGGCGACGAGCGCCATGCGTGCAGACCATAGGTGCAAGGAGCGCCGCAGCATAAATGACCTCAAAAGGTTCATCTATTTAAATAGCACAGCGCCATTTCAGCGGATAGCGAGGATCGCTGCCCATTGCGCACCAGTAACGGGCATAACCGACAGGCGGCTACCTTTTTGCACCAGTGGCAGCTCCAGCAGGGCGTTTTGCGCTTTCAATTCGGCCAGTGGTATCACCCGTTCGAACGCCTCGACGAAGGCGACGTCGAGGGCGCTCCAGGGGTTCTTTTCGGCGCTGGCCTTGGCGTCGAAATAATGGCTGTGAGGATCGAGCGCCGTCGGGTCGGCATACGCCGGGCCGTCTATCCGGGCGATACCTGCGATACCCGGTTCGGGGCAGCTGGAGTGATAAAAGAAGAACAAATCGCCTTGCTGCATGTTGCGCATGAAGTTGCGCGCCTGGTAATTGCGCACCCCGTCCCAGCGGGTTCGACCAAGCCTCTGCAGCTCGTGGATCGATAATTCATCGGGTTCCGATTTCATTAGCCAATAGGGCATGAACTTTGCTCCAGATAGCCGGTCCTTGAAGCGGACCGAGAGTGCTCTACGCTCGAATACAATAACTGCCGCGCGGATCAACCGTGCGCTCATGCCTTTAGGGGGAGGCATACATGAAACGTAAACCTGATCTGCTTTGGGTTCTGGTTATTCTGTTCAGCTTGGGTGTGGTCACCACGGGATACACCCAGAGCCAGTGGGAACGCCAGAACGAGCAGCCGATCAATCAGTCGCAAGTCGCTGGTTGAATCCGTTAAGCGCCGCAGGGAACGCGGTGCCGCTCCTCCTCAATACCATCCGTTGTTCGTCACTGTCGCCGCGAGCGGCACATCCCAACTGGCCATGACCAGTCGATCGACCTGCTGGCATTCATGCGCAAGACCCAATAGCGTCGGTTTGTGCCAATTTTTGCGCATTTTCCGGTAGGCCAGGCTGCGGTCGTAGAAGCCGCCACCCATCCCCAGTCGTCCGCCGAAGCGATCGAAACCCACCAGGGGCAGCAACACCAGATCCAGCGCCCAGACCTTACGTTGTCGCTTGGGGTTATGCCGGGGTTCCGGGATGCCGAAACGATTGGCACGCAAACGCTCGTCCGGGCTTATGCGCTGGAACGCCATCTTGCTGCGTGGCCAGGCGTTGAGTACCGGCAGGTAGGTGGTTTTGCCGCGGCGCTGAGCGGCGCGCAGCAGCGGGCGTGGATCGATTTCACCGTCGTTGGGCAGATACAGGGCGATGTGGCGGGCCCGTCGAAAGCGTGGGTGTTGCGCCAATTGCCGATACAGGCCGCGCGCTGCCGCGTGTTGCGCGTGGGCGCTGAGCGCTCTGCGCTGTTGGCGTAGCAGGCGGCGTAATTGTGCGCGGGGTAGATTATTGGCTTCGAGCATGGTCATTGAGGCGTCCTATCGCCAAGAGGGGCCATAGGCAAGGAAGAGTGACTCCCCGACGTGCCGCTGTCGGCTTAGCCCTTGAACCCGAGAGTTCAAGGTGGAGGTTGCAGGAGGCGTTAAGGCTTTCCGTCAGGCGGACATGCACACCGGCCTCAACTTGCAACCCCCGGGTTTGTGCGTATCGGCTCAGGGACATCACCAACTGGCGCACACTTCAGGGAGCTGGGGCGAGTATACCCGAATCCTTCGCCGTTGCGATCAGGCGCTGTCGGTGTCGCTGGCCAGGGCGTGATCGACGCGCGCCAGCAGGTCGCGCACATGGTCGCGGCTCGAGCTGGCTTGCTGGTCGAGGTGTTGTTGTTTGTGCAGCAGGTCGTGGGTGATATTCAGTGCGGCCATCACGGCAACGCGGTCGGCGCCGATGACTTTGCCGCTCGAGCGGATCTCGCGCATTTTGCCGTCCAGATAGCGAGCGGCGCTTTCCAGGTTGGCGCGTTCGCTGGCCGGGCAAGTGATGCAATATTCTTTGTCGAGAATTTGTACGGTGACAGTGTTCGGCTGGTTCATGAGTCCTGCTCCAGGGCTTTCAGGCGCGAAATCATGGATTCGACCTTGTGCCGGGCCATTTCGTTCTTTTCGATTAGATGGGCGCGTTCCTCGCGCCAGGCCTTTTCATTCGCCAGGAGAAGTCGGTTGTGCACTTTGAGCTGCTCGACACGCTGGATCAGTTGCTCCAGTTTGATCGTGAGGGCTTGCAGATCGGCATCTTCCATGGGGGCTCTCTAGGGTCTGTTAAGGTTTCGCCGCGAGCTGCGTTGCTGCGCCATTTGCCGCGCAACCCGCAGAACCGGGTGTTTTTTGTGCGCCGCTGCGTTTCTCGTCGCTGATTTGAAACAACCAAACCACGCTCCTGGTGCCTTGCCCCGCGCAAAACAGACTCCGGCGCGGCCGTGACTAAAACCTCAACAGACCCTCCGGCAAGGATTGACCGGACTATATAGGCTTGTCCCCGGATCAGGTCAAACCTGATGGCGGGCGCCGATGGTCTTGGCGCGCCTGCCGGTGCTAGGATACGAGGCCTCCATTCTAGTGATTGCGCAGCTTGGCGCCTAGTTATCTTATGCCGACTTCAAGTTCCCCCTATGCCGCTTTCGCCGCGTTGCTCGCCAGCAGCGGCCATCCCGTTTCCCCCGCCGAGTTGCATGGCCTGTTGCTGGGTCGCAGCTGTGCCGGCGCCGGCTTCGAGATCGACCCTTGGCTGGTCGACGCCACCGAGTTGCTCGGCGCCGCGCCGCAGGACAATGTGCGCCAGGCGCTGATCGGGCTGCAGGAAATGGTCAAGGCCGAGCTGTCCGGCAGCGACGTCACCATTGTCCTGTTGTTGCCCGGCGACGACGCGCCGCTGCAAGAACGCGCCAGCGCTTTGGGCCAGTGGTGCCAGGGCTTCCTCGGCGGTTTCGGGCTGACCGCCCGCGACACGGCGCTGAGCAGCGAAGCGATGGAAGTGTTGCAGGACCTTTCGGCCATCGCCCAGGTGCAGAATGCCCTGGACGAATCCGAGGACGGCGAGAACGATTACATGGAAGTGATGGAGTACCTGCGCGTCGCGCCGCTGCTGCTGTTCAGCGAGTGCGCCAAGCCCGTCGCGCCTGCCGCCAAGCCTTCGTTGCATTGACCCTTATCCGTTTGACCTGACCGAGTCGCTCATGATCAGCATCCCCAAGTCGGAATACGCCCGTCGGCGCAAGGCGCTGATGGCGCAGATGGAACCCAACAGCATCGCCATCCTGCCGGCGGCGCCGGTGTATATCCGCAACCGCGACGTCGAGCACGTCTACCGGCAGGACAGCGACTTCCAGTACCTGTCCGGTTTTCCCGAGCCGGAGGCGGTGATTGCGCTGATTCCGGGGCGTGAGCATGGCGAATACGTGCTGTTCTGCCGCGAACGCGATCCCGAGCGCGAGTTGTGGGATGGCCTGCGTGCCGGTCAGGATGGCGCGATCAGCCAATTCGGCGCCGACGATGCGTTCCCCATCGGCGATATCGACGACATCCTCCCCGGGCTGATCGAAGGGCGCGAGCGCGTCTATTACGCCATGGGCACCAATCAGGAGTTCGATCGCCACCTGATGGAGTGGATCAACACGATCCGCTCAAAGGCGCGCCAGGGCGCCTCGCCACCCAACGAATTCGTGGCCCTCGACCACCTGTTGCACGATATGCGGCTGTACAAGAGCGCGGCGGAGGTCAAGGTCATGCGCGAAGCGGCGGAGATCTCCGCGCGCGCGCATGTGCGGGCGATGCAGGCGAGCCGCGCCGGGTTGTACGAGTATCACCTGGAAGCCGAGTTAGATTACGAATTCCGCAAGGGCGGGGCGAAGATGCCGGCCTACGGCTCGATCGTCGCCGCCGGCAAGAACGCCTGCATTCTGCACTACCGCGAGAACGATGCGCCGCTCAAGGACGGCGACCTGGTATTGATCGACGCGGCCTGCGAGATCGACTGCTACGCCAGCGACATCACTCGCACCTTCCCTGTCAGTGGCAAGTTTTCCGCCGAGCAGAAGGCCATCTACGAGCTGGTACTGGCTTCCCAGGAAGCCGCGTTCGCGCAGATCGCTCCGGGCAAACACTGGAACGAATCCCACGAGGCCGCCGTGCGGGTGATCACCGCCGGGCTGGTCGAGTTGGGCCTGCTCCAGGGCGAGGTCGACGAACTGATCGCCAGCGAAGCTTACAAGGCCTTTTATATGCACCGGGTCGGCCATTGGCTGGGCATGGACGTGCACGATGTCGGCGACTACAAGGTCGGCGGCGAGTGGCGGGTGCTCGAAGTCGGAATGGCGATGACGGTCGAGCCGGGTATCTATGTCGCCGTGGATAACCTCAACGTGGCGAAGAAATGGCGCGGTATCGGCGTGCGCATCGAGGACGACGTGGTGGTGACCAAGAGCGGCTGTGAGATCCTCACCGGCGGTGTGCCAAAGACCGTCGCCGAGATCGAAGCGCTGATGGCCGCCGCCCGCACCGAGGCCGCGTAGCGCATGCAGCAGGTCGAACTGGCGATCGTCGGCGGCGGCCTGGTCGGCGCCAGCCTGGCCCTCGCGCTGCAGGACGGCGCCCGGGCGCGGGGCTGGCGGATCGCTCTGATCGAACCCTTCACCCCCGGCGCGGGTTATCAACCGAGCTACGACGCGCGTTCGACGGCGCTGTCCTACGGCACCCGGCAGATCTATCAGCAGCTCGGTCTGTGGCAACAGATCGGTCAGCGCGCCGAGCCGATCATGCAGATCCATGTGTCAGACCGCGGGCGTTTTGCCGCCGCGCGCCTGAGCGCCCAAGATGAAGGCGTGCCGGCGCTCGGTTACGTGGTGGAGAATGCCTGGCTCGGCGAGTGCCTGTGGCGCGCGCTGGATCCGCAGGTGGTCAGTTGGCGTAGTCCCGCCGAGGTGATCCATATGCAGGCGACCGACTCGGGCTATCGCTTGACCCTCAACGACCAGTCGAGCCTGCAGTGCGAACTGGCGATTCTCGCCGACGGCGGACGTTCCGGGTTGCGCGAGCAACTGGGCATCGGCGTCACCCACACCCCCTACGGGCAGAGTGCGTTGATCGCCAACGTCAGCCCCGAGTACGGCCACAACGGCCAAGCTTTCGAGCGCTTTACCGAGCAGGGACCGATGGCCCTGTTGCCGTTGGCGGACAACCGTTGCGCACTGGTCTGGACCCGCGCGTCGAACGATGCCGAGCGCCTGCTGGCGCTGGACGATGGGGCGTTTCTCGACGAACTGCAGCAGGCCTTCGGTTATCGGCTCGGTGCTTTGCGCCAGGTCGGTAAGCGCCACCTTTATCCGCTGGCGTTGATCGAGGCGCAGGAGCAGGTTCGGCCGCATCTGGTGGTGCTGGGCAATGCGGCGCACAGCCTGCATCCGATCGCCGGGCAGGGCTATAACCTGTCGCTGCGCGATACCCAGGCGCTGGCGCAAATCCTTCTCGGCAGCGCTGCGCCGCTGGGCGACTTCGCCACGTTGCAGCGCTACGTGCAGAACCAGCAAAGCGATCAGCAGCTCACCGTGGGTTTCTCCGATCGGGTCACGCGCCTGTTCGGCAGCGGCGAGCCGTTGCTCGCCGCCGGGCGCAACCTCGGTTTGCTCGGCCTCGATCTGCTACCGCCGGCCAAGCGCTGGTTCGCCCGCCAGGCCATGGGGCTCGGCACCCGGCCCCTATGACGCGGCTCGTCCACTTACTGAAGGAAGCACGATGCAAGCGGATCTGATCATTGTCGGCGCCGGTATGGTCGGCAGCGCCCTGGCTCTGGCTCTGCGGGAGCAGGGTTTGGAAATCCTGCTGATCGACGGCGGGCCGCTCAGCGTCACGCCCTTTGACAAGAGCGCCGCCTTCGAACCGCGGGTCAGCGCCCTGTCGGTAGCCAGTCAGCGGGTGCTCGAACGCTTGGGCGTATGGGACGGCGTAGTCGCGCGGCGCAGCAGCCCGTACCGCGACATGCAGGTATGGGATGGTTCCGGCACCGGGCAGATTCATTTCAGCGCAGCCAGCGTACATGCCGAGGTGCTTGGCCATATCGTCGAGAACCGGGTGGTGCAGGATGCCTTGCTCGAACGACTGCACGACAGCGATATCGGCTTGTTGGCCAACGGCCGTCTGGAGCAGATGCGCCGCTCCGGCGATGGCTGGCTGCTGACCCTGCTCGATGGCCGGCAGTTATGTGCGCCGCTGTTGGTCGCGGCGGACGGCGCCAATTCCGCGGTGCGCCGCTTGGCCGGCTGCGCGACCCGCGAGTGGGACTACCTGCACCACGCTATCGTGACCAGCGTGCGTTGTGCCAGGCCCCACCAGGCCACGGCCTGGCAGCGTTTCACCGATGACGGCCCGCTGGCCTTCCTGCCTTTGGATGGGCCTGCCGGCGAGCACTGGTGCTCGATCGTCTGGTCGATTACTCCGGCTGAAGCCGAGCGGGTGATGGCGCTGGGCGATGCGGCGTTCTGCGCGGCATTGGGCAAGGCCTTCGAATGGCGCCTTGGCGAGGTGCTGCACGCCGACCGTCGTCTGTGCATCCCGCTGCGCCAACGGCATGCCAAGCGCTATGTGGAGGACGGGCTGGCGTTGATCGGCGATGCCGCGCACAGCATTCACCCGCTGGCCGGGCAGGGGGTGAACATGGGCTTTCTCGACGCGGCGGTTTTGGCCGATGTGTTGAGCCATGCCCTAGCGCGTGGTGAGCGTCTGGCCGATGAGCGGGTGCTGAGCCGCTACGAGCGCAAGCGCATGCCGCACAACCTGGCGATGATGGCGGCGATGGAAGGCTTCGAGCGGCTGTTCCAGGCAGATCCCTTGCCGGTGCGCTGGTTGCGCAACGCCGGGCTCAATTGGGTCGACGAGCTGCCGGAAGCCAAGGCGTTGTTCGTGCGTCAGGCGCTGGGGCTTTCGGGCGATTTGCCGGAGCTGGCGCGGGCCTGACGCGCAAACGGCAGCTGGCAGGCGCTGCCGTATAGCGAGACCCAGGCGACTGTGTCGCCGCGCTTCTGTCGGCGGATGCTGTGCTACGGCTCAAGAGGCGGCGGGAGATTTGGCTGTCTGTGGCCGCCGTCGTTCAATCGTATTGGTAGCCCTTGAGCACGCTGCGCAACTCGTCCGCCAAGCCGCCGAGCTGCTCGGCGGCAGCGGCCGTGCGCTGGGCGTTCTGGCTGGTCATCTGGGCGACGTCGGTAATGCGCAGCACGTTGCCGTTCACATCTTCGGCGACCACGCTTTGCTGTTCGGAGGTACTCGCGATCTGCACGTTCATGTCGTTGATCCGGGCCACCGCCTCGGAAATCGCATTGAGCGCCTGCGCCGCACTTTGAATCAGCTCCACGCCTTGGCGCGCCCGTGCCTGCCCGGCCCCGACGCGCTCCGCCGCTTGTCTGGCGCCGCCTTGCAGGCGCTGGATCATGCCTTGAATTTCTTCTGTGGAGGCTTGCGTGCGTGATGCAAGGGTGCGGACTTCATCGGCCACCACGGCAAAGCCTCGCCCTTGCTCGCCGGCCCGGGCCGCCTCGATCGCCGCGTTCAGCGCCAGCAGATTGGTCTGCTCGGCGATGCTGCGAATCACCACCAGGACGCCGCCAATCCGCTCGCTGTCTTCGGCCAGCGCCTGCATGACGCTTGCCGCTTGCTCGATTTCCTCGGCCAGGGTGTGGATCGCCGCGACCGCGCCGTCGACTACTTGGCGGCCCTGTTCGGCTTGCGCATCGGCGGCGCGAGTGGCTTCGGCCGCTTCAACCGCATTGCCGGCAACCTGGGCGACGGTAACGCTCATCTCGGTCATCGAGGTAGCAACCTGATCGGTGCGATTGCGCTGGTCCATAACGCCATCGACCGTTTGCGCGGTCACCCCGGATAGCTCGTCTGCCGCCTGCGAGACCTGCTCGGAGGCCAGCGATACTTTGCCGATGAAATGGCGCAGGGCGGTCTGCATCTGTGCCAGCGATCCCAGTAACTGACCCACTTCGTCGAGGGTGCGAATCTGCACGCTGTTGTCCAGACGCCCTTCGGCGATGCTCTTCGCCATCTGCACGGCCTGGGCCAGCGGCTGCAGGATAAGGCGCTGCGAGAGGATGCGCAGCACCAGGACCATGATCAGTAGAATGCCCAGTCCTATCGCGATCACCACTGTTATCTGGTTGCTCATCAAGGCACTGACTTCCGCGTCCGGATAAGCGGCGAGAATGCTGTAACCCCAAGGATCGAACGCGGTGCGGCGTACGGTCCAGCCGGCAACTTCGCCGTCCGCAAGGGATTGCACCACCTTGGCGTCCGCATGCTTGCTGTGCATGCGCACGCGCCCTCGGTCATCCACCAGGGCGATGAAGCCCTGCTCGAGAATCCGGCTGTCATGGATGGCCGCTTCCAATACCTTGAGGTCGGCCCGATAACCGACATACCAGATGCCGATGGTTTGCCCTTGCGCATCGCGGATAGGGGCATAGCCGGTCAGGAACGGGCTGCCGAGAATATCCACCTGGCCGTAGAAGGCTTCACCCCGGCGAATAGCGGCAATCGCCTGCCCCTGCGGGTCCAGCGATGTGCCCACGGCGCGCTGGCCCTCACGCATCACGTTGGTGGCCACGCGGATGAATTCATCTCCCTGCTTGACGAACAAGGTCGCCGTACCGCCCGCGATCGCCGTCACGCCATCCACCAAGCCGTAATCGCCCACTTGCGATTGCGCGCCGAACCGCAGATCGGCTACCGAGCGATCGCCGAGGTCGCGTGACGTGCCCAGTGTTGCGGGCCCCAGTGCCGCGCCGCGTTCCTGCAGCAGGGTCATCGCGCCTTTGACCCGTTCCCCCATGATCACGTCGGTCACGCTGAGGATGCGCTGAGCGCTGTCCATCCAGGCGGCGGCCTCGGCATCCACATCAGCGCGAATATCCCGGCTTTCCCAAACTGCGGTGAGGATCACGATGATCGAGGTCGCGAGCACCAGAACGATGGAGATGGCGAGTGTCAGCTTGGCTTTCAGGCTCTGCTTGAACATATATAAAATCTTCCTTGTTTCTGGCTTGTTGGTATCCGGCGAGGGGATGTGCGGCCGCTACCCTTGTTTCGGTCGAGCGGGGTCTGAACTTTAGCGGGTTGTTGCATGTGGCCAGGAGAAGTAGCCGAAACCCGAACGGGCGTTGCTCTCGCAGCAGCTCCCGACTATGGGCTGATCTGGATCAAGGCAATTGCACGATATCCGGAAGAATGGTTGAGAAGCTAAATGCTATTCACTATTATTTGGCGTCTCAGGTAGTCTACTTCAGGAGGCAGTCCCCATGCAGCTCAGCAAGCGTTTGTTCGCCGCACTCACCCTCACAGCGCTGGCCAGCGCCGTACAGGCCGCCGATGAAGTAGTGGTTTATTCCGCGCGTATCGATGAACTGATCAAGCCGGTTTTCGATGCCTACACCGCCAAGACCGGTGTACCGGTGAAATTCATCACCGATAAGGAAGCGCCGCTGCTGGCCCGCCTGAAAGCCGAAGGCGCCAACACTCCGGCCGATATGCTGATCACCGTGGACGCCGGCAACCTCTGGCAAGCCGAACAGGAAGGCGTGCTGAAAGCGCTGAAGTCGGATGTCATCGCCGAAAATATCCCCTCCCAATACCGCTCCAGCACCGGTAGCTGGACCGGCCTGTCGCTGCGTGCGCGGACCATCGTCTACTCCCCCGAGCGCGTCAAGGCAGGCGAACTGACCACTTACGAAGCCCTGGCCGACAAGAATTGGGAAGGCCGTCTGTGCCTGCGCACCAGCAAAAAGGTTTACAACCAGTCGCTGACCGCCACCTTGATCGAGACCCATGGCGCCGAGAAGACCGAAGCCATCATCAAGGGTTGGGTGAACAACCTGGCCACCGACGTGTTCCCGGACGACACCGCGCTGATCCAGGCCGTCGACGCCGGCCAGTGCGACGTCGGCATCGTCAATACCTACTACTTCGGTCGTCTGCACAAGCAGCAGCCGGATCTGAAAGCCAAGCTGTTCTGGCCGAACCAGTCCGACCGTGGCGTGCACGTCAACCTTTCCGGCGCCGGCGTCACCCAGCATGCCCCGCATGCCGAAGCGGCGCAGAAACTGCTGGAATGGATGACCGGGGAGGAAGCCCAGGGGCTGTTCGCCGGCCTCAACCAGGAATTCCCGGCCAACCCGAAAATCGCGCCTTCCGAGGAAGTGGCTGCCTGGGGCAGTTTCAAGGCCGACAGCATCCCATTGGAAGTGGCCGGTAAGCGTCAGGCCGAAGCGACCATGTTGATGGACCGCGCCGGCTGGAATTAAGGCGGTCGGAGGCCGCTACGCGCCTCAACCCATTGTGTTGCTGCAGTTATACTCGACGCCCCGGCCTGGTCCGGGGCGTTGCGTTTTCAGCCTGAGGAGTTTGCGTGGCCCTTCCCGCCCAGCGTCGTTGGTACCCCATTGCCTTTGCCGTCGCCCTGTTGGTATTGCTGCCGCTGAGCGTATTGCTGTTCAGCTGGCACGACGTGGATCGGCAAATCTGGGCGCACCTCTGGCAGACCCAGTTACTGCGGCTGATCGGCAATACCCTGGTGTTGGTGCTCGGGGTGGGTATCGGGGTGACCGTCCTGGGCGTCAGCCTGGCCTGGTTGACCAGCCTCTGCGAGTTCCCCGGGCGGCGCTGGTTGGACTGGGCGCTGATGCTGCCCTTCGCGATTCCGGCTTACGTGTTGGCCTTCGTTTTCGTCGGCCTGCTGGATTTCGCCGGGCCCCTGCAAACCCTGCTGCGCGACTGGTTCGGCGCCGGTTTGCGCTTGCCGCCCGTGCGCTCCACCGGCGGGGTGATAGTCGTGCTGGTGCTGGTGTTCTATCCCTATGTCTACCTGCTCGCGCGCAACGCTTTTCTGGCCCAGGGCAAGGGTCTGATGGAGGCCGCGCGGGTGCTCGGGCTGAGCCCTTGGCAAGCGTTCTGGCGGGTGGCTTTGCCCATGGCCAGGCCGGCCATCGGTGCCGGACTGGCCTTGGCGATCATGGAAACCCTGGCCGATTTCGGCGCCGTCTCGGTGTTCAACTTCGATACCTTCACCACCGCGATCTACAAGACCTGGTACGCCTTTTACAGCCTGACCAGCGCGACCCAACTGGCCAGCTTGCTGTTGCTCGCGGTGATGTTAGTGCTTTATGGCGAGCGGCGCGCCCGCGGTGCGGTGCGCCCGGTCAGCGAGCGGCCGCGCGGCAAGGCGCTGTACCACCTGCATGGCGGCCGGGCATTGGCCGCCAGCGCCTGGTGCGGCCTGGTGTTCGCCTGCGGTTTCGTGATCCCGCTGCTGCAATTGCTGGTGTGGTTCTGGCAGCGCGGCCGTTTCGACCTGGACGAGCGCTACACCGCGTTGATCCTGCATACCCTCTACCTCGGTGGCCTGGCCGCGCTGATCACGGTCAGCGTGGCCTTGTTGCTGGCCTTTGCGCTGCGCCTGGCGCCGACCCGGTTGATGCGCGGTACGGTCGGCGTGGCCAATCTCGGCTATGCGCTGCCGGGTTCGATGCTGGCGGTGGCGATCATGTTGGCCTTCAGCTACCTGGACCGCGAGCTGGTGATTCCAATGTCCGCCTGGCTCGGTGGCGCCGGCAAACCGCTGCTGCTCGGTAGCCTGTCGGCGTTGCTGCTGGCCTACCTGATCCGCTTTATGGCGGTGGCCTACGGGCCATTGGAGAACAGCCTGGCGCGGATTCGCCCGTCCTTGCCGGAGGCGTCGCGCAGCCTCGGGGTGGGCGGTATCGGGTTGTTCTTCAGAGTCTATCTGCCGCTGCTGGTACCGGGCGTGTTGTCGGCGGCTTTGCTGGTTTTCGTCGATGTACTCAAGGAAATGCCGGCGACCTTGTTGATGCGTCCTTTCGGCTGGGACACCTTGTCGGTACGGGTATTCGAGATGACCAGCGAGGGCGAGTGGGCGCGCGCCGCATTACCGGCCTTGACGCTGGTACTGGTCGGGCTGTTGCCGGTGATATTGCTGATCCGCCGTTCGGCGCGGCGCATCGGTTAAGGATCTTGGCCTGCTAAAGCCCGTCGCCAAGATGACCCATCCCGATGTTGCGGCTACAATGCGCGCCATTCGCAGTGGCCCGTCATTTCGATAGCCCGTGCCAGTGCCCGTCGTCAGGGCTCAGCCGGGTTGCCGCTGCACTGCCCGGCCCGCAAGGAGACACCCATGGGACAGCGCACACCTCTCTATGACCTGCACCTCGCTCTGGGTGCCAAGATGGTCGACTTCGGCGGTTGGGATATGCCGTTGCACTATGGCTCGCAAGTCGAGGAGCATCATCAGGTGCGTCGCGACTGCGGGGTCTTCGATGTGTCGCACATGACCGTGGTGGATGTCGGCGGCGGCCAGGCCAAGGCGTATCTACAGCACCTGCTGGCAAACGATATCGAGCGTCTGCAAGTACCCGGCAAAGCCTTGTACAGCGCGATGCTCAACGAGCAGGGCGGGGTGATCGACGACCTGATCGTCTATCTGCTCGATCAGGGTGGTTATCGCCTGGTGGTCAACGCCTCGACCCGCGACAAGGACCTGGCCTGGATGCGCCTGCAAAGCGCCGGCTTCGCGGTCGAACTGCACGAGCGAAGCGAGATGGCCATGCTGGCGATCCAGGGACCGCACGCCCGCAGCAAAACCGCCGAGCTGGTGAGTCAGTCGCGCGCCGCGCTGATCCAAAGCCTCAAGCCCTTCGAGGGTAAGGCCGATGGCGAGTGGTTTATCGCGCGCACCGGCTACACCGGTGAGGACGGTCTGGAAATCATGCTGCCGACCAGCGAAGCGGTGGCCTTCCTCAACGAGTTGGTCGGCGCCGGCATTCCGCCTATCGGCTTGGGTGCGCGCGATACCTTGCGTCTGGAAGCGGGGATGAACCTCTACGGCCAGGACATGGACGAAAACGTATCGCCGCTGGCCGCCAATATGGCCTGGACCATCGCCTGGTCGCCGGCTGCTCGAGGCTTCGTCGGGCGCAATGCGCTGCAACGGCAGAAGGCCGAAGGCGTCGCCGCCAAGCTGGTTGGCCTGGTACTGGAGGAGCGCGGCGTGCTGCGCGCCCATCAGGTGGTGCGGGTCGAGGGGTTGGGCGAAGGCGAAATCACCAGCGGCAGTTTCTCCCCGACCCTGGGCAAATCCATCGCCCTGGCGCGGGTGCCGGCGGCGACCAGCGAGCGCGCCGAAGTGGAGATCCGTGGCAAGTGGTACCCGGTGCGGGTGGTCAAGCCGACTTTCGTGCGTAACGGTAAAGCGCTGATCTGATAGCCATCCGCGCAGCCCTGCTGGCGCTGTGGCATATCAAATAGACAAAGACTTTCTTTCAGTACGGCTAACGCCTGCTAAATTTCCATGACGGCATCGTTGCCGCCATGCCAGATGAGGAACGAAACATGAGCACTATTCCCGCCGATCTGCGTTACGCCGCCAGCCACGAGTGGGCGCGTCTGGAAGCCGATGGCAGCGTGACCGTCGGTATTTCCGACCATGCTCAGGAAGCACTCGGCGATGTGGTGTTTATCGAATTGCCTGAAGTGGGCAGGGCGCTGAATGCAGGCCAGGAGGCCGGTGTGGTGGAGTCGGTGAAAGCCGCTTCGGACATCTATGCGCCGATTGGCGGCGAAGTCATCGCGATCAACGAGAGCCTGGCCGATAGCCCGGAAAACGTGAACAGCGACCCTTACGGCAGCTGGTTCTTCAAACTCAAGCCCAACGATGCCAGCGAGCTGGACAAATTACTCGGCGCTGCCGCCTACAAAGCTGCCGCCGATTCCGACGCCTGATTCCCGCCTTCCAGTGCCACGCCCCTGGCTCAGGGGCATGTGCACGAGTCGCTTTCTATCGCTGTTCGGCTGCCAGAATCGCCCTGGCCAGCTCGAGATCGCTGGCCTGCAGGTGCGGGTTCTCACTGCGCAATTGATGCAGCGCCGCTTCGAGATAGGGCCCGCGAATCGCGCCGTCGCTGGCGACGAAGCTGCTGGCGTCGTCGCGTGCCGGCACTATCAATTTCTTATCGAACGTCAGGTAGGTCGAGGCGGTGGTCGCCCCGGACGAAAGAATGTCGCGTACCAGGCTGTCGGCCAACAGCGTTGGGGCCGACAACACGAGCGTGGCCGCGAGAGCAGTTTTCAGCAGGCGCATGGCAGGACTCCTGAGTTGGCAACCTGCATGTAGGAGTGCTGCTAGCGCGACGGGTTCAACCTGTCGGACAAGGGGCTGCTGAGTGTCAACGGCTTCTTTGCAGGTAGCGCAGATGCAATCCGTCGCGCTGCAACTCCCCGGTTTGCTGGAACGCGTGACGACGATAGAGCGCCAGGTTGCGTGGCGCGGCGGTTTCCAGAGCGACCCTGGCGCAACCGCCGGCATCCAGTTGCGCCAGGCAGACGCCGAGCAATGCGCCGCCGATGCCCTGGCCTTGCAGGTCTTCGGCCGTGCCGATGAATTCGATGCTCGCACTGTCGCCGGCGGTTTGCTCCAGGTGTCGGTCGAAAGCGGCGATCAGGCCATCGAGACGGGCCAGGCAGTCGGCGCCGCAATGCCGGCGAATGTCTTCGCCGAGGCGCCGCAGGCTGGCGGCGTCCGGTGGTTGTTCGGCTGTGCTGAAGTAGCAGACCCCGACCAGACGCCCGGCCCGCCAGGCCGCGAGCGCCGGCATCCGGTTGTCACGGTGAAAACGCTGATAGCTGGCGAGGTAAGCGCGGCGGCGGTCAGCGTAGGCCGGGCGCTCGCTGCACAGGTACCAGGCCAGGGCCGGGTCCTTGGCAAGCGCCTGGTCGAGCAGGGCGAGCGCGGCCGCATCCTGCGCCGCCGGCAGCGGCGCAATACGCAATGTAGTCATTCGCTGGCTTCGACCTTGAGTACCACGCCATCCTGGCCGATCACCTTGACCGTGCTGCCCGCGGGCAGCTCGGGGCCGGCGACCAGCCACAGCGAATCGCCGGCCTTGATCTTGCCGCGGCCATCGAGGATGGCTTCATGCAGGACGAAGCGGCGTCCGAGCAGCTCGCTGCCACGGCTGTTCAGTCCCGGTTGTTCGGAGGGTTTGGCCGCGCTGCGCTGGCGGCGCCACCAGAGCACTGCGGTCAGTACCGAGAGCACACCGAACAGGATGAATTGCAGGGCCCAGGGCAGGCCCGGAAAGGCGAAGGTCACGACCCCGACGCCCGCCGCGGCCAAGCCGATCCACAGCAGATAGCCGCCGGCGCCGAAAACCTCGAGGATCAGCAGCACAGTGCCGAGCGCCAGCCAGTTCCAGTAGGACAGATGTTGCAGGCTTTCCCACATGGTTTACGCCTTCCCGTTGCCGAAGGTGGCTTTGACGATCTCGCCGATGCCACCCACCGCGCCGATCATCTGGCTGGCTTCCAGCGGCATCAGCACCACCTTGCTGTTGTCGGCGCTGGCCAGTTGGCCGAGGGCGTCGATGTACTTCTGCGCGACGAAATAGTTGATCGCTTGCACATTGCCGGCGGCGATCGCCGCCGAAACCATGCGGGTCGCTTCGGCCTCGGCTCCGGCGGCGCGCTCGCGGGCCTCGGCTTCGAGGAAGGCGGCCTGGCGTTCGCCCTCGGCTTCTAGGATCTGCGCCTGCTTCTTGCCTTCGGCGGTGAGGATGGCGGCGGCGCGCAGGCCTTCGGCTTCGAGAATTTGCGCACGCTTGATCCGCTCGGCTTTCATCTGCCCGGACATGGCCGCCATCAGGTCGGCGGGCGGGCTGATGTCCTTGATCTCGATACGGGTGATCTTGATGCCCCAGGGTGCGGTCGCTTCGTCGACGGTGCGCAGCAGCCGTTCGTTGATCGCGTCGCGCTGGCTGAGCATCGCGTCCAGCTCCATCGAGCCGAGCACGGTGCGGATGTTGGTCTGCACCAGGTTGCGGATCGCATGGGTGAGGTTGTTCACCTCGTAGGCGGCCTGGGCCGCGTTGATCACCTGGAAGAAACAAATGGCATCGATCTGCACCGTGGCGTTATCGGCGGTGATCACTTCCTGCGGCGGGATGTCCAGCACCGTTTCCATTACGCTGAGTTTATGGCCGATGCGGTCCATCACCGGCACTATGATGTTGAGGCCCGGTTTCAAGGTGTTGGTGTAGCGGCCGAAGCGCTCCACCGTCCATTGCGACCCCTGCGGGACGACCTTGAAGCCCATAAAGACCACGGCAATCGCGAGGCCGACGAAGAGGAAGATCACACTGCCGATTTCCATGGGTTGCGTCTCTGTGTTGAGTGATGGGAGTAGTCGGTTATCTAAGCACAGTTGAGGCTATATAGCGTCTCTACACAACTTTCAGAGCGTAGCCCGGATGCAATCCGGGAGCTGATCTGCAGGTCGTAGATTTCCCCCCGGATTTCATCCGGGCTACAGCTTCCAGTCATATCAAATCCTGTCCGCCGGCAACGCCTCGATCAGTCGGGCGTCCAGGCCGTAGATGTCGGGGGCGTAGCGCAGCGCGCCGTTGGCCCTGGCTTCGACGGTCCAGTAGGCGATCAGCAGCGGAGCGAGGCGTTGTATGCGGTACTCCTGGGTTTTGCCGGTGGCGATGCGCGCTTGGACGATTTCCGCCTCGTCGGGCGTCAGCAACCAGGCGAGCAGGGTATCCACCGTTTCCACCCGCACGCAGCCGGAGCTGAACGCGCGCGGCGCCTTGTCGAACAACTGCTGACTGGGCGTGTCGTGCAGGTACACCGAGAAGGGGTTGGCGAAGCGCACGGCGGCGCGCCCCAGTGGGTTATGGATACCGGCCGCCTGGCGCAGTTGAATGACGCCGGGGTTGCCCCAGTCCAGTGTCTGCGGGTCGAGGCGCTTGCCGTCGCGGTCCAGTACGCTGATCTGGTGGCGTTCGAGGTAGCCGAGATCCTCGCGGATCGCCGGCAATTTGTCTTCGCGCAGGATGGTCGGCGGCACCGTCCAGGTCGGGTTGAGCGTCAGCCGGGAAATCCGCGAGGCGAGCAGCGGGGTGCGGCGCTCGGGGCGCCCGACCTGGGTACGGGTGCGCCAGAGCACCCGGCCCTGACGCAAGACCATCAGCTCGGCGGCGGCGACGTTGATCATCACCTCGGCCTCGGCCATGTCGTCGGCCAGCCAACGCAAGCGTTCGAGATTGGCCCTGAGCTGATCGCGGCGGCGCTGTGCATCGAGGTTCAGTTCGGCCAGGCTGGCGGCGCCGAGGATGCCATCGTCCTTCAGCCCATGATCGAGCTGGAAGCGTTGCAAAGCCGCGACTGTGGCGGGGTCGAACAGCGGGCGCAGATCGTCCGGCTCGTCCGGCAAATAGCCTTCGGCGCTCAAGCGCGCACGTAAGGCCGGTACCCGGACGTCTTCGCCGTCAGGCTTGAGCAGGCGCCCGGCGGGCAGCGCCGCCCAGCTGGGCAGTGGCTGTTGCCGGCGCTGCGCGAAGGCCGCGCGCAGGCGCCGGTATTGCGGCGTGCTCGGACGCGCGTCGGCGAACGCGCGGGCGGGGTCGTTCAGGTGCAGCAGGGCGATGGACAGGGTCGCCAGGCGCAAGTCGGGTTGGGCCAACTCGGGCGCGCGCCACAGCGGCTCCCAATGCCGTTGCGGCAAACGGCCGCGGCGCAGGTGCAGCAGCGCTTGCAGGTAGCTGTGGCTGATCAGCAGATCGACGCAGCCGGGCCGGGCGGCTTGGTCCTCGGGGGCTGCGTCGGGCAGGGGGTATTCGGCGGGTGCCAGGCCGTCATCGGCGAGGTTGGCGATCTGTTCGCGCAATTGCCGTCGCCGCACCGGATCGTCCCAGGCGCGGCGGCCGTCGCGTTGCCCATAGAAATCCACCAGCAACTGCTGAGCCGGCTGGTCCAGGCTGGTCGATAACGGCGCGCATTGCTCCACCTGTGCCTGCAATTCGGGGTGTAGATCGACATTGGCAGCGACGTGGAGGCCCGCGGCCTTGGCGACCAATGGCAGGGTGAGCAGGGCGATGCTCAGGTAGGATGTGCATTTATTGATCAATGTACTGCTCCAGTCCTTGGCTCAGCATGGCACAGCAATATGCCATGACAAGTATAAACGGGTCGCGGTTGGATCTTGTGACAGGACGTCCTGGAGTAGCTTTTCGGGGAGAACTTGCGCACATGTTTCGACGTACGGGCCGGCTCTGCTTGGCAGGGTTGTGGTTTTTTTGTGCGCCGCTGCTGGCGACTAATTCGTCGCAGCAGGTTTTGCTCGACGATTTGGCGCGCAACGCGCCCGGGCTCAATCGACAGGCGTTGCAGCATGCCCTGGCAGCCATGCAGTGCGCGGTCAACCATGGGGCGGCGCCCGCTCGGCGCCTGGCGGTGATCGATTTCTCCCGACCTTCCACCGAACGCCGCTTATGGATTTTCGACCTGCGGCGCAGAGGTTTGTTGCTACGCGATTTCGTCGCCCATGGCCGCGCGTCCGGGGAGAATTTCGCCGATCGCTTCTCCAACCTGCTGGGCAGCCATCAGACCAGCCTCGGCTTGTTTCGCACTGCCGAGAGCTACAGCGGTAAACATGGCTATTCGCTGCGCATGGACGGTCTCGAACCCGGCCTGAACGACCTGGCCCGCGAGCGTGCCATCGTGATTCACGGCGCCGCTTATGTGAACCCGCTTCTGGTGCAGAGTCAGGGGCGTATCGGGCGCAGCCTGGGATGCCCGGCGGTGCGTCCGGAAGTGGCGCGCATGGTGGTCGACCAGCTCAAAGGCGGGCAGTTTCTCTTCGCTTGGCATTCCGACCCGCGCTGGCTGCGGGGCTCGGCTTATCTGGAGTGCCGACCGCAGCAGATGGCGACGCTGGCTTCCCGCGGTTAGCAGGCCGTTGAAAAACGTAGGCGAGGCAGCGCAGGCAGTTTTTCAACAGCCTGTTAGGGCCGCGATGTGTAGGCGCCAGCTTGCTGGCGCTTCTCAAGCCAATGTCGCAGATGCCCTGATCGCCAGCAAGCTGGCTCCTCAGGTCCGCAATCGCCGGAGCGCCTGCTCGCTATTTCTGCTCGCTCTGCGGAGTCACCCGCAGCACTTCCTCGATGGTGGTCAGGCCGGCGGCGACTTTTTGCGCGCCGGACAGGCGCAGGCTGCGCATGCCGTCTTTAAACGCATGCCGGCGCAGGGCGATCAAGTCGGTATCGGCGCTGATCAGCGGCTTCATCGCATCGTTGATCAGCATGATTTCGTAAACCCCGGCGCGACCGCGGTAGCCGGTATCGCGGCATTCCAGGCAACCCACGGCGCGCTGCGCGCCGGTTGGCAGCGGCGCGTTCCAGGGCTTGGTCAGGCTTTGCCAGTCGTCCTCGCTCAGCTCGTGCGGCGCTTTGCAGTGCGGGCACAGGGTGCGCACCAGGCGCTGAGCCATGACCCCGAGCAACGTTGCCTTGAGCAGGTAATGCGGCACGCCGAGTTCCAGCAGGCGGGTGATGGCACTGGGCGCGTCGTTGGTGTGCAGGGTAGACAGCACCAAGTGGCCGGTCAGAGCAGCCTGGATCGCCATCTCGGCGGTCTCCAGATCGCGGATCTCGCCGACCATGATGATGTCCGGGTCCTGACGCATCAGGGCGCGCACGCCACTGGCGAAGGTCAGGTCGATATTGCTCTGCACCTGCATCTGGTTGAAGGCGCCCTCGATCATTTCGATCGGGTCCTCGATGGTGCAGACGTTGACCTCGTCGGTGGCCAGCTGTTTGAGCGTGGTGTAGAGCGTGGTGGTCTTGCCCGAACCGGTCGGCCCGGTCACCAGGATGATACCGTTGGGCTGGCCGGTCATGCTTTGCCAGCGCCGCAGGTCGTCCGGCGAGAAGCCCAACTGATCGAAGCTTTTCAGCAGCACTTCCGGGTCGAAGATCCGCATCACCATCTTCTCGCCGAAGGCGGTGGGCAAGGTCGACAGGCGCAACTCGACTTCGCCGCCGTCCGGGGTCTTGGTCTTGACCCGGCCGTCCTGGGGTTTGCGTTTTTCCGCGACGTTCATCCGCCCCAGGCTCTTCAGGCGGCTGACCACGGCCATGGTCACCTGTGGCGGGAATTGATAGACGGTGTGCAATACGCCGTCGATGCGAAAGCGCACGCTGCCCTGCTCGCGGCGCGGCTCGATATGGATATCGCTGGCGCGCTGCTGGAAGGCGTATTGGAACAACCAGTCGACGATATTGACGATGTGCGCGTCGTTGGCGTCCGGCTCCTGATCCTGGGCGCCAAGGTTGAGCAATTGCTCGAAGTTGCCGACTCCGCTGATCTTGCCATCGCCGGCACTGGCGCCGCTGACCGATTTGGCCAGGCGGTAGAACTCCACGGTAAAACGCTGGATATCCAGCGGGTTGGCCACCACGCGTTTGATCGGACGCTTGAGTACGTGGGTCAGGTTGGCTTCCCAGCTGTGCACCAGTGGCTGCGCGCTGGCGATGGTGACGCTCTCGCTGTCCACCGCCACGGCGAGAATCTTGTGGCGTTGAGCGAAGGCGTAGGACATCAGCGGGGTGACGGCGGCGACGTCGATCTTCAGAGGGTCGATACGCAGGTAAGGCTGGCCGGCGAATTCCGCGAGCCAGGTGGTGAGGTATTCCAAATCCAGGGTTTTGCCGGGGCGGCTGAGGTCGTCCAGGTGCTGGGCCGCGAGAAACTCCAGCGGGTGCTGCTGGTTGTTCACCGCGCTGCGGCGAATGGTCAGGCATTGCTCGGCGCTGTCCTGAGCGACCTTACCCTGGGCGATCAGCTCGCGCAGCAGGTCGTTGAGGTCCAACTGGCGATCAGGGGCATTCGCGGCTAATGCAGACATGGGGCTCCTCGGCAGGCAGGGCAGTAGACGCCAAGTTTAAAGCGCTGGCGCAAAGACTGTTGCGCGCCAACGCATAAACGCCACACTAGGAGCCTGTCGGACTTGACCGTTCGTAGCGAGGGAAAGTTCGGCTTGAGTCAGTTTTGTTGGTCTTTCGAGGCGAATAGCTGGCTATTTAACGAGAAAGAGCAGCAAAAATGGCCAAGTCCGGCTTTTCCGCAGTAGAACAGTGTTGAGTCCGACAGGCTCCTAGCTTGCAGCTTACTTCACCAGCGCGCGCCAGGCTTTCAACGTTGCCACAGTATGGGCCTGGGCCTGCCGTGCGGCCAATGTCTCGGGATCGATGGCCTGCTGCGCCAGCTCGTAGAGCTTGCTCAATTCGCCATACAGGCGATCGACCTCCGGTACCTCCAGAATGCCCCGCGCCAGACGCAGCCAGACCAGCAGGCGCTCGATGCGCGGTAGCTGCTCTGCGAGGTCTTCCGGTTGCTGCTGATAGCGCTTGAGTTGCAGTTCCTGACCTTCAGTGGCGATCGAGGTCGGCAGCCAACTGCCCAGCGGCGCCGCGCCTTGGCGATTGCCGCGGTTGTTACGAGCGACGCTCCAGCCACGGGCGAGCAGCCAGCGCGAACTGTTCAGCGAGAACTGACCCCAGCGGGTGCCCTGCAGTTCGGCGGCGAACAGCGCCGGTGCGGCCTTGCGTGCGGCATCGTCGAGCTGGCCGGCGTGCAGCCGTGGGCGCCAATCGACGAGCAGGGCATCGAGTGCCTGGCGCAGTTCGCTACTGCTGCTACGCGGCGCGGCCTGGCCGAGGCTGGCGATCAGCGCGCGCAGGCCCACCAGTTGCTCCAGCCATTCGACCAGCAGGCGCCAGTGGCCGTTGAAGCGGTATTGTTCGGCCAGACGCTGGCTGCTGCCGAGCAGGTGCCAGGCCAGGGCGGCGACGCCGTCGTCGAGGCTGAGTTCGGCGCTGAGCTGCGGCGCGGGCAGGCTGAGGGTGTAGCTGCCTGAATCGAACAGGCGATAACCGCGCTCGGCCTTGCTGATATCGCAGGGCATCAGCGGCAGATCGGCGGCCAGTTCGGCGGCCAGTTCGAGCAACGCTTCGGGCTCGCCCTGGCGCAGCTCCAGCTCCAGTTCGCAGATTTCTTCTTCGCCTTCGCCGGCGATGACTTTGCCCAGGTCCAGGGCGGCCTCGATCTGCACCTTGGCTTTGCCGCGGCCCCAGGCGATATCTGCGCGCTGGCGGACGAAGTCGGTGGTGAAGATCGGTTGCAACAGGCTTTTGTCGAGGTCCGCCAGCGCCGCCGGCCAGCAACTGTCGTCGAGCTTGCCGAGGTCCAGCTCGGCGCTTTCCAGGTACCAGTCCCACTCGTTGCGTTCGGACAGGCCGGCGACGCTTTGCCCGCGGGTTTTCAGGGTCTGGATAACGGCATCGCCATCGCGGCGCAAACGCAGTGCGACCTTGGCCCTGGCCAGATCGCGCGCCGGCGTATCGAAATACTGGTTGAACAGATCGCGCTGCTCCCAGCCGCTCTTGTTGCGCTTTTTCAGCAATGGGTGATCGCGCAGGGCAGCCAGGGTGTCGCGGCTGGCCCGCAGCTTGATTTCGGTTTCTTTGTTCATGATGGTGAGCTTCAGCGCCTACTATGAGATTGTGACAGTCCGATTACCTGAGCTGGCGAGTCGCGGGAGCGAGCCGTATACTTGCCGCCTTCTCAAAACTGGGGTTCACCCTGATGCCAATCAATCCGTTTGCCAGCCTGTTCGGTCGCTCGCCCATCGGACCGATGCAGAAGCACTTTGCCAAAGCCCATGAGTGCGCAGCGAATCTGCTGCCGTTTTTCGAAGCCGTGATGGCCGAGGATTGGGCCAAAGTGCAACAGGTGCAACAGGATATGGCGCGGCTGGAGGATGAGGCCGATAAGCTCAAGAAGAGCGTGCGCTTGCACCTGCCCAAGAGTTTGTTTTTACCAGTACCGCGTTCGGATCTGCTCGAGCTGCTGAGTGTACAGGACAAAGTGGCCAATCGCGCCAAGGACATCGCCGGCTTGATGCTCGGTCGCGAAATGGCCATCCCGCTGGCGCTGCAGCCGCTGATGCGGGCGTTCGTGCAGCGCACCGTGGATGCCAGTGCCCAGGCGCTGAAAGCGATGAACGAACTGGACGAACTGCTGGAAACCGGCTTCGGCGGCCGCGAGGCGGCGTTGGTCGAGTCCATGGTCGAAGAATTGGAGCAAATCGAACGTGACACCGACCTGATGCAGATCGAGGTACGGCGCGCGCTGTTCAAACTGGAAAAGGACCTTCCTGCGGTCGATGTGATGTTTCTCTACCAGATCATCGAGTGGATTGGTGATGTAGCCGATCGCGCCGAGCGCGTCGGCAACCGACTGGAGCAACTGCTGGCGCGCTAAGCGCCAGTGTTCTTTCTGGAATCTACGGATTAATAACTTATGTCTTTGATTGCGGACTACGGCCTCGTACTTCTGCTGCTCGCCTGCCTCTTCGGCTTTTTCATGGCCTGGGGCGTGGGCGCCAACGATGTGGCCAACGCCATGGGCACCTCGGTCGGCTCGCGCGCGCTGACCATTAAACAGGCGATTCTGATCGCCATGGTTTTCGAATTCTGCGGCGCCTACCTGGCTGGCGGCGAAGTCACCGAAACCATCAAGAACGGCATAGTCGACGCTACGGCGATTACTCCGGACCTGATGGTGTTGGGCATGATGTCGGCGTTGCTGGCGGCCGGCACCTGGCTGTTGATTGCCACAACCCGCGGCTGGCCGGTCTCCACCACCCACTCTATAGTCGGTGCGGTAATCGGTTTCGCTGCAGTCGGCGTCTCGGTGGAGGCGGTGCATTGGTCGGCGGTCGGCCCAATCGTCGCTAGTTGGGTTGTGACTCCGGTGCTCTCGGGCCTGGTCGCCTTCGGCCTGTTCATAAGTGTGCAGAAACTGATCATCAATACCGACAACCCGTTCCAAAATGCCAAGCGGTACGTCCCTCTGTACATGTTCATGACCGGCTTCATGGTCGCGATCATGACCTTGACCAAGGGCCTCAAGCACGTCGGTCTGGAACTCGATGGCAATCAGAACCTGATGCTGGCTGGCGGCGTGGGCGTACTGGTAATGTTGCTTGGTATCGCACTGCTCAGCCGTATTCACATCGATGTCGAAGCCGATCAAAGCTTCCATTACGCCAGCGTCGAGAAGGTCTTTGCGGTACTGATGGTATTTACCGCCTGCGCCATGGCGTTCGCCCATGGCGCCAACGACGTGGCCAACGCGGTCGGCCCATTGGCGGCAATCGTCGGGGTGATCCAATCCAATGGCGACCTGACCATTGGGGCCAAATCTGCAGTACCTGGCTGGGTACTATTGCTTGGTGCCGTGGGTATCGTCATCGGCCTGGCCACCTATGGCTACAAGGTAATTGCCACCATCGGCAAGGAAATCACCGAGTTGACCCCGAGCCGCGGCTTTGCCGCTGAGCTGGCCACCGCCTCTACCGTGGTCGGTGCTTCGGCCATAGGCTTGCCGGTCTCCACCACTCACACGCTGGTCGGTGCGGTATTGGGGATTGGTATTGCTCGTGGTATTGGTGCCTTGAACCTGGGTGTGATCGGTTCGATCTTCATGTCCTGGATCATTACCCTGCCAGCCGGTGCAGCCTTGTCGATTCTCTTCTTCTTCATCCTGCGCGGTATTTTCCTCTGAGTTAATCCCGCATTACGGTTTCCTCTGCGTTGGCGTTGGTCCTATCATGGGCCCTCGCCCGCGGAGACCGCCGATGCCTTTGCCTTCCTTTCAAGAACAGTTCGCCGCGCTTATCGCCGCGCCTTCGGTGAGTTGCACCCAGGCGTCCCTGGATCAGTCCAACCGCGCGGTGATCGATCTGTTGGCGGGCTGGCTCGGCGATCTCGGTTTCGCCTGCGAGATTCAGCAGGTCAGCCCCGGCAAGTTCAATCTGCTCGCCAGCTATGGCAGCGGTCCCGGCGGTTTGGTGTTGGCCGGGCACAGTGATACCGTGCCCTTCGATGAAGCGTTGTGGCAGAGCGATCCGCTCAAGCTCAGCGAAATCGATGGCCGCTGGGTCGGCCTCGGCAGCTGCGACATGAAGGGCTTCTTCGCCTTGGTCATCGAGGCCGTGCAACCCTTGCTGACGCAGCGTTTCCGGCAACCCCTGCTGATCCTGGCGACCTGCGACGAGGAAAGCTCGATGGCCGGCGCCCGTGCCCTGGCCGACGCCGGCAGGCCCCTGGGGCGCGCCGCGGTGATCGGCGAGCCGACCGGCTTGCGGCCGATCCGCCTGCACAAGGGCATCATGATGGAGCGCATCGATATCCTTGGCCGGAGCGGTCATTCCTCCGATCCAGGCTTGGGCCATAGCGCCCTGGAAGCGATGCAGGATGTGATGCTCGAACTGCGCGGCTTGCGTAGCCAATGGCAGGCCGAGTTCAACAATGCGCAGTTCACCGTGCCGCAACCGACGCTGAACTTCGGCTGTATCCACGGCGGCGACAACCCCAATCGCATCTGCGGGCAGTGTTCCCTGGAGTTCGATCTGCGCCCGTTGCCGGGCATGCAGCCGGAGGCGCTGCGCGCGGCCATCCGGCAGAAGCTGCAACCCGTGGCCGAGCGTCATCAAGTACGCATCGACTTCGCTCCGCTGTTCCCCAGCGTGGCGCCGTTCGAGCAACGCGCCGATAGCGAACTGGTGCGCATTGCCGAACGCTTGACCGGATATACCGCGGCTTCGGTGGCATTTGCCACCGAAGCGCCTTATCTTCAGCGGCTGGGCTGCGATACCCTGGTGCTCGGCCCGGGCGATATCGATTGCGCCCACCAGCCCGGCGAATACCTGGAAATGTCACGAATCGAGCCGACCTTGCGGCTGCTACGTGAATTGATCGGGCACTATTGCCTGAACCCGGCCGGCGATGGCCTTTGAACTCCCGGCCTGTGAACCTCGGAGGAGAGAACGCGTGATGCTGCTCCAATTGCGACGATAACACCGCTGCTATCGGCTGTTCGTCTGGCGCCTTGGCGCGCCCCCTTCATGCGTTCCACACGACTCACAGGTTGTTTTTACATGCACGACTACGTCAATTGGCTTCGCCATGCGTCCCCCTATATCAATGCCCACCGCGACTGCACCTTTGTCGTGATGCTGCCGGGCGAGGGGGTCGCCCATCCGAATTTCGGCAATATCGTTCACGACCTGGTGTTGTTGCACAGCCTGGGCGTGCGCCTGGTGCTGGTACACGGCTCGCGCCCGCAAATAGAGGCGCGCCTGGCCGCGCGCGGGCTGACGCCGCACTTCTACCGCGACCTGCGGGTGACCGATGGGCCGACGCTGGAGTGCGTGATCGATGCAGTCGGCCAGTTGCGCATCGCCATCGAGGCGCGCTTGTCGATGGATATGGCCGCTTCGCCGATGCAGGGTTCGCGCTTGCGCGTGGCCGGCGGCAATCTGGTCACGGCGCGGCCGATCGGCGTGGTCGACGGCGTCGATTATCACCATACCGGCGAAGTGCGGCGGGTCGATCGCAAGGGCATTGGCCGCCTGCTCGACGAACGCAGCATCGTTCTGCTGTCGTCGCTGGGTTATTCGCCGACCGGGGAGATTTTCAACCTGGCCTGCGAGGACGTCGCCACCCGCGCCGCCATCGATCTGGGCGCCGACAAGCTGTTGCTGTTCAGCGCCGAGCGCGGCTTGCTCGACGAGGATGGCAAGCTGGTGCGCGAACTGCGCCCGCAACAGGTGCCGGCTTACCTGGCGCGGCTCGGGAGCAGTTACCAGGGCGAATTGCTCGACGCCGCCGCCCAGGCCTGCCGCGGTGGGGTCAAGCGCGCGCATATCGTCAGCTACGCCGAGGATGGCGCCCTGCTCACCGAGCTGTTCACCCGCGACGGCGGCGGCACCCTGGTCGACCAGGAGCAATTCGAATCCTTGCGTGAGGCGAATATCGGCGATGTCGGTGGCCTGATCGAGCTGATCAGCCCCCTCGAGGAGCAGGGCATTCTGGTGCGCCGCTCGCGCGAAGTGTTGGAGCGCGAGATCGGTCAGTTCAGTATCGTCGAGCGCGACGGCATGATCATCGCTTGCGCGGCGCTCTATCAGATCGCCGATTCGGACTTCGGTGAGTTGGCCTGTTTGGCGGTCAATCCGGCCTACCGGCACGGCGGGCGCGGCGACGAATTGCTCGAACGCATCGAAGAGCGCGCACGCGCGCAGGGCTTGAAAACGCTGTTTGTGTTGACCACCCGCACCGCTCACTGGTTTCGCGAGCGCGGTTTCGTGCCTAGCAGCGTCGACCGCCTGCCGGCGGCGCGTGCTTCGCTATACAACTTCCAGCGCAATTCCAAGGTGTTCGAGAAGGCGCTCTAGTAGGCGAATATCGCGGAGGCGGTGAAAGGCGCGCGGGCCAGTCGGCCCGCGCGAAGGATCAAGCGCTTCGTCGCTTGTGCAGCAAGTACTGTTCGCGGCCGTCGTCCCAGCCGGCTTCCCAGGCGGCGGCCAGTACGTCCGCACTGTGCTCGTGGGCGGTGATGGATTGCCCGGTCAGGCCGGCCATATAGCCTTGCTGGTAAACCTTGTTAAGGCTTTCCAGGCTCCAATGTTGATCGTTGTCGGGGGTGGCGTCTGAGTCCATGGCGCGCGCTCGTGGTGATCCTTGCCTCTATGCTAGTTGCGCATTGCCGCGATGTCCGATGCTTCGATACGACCTTCTAGTGCTTTTGTGAGGCACCTCACGAATTACCGATGGCCAGGATGCTGGCCTGATAGGCGGCGGCGAAGCTGTCGAAATCCCCTTCATCGAGCGATTCCAGGTCGCGCTGTTCGGCCAGGGATTTAACCGCGGCCGCCTCGAAGGCCGCCTGCTGCTCCGCGTTCAGCGGGTTGCTGCGGAAATACTGCGCATGCTGCTTGCTCTGGCGCAGGGCGAACTGGCTGAAGCTTTCGCCTTGCTGCAACTGCGCGAGCACCTGGGCCGATGGCGTCAGGCTGGCATCCGCGACCTTGGCCCGCTGCGCCTGAAGCGCTTGGCGGTGCTCATCGCTCGCCCGGCTGCGGTCGAGCAGTTCGGCCAGCGGTTCGATGCGATCAAGCAACTCCTCGGCCCAGTTCTGCAGGGCGACGGGCTGTCCGCCGCGCTGCAGCTGCAGGCCGGGTTGGCGGCCTTGCTTGACCACACTGAGGAAGTTGTCGGTACAGGCGTGGCATTCGCCGCTTTCCAGCAGCGGGCTGTCCTGTAGGGCGCAGAACAACAGGAAGGCATCGAGAAAACGCGCTTCGGTCAGGTCGATACCCAGCGGCAGGAACGGGTTGATGTCCAGGCAGCGCACTTCGATGTACTGCACGCCGCGGGCCATCAGCGCCTGGATCGGCCGTTCGCCGCTGTAGGTCACGCGCTTGGGGCGGATATTCGAGTAGTACTCGTTTTCGATCTGCAGGATATGGGTGTTGAGTTGCAGCCACTCGCCATCCTTTTTGCTGCCGATGTCGACATAGGGCTGGTAAGGCGTGCCGACGGCCCGGCGCAGGCTATCGGTGTAGCTGGTCAGGTCGTTGTAGCAGGGCGTCAGGCCGGCTTGGGCTTCGCTCTGGTAGCCCAGATCGCTCATGCGCAGGCTGGTGGCGTAGGGCAGGTACAGGGTGTCGGCATCGAGCTGTTGCAGCTGGTGTGGGCGGCCACGCAAAAAGCCCGCATCGATCGCCGGCGAAGCGCCGAACAAATACATCAAGAGCCAACTGTAGCGGCGGAAATTACGGATCAGCGCGATATAGCGCGCCGACTGGTAATCCCGTGCACTGCTGGTGTCCCCTTCGGCCTGCTGCTGCAATTGCCAGAGCAGTTCGGGCAGGGAGAAGTTGTAATGGATACCGGCGATGCATTGCATGGTCTTGCCGTAGCGCAGGGCCAGGCCCTTGCGGTAGACGTATTTGAGCTGGCCGATATGCGAGTTGCCGTAGCGAGCGATGGGAATCTGCTCTTCCTCGGGCAGCCGGCCGGGCATCGACGGGCTCCACAGGTATTCGCCGTCGAGCTTGCTGTAAGCGAAACGGTGGATATCTTCGAGGTCGGCGAGGGTGGTCGCGGGGTCGGCTTCGGCGGGGGTGATGAACTCCAGCAGCGACTCGGAATAATCCGTGGTGATCTGCGGGTGGGTCAACGCGGCGCCCAGGGCTGCCGGGTGCGCGGTCAACGCCAGTTGGCCATCGGCGTCGACTCGCAGGCATTCACGCTCGATACCGTGCAGGCATTGAGCAAGCAGGGAAAGGTTGGCGCGCTCGCCCATCAGGGCCAAGCGGGCGGAGAACTGGTCGCTCAAGATTGCATTCCTTCACGCATCGGTCGCCCCAATATGGGGGTGGATAACCTGCTCTACAAGGGGACGAGATGGCGGGCGTGGACGCACGGTCACTCGGTCGGTCGAACCTTATAACCCGAGGCAGAGGAAGCTTGTTATAGCTGTACGCAGTGGGCTTGCGCCAGAGCGACATGACAAATAGCGGGCGGGGCAGCCCACTCC
>CBIHLQ010000002.1:0-228665 GCA_966210885.1 uncultured Pseudomonas sp.
GTTTCATCGCGACCGCGCCGGAGCCTGTTTTAGCGCGAGGCAAGGCACGAGACGCTCGTTTGTTCAGCACATCCATGTGCCTCACCCCTTCGGGGCTTGCGCGCAAAAAACGCTCCTGGCGTTTTTGTGGTTGTTCCAAATGAGCGTCGAGAAACGCAGCATCGCGCTAAAACAGGCCCGGCCCTACGGGTTGCGCGGAAACGGCAACAGACCCTAGTGTAATGCCGATCGGCGCATAAGCGGGTGGGGGAGCTGGGTTCTCGGCCTGTTTGCTCCGTCGAGCAGGCAAAAAGAAGGCGCCTTGCGACGCCGAATTTTCACGCTCAGGCCCGTTCGCGGCTTATTTGCCTCGTCCGGATAAATCGTTCCAGCAATGCATTGAGTTGCCCCGGCTGATCCAGCGGAGTGGCGTGCCCGGAGTCGGCCACCACCACCAATTCGGCATTGCGTAACTGCGCGGTATAGGCCCGCTTGTAGGCCAGCGGGGTGTAATCGCGATCGCCGCTGATAATCAGCATCGGTGTGTCGACACGACTGACCGCGGGTAACGCCGACCAGCCGAGAATCGCGTGGATCGCATGCAGGTAGGAGGTGCGGTCGTTGGCGGCGATGCGCATGGCCACCAGGCGCCGGAGTTGATCCTGCTCGGCATGGGGAAACAACTTGCGCGCCATCAAGCGGCCGAGCGCCTTCAGGCCCAGCAGGTGGATCGTCGCCAGACGCAGATAGATCTTCGCCCGGGTTTGCCAACTATCGAGCGGGAAGCTCGGCGCGCTGTTGATCGCCACCATCGCGCCCACCAAATTGGGCTGATTGGCCAATAACTGGAAGCCGACCATGCCGCCCATCGAAATGCCGACCAGAACGCAGCCGCGAATATCCATTACCCGAATGAACTCGGCCACATCATTAGCCAATTCGGACACGGTGACCGGCGCACTCAAGGGTTCGCTGGCGCCATGGCCGCGCAAATCCAGAGCGAATACCTCGGTGAAACGCGAGAGCGCATCAATCTGCGGTTGCCAATCCTGCCAGGACGAACCCAGACCGTGCAGTAGCAGTACCGGTACGCCTTTACCCCTACGAATATAGGCACAGCGACCGTTCTGTAATTGAATATAGTGCATAAATAAACTCCCTTGAGCGATAACTTCCCATCACCAATAAGCCGAATGTTATGGGTAAACATCAGTTATCTTGATGCGTACCCAATTGATATTAATTTCTTCATATCCGTTAAGAAGTTCCTGTTTGCCTTATACTCCTTGAAAACTTAGAATCGGCTTGCTTTTTTATAGAGAATTTCTCATGTACAGCATTTCCAGCCCGACCCAGACACGCAGTAAAAAAGCCTTGGAACGCTTTCTCAACGTGGCTGCCGAACTGCTCGCCGATAATCGCTTCGAAGACACCGGCATCGCGCAAATCTCGCAACTGGCCGAGTCCTCGGTGGGCACCTTCTACCGGCTGCTCGCCGATAAAGACGTCCTGTTGTTCGCCGTGCATGAACGTTTCGTCGCACAAGGTCGGGAGGCCATCGACTCGCTGCTCGAAGAACTAGAGCGCCCCGGACAGTCACTGGCACAGCAAATCGAGTTGTTCATTCAAGGCATCATCACCTTCTTCGCGGGCCATGAAGGCCTGCTCCGCGCCCTGGTTCGCCGCAGCTCGGCAGATATTCAATTCCGTCAGCGCTTCCACCAATTAAACGCCCACATCAGCCAGACCCTGTGCCGCATCGTGCTGGCCAAGCGCAACGAGCTCGGCCATCCCAACCCGGAACAAGCCGCCGACCTCTCCGCGCATATGCTGCTCGCCAGCATGAATTACTTCACAATGGTCGGCACCCTGGGGGTAACCCCCCGGGAAGTTATTCCCGGGGAACTTTCACGGTTGATTTGCAGTTATTTGGAAGTTGCCAAAAATTAACGCCGGCTGTCCCTGCGTAATTGCGCCGGAGTGAAGTCGGACGGCGTAAGAGCAATATCGAACTGATTGGCCGGTTCTTCGTTGGACAATACGCCGATCACATAACGCCCACCGATCAAGTCGTATACCGCGTCGCCCTTGGTCCAAACCAATGGCTGATCGTAAAGATTGATCGTGTAGGACTCGCCGACGCGCCACAGGTTGTCGCGGTTGTCGTAGTGGTCGACCAGCAGCAACTGATAGCTGTCCTCGTCGAAATACATATCGCGCTGCTTGTACTGATGGCGCATGCCATCCTTCAGCATCGCCCGCACGTGCCAGACCCGGTGCAGCTCGTAACGCAGCAGATCGGGATTGACGTGGCCACGCTGGACGATATCACTGTATTTGTTGCGCTTGTCCGCTAACTGGTAGCTGTTGTAGGGCACGTACATCTCCTTCTTGCCCAGCAACTCCCAGTCGTACTTGTCCGGCGCGCCGGAGAACATGTCGAAGTTATCGGTGGTGCGCATACCGTCCGACGAGGTGCCCGGCGAGTCGTACGCCACGTTCGGCGCGCGCCGTACCCGACGCTGACCCGCAGCATAGAGCCAGGCCAGCCGCGGTTCTTTCACCTGGTTGACGGTTTCGTGCACGAGCAACTCGGTGCCGGCCAGACGTGCCGGGGCCAATACCGACTGACGGAAGTAGAAGAGGACGTTGCCGTTCTCCTGGCTGTAGTCGCCCGCCGCCTGGTTGAACAGGAACAGGTCCTCGATCTTGGTCATGAAGTAGTCGCCGCTGGCATGCGGCACCGCCTGGGCGTAGTGGCGCTTGACGCTGTCGCCGCGGTAACGCACCAGGTGGTTCCACAACACTTCGAGCCCCGACTGGGGAATCGGGAAAGGCGTGGCGAGTTTGAAGTCGGCGATGCCGTTGCCGTTCTCGATCAGCTTGGCGGTGGTCGCATTGGCCTTGACCGCGTCGTAGATCTTTTGCGGGTAGGAGGCCGAACGCCGGGTCGGGTAGACGTTGAGCTTCCAGGTGTCGCTGAAGCGGGTCAGCATGGCGCGCTGGCCGGGGCTCAACTGGTCGCGGTATTGCTCGGCATTGGCCGCGGTGATGGTGAACAGCGGCTTGTCGCCGGCGAAGGGGTCGGGGTAGCCCACGTCGGCTTTGAACGCATCGGGGTCGCGGGCCAAGCCGCCGTCCCAGGCGGGGATGGTGCCCGCCGCATTACCGGCTTTCTCGGCGCCCATCGGGGTCAGATCCTGACCGAGACGCGCGGCCTCGGCCGCGCTCACCTGAGCCTGGGCCAGGCCGCTACCGAGCAAAAGGGCGATGAACAGGCTGCTATACAAAAATCCTGAAGTCTTCATGATTCACTCTTCTAGAAACTGTATTTGATGTTGAAACTGAGGTAGTCGCGGTCGCTGAGCTTGTTGGCCAGACCGCCGCCGCTGTAGCCCACATATTTGGCGCCGACGGTCAGCGCCTCCCGATAAATCGCATCGACACCGACCGAATAGCTCTTACGCTCCTCCAGCAAGCCGTTGGTCAACTGTGGCGCAACGCCATTGACGCCGTACTGATAGCTGACGTTGGGCACCAGATTGATCACGTTGAACACGTTGCTATAGGTCAGCGACAGGCTGCCTTGCACGCCCCAGGCGCTGGAGGTGGCGTCGTAATAGTCGACATCCGACTCCAGCCCCTGCACCCGACTACCCACGACCTCGGCGAACAAGGTGGCGGTGTCGGCGCCGAGCAGGTTGTTGAAGCTGTAGATGCCGGCCAGCGAGGCTTGCAGCATGGGTTTTTCTTCGTAACCATCGAGACGGGTGCCCGCTGGCATGCCCATGGCGGTGCCAGACAACGCAGTCGGCAGGTATTCGCCGAGCCCCAGAGCGATAGGCGCATTAGGCCGGTAGCTAAGCTCGCCAGCCACGGAGAGGCCGTTGAGGAAGCTGTCACCGCCAATACTGGTATTGAAGCTAAGGCCGTACAGGTGGCGTTTTTCCAAGTACTCCGCGTAGTAATTGGCCGTATTAGCCAGTGGCAGACCGCCCAGGGTTTGCGCGACAGTCAGCCCAACCATCGGCAAGTTCATGTTGTAACGCAGGTAGTAGAAGCCGAACTCGCTGTCGTTCAACTCAGGTGCCAACCAGCGCAACGCCACGCCGTATTGCGGGGCATTGTCGGCTTTTACATCCGGACCACGAGGAATATAGGTGGTCGGCAGCAGGGTCCTAACCAGGCCGGGCGGCAAGCTATTGGCGAAATCCTGGAGCTCCCCGGGGCTGTCAAAGGCGAGGCCGCCGGTGAATGGCTCCTGCAACGGCGGCAGCATCAGGTAATTGCACCCGCCACCCACCACATCGAGGGTCGAGAAGTAGGTGCCGCAAGGGTCGATCTTGGTCTCTTCCCACGCACTCCCCGGCTGCCAGTAACCCTCGATCGAAACGCCATCACCCAACTCGAAGGAGGCATAGCCCATCAGGGTCGGCATATAGGCTTCTTTCAACTCGGAGCCGGGCGCACGCAGCGCATTGAGATCCACCGGGTTGGTCGCGCCTATGCCGTTTTGGTAGAACAACCCCTCGCCCCAGTTGATCACCTGACGGCCGAGCCGCACATTCAACGCCCGATCGGCCACCGTCCAGCTGCCGTAGACGAACGCGTCCAGCAGATCGATGCTGGAACCGGCGTCGTCCAATCCCTTCTCCGGGATCTCGCGGTGGCGGCGCTCGTCGTCCTTCAGTTCGAAATCGTAGAAGCCCCGCGCCCTGACGAATACGCCGTAATCGTTCTGAAAATTCAGGTCCATCTCGGTGACCACCTTGGCCACTTCGGAGAACAGATCGCCCTTTCTGAAATTCAGATTGCCGTCATCGGTGTTGATCAAGTCGACGTTCGCGCCCTTACCGCCATTGGCGCGCGCTATCAGTCGACGGTCCTGACTTTCCATGCGGTAGTTCACGCCGTAGGACAGGGTGGTGTCCCAGGACAGCGCCCAATCCCCTGAACGTGCTTGAAAAGCGCTGGCCTGGCCCGCCGCCAGTAGCACCCAAAAGCCCGCCGTCCATGCTGCCCATGTTGTTCTCTGAATCGCCACGATGGTCTCCTGCTGAATTGTAGTTATCGGAACCGGAACATCGGTTCCGATAACCTAATCCCGCAGCCCATCTTTGGCAAGATGCAAAATTTTTTTCCGCCGGGAGGCCTTGAGCTAGACGGCCGCTGCGCTTAGCGACCGGGAAATCGCGTTTTTGTTCACTTGACGGAATCGGAATTCAGGTTTCTATTTACTCCGCCGCAGTTAGGGAAAAAAATTTCAGAACAGGAGAATTAGCGGAAAAAACCAACAATAAAATCGGAGATACACCCATGTTCACTGCCAAACATGAAGTTCGTTGGCTGAGCTTGATTGCGTTACTGGCCTGCTTCGTTGCAACCCCAAGCTGGGCCGCCTCCCCCTGTAGCGAACGTAAACCCACCTGGTGGCTACCCGGAAAAATCGAATGTAGCCACAAATCCACCTGGATCGCCTCGGGCGCCATAGGTTCACGCAAGGTGATCTACCAAACGCCGGCGGGTACGCCGCCTGCTGGTGGCTGGCCAGTGGCCCTGATCTACCAGGGTTCGTTCTTCGCCCTGGACGACTTCGTCTATTACAGCAGCGAATGGCTGGGCAAACTGTATAACGAGGGCAAAACCATCAAGACCTTGCTGGACAACGGCTATGCCGTGATCGCGCCCAGTGCACCGGCCGATCTGTTCTGGCAAACCAACATCCCCGGCTTATCGGGCAGCCTGTACGAGACCAGCACGGACTTCAGCTTTCTGACCAACGTGTTCAAAGCCATCGACAACGGGCATTTCGGCCCACTCAACGGCAAGCGCAAGTACGCCACTGGCATTTCCAGCGGCGGCTACAACACCAGCCGCATGGCCGTGTCCTTCCCGGGCCAGTTCAAGGCGCTGGTGGTGCACTCGGGCTCCTATGCCACCTGTGCCGGTCCGGTGTGCTCGGTGCCATCGACCCTGCCGGCCGATCATCCGCCGACCTATTTCATTCACGGCTACACCGACCTGATCGTGCCGTGGTGGAGTATGGACATGTACTACGACCGCCTGCTGCAGCAAGGCATCAAGACCGGTCGTTATACCGAGTCCTGGGGCAATCATGAATGGTTCGACGCCTCGCCAGGCAAGGTACTCGCCTGGTTCAAAGCCCATCCATAAAGGGACGGGCAGGCAGCCTTGGCTGCCTGCCCCACTACCGCTGACAGTGACGACTGGGCTTTGCGCCCAGTCGTCCGTTGGTGGCTTGACTGGTTCAACGAGTCGATATCCGCACCGGCATTCAGCGGACGGCCGGCGTCTCGTAAAAGCACAACAACCCCAGGATTTCCATTAGTCCGACGAGCCCCAGGGAGGCCGTATGACCCACCGCTTGTACGCCTGGCTGTTTTGTCTATTGGCCATAGCCCTTCATCCCGGCGTATCCGCCGCCACCCCCGAGCAGCAGGCCGCCGCCCTGCATCAAATCCGCCTGAGCATCATCGGTTCGCTCGGCGACTTCTATTTGCTCTATGGCGTAACCGTCGACCCGGCCCATGGCGCCTCTATAGAGAAGCGCATCGCCCTGGTCGATAAGCAACTCGACCGACTCGAAGCAGCCGGTGGCGCCCTGCTGTCGACGTTCGAGCAGTTACAACCGCACTGGCGGACCTACCGCGCGCTATTGAGCGAAGCGGCAATACAACTGCAACGCAAACAGTACCCGGAAGGCGGCGCCATCGCCGAACTGATCAGGCTCAATCGCCACCTGGTAAGCCTGTGCGACGAGTTGAGCACAGGGCTCGATCACGATCAGGCACATGACAGCCGCACACTTGAAGTGCGCTTGCAAACCCTCACCACCGACTACATCGCGCACAGCGTCGGCGCCAACTCCCTGGGCGGCGATGCCCCCGCGATCGACGAACAGAGCAAGGCGTTCGCCGCCGGCCTGCAGCAGCTAAGCCAACAACCCGGACAATCGGCCGAGCGCAAACTGCTGCTGCGCGACATCGAAAAGAAATGGCGTTATATCGAGCCCTCGCTGCTCAACTACCGGGAAAACAGTGTGCCCACATTGGTCAACCGCTACAGCGCGCGAATCATCGCGGCGCTGGACCAGTTGGCCGCTGAGCCGCAACTGCCGACGCCTTAACGGAGCGGCCAGCCTGACCAAGGTCTCAAATGCGAGGTATCTAGAGACCATAGCGAACGATGACAAGGCACGGCATGATGGCGGCCCCACGCATTCATGGAAGACTGACGATGTTCGTACTGACCGACTCCCCCGACCGAGCCTTTATCGAGCACTTGCAAGGTTGCCTGGAGCGACACGGCATCGAATGCCTGGTCAACGATCTGGGCCGCACCGCGGATGGCCAGCCCTACTTCGCCATCGAACTGCCACGGTACAAGCAGATGGCCGCGGCCCGCACCTTGCTGTACCGCAGCCGGAGCTTCCCCCACAGCATTCACCCGCAGCATTTCGATGCGTTCATGCAAGTGCGTGAACAGCCGCAACAACAACTTCTGGCTTGGCTGACCTCACCTTGGGCCCTGCGCTTCAGCGCACTCTGCCTGCTATTGGCACTGCTCGGCTGGGCGGCGGAGGCGGTATTACAGTAAGCGGCAGTCGCTAAAGCCCTGGCTTAATGCGGCGACATCCTGCGCCTCGGCGAAGATCAGTTCCAGGCGCGAATCCTTGCGCCATTCGCTGCTTTGCCAATGCAACGCCTGCCCGTTCAACGCATTGGCCGAGAGCCAGCCGGCGTTGGTATTGAGCACCAGCTTGGCGCGGCGCCAGGGCAGCGCGCTCAACCAATGTTGAATCCGCATCAGCTCGAAGTGCTGGCTCGGGTGCCAGCGCCAGCCGATGCTCCAGCCCTCGGGCTGATCCTGCACCTGGCAGATCGGCTGATCCGGGCTGCGCCAGACTTGCGGCAGAGCGGCCGCAGCGTCGGGCAGATCGTCCGCTACGCCGCCCGTCTCGGCCTTGGCGGCAAAACCGGGTAGCTGCGCCAACGGCAAGCTGCCCTGGCTGGTCCAGAACAACGAACGCGCCGGCAACTGCGCCTGAATCCGCGCCTTCGCCACCTCGTCCAGGGTTTCGGCTTTGTTCAGCAGCAACAAGCCAGCGCTGCTGAGGGTCGACTGCTGGCTATCGGGTAGCGGTTCGCCGACGGCCAGCGCCATGGCATCCAGCACCAACAGCGGCGGCTGCACGGCCAGGACCCCGGCCCAGGGCGGCTCGCGTAATTGTTCCAGCAATTGCAGCGGATGCCCCAGGCCGGAAGGTTCGATCAACAGACGGTGCGGTTTGGCCTTGCGCAGCAGGCGGCTCAGACCGACTTGAAAAGGCACGCCATTGACGCAGCACAGGCAGCCGCCCGCCACTTCGCCCATGGCGATACCGTCGTCATCGCGGCTCAGAAGTGCGGCGTCCAGGCCGATCAAACCGAACTCATTGATCAACACCGCCCAGCGCTCATCGGCCGGGCGTTGCGCCAACAGGTTGCGGATCAAACTGGTCTTGCCCGCGCCCAAGGGGCCGGCGATCACATGGGTGGGGATATTTTTCAGCATGGGCTCTGTGCTGCCGGAAGGGCGGAGAAGATTTTGCCTGGTAGCGTCGCATAGTAATGCAACGGGTTGAACGCGCCAGGCGGCGTGTTAGAGTCGCCGGCATATTCAGCCGGGGGTCCATTCGATGCGTGTTTTTCTGCTGCTGAGCCTATGCCTCGCCTCTGGTCTGGCCTGGGGCGAGGCCTGTGTGGTGCATAGCCAGGCCGAGCGGCTGGACGTCAAAGTCTGTCAGCAAAACCGCAGCATTCCGCCGAATCTGTTTCGCAGCGGCTTTTGCCAACCACAATTGAAGGGGCAGAAAGTCGCGGTGGAGTTCGTCGAACAATGCCCCGTGGGCGCCTTCGGCGTTTGCCGCAACGCCACTGTCGCCGGCATGCCCTACAAGCAGGATGTACATTATTACGGCGTGGCCACCGATGCCGCCTATCTCAAGCCGTTCTGCGAGCAGCAGAGCAAAGGCGTGTGGATGGCGCGTTAAGCCAGCCAATCCAGGGTCAGCAACAACCGCCGCTCGCCTTCCGGCGGTTGCGGCGAACGGTGAATCAGCCCGCCACCCTCGTTACCTACCCACTTCTCGCCCTTGGCCAGCAGCACATCGCCGGCCGCAGCGCGCTCGATCAGCGTTTCATCCTGCGGTTCTGCAGCCGGGTCGCCGAGGCGACGGCGCGCCATCGCCCCTTCGCCCAACCATTGGCTGCCGACGCCGGCATAGCTGGTGATCAGCCGCAACGGCACATGATCGACATGAAAACGCGGGCACATCGCCTTGTCCAAGGCGCGCAGGCACAGGCCGATGCGTCGGGCATCGAGCAGGCAGGCAAAGGCGCCGACCAACCAGCCGACATCGGCGACAAAAGCCGCGAGGCCGGGCAGATCGCGGTAATGGGCGAGCAGTTCGCCGAGCTGGGGTTTAGCATCGGCGCTCGGCAACTCGAGGGTCAGGGTCTGCGCCAAGGGGTCGCCCGTCGCCAATAGTAGCGTGGCGAAGTCGGCGATCTGCGCTGGCAACTGCCGCTGCCAGAGCGCCAGGTTGACGTGATCCTGAAGCACCTCGCAGAACACCTCGACGCGCTCGCTGGCTACCTGGGTCAGCGGTTGTCTAAGTATCGGCGCGAGCATCAGGCGGCTTCCTCGACCCAGGGACCGAACGGGTCGGGCAAGGCCAACCAGGCTTCGACGCCCTGCTCCAGCTCCTTATCGTCAAGCAGGCAGGCATCCAGCTCGGCGCGCAGCCGGGCGAAGTCGATGTTCTGGCCGATAAACACCAACTCCTGGCGGCAATCGCCGCTGAGCGGGTCCCAGTTCTTCATGATCGCCTGCAGGCCTTCTTCGTCCGTCGGCCATTGGCTCTTGGGGACGAACCGCCACCAGCGCCCGGCAAAGCCATGGCGCATCAGGCCGCCGGCCTGGGACCAACTCCCCGCCTCCTGGTACTTGCTGGCCAGCCAGAAAAAGCCCTTGGAGCGCAGCAGCCGGCCATTGCTCCATTCGCGATTGATGAAGTTGAAAAAGCGCTCCGGATGCAACGGCCGACGCGCCCGGTAAGCCGTGGAGGCAATGCCGTATTCCTCGGTTTCCGGCACGTGCTCGCCGCGCAACTCCTTGAGCCAACCCGGCGCCTGGGCCGCACGCTCAAAGTCGAATCGACCGGTGTTGAGGATTTTGTTCAGCGGTACCGCGCCCATGGCCATCGGCAGAATCTCAGCGTGGGTGTTGAGCCCGCGCAGGATGGCGATCAGCTCCTCGCGCTCGTGGCTGCCGATCAGGTCGATCTTGCTGATCAGAATCACATCGGCGAACTCGACCTGCTCGATCAGCAGGTCGGTGATCGAACGCTCGTCGTCCTCACCGAGGGTTTCGCCGCGGCTGGCCAGGCTATCGGCCTCGTGGAAATCGCGCAGGAAGTTGACCCCGTCGACCACCGTGACCAGCGTATCGAGACGCGCCAGATCGGCCAGGCTCTGCCCTTGCTCATCGCGGAAGGTGAAGGTTTCGGCCACCGGCAAGGGCTCGGAAATGCCGGTGGACTCGATCAATAAATAGTCGAAACGCCCGTCGCGGGCCAACCGGCCGACCTCTTCGAGCAGGTCCTCGCGCAGGGTGCAGCAGATGCAGCCGTTGCTCATTTCCACCAGTTTCTCTTCGGCGCGATTGAGGCTGACATCGCGCTGCACCTCGCTGCCGTCGATATTGATTTCGCTCATGTCGTTGACGATCACCGCGACCTTCAGGCCGTCGCGGTTCTTCAGCACATGGTTGAGCAGGGTGCTTTTGCCGGCGCCGAGAAAGCCGGAAAGCACGGTTACGGGAAGGCGATTGTTCATGGTTTCAGGCTCCATCGGTGTGACGCATATGTTTTTCGCGTTGTTCCTGGCGTTCTTTGGCCTCGATGCACAGGCTGGCGGTGGGCCGCAGCAGCAGTCGTCTGAGACCGATCGCCTCGCCGGTTTCCCGGCACCAGCCGTATTCGCCGCGGGCCAAGCGGTCGAGGGCCGAGTCGATCTTGTCGAGCAGTTTCTTTTCCCGCTCCAGCAGGCGCAGCTGCCATTGCCGTTGTTCTTCGGCGCTGCCGATATCGGCCGGGTCGCTGCTGGTGTCGCGCTCACGCAGGCCCTCGAATTCCTCGGCGATGCGCAGCTGCAACTCGCGGCGCTCGCGCAATAAAAGCTCGCGGAAGAAGGCTTGCTGGGCGTCGTTCATATAGTCGTCGGCCGGCTGCGCGAGCAGTTCGGCATCGGTAAGCGTGGACAGGGTCATGGTTAGAATTCGCTGGCGTGACGTTTAGATTGTTATAACATAACATTTATCGCTTCCGTCTACTGCTGGATTTTCGATGAATGCCTTGACCCTGCCGGACATTGCCGCGCAAAGCACCCACCACGAGCTTGCCCTGGATTGGGTCGGCATGGCCGATATCGCGCTGCCCCTGCTGCTGGCCGAACAACGCATCGACGCCCGCGCCGATGCCGGGGTCAGCATCGATGATCCCGGCGCGCGGGGCATTCATATGTCGCGCCTGTACTTGGCGCTACAGGCATTGGCGGGCGACAGACTCAGCCCGTTGCTGTTGCAGAGGGTGCTGGAACAGTTTCTCGACAGCCATGCGCGGCTGTCCGGTAGCGCCTATCTGACCCTGCGCGGCGCAACCCTGCTCAACCGGCCGGCACTGGTCAGCGCGCTTTCCGGCTGGAAGTCCTACCCCTTCGAAATCCGCGCAAAGCTGGATGCCTCGGGCTTTCATCTGGAGCTGCAAGTCGAGGTCCTCTACTCCTCGACCTGCCCCTGCTCCGCCGCCCTGGCGCGCCAGTTGATCCAGCAGCGCTTTATCGACGACTTCGCCAACCAGACGCTCGACCATCAGCAGGTGTTGGCCTGGCTCGGCTCGACCCAGGGCATTGTCGCCACGCCGCATAGCCAACGCAGCACGGCGACGCTGCAAGTGCGCCTGGCGGCCCAGGCCAGCGAGCTGCCGTTGCTCGAGCTGATCGACTGCGCCGAACAGGCCCTGGGCACTGCGGTGCAGACCGCAGTCAAACGCGCCGACGAGCAAGCCTTCGCCCTGGCCAATGGGCAGAACCTGATGTTCTGCGAGGACGCCGCGCGCCGCCTGCATGGTGCGCTGCTGAACCTGCCCGAACTGAGCGGCTTCAACTTGCGTGTGGTGCATGGGGAAAGCCTGCACGCGCATGATGCTGTGGCCGCCAGCAGTCGAAACTGGGGGCGCCCATGATCCGCTGCGAGCAGTTGCAATGGGGCACGAAAGCCCAGCCGCTGACGCCGCCCGTGGATCTGCACCTGCCCGCCGGCAGCCTGAGCGCGGTGATCGGCAGCAACGGTTGCGGCAAAAGCAGCCTGCTGAAAGTGATCGCCGGTTTGCAGCGTCCCCTACGCGGCCGGGTGCGACTCGGCGCCACGCGCCTGGGCGGTGTCGCCTACCTGGTGCAGCAGCAGGCACTCGACCGGCAGTTCCCGATCGACCTGCAAAGCCTGGTCAGCGCCGGCTTCTGGCGCAGCCCGCTGAGCCGCCGCGAACGGCAGACGCGCTTGCAGCAAGTATTGGACGATTGGCGCCTGCTCGACCTGCAAGAGCACCCGCTGCAAGCGCTCTCCGGCGGCGAATTGCAACGTGCGCTGTTGGCCCGTCTGAGCCTGACCGAAGCCCGGATACTGCTGCTCGACGAACCTGATGCGGCGCTGGACGAACAGGGCCAGGCACTGCTTTGGCAGCATATCCAGCGCTGGCGGGCCGAGGGCCGCACCCAGCTATTGGTCAGCCACGACCTCGCCGGCCTCAGCCAGCGCCTGGACGACGCTCTGCTGGTGGCGCCCAGCGGCTGCGTCTTCGCGCCTATCCAGCAGTTGCTGGCGCAGCGAGTGCAGCCGTTATCGCGAGTGGCCTGAAGTGGAGCTGCTCTGGGCGCCTTTCGTCGAGTTCGCCTTTATGCGCCGCGCCCTGCTTGGCGGTGTGATGCTGGCGTTGAGCGCGGCGCCCCTGGGGGTGTTTCTGATTCTGCGGCGTCTGAGCCTGATCGGCGATGCCATCGCCCACGGCATCCTGCCCGGCGCGGCCATCGGTTTCTGCTTGTTCGGCCTGAGCTTGCCGGCGCTGACCCTCGGCGGCCTGATCGCCGGGCTCGGCATGGCCGGCTTGGCCGCCTGGGTCACCCGCCGCACCGGCCTGCGCGAAGATGCCAGCCTGGCGGCGATCTACCCGATTTCCCTGGCCAGCGGCGTGCTGTTGTTGGGCCTGGCGGGCCGCAAGCTGGACCTGCTGCATCTGCTGTTCGGCTCGGTGCTGGCAGTGGATCAGCACACGCTCAACGGCATGCTGCTGGTCTCGCTCGGTAGCCTGCTGGTCCTGGCGCTGATTTACCGCTGGTTGCTGCTCGACAGCCTCGACCCGCTGTTTCTCGGCAGCGTCAGCCGCTTCGGTCCCCTCGCCTACGGTCTGTTCCTGACCCTGGTGGTGCTCAACCTGGTGATCGGTTTCCAGGCCATAGGCGCGCTGATGGTGGTTGGCCTGATGATGCTGCCGGCCGCCGCCGCGCGCTTCTGGAGCTGCCATCTACCCAGCCTGCTGTTGATCGCCGCGCTCATGGGCGCGCTCTGCGTCTGGCTCGGTCTGCTGCTGTCCTATTACGCCAACCTGCCCAGCGGGCCCTGCATCGTCCTGCTGGCCGGCTTGGCCTACGCCGTCTCGGTGTTGCTCGGCCCGGTCAACGGCCTATTGCGCGCCCAGCCTTTACCTTCACTCTGAGGAAACACTCATGCGCACTTTGGTCGCCCTGTTCACCCTGCTCGCCTCGCTATCGCTGTCAGCGGCGGAAAAGCTTCAGGTCATTACCAGCTTCAGCATTTTGGCCGACATTACCGAGCAAATCGGCGGCGACCGCATAGAACTACGCAACCTGGTTGGCGCCGACGCCGACGCTCATGTCTATGCACCGAGCCCAGAGGACGCCAAGGCCGTGCTCGATGCCGACCTGATCATCGCCAACGGCCTGGGCTTCGAGCCCTGGCTGGATCGGCTGATCGCCAGCAGCGATGCCGCCGGCGCCCGCATCGACGCCAGCGCCGGGGTGCTGCCGCTGATGCTCGAAGAGGACGGTCACCGGGTAGCCGACCCGCATGCCTGGCAAAACCTGGCCAACGCCGAGATATACGTACGCAACATCGCCAAGGCGCTGAGCCAGGGCGATCCGGCCAATGCAGAGCTCTACGCCTACCGCAGCGAGGCCTACCTCAGCCAGATCCGCGCCCTGCTGAGTGAAGCCCGCGCCAGCCTGGGCCAGTTGCCGCCGGCCCAACGCACCATCATCACCAGCCACGACGCCTTCGGTTACCTGGGTCAAGCCTACGGCCTGAATTTCATCGCGCCTCAAGGGCTGTCCACCGAAGACGAGCCCTCCGCTGCCGAAGTGGCCGCCTTGATCCGCCAAATCCGCGCCGACGGCGTGCGTGCGGTGTTCGTTGAAAATATCCGCGACCCGCGGCTGATCCAGCAGATCGCCGCGGAGGGTGGCGCCAAGGTCGGCGGCACCCTGTATTCCGACGCTCTGGCCAGCGAAGGTGCGGCCAGCAGCTATTTGGGCATGTTCCAGCACAACCTCGACACCTTGGTGGCTGCGCTCAAGCCATAAGCGGGCCTGTCAGCTCAAAGAGGCTGCAGGCCAGTATTCATAGGGGTTTCACGTGGAACCGCCGGTCGGCAGAGGACTCGTCTCGCGACCGGCGGCTGTTTCAGCGCGCAACAAGCGGGGCGCTATTGCTTGCTCATCCCCGTAGCGCCGACCGGGTTCAATTCACCGGCATAGCGCGCGAATATCACCGGCTTACCGCCGATACGCGCCGACTTGCCCACGGCATAGATCCTGTCGCCTTTAGCGATTTGCATTTGCCCCAGCTTGGTCGCATCGCCAAGATTGACCACCACGCGCTTACCCTGGGGAGTTTCCAACTTCAGCAAGCGGTGCTTGTTCTGCGAACCTTTGATCGTCAGGTCTCGACTATCGACCACCTGCCCTATCACGGAGCGGAAACCGGTTTTGTTCTGGCCGTCTTTTGCCATGTCGTCGGCCAGAGCCGGAGCGGTGAGCCCCAGGCTGGAAGCCAGCAAGATGGATGAAATGATAGGTTTCATGGTGTTCTCCCGTCTGAGTTACACATCCAGCCAGCCTTCATCGCCGACGTCGTCATAGGTATTCCAGTCGCTGTCGTAGTCGCCGTACCAATTATTCCAATCTGAATCGGTGACATCCCAGCCATAGTCGGGGTCGTAATACCCCCAGTCGTCGTTATCCCAGTTATCGGTTTCCCACCAGTCGTTGTCGTAGGTGCTCCAGGAATCCCACGTGTCCCAGGTGTCCGCCATCGCGGGCCCGACGGCGCCGGCGCACAGCGCCATGACGAGCGCGATGCCGGTCAGTAGTTTTTTCATCTTCGATTCCTCCGTTCAGGACGTTCGTTGACGAGCGCCTGGGCAATCGCAAAAAGCGCTGCGATCTTCGCCCCCGGCTCTCTCAGTCGTAGAAGAGCGATAGCCGCGGATGGTTCAGTCATTTTTCCCAAACACCAAGCTGGAAGGCGCTAAATAGAGCCGTTTGATAGCCGCCTGCCGGGCGTCGAGCGGGTGTCTTTTGCACCAGCGGCTAAGCTGAAAAGCGCTGCCAAGCACCATCGCCGCCGAAGTTTTTTGAACCCTTTGCGCCAGCACCACTACCTACTTGCCAGAACGCACCGCAGAACACTGCGAAACGCCAACACCTGGAGTAGCCATACGATGCCGTGCGCTTCAAGGACGAAAAGGCGGCAGTATGGCCAACCCAGTATCAACTGCTCGGCGACAAGGACTGGAGCCACACCTGCACGCCGCAACTGAATGACGCGCTGAGTGGCCAAGGCGGCAAAGGCATCGATCAGGTAGTGCCGAACGACGGTTCGCCGACCCCGGGGATGATGAAGGTCCAGCCAAAACCGGTCGATCCCAAGCCGGGCTTCACCCCGAACCGCGTCGCACCGCCGCCGGTGCAACCGCGTAACGTCCAGCCGGCCAACTAAGCCCTGCAACCTCGCGCCCCTGCACCTCGACAGCCTTGGCTGGGAGAGGTATCAGGGGCGCTTTTTTGTTCTGTACCCGTTCCCGTTATGCAGGACCGCAGGTTTATCCGGGACGCTTTGGCAGCCGCGCAAGCGCTCCCCGGATTGCATCCGGGCTACGTGACTGACTTCGTAGGGTGCGCCCTGCGCACCAGCGCCAGCGTAGATTCCTGGTGCGCAGAACGCACCTACAGAAGCTGCCTGCTACACATCACCGAGCCATAGCCTTTCTTCGCTACCAGCCGCCACCTCCGCCACCCCCTCCGCCACCACCGGAGGAACCGCCGCCGGAAGAACCACCGGAAGACGACGAGGAAGTCGACGGCGCCGTGGCCGAGCTGGCCGCCGCCGCGCCCAGGCCCGCGGCCAGACGACTGGAAAACACCTGCGGGTCGCTGAACGCCTGCTTGCTGCGGTACCAATCGGGGCGGTAATCGCGGCTCTGCGAAGCGTCGATCAACCCGCTGTGCAAGGCCTCGCTGAAGCGCGCGCTCCATTGCTGCTCGACCCCCAGGGCCATGGCGTAGGGCAGATGATGCTCGTACAAGGCGATCGTCATCGCCGGCGCGGCGCCCGCCAGGGCCAGGGTTTCGCTTTCGGCCAGGGTCAGGTACTCGCGGTAGCCTTCGATATGATCGAGCAGCTTGCGCCCGTGCGCCGTCGGCGCCTCCAGCCAGCCGCGAAACAGCACACAAACCAGCAGGAGGGCCAACACCAGCCAGAAATTCAGCGGCGCGACCACGGTGCCCATGATCGCCAGGGCGCCCAGGCCAACGCCGCTGAAAATCACACCGAAAAGCACGAACAGCCAGTTATCTGCGCCGAACGTGCGGGCAAATAGCCGTCGCAGCCCCATCACCGCGGCGAACAGGCCAGGCACGCCGAAGGCGAACATGAACAGCAGGGCAACGGCCACCAGCTCGAAGTCCGCCGTGCTGTCCAGGCCCAGCAGTTGGGTGGCCAGAATGCCCAGAAAGGCGCCGCCGACGCCCCACCACCAGATGCCGCGATTGAAGCGGAAACAGGCGGCGCGCTGCTCGGTTTCCAGGGTATCGCTCAAGGCCTTGACCGCTTCGCCCAGACGCGGCTGGAAGCCTTCGCCGATTTGCAACTGCGCGGACTTGCCGCCCTCGAACAACGCCTCCAGCACGGCCTTTTCGCCAGTCGACAGTGGCTCGTCGCCGGGGCCGGGCTCGATCAGGAAATCCTTGGCGCCCTCGCCGTCCTTGAGCAGGATGGCGCGCTTGATCGCCATGCTGGTCAGGGCCACGGTCAGCGCCTGGACGGCGCTGTACGCAGCCCCAAAGCCCTGATTCGCGACATAGCCGAGCGCGGCCGCAGACAGCCCCTTGGGGCCTTCGAACTGGGCGATGATCAGGCCTTTGCGCGGGTCGCGCCCGACCCGTAACCAGTGCCACAGGTAAAACAGCAACAGGCCCAGCAGCACGGCGACGCCAACCGCCGTACCGGGGTTATCCAGCAGCAGCCAGACGAAGCGGTCGAAGCCGTCCGGTTGCGGCAGCAGGCCCGCGGGCCAGGCGATCGCCACGGTAAAACCTTCGCCTGGCAGCAGTTCATGGGTCGTCGCCAGGTGCAGGCGCTCGCCCTGCTGCTCGAGGATGCGATAGTCCTTGCCCTGCTCGTCGCGGTAGTCGGTATACGCCTCGACCGCATGGGCCTCGGCGCCCTCGGGCAAGGTCACACGGATGCTCGCGTGCTCGATCGGGAAGCGCCAGTCGTTGCCGGTGACGTTCCAGTACAACTCGTCCTCGCCGTCGCGCTGCAACAGTTGCCGGCTGCTGCGGTAGCGCACCAGGTATTGATAGCGGCCGGGATCGAGCAGGTAGTCGGGGTTGCCGATGTAGATGCGCTGCACCGCATCCACCGCCTCGCTGAAATAGGGCTCGCGGCGGCCGTCGCGTTGCACCTCGAGCAGTTCAAAGCCGACCTTCTGGTTGAGCATCCAGCGGTTGATCGAACGCAGCGGAAAGTCGCGGTAGATCCCGCGCTTGATCGCCTCGCCGGCGGCCCATACGCGGATCTGCTCGGTCACCAGCAGGCTGCCGTCCGCCTCGACGACCAGCTCCACGGCGAAATCCTCGATACGCTCGCGTTCGGCCGCGCCGACCTCCATCGCGCCCAGCAGTCCGACCAGCAACAGGCAACGCATCAGCCAATTCGCCATGCTCAAAGCTCCACCTTCGGGGATAGCCCTTCGCGGGCATCGCCCAGGGCAAAATAGGGCGCGCTGGCGAAGCCGAATAGCCGCGCCACCAGGTTGCTCGGTATCGACTCGACCCACACGTTGAGTTCGCGCACCGCGCCGTTGTAGTAACGGCGAGCCATCTGGATCTGCTCTTCGAGTTCGCTGAGGCTTTTTTGCAGGGCGAGGAAGTTGCTGTCGGCCTTCAACTGCGGGTAGCTCTCGGCCAGGGCGAACACCCGCAGCAGGGCGTTGGATAAGTGGCCCTCGGCCAGGCCGCGCTGATCCGCGCGGTCGGCTTCATGGGCGCTGACGTTGGCGCGCTCCTGCACCAGGGCTTCCAGGGTGTCGCGCTCGTGGGCGGTATACAGCTTTAGGCAGGCCACCAGATTCGGCACCAGGCTGGCACGCCGCTTGAGTTGCACGTCGATACCGCTCCACGCCTCGGCGACCCGCTCGCGGTTGAACACCAGACGGTTGTAGCAATACACCGTGGCCACTGCCACCGTCAGCAGCACGCCACCAACCACCCAGCCTGTCTCGATTACAGCCATACGCAATACTCCCATGCGTCCGTGCGCCACTATCGGGCCACCCTATACGAGGCGCACAGCCCGTTCCAGCGCAACGGCCTGCTACCCCGAAGCGGTCGGCGTCTATATCTGAAGAGATATATTCAAGCACCCGACCGACATGGCAGTGTGCGCGAGTCGCAGAATTTTGCCGTACGGATGGAATGCCATGGATATCGCCGATTTCCCCAGCCTGTTGGCTGCCGCCAAAGCCCAGCCGGAGCCGCAGCGCTTGCTGTTCGTGTTCGTCGCCGCGGAATTGCCCGAGGACGCCACCGAGCAGGAGCGCCAACGGCATGCCGAGAAACAGGGCGGCTCGCTACGACCGGTGCTGTGCGTCGACAAGCTGCCGGAGGAGTTGAGCGACTTCGCCGGCCTGGTCGCGGAGTCTGGCCGCACCGGCGTGGCCTGGGACCTGGTGCTCAGCGCCGGGCTCGCGGGCCGCGCGGGCATAGCGCCGAGCAGCGACGAGGCCGAGCAGCCGCTGAAGATGATGGTCGGGGCGATCGAGGCCGGCAGTATCGGCAATTTCCTGGCTTTCGACCGCCAGGGCCAGGCGCTGACGTTCTTCTAAAACGCTCGCGCGAGGCGGCGACTTCCGGCTATCGGCGGGCTATGGTAGTTGTTGCGCCGGGCTTCTCATTTCGCCCGGTCTGACGAGACCTCGCCCATGAACGCGCTGCCGTCGCTGATCCTTCTTTGCAGTCTGTTGGGCGCCGGCACGGTCGGCGCCGCGGATTTTCGCATCGGCGTCGAACTGCAATCCTATCAACCCTTCTCTTCGGTGCAGGACGGCGAATACCAGGGTTATGCCCGCGAATTGCTGGACGCCTTCGCCGTCAATCAGGGCCATCGCTTCCACTATGTGCCGCTGCCGGTCAGGCGTTTGCTCAACGACTTTCTCGCCGCCAAGGTGGATTTCAAATTCCCCGACGACCCGCAGTGGAACGCCGACCTGAAGCAGGGCCATCGGATTTATTACAGCCAAGCGGAGGCGGCCTATACCGATGGCGTCCTGGTGCTCCCCGAACACCTCGGCAAGGGCCTGCGGCGCATCCAGTTGCTCGGCACCCAGCGCGGCTTCACGCCCTGGCCTTATCTGCCGCAGATCGAAAGCGGCCAGGTGTCGGTAAGCCTGAGCAATCATGTCTCATCGCTGCTGCAGATGGCGATCAACCGCCGGGTCGATGCGATTTACCTCAATCCGCAAGTTGCACGCCGCGCCCTCATGGCCGATCGATTGCCCGCCGACGCCCTGGTCTTCGACCCCGGCCTGCCGCATATCGAGGGCCACTATTTCCTCTCCAGCCGCCGGTATCCCGAGGTGATCGCCGCGTTCGACGCCTTTTTACGCACGAACCCCGTGCTGCTGCGCAGCCTCAAGGATAAATACGCCCTCGACTAGGCGTGCGCAGCCAGCGGGCAGCGACTAACGCGCTTGCAGATTGCCGCAATCGGCGGCGACCCAGCGCGCGTGGCTTTGCATGCTGCTGCTCTGACCGCCGTGGGTGCCGCGCACCTGGGAGGTGAATTCCTTGTCGCTGAGAAAGCGCGTTTCGCCTTCGCCCTGGCCGTTCGGACAATTGAAGCGGAACTTCCACAGATCGGCGCTGCGCTCGGTGATCTCATTGGTGCAGCCGGATTTCGGATCCTGCATGGGGATCTGCTGAGCCTTGATCTGCGCCTCGCTCATGCATACGCGCACGCCCTTATCGCCCAGTTGCACGCCTTGCTCGGCCATCATCCGCTCCATCATCTGGCGCTGCTCGGGCGGCATGTTCTTCAGCTGCTCGAGCATCTGTTCCATCCCCGGCAGCGCCTGGTCGTCGACCTGCATATTGCTCGAACTGATTTCCCACAGCCCGGGCTGGATCTCCATGGCGCTACTGGCTAGCGGCACCAGACAAAGACCGAGGAACAAGCTGTGCAACAGTGATAGGCGCATGGCGGGGCTCCAGATAAATAATCGACCCTGCAAGCATAGGCCGCTCCATCGGCTGCCGGTCGAAAACCGACGGGGCACCCGGGCAGCGGAGCCGCCTGCCGCGCGCCGGCTACCCGGCCAACCGTCTGCAACCGACATGCATCTGCCTGACAACGACCGGCGCCGCCGCCCAGTGGGTGCGGTGGCTGCCCGCTTTCTCGGGCCTATGCTTCAATGTTCGCCATACGCGCCCGCCAGGACTTCCGCATGCAGGTCGAGCTGATCGAAATACGTGACCATCTGAGTCGCTTCGCCCCTTTCGATGGACTGCCGAACGAGCTCCTCGACCAGATCGCCCAACAGGTCGAGGTCGGCTACTTCAAGGCCGGCAGCGACATTCTCCTCTACGGCGCGCCTATCCAGGATCTGCACTACATCCGCAGCGGCGCGGTGGAGATCTACCGGCGCAACGGCGAGCTGTACAACCGCCTGGCCGAAGGCGAGGTGTTCGGCCAATTCGGCTTGCTGCGTGGCAAGAAGGTCCGGCTGCCGGCGCGGGCGATCGAGGACAGCCTGATCTATTTCATCCCCGGCCAGCTGTTCGAGCAGTTATGCGAGACCTACGAGGCCTTTGCCGATTTCGTCGAGGCCGAAGGGCTGTCGCGGCTGAAATCGGTGGAGGAAACAGCCCAGGGCACGGCCAGCGAGCTGATGAGGATCGAGGTGCGCAAGCTGGTCACCCGACGCACCGTCAGCGTGCCGCTGGGTACCTCGGTGCAGGATGCGGCGCGGGTGATGACCGAGCACGGCGTGTCTTCCCTGGTGATCCTCGGCGCGCCGCCAGGCGCCACCGGCCATGGCCAAGCGATGGCCGGGATCACCACCGACCGCGACCTGCGCACCCGGGTGCTGGCCGAGGGCCTGGCCCTGGACACCCCGGTCGAGCAGATCATGTCGCCCAACCCGATCACCATCCAGGCCGACGACTCGGTGTTCGAGGCCATGCTGTGCATGCTGCGACACAACATCCACCATCTGCCGGTGGTGCACCGCCAGCGGCCGATCGGGGTGATCAACCTCTCGGACATCATCAAGTACGAGTCGCAAAGCAGCCTGTACCTGGTCAACAGCATCTTCAACCGCCAGTCGGTGGCGGAGTTGCAGGCCCTGGTGCCGGACCTGCGCGCCACCTTCCTGCGCCTGGTCAACGAGCAGGCCACGGCGCATATGATCGGCAGCGCTCTGTCCGGCATCGGCCGCAGCCTGACCCAGCGCCTGCTGGAATTGGCCGAGGAAAAGCTCGGGCCGCCACCGGTGCCCTACTGCTTCATGGTCCTGGGCTCGATGGCGCGCGACGAGCAGATGATCGTCACCGACCAGGACAACGCCCTGGTGCTCGACAACCGCTTCGATCCGCGGGTTCACGACGACTATTTCCTGCAGTTGGCGACCTTCGTCAGCGATGGCCTGGCGGCCTGCGGTTTCACCTACTGCAAGGGCGGGATCATGGCCAGCAACCCCAAATGGCGCCAGCCGCTACGGGTCTGGCGGGGCTATTTCACCGACTGGATCGAGCGGCCCAACCCGGAAACCCTGCTCAACAGTTGCATTTTCTTCGACCTCGACAGCGTTTACGGCGAGGCCGAGCTGGTCGAGAACCTCAAGGAGCTGGTGGCGCAGAAGGCCAGCAACAGCCCGCTGTTTCTCGCCAGCCTGGCGCGCAACGCACTCAACCGCACCCCGCCGCTGGGCTTCTTCCGCACCTTCGTGATGGAGAAGGACGGCCAGCAGAACAACATCATCAACCTCAAGGGCCGCGGCACCGCGCCGTTGACCGACCTGATCAGGGTGCATGCCCTGGCGGTCGGCTCCAAGGCGCAGAACTCGCTGGAGCGCCTGGACGCCATTGCCGCCACCAAGCTGCTCACCGAGGAAGCCATCACCCAGCTGCGCTACGCCCTGGAGTTCCTCTCCATCGTGCGCATCCGCCATCAGGCCCTGGACCTGCAGGAAGGCCGCGAGCCGGACAACTACATCGAACCGGAAAAGGTCTCCGCCAATGAACGGCATAACCTCAAGTCGGCCTTCCAGGTGCTGAGCAATGCGCAGAAATTCCTGCGTTTCCGCTACCCGGGGCAGCTGCAAAATCTACCGCTATGAGACGCCACAGCACCGACGCGCCGCCCGACTGGCCCGCGCTTTTCGCCCGACTGGGGCAGACCGCCCGCGACCCGCGCCTGGCACGCTTCTACCAGGCCGGCACGGTAAGCCCCGACACCCCACTGGACCAGACGCCACTGCTGGCCCTGGATGTCGAGACCACCGGCCTGGACAGCTGCCGCGACTCGATCGTCAGCCTCGGCCTGGTGCCCTTCGACCTGCGCCGCATTCGCTGCCGCGACGCGCGCTACTGGGTGGTCAAACCGGCGGGCGAACTGAGCAGCCAATCGGTCACCTTCCACCACATCACCCACTCGGACATCAGCGACGCACCGGGCCTGGATACGGTGCTCGAACAACTGCTGACGGCCATGGCCGGCAAGATCATGGTGGTGCACTACCGCCCTATCGAACGCGGTTTTCTCGACCAGGCGATGCGTCATTTGCTCGGTGAAGGGCTGCATTTCCCGGTGATCGACACCATGCAGCTGGAAGCCCGCCTGCATCCGCGCAAACGCCAGGCCGGCTGGCTGCGCCAACTGCTCGGCAAACCGTCGGTATCGATCCGCCTGGCCGACAGCCGCCTGCGCTACGGCCTGCCGCTGTATCAGGCGCACCATGCCCTGACCGATGCCCTGGCGACCGCGGAGTTGCTCCAGGCGCAGACCGCCACGCACTATCCGCCGAACACCGCGGTGGGCGATCTGTGGAATTGAGGCGCAGACCCTATATATGTGCAAGGTCTGCGGCATCGTAGGGTGGATGACGCTTTACCCATCCACCGACGACGATGGTGGATGAAAAAAGCGTCAGCTACGCGCCCCGATCCACCCTACACAACTAAAATGCAGCGCCCACAAAAAACGCGCCCGAAGGCGCGTTCTTGCGTTACCCGATAGCCTCGTAGCCTGGATAAGCCTTGGCGCGATCCGGGATTGCTTACCCGGATCGCGCCCTGCTTCGCCAAGCGACGGAGGACGCTTGCCCTAGCGTGGCTCGCTCAGCAAGCCCTTGATAATCGCCACACAGCCCACGAGCAGGACGATGGTGAACGGCAAGCCGGTGGAGACCGCCATGGCCTGCAGGGCCACCAGACCGCCGCCGAGCAGCAGGGAAATGGCCACCACGCCCTGCAGGATCGCCCAGAAGGCCCGCTGCGGTACCGGCGCATTGACCTTGCCGCCGGCGGTGATGGTGTCGATCACCAGGGAGCCGGAGTCCGACGAGGTGACGAAGAACACCACCACCAGGATGATGCCGACGAAGGAGCTGATCCGGGTCAGCGGCAACTCGCCGAGCATGGCGAACAGCTTCAGCTCCAGCGCCGCATCCTGTACCCCGGTGAAGCCATCGCCGATGAACTGGCCCAGGGCGGTGCCGCCGAACGCGGTCATCCACAACACCGAGACCAGCGACGGCACCAGCAGCACGGCGACGAGGAACTCGCGCACGGTACGGCCGCGGCTGACCCGGGCGATGAACATGCCGACGAAAGGCGACCAGCTGATCCACCAGGCCCAATAGAACGCGGTCCAGCCCTGGCTGAAGTTGGTGTCTGCACGGCCGAACGGATTGGACAGGGCCGGCAAGTTGACCAGGTAACTACCCAGGTTATCGAAGAAGCCGGTGAGGATCGCCAGGGTCGGCCCCACGATGATGATGAACAGCAGCAACAGGATCGCCAGCACCATGTTGATTTCCGACAGGCGCTTGACCCCCTTGTCCAGGCCGGCCAGCACCGACATCAGAGCGATGATGGTGATGCCGATGACCAGCAGTACCTTACTGGTGTCGGTGGCGCTGATACCGAACAGGTAGTCGAGACCGGCGGCCGCCTGCTGGGCGCCCAAACCCAGGGAGGTGGCCAGGCCGAACAGGGTGGCGAACACCGCGAGGATATCCACCACATGCCCCGGCCAACCCCAGACCCGCTCGCCGAGCAGCGGGTAGAAGATCGAGCGGATGCTCATCGGCAGGCCTTTGTTGAACGAGAACAGCGCCAGGGCCAGGGCCACGATGGCGTAGATCGCCCAGGGGTGCAGGCCCCAGTGGAAGATGGTGGCGGCCATGCTCAAGCTGGCGGCGGCCTCGGCATTACCGGCCGCGGCGCCCAGCGGCGCCCAGTCGGTACGCACGCCATTCTCGACAGTGGTTCCGCCCATGGACGAGGAGAAATGCGACATCGGCTCGGCCACACCGTAGAACATCAGGCCGATGCCCATACCGGCGGCGAACAGCATGGAGAACCAGCCGGTGTAGGAGTAATCCGGCGTCGCCTCCCGACCGCCCAGACGTACCTTGCCCAAAGGCGAAACGATCAGCCCCAGGCACAGCAGCACGAAGATGTTCGCCGAGCCGAGGAAGAACCACGCCAGGTTGCTGGTCAACCAGTCGCGAATGGCGGTGAACAGTGGCTCGACCTCAGTGCGCAGGGCCAGCGTCAGGACCACGAACAGGACAATGGCCAGCGCGGAAATGCAGAAAACCTTGCCGTGGATATCCAGGAATTTGCCGGTGATATTGTCCTGACCGATAACGTAGTCGGTATCGATCAGGTTGCTCGCCCCGCTCGGGGCCGGGATGCTGTCGGGTGGTGTCGCGCCCTGGGGTGGATAGTTAGCCATCTGCAATACTCCTCGCTTCGGTTGACATGCCCTGGTGGGCAAACGGCGGATATACCCACTGATCCCGGGCCAACTCCGCTCTAACTGAAAAGGCTAACAGTCGGGACGGCGCCCGACCGGTATCAAAACCGCCGCACACCACCTCAGAAACGTCATGATGCCGCCGGTCGGCGCGCGTCATGCGACCCTGTTGCAGTTCCGACGATGGGCTGGGCCGCCTGCAGGAATTGCTCCTGCGGCGCGCGCGGCGCGACGCCGGGGGAGCGTGCGCGCGCTTTATATCGATCGCTTTCAGCCGAATTCCCGCAGCCGCCGCACGATAGCCGTCTATGCAAGATAGCCGCCTATTCGATAGCGCGGGCACACGGGTTAGATGCAGATCGGGACGGGCCGCGGAGATCAGCCGCGCGTATGAACACCCGGACAAGCCTCCGGCATGCCCCATAGCAGTGATGAACCCGGTCTTATCCTATGGAGGTCACTTCCTCGCAGTAAATCTGCATGCCGCGGGCCTGGTAGTTGGCCAGGGCGCTGGGGTGGTCGAGGCTACAGGTATGCACCCAGACGCGCCGAGTGCCCGGCCAAGCCCAGGCCGATTGCAGCGCATGGCTCAGCAACAAGCCGCCGAAGCCACGGCCGAAGAAGGACTCGACCAGACCGAAATAGAGAATCTCCACCGCGCCCTGGGCATCCCTGAGCAATTCGTAGTAACCGACAATCGCACCCTTATGCCAAGCCACCCAGGTGCGGTGATTGTCGGACTCGACCAGGGCTTGCCATTGCTGATCGGTCCAATTCAGTTTGTCGGTCCACTGCCAGGGGCCACCGACCAGTTGGTAGAGAAAGCGGTTGAGCTGAAACTGCTTGATCTCGCATTCGAGAATCAGCAAGTCGTCGGGCAACGACTTCGCGCGAACTTGCTCCGGATACAACATATCCAGGTAGTAGGTGGTATAGCTGTCACTCATGTATTGCAGACCCTCGAAAATTCCATGCCTCGCAGAGCGCTGCGCGCCACCTGATCCCCTGAGGGAGAAAGGGCTTGAGGATAACGTCGCGGCGCGACTTTCACATTACCGGAACAGAACCCCCAATGGCACGGGCAATTGGGGGCTCCCCTCTTTTACACCAGCTTGCAGCGGCCAAGGCTTGTGGCCATGGGAGCGGACGCGGCCTTAGCCCTCGCCCTTGCCGACCTCCACGGAGGATGTCGGGGAGCCCAGCTCACAGCTCCAGAGTTCCAACGCCGGCTGGCTCGCTTGTGGCGGGCCCAGCCATTCGCTGAGCGGATGGCAGCCTTGATCGAAACAGACTTGGTAATCCCCTGCCTCGGGGGTTCGCCCCACGCGCAGCGGTTGCAAGGGCGCCAACTGGCGGCGGTAGTGCCAGCTGCCCTCACGCAGTTCGGCGCCGTCCGGGATTTCCATCCCGGCGCCTGAACCCTTGACCCGCGCCTCGCCGAGCAATAAACCCTCGGGCGTGACGCGGTAATCCTCTTCCCAACGCACCTTTTCGATCGTGTGGGTCCAGGCCAGGGTGAAGGCCGGTACGGGCACTTGCGCCCACACCGTCCCGGCCAACCCCAGACACAGGCCTATCACGCGGTTGCCAGCTGGCCGCGACGGGCGCGCCAGAAGTGCTGAGCGATAAAGATCGCCGCCAGGGCGAAGCCGATTTCATCGCTCATCGGCGAGGCCAGAATCAGGCTGGCACCGGCAGCGAAACCGAGCGCGCGCTCCCACCAGGACAGTTTCATCTGTAGGAAACCAGTGAACACCGCACCCCACAGACCAATCGCCAGCAATGCCTTGAGCACCACATAGAAAGTCGCCAGCAGGCTGTCGCCCTGCAACATCAACGCCGGGTCGTATACCGCCATAAAGGGCACGATAAACCCGGCCACCGCGATTCGGACTGCCCACAGACTGATCTTCAGGCCGCTCTCCTTGGCGATCGGCGCGGCGGCGAAGCAAGCCAACGCTACCGGCGGCGTGAGGTCGGCCATGATGCCGAAATAGAACACGAACATATGCGAGACGATCAGCGGCACGCCCAGCTCCAGCAGCGCCGGCGCGGCGATCGAGCTGGTGATGATGTAGTTGGGAATGGTCGGAATACCCATACCCAGCACCAGGCAGGTGAGCATGGTGAGCACCAGCGAGAGGAACAGGTTGTCCTGGCCGATGGCCAGAATATACCCGGCGAACGTCGAGGCCACGCCGGTCAGCGAGACCACGCCGATGATCACCCCGACCAGGGCGCAGGCGATACCCACCGGCACCGCATGGCGCGCGCCTTCGACCAGAGCGTGCAGGCAAATGGTCAGGGTGTCGCGGCCGCCTTTGATAAACCAGCACACCGCCACCAGCAGCGCCACCACGCCGAACACCACGCCGATACCGAGCTGGAAGAAGCCGGCGCAGAGCACGCCCAGGGCGACCCAGAAAGCGAAGCGCATGGCCTTGGACGACACCCGCAGGATAATCGCCGAGCCGAGAATCACGATGGCGGTCAAGCACAGGCCTACCATCCCGGAGAACAGCGGTGTGCGCCCGGAGAACAGCAGGTAGATCAGGATGAACAGCGGGATCAGCAGGTACCAACGCTCTTTAATCGCAGCCCAGGGATTCGGGCATTGATCTTTCGGCAGGCCGCGCAGGTTGGCACGCTTGGCTTCCAGGTGAACCATCCAGAACACCGAACCGAAATACAGCAACGCCGGTACCAGCGCCGCCTTGGCCACTTCGAGGAAGGGCACGTTGATGGTCTCGGCCATGATAAAGGCTACCGCGCCCATGATCGGCGGCATGATCTGGCTGCCCATGCTCGCGGTGGCTTCAACACCGCCGGCGAACGCCGGCTTATAGCCGAAGCGCTTCATCAACGGAATGGTGAATTGGCCGGTGGTGACCACGTTGGCCACGCCCGAGCCGGTGATGGTGCCCATCAACGCCGAAGACACCACCGAAACCTTGGCCGGGCCGCCGAGCTTGTGACCGAACAGGCCCATGGAGAAATCGGTGAACAACTTGATCATCCCGGCTTGTTCGAGAAAGGCGCCGAACAGGATGAACAGGAAGATGTAAGTGGCCGAGACATAGGTCGGTGTGCCGTATAGCCCTTCGGTGCCGAAGGCCAGCTGGTTGACGATCTGGTCGATGTCGTAACCGCGGTGCATCAGATCGCCCGGCAAATACTGGCCGAACAAGCCATACACCAGAAACAGTGCGCAGATGAGCGGCAGGGCAATGCCCATGACTCGCCGCGCCGCCTCGAACACCAGCGCGATCAGCACCAGACCGATGAACATGTCGCCGCTGGTCAGATCGCCGGAACGCTGGATCAGCTCGGCTTCGAAATACCACTGGTAGGCGGCAGTGGCCATGCCGGCCGAGCCCAACAACCAAGCCATGGGCTGCCAGGGCTGCCCCTTACCGCGCGCCGGGAAACAGAGAAACACCACCAGCAACAAGAAACCGACATGCACCGCACGCAGAATCTGGCTGGACACCGGGTGAAAGGCCGCGGTGACGATCTGGAAAGTGGAAAACAGCAGCGCGACATAAAATAGCGCTTTCGGCCAATCGCCGGGGCTGGCTGCGAGACCTTGATTGTGGTCGCTCATGGAGCAAATGCCCTCGTTGCTACAAAAAGAGAAGTCAGGTGGAAATGAACCAGAGTCGCCAACAAAACCCGCCGCGTGGAACACACGCCGGTTTTATTCGCAGCTCTATTCGTATGGCGCTGGCTATGACACGGAAGCGGGTAGGTTGGGCGCAGCCCGACCTACCCCTTTCAGCAGCCTTAGAGCGCGCCGACTTCCTTGTAGAAACGCTCGGCACCCGGATGCAGCGGGATCGGCAGGTCCTTCGCCGCGCCATCCAGCTTGATGTCCTTGGCCGCGGAGTGGGCGTTGCCCAGGCGGTCGAGGTTGTCGAACATCAGCTTGGTCATCTGGTAAGCGGTTTCCTCGGACACGCCCTCGTGGCTGACCAGAATGTTTTTAACCGCCACAGTCGCCACGTCGGCCTCTTGGCCGTCATAGGTACCACCTGGGATGGTGGCTGGCTGATAAGCGGCGTTACCGATCGCCGCGACGACATCGGCCGGGATCGCGACGAAGTTGATCGGCAGAGTCGCCGCCAGATCGCGAATCGCCGCCATGCCCAGGCCGGAGGATTGCAGGGTGGCGTCCAGCTGACGGTTCTTGATCAGCTCGACCGACTCGGCGTACGGCAGGAATTCCACCTTGGCCATATCCTCATAGCTCAGGCCAGCGGCCTTGAAGATGGCGCGGGCATTCAGCTCGGTGCCGGACTTGGGCGCGCCCACGGAGATGCGCTTGCCCTTGAGGTCGGCCAGCGTGTTGATCCCGGCTTCCTTGTTGGCGACGATCTGGATGTAGTTCGGGTAGGTGCCGGCGATCGCCCGGATCTTTTTCAGCGGCGCCTTGAAGCCGGCGTCTTCCACGCCGTTCCAGGCATCGGCGACGGAATCGCCCAACGCCAGGGCCAGTTCGCCACGGCCGGATTGCAGCAGGTTGAGGTTTTCCACCGAGGCTTTGGTCGCTTGCACCGAGGTCTTCGAGCCTTCGATGCCATTGCTGTAGAGCTGCGACAGGCCGACGCCGATCGGGTAGTACACACCGCTGGTGCCACCGGTGAGGATATTGATAAAGGTCGGCGCGGCAATGGCCGCGGTGCTGGCAGTAAAGGCCGCTGCGGCGGCGAGCAGGCTGATTCGTTTGGTCAGTCGCATGGATAAATCTCCGTCGTTGTTGTTATTGCAGAGGTTTTTTCACTGTAGACGCTGTGTTCCAGCATTGCGGCTGGAAAGCCTATAGCTGAGAGTTCCAAAGCAGATGCCGTGCCAAGCGCAGAAAAGCCCGTTCTAGAGCGGTTCAACCCAGTTCGATGGTGGGCAACAGGCGGAAGTTCGCCTATGGATAAAATCCAATAAGCGGAAATTTGCCGATTCGCGGAACGCTTGGCGTTCGACCCCGTCAACGCTGGCGATGGCGCACGGACAAGCGTCGTACGCCGCCTGGTAGATCCGATAAGGTCTGCGGCATCGTAGGGTGGACATGCCGGAGGCTTGTCCACCATCCGGAGCCAGCGTTGGACAAGGCCGCGCCATGTCCAACGCGCGCTTCGTAGCCCGGATGCAATCCGGGGAGCGGTTCTATCACCACCGTCGTTTTCCCGGATTTCATCCGGGCTACAACCGCGGTGGCGCGCCCCATGCAGGCGTTGCGCCTACTCCTCGTCGCTGCTGCCGGCCGGGCGGTAGCTGGTGCGTTGCAGACCGTGGCGCTGCATTTTTTCGTTGAGGGTGCGCCGCGGCAGCTGCAACAGGTTCATGACCTCGGCGATATTGCCCTGGCACTGCTGCAAGGCGCGGTGCAGGCATTGCGCCTCGAACGCTTCCATCTGCTCGGCGAGGGATTGCGCGGGTAGCCCGGCATCGCCGTCCGTCGGCGTACTCAGCCCCAGGGCGTGGCGCTCGGCGGCGTTGATCAGCTCGCGCACGTTACCCGGCCAATCATGGTCGAGCAGGCGCGCCAACTCGCTGGTCGGCAACGGCAGAACGTCGCGGCCGTTGCGCTGGGCGGCCTGGCGGGCGAAGTGCTCGAACAGCAGCGGAATATCGTCGCGGCGCTCGCGCAACGGCGGGATGCGCAGGCTGGCGACGTTCAGGCGGTAATACAGATCCTCGCGAAAGCGCCCGGCTTTCACCTCGTCGAGCAGGTCCGGCTTGACCGCGCTGATCACCCGCAGGTCGACCTGGATGCTCTTATTCGAGCCGAGGCGCTCCAGGGTCCGCTCCTGCAACACGCGCAACAATTTGACCTGCTGCGCCAGGGGCAGGCTCTCCACCTCGTCGAGAAACAGGGTGCCGCCATCGGCATGCTCGATACGACCGATGCGCTTGCCCTGGGCGCCGGTGAAGGCGCCGCTTTCATGGCCGAACAGCTCGCTCTCGAACAACTGCTCCGGGATCGCCGCGCAATTGAGCGCGACGAAGGGCTTGTCGGCGCGCGCGCTGAAATCGTGCAGGCAGCGGGCGACCCGCTCCTTGCCGCTGCCGGTGTCGCCGCGCAGCAAGATATTCACCGAGGTGCCGGCCAGTTCGAGGATCTGCCGGCGCAGGTTTTCCATCGGCCGCGACACGCCGAGCAACTGCGCCTCGATATGGTCCTTGCGGGCGAACTGTTGACGCAGCTGGCGGTTCTCGCAGACCAGGCGGCGCTTATCCAGGGCGCGACGCACACTGTCGAGCAGACGTTCGGGGGTGAAGGGCTTTTCGATGAAGTCGTAGGCGCCGTTACGCAGCGCCTGCACCGCCATGGGCACGTCGCCGTGGCCGGTCACCAGAATCACCGGCAGGTCGCGGTCCAGCTCGAGCAACGAGTCGAGCAATTGCAAGCCGTCGGTGCCGGGCATGCGCACATCGCTGACCACCACCCCGGCAAAATCGCGGTCGACCAAGGCCAGCGCCTGGGCCGCATTGGCGCAGCTGCGCACATGCAGACCGGAGAGTTCGAGCCACTGCTGCACCGCCTCGCGGATCGCCGCCTCGTCGTCAACCACTATCACTTGACCCGTCATAACACCTCCTGCTTGATCGCCGCAGTGTAGCGACGTCGGCGAAATTCGGTAATGCCGCCGTTCGGACACGAGGCCAGGGGTGGCTCTACGCCGCGGTAAACCAGCAGACGGTTAGCCGTCGTTGCCGCGTTGCTGGACCAGCGCCATGGCGAAAATGCCGTTGCCCACGGACCAGTCGGAGTAGTCGTTCTCGTGCATGAAAATAAAAATATCCCGGCTGGATATCGCGCACTCGCGCTCCAGATTCTGCGCAATCGTCGCATAAAGGTCGCGCTTCATCGCGTCGCTACGGCCACGGCGCAGGGTGATTTCCACCACCACCAAACGTTCCGAACGGGCGATGCCGTTAAAGGTCCGGTCATAGAAAAACTGCTCCGAGGCATATTCCGCCACCAGGTTGAACAACTCCGCTTCCGGCATGCCAATGCTGTCGACCAAGGCTCGATGAATGCCTTCGACGATCTGTTCACGTTGCCCCTGGCTGGTAGTTTTATGCACATAGGTCCGCACAAACGGCATTTGATTTTTCCTCTCATGAATTCGCGTTTGAGGCCGGTCATGGCCTACCGGGAGTTCTTATCGAGCGCCCAGCGAACGAGAGATTTCGATAAATCGAAGCTGCCGAAAAGCGATTTCCTTGACTTGGCTATGTGATCTAAACTCACATAATGAAACGTCGCCTACCCTCCCTGAACGCCTTGCGTGCCTTCGAAGCCGCCGCCCGCCTCGGCCGCATGACCGCGGCCGCCGATGAACTCTCGGTGACCCCGGGTGCGATCAGCCGGCAAGTGCGTCAATTGGAAACCAGCCTGGGCCTGAGCCTGTTCGAAGGGTCGAAAAACAAGCCGCTGCTGACCCACCACGGCCGTGCGCTGTTACCCGGTTTGTCGGCGGCGTTCGACCAGATGGAAAGCACCCTGCGCGCGGTCACCGAACAAGCACAGGGCACCTTGGATGTCTGCTGCCTGGGCAGCTTCAGCATGCGCTGGCTGATCCCCCGGCTGTATCGCTTCAACGCGCTGCACCCTGGCGTCGAGGTACGTTTGAGCACCAGCAAGCCGCAGACGCAGCCCGCGGACGAGCGCTACGACGTGGTGATCGACGTGCAAGCGCAGGCGGTGCAGGCGCCAAGCCGGGAACTCTTCGCCGAATACCTCGGTCCGGTGCTCGCCCCCGCTCTGGCCACCACGCTTGTACTCGACAGCGCTGAGAATCTGGCGGGCCTGCCGCTGCTGCGCACGAAAACCCGGCGCAATGCCTGGACGATGTGGTGCGAGTCGCTCGGGATGCCGGCGCTGGAGGCCACGGGCGCCGAGTTCGAGCACTACTACTTCAACCTGGAAGCCGCGCTTGGCGGCCTCGGGGTCAGCGTGGCGCCTTGGCATCTGGTCGCCGACGAGGTGCGCGCCGGCCGTCTGTTGGCGCCCTTCGGCTTTCAGCGCAGCGGCTATCGCTATGTGGCGCGCAGCCGAGCGCGGCACCAGCACGCCGAGTCGTTCTGCCAATGGCTGGCGCAGGAGGTTGAGCAGATGCCGCTACCGCCTGAATGCAGCTTAACCGGCAGCTAGCAGGCCGTTGAAAAATGTAGGCGAGGCAGGCAAGACAAGGACTAGGCGTCCCCACAAAAACAGCCGAAAAAGCGGAGTTTACGTGTTGTAAATGAGCATTTTGACTGGGCTCGCACACGAGGCCGTTTTTAACGCCGTATTGCCAACGCAGGTAGTTTTTCAACGGCCTGCTAGACAGCCGGCGCAGCTCGCAACCCACCAAATTCAGATAACGCGGTGCCGTCAGTGGTGGGTTACGTGGCGCTCGAATAACGTTGTTGTTTTTGCGTCTGCTGTTCTGCGCCACTAACCCACCCTACTGATTTGGCACTGGCGGCAAACGCAGGGTCAATACAGACCGTAGGTCGGGTTAGCGGCGCCCGCGAATTACCGACACCATGCGATTCGAACGCCGCGTAACCCGACAGGGCGTCAGCAAGCGCAGCGACAGGTCAGGGCGCTGCCGGCAAACGCAGGGTAAATACAGCGCCCTGCTCGCCATTGCTCGCCTCCAGGCTGCCGCCGAGTTCGCGGACGATGCCGTAGGACACCGCCAGCCCCAGGCCCAGGCCTGCGCCCACCGGTTTGGTGGTGTAGAAGGGCTCGAAAATATGCGGCAGATCCTGCTCGGCAATGCCGCCGCCGCTGTCGGCCACGCTCAACAGACAGTGTTCGCCCTCGCGGTAGATGCGAATGCGCAGGCGCCGCGTTACAGCTCCGCTCATGGCGTCCAAGGCATTGTGCAGCAGGTTGAGCAGCACCTGTTCGAGGCGGATGGCATCGCCCAATACCATGATGTTCGCGTCAAGCTCGCTGTATAACTCGACACGTTCATTGCGAATTCGCAACTCCAGCAATTGCAGGGCCTGGGCCAGCACATCGCTCAGCGACAGGCGCTCGCTCAAACCCGCCGGGCTCTTGCGGGCGAAGGTTTTCAGGTGGCCAGTCAGCCCGGCCATGCGTTGCAGCAAGCCATCGATACGCTTCAGCCCTTCGCGCACATCGTCCTCGCGGCCGCTGTCGAGCAACAGGCGCAGGCTGCCCAACTGCATTTGCATGGCGGTCAGTGGCTGATTGATTTCATGGGCCATGGCCGCCGACATCTGCCCCAGAGCCGCCATTTTCGCCGCATGCACCAGGCCTTCCTGGGCTTCACGCAGCTCCGCGGTGCGCAGCGTCACCTCGCGCTCCAGGCGCTCGCGGATGCCCGCCTGCAAGCGTTGGTTCTTGCGCTTTTGCGCGAGGAACAGCAGCAGGAACGCCAGGGTCATCCACACCCCGGCGGCGGCCAGGCGGTAGCTACGGACGCTATCGGCGAGGACTGTCGGCTCCTGCAACAGGTGCAGGGTCCAGCCTTCTTCGGCCAGCGGCATGCGCTGCCACAGATAATCGCGCTCGCCACTCGGGCCGCTGACCCGGCGCCATTGCGCATTGCCGTCGATCTGCCGCAACAGCTGGCTGGGCAGCGGTTGCAACGCCTGCTCGGCATATTTGCGCACCTCCACCAGTTCGGCGCGGGCCTGTTCGCTCAACGCCTCCAGGGCGCGGAAACGCCATTCCGGACGGTTGCTGAGGATCACCACCGAGTAGCTGTCGGCCACCAGCAGGACACCGCTCTGGCTGACCCACTCCTTCTGCAAGTCTTCGAGTTCGAGTTTCACCACCAGCACGCCGAGTACCGCGCCGGCTTCGTCGCGCACCGCATGGGAAAGGAAATAGCCGGGAATGCCGGTGGTCACCCCTACCGCGAAATAGCGCCCGGAGGACTGGCGCACGGCATCCTGGAAATACGGACGGAAGGCGTAGTTGTTGCCGACGAAGCTGCTCCAGTCGCGCCAGTTGCTCGCCGCCAGGGTCTCGCCCCCGGCATCGAGCAGATAGAGCACCGTGGAGCCGGCGGCGGCATTCAGGCGTTCGAGACGTTGATTGAGCTTCTCGACCAGCAAACGGTCCGTCGGCGCACGCAGCAAGGCGCGGATATCGCTGTCCAGCGCCAGCACCTCGGGCACCGAGCGGAAGCGCTCGACCAGGGTGTGGATCGCCTGCGCATACAGCTGCAACTGGCCGCGCGCCTCGACGCTGCGCTCCTGCCAGGCGCGCTGCTCGGCATAGCGCCCGGCCAACCAGATACTGGCGAACAGGCCGCCGAGGATCAGCAGCACCAGCAACAGCACCCGGTAACGCAAAACAAGAGTAGGCATGCGCGGCTCGCAACGAGGCAATCCCGGCATGGTAAGGCAAACCGCCGAGCGCGTGCAGCTCGGGCGGTTTGTTCGGCGGCCGCGAGCGGCTATAGTCCCTCGACCGACACCCCCACGGACGTACAGGCATGGCCAAGCCCGATCCGGCAACCACCCCGCGCTTCTGGCGCGACTCGCAACTGCCATTCGTGGAAGCACGGGATGTGCTGGATGGGCGCCAGCTGTGCTATGCGCCGCACTCCCACGAGGTCTTTTCCATCGGTGCGATTACCCGCGGCCGCAGCACCTACCTCAATGAAAAAGCGCACGAGCGGATCGCCGCCGGCACCGTGGTGCTGATGAACCCCGGCGATGTGCACGCGTGCAACCCGATCGACGGCCAGCCGTGGTCCTACCGCATGTTTTACGTCGACGTGGCCTGGCTGACCGAGTTGCAGCACCAGCTGGGTTTCAGTCGCAACCAACCGCTACGCGCCTTCGCCGATATCCTCAGTCACGACCCGACGCTCTATCGCGGCCTGAACCGTCTTTATCGCCTGCTCATCGACGAGCAGGCCGATCCCCTGCAAAAGCATTGCGCGCTGCTGGAGTTTTTCGGCGAGTTGCAGCAACGCCTGAACCCCGCACCGGTCGAGCGCCGCGAGGACAACCCGCGTATCCGTCTGGCCGCCGAGCTGATCCGCGAGCGTTGCACCGAGGCGCTGAAGCTGGAGGATATCTGTGCAGCGGTCGGGCTTTCCCCCTCCTACCTGAACCGCAGTTTCCGCCGCTGCTACGGCATGACCCCGCACGCCTACCTGATCAACAGCCGCGTGCAGTTCGCCCAGGCGCGTCTCAGGCGCGGCGGGCAGATCGCTGAGGTCGCCCTGGCCGCCGGCTTCGCCGATCAGGCGCATCTGCAACGCACCTTCAAGCAATTGCTCGCCGCGACGCCCGGCCAATACCGGCGTACCGGCTGATCAGGCCAGCAGCAGGTAGAGCGCCGAGGCCGCCAGCAGCGCAGCCAGGGCGCGATTGAACAGACGCATACGCCGCGGCTGCTCGAGGTAGGGCCGCAGAAAAGCGCCGGCATAGGCCCAGCAGGCGATCGACAGGTAGCAGATGACGAAGTACAGCGTGGCGAACTGGCCGATCACCCGCAACTCGCCATCGGCCGCAAACGCCCCTATGCCGGCCAGGGACGCCAGCCACGCCTTGGGGTTGAGCCACTGCATCGCCGCGCCGGTGAACAGCCCAGGTGCCCGTTGCGCGTTGTCGCTGTCGAGCCGACCGTCGTCGCGCGCCAGGCCGTAGGCCATATAGAGCAGGAACGCCACGCCGGACCAGTGCAGCAGCATCTTCAACGTAGGCAACTGCTGCAGCAGTTGCTGCAAGCCCAGGCCAACGGCCAGTAACAGCAGGGTAAAACCCAGGGTCGCTCCGGTCACATGCCGCAGGCTGGCGCGCAGGCCATAACGGGCGCCGGCGCTCAATGCCACCAGATTGACCGGGCCAGGGGAAATCGAAGCGGCCAGGGCAAAGGCCGCCATGGAAAGTAATACCGTCATTGCACACCCATTCAGTTCATCGAAAGAGCGGTAAGACTGACGGGTGCGCGGTGTGCGGTATTGAAGAAAAATGCCCTGAATGCTTCAGCGATATAAGTCGGCACGGGTCCAGGGCACCGGGTGGCTGCCATCATCGAAGGGTTTCACCGCGAGAATCTGATGCAGGTTGATCCAGCCACGGGCGAAGCCGTAGGCGCAGCCGGCCAGGTACAGGCGCCAGATACGCAGAACCTGGGCGGGCACCATGCCGGTGGCCTTGTCCAACTGCGCCTCCAGGCGCGCGCTCCATTGTTGCAGGGTACGCGCGTAGTGGCGCCGCAGGCTCTCCACATCGACCACCTCCAGCCCCGCATCGCTGAGTACCCGGGCCATGGTCGCCAGATGCGGCAGCTCGCCCTGGGGAAACACATAGCGCCCGATGAACTCGCCGGCGCCGCGCCCGACCGGCCGACCGTCACTATGGCGGGCGGTGATGCCGTGGTTCATCACTAGGCCGCCGGCCTTCAAGGCGCCGAACAGGCGCTGGCAATAGAGCGGCAGGTTGACGTGGCCGACATGCTCGAACATGCCGACGCTGACGACTTTGTCGAAGCCTTGGTCCTGCGGCAGGTCGCGGTAGTCCATGAATTCCAGGCGCACCTGCTGGCCCAGCCCCTCCTCCGCGACCCGCCGCCGGCCCCATTCCAATTGGGCCTGGCTGAGAGTGATGCCGAGCACCTCGACACCGAACTCGCGGGCGGCGAAGCGCGCCAGCCCGCCCCAACCGCACCCGACATCGAGCAACCGTTCGCCCGGTTGCAGGCGCAGCTTGCGGCACAGGTGGCGCAACTTGGCCTGCTGGGCCTGGCTGAGGTCTTCGTAGCCGGTTTCGTAATAGGCGCAGGAATAGACCATTTCGCGATCCAGCCAGAGCGCATAGAAGTCGTTGGAAAGGTCGTAGTGATAGCTGATGGCCGCGGCGTCGCTGGTTTTGTCGTGCACACCTGGCGATTGCGCCTCATGGTAATCGTCGTCGAGCAGCAGTTGGCTGAGCGTGTCGCCCAGCTCGATCACCGCATCGATCGGCCCTTCGAGCTCCATGCGGCCTTCTACATAGGCGCTGCCGAGTACGTCCAGGCTCGGATGCGCCAGCTGCGTCATCAGGCTCGGGTCGGTCAGCACCAGGGTCAGTCGTGGGTCGGGGCCCAAGTCGAGCTGCGTGCCATTCCACAGGCGCACGCGCAGGGGCAGTTGAACTCCGCGTAAGGCAGGCGGCAAATAGGCGAGCATGGCGTCCTCCACCGTTCCAAACCAGGTAGAGATGCTGACTCGGCCGATCGGCAATCGGTTCAGTCTATTCCGGCAGGCTCAATAATGGCGCAATAGCCCGTCGTTGAGCCATTGGCGCAGCCAGGTCGCCGCCTGCAACGGCGCCTGCTCGGCATATTCGGCGAGCTGCGCACATAGCTCGCCGAAACTCCAACCTTCCTCGGTCATCCCGCATAGCGCCTTGGCTTCTACGCGGTCCAGGCTGCGGTAGCGGCTGACCAGGCCGTCGCGCCAGATCAGGCACAGCTCCTCCTGCTCCAGGGCCTGACTACCGGGGAACTCGGCCTGTTCCTTGATCGCCCGCCAGATCGCCAGGCTGTTGTAGCGGCAGCGTTGCGCCTGCACGCTGGGCAGATAACGCACTTGCAGATTCGGCCACGCCTCGGCCGGCAGTTCGGCCATTTGCGCCAAACCGAGGGGCTCGCCTTCGGGCGCGTCGAAGGCCAGGGTGAAGGCCCATTCCAAACGCGCCAGTTCGCTCAGCGGCTGCGCCTGTTCCGGCACCAGGAAGCCGTCGATGAAACCCGCCAGCTCGGCGCCCAGCCAGCGCAGGCTGAAGTGCCGCGAGGGGTGGGCGTCGATATAGGCGAGGGCGAGGGCGTCGAACTCCTCGTCGCCGAGCCAGCCGTGCACCGCCGGATAGTCGCCGCGCAGCGCTTCGAGCAAGCGCGCGCGGTACGCGTTGTGATAAATCGCCAGGCCCTGCTCGACCGCCAGCCCGGCACTGCCGAGCAAGCTGTCGCGCAGCGCTGGCGCGGGGGTCGCATCCGCGCCCAACAGGTAGGCCTCGACCTCGCGTTGCCAGTCGTTCAGGCGCATGCCGCACTCCCGCCGAGCGCCGCCGCGGCACAGGCGCGGGCTTTGTTCAGTTCGCCGAGCAGTTCATCGAGCGGCGGGTAATGGTCGTCGCGCTCGAGCAGCGTCGAGACCATGCCGAGATGACTCAGGGTACGTTGGTAGAGCTGCCACACCGGATCGCAAACCGGCTGGTCGTGGGTGTCGATCAGGTAGCTGCCGTAGTCGCTGTGCCCGGCCAGGTGCAGCTGCCGTATGCGCTCGGCCGGCAAACCGCTGATGAACTCCCAGGGATCGAAGCCATGGTTGCGCGCGCTGACGTAGACGTTGTTGACGTCGAGCAGTAACTCGCAGCCGCTGAGTTCGCTGAGCGCGGCGAGAAATTGCCATTCGTTGAATTGATCGTCGGCGCTGCGCAGGTAGCTGGAGACGTTCTCCAGCACCAGCGGCCGCTCGATCACGTCCTGCACCTGGCGCACCCGCGCGGCCACGTGCTGCAGGCTTTCCTCGGTGTAGGGCAGCGGCAGCAGGTCGTGCAGTTGATGGGCGTTGCCGCGGCTCCAGCACAGGTGGTCGGAGATCCATTGCGGCTGCACCCGCGCGGCCAACTGTTTGAGGCGCCGCAGGTAGTCGCGATCCAACTCGTGCGGGCCGCCGATCGACAGCGACACGCCATGCATCACCAGCGGGTAGTGCTCAGCGATGGCATCCAGGTAGTAGAGGGCCTTGCCGCCCTCGACCAGATAATTCTCGGAGACGATTTCGAACCAATCGATCGCCGGACGCTGTTCGAGAATGGTCTGGTAATAGGTGCTGCGCAGCCCCAAACCAAAACCCAGGTTCTGTCGTTCAGTCGTCATACTCGGCTCCTCGTTGGCGATGCGGGGCAGCCGCACGGCGCGGCCGCCCCGGTTCGATTACTCGCCGACCGTGCCTTTGGCGGCGTTGCATTCGGCCAGGGTCATCGACTTGAAGCCGTGGCCTTTGCAGGCGCCTTGGCCTTTGCAGGCGTTTTCCGCGGTTTTGCAATCGTTCTGGCCTTTGCACGAGGTCACGCCGTAGCAATGTACCTTGGCTTCTTCGGCGACCGCGACAGTGCCGGTCAGGCCAGCGAACAGGGAGGCAGCGGCAAAAGCGATGGCAGCGCCAGCAGCGGTGGTCTTGGTAGTCATGGGAATATTCCTCGGTAGTCTGATTGAGCCGGTCGAATAGGTTGTTTTGCGTGCCGGCATTCAACTAGAGCGACGAAGCGCAGCGCTGTTACAGGCGCCTGGAAAATAATTTCGCCGACAGACGAATACCGCGCCGCGAAGCCGCCGGTTTTGGCGCGACGGCCTTGGCCTGCTAGGCTCTAGCAGGTCGTTGAAAAACGTCGGCGAGGCAGCCAGCGCAAGGCAATAACAGGCGAGAACGCGCAGTTTACGAGCTGTAAATGAGCATTCGAGCCTGTTTTTAACGCAGCGATGGCAACGCAGGTAGTTTTTCAACGGTTTGCTAGCACTTGTATGCCAACACAGGAGATATGCATGGGTAGTCCGCAAGTCTGCTCCGGCGCCACCATGAGCTGCAGCTTCGGCGTCGCCCCGGCAGTGCTCACCGTGTTGCCGACCAACTGCACCATGACGGCCAGCATGCCGGCGGCGAACATCATGGATTACATTCCGCTGGTCAACATTCCCACGTTCGGCATGTGCCAGAGCCCGGCCAACCCGACCGTGGCGGCGGCCACCGCGGCGGCGCTCGGCGTGTTGACGCCGATGCCCTGCATCCCCGCCACCGCCAGCCCCTGGATACCCGGCGCGCCCACGGTGCTGATCGGTAAGATGCCGGCGCTGGATGCCAACTGCACGCTGATGTGCAGCTACGCCGGGGTGATCACCATCACCTACCCGGGCCAGGTGCAGATGCTGATTCCGTAGGCCGGATGCATCCACTAACAGGCCGTTGAAAAACGTAGGCGAGGCAGGCAAGACAATACCGATGGCGGCCCCACAAAAACAGGCGAGAAACGTAGCGCAGCGAAGTAACAGCCAACGGCTGGCCCGTAGGGTGAGCGCAGCGAATCAAGCGGACTGGGCTCGCACGCGAGTTTACTGCTGTAAATGAGCATTCCGACTGGGCTCGCATCCGAGCCTGTTTTTAACGCAGTCTTGCCAACGCAGGTAGTTTTTCAACGGCCTGCTAAATCCACCGAAGCCAGCCGCTACGCCTCCGGCGCCTGGGTCAGCCGGCGCCACCACCAGGCCAGGCGCGAAATCGGCTTGCCCTCTGCGTCCAGCGGCCGGCCGTCCTTGCTGAAGCGCTGCTCGGCCTCGGCGACCTGGCCCTGCTGGAACAACTGCCGCCAGGACAGCTTCGCGTCCGGGTGGAAGCGCTGTTGCAGGCCGTGCAATTCGCCGGCGTGGTAGCGCTGCAACTCGGCCAGGGTGCCGTCGGCGAAAAAGGTTTTCACCTCGCCGTGCAGCAATCCCGCACGGTAGTTGGCCTGGCGCTGCACCCAGCCCTGCGGCGCGTAGTAGGTCGCCGGGCCGTGCAGCTTGCCGTTCTCGTAGTTCATCCGCGCCATCGGCTTGCCGTTGGGATAGAGCAGCGCGAAAGGCCCGTGCAGCACGCCTTGGCGATAGCTCAGGCTGGCCTGCGGCCGGCCCTCCTCGTCGACGCGCAGCGGTCCGTTCAGATTGCCGTCCTGCAGCGCGCCGCGCAGCTGGCGATCGCCACGGTAGAGGTTGAAGGTGCCGTTGGCGCCGCTCATGTCAACCCCCGCTGTTGGCTGATCATCAATTCACCTGCACCAGGCCACCCTTGATGGTCAGCATGCCGCCGCCGTCCACCGTCTGCTCGGCGCTGGCCTTGTTGATCAGGCTGACACCGCCGTCGTTGGTCAGGGTGGTGCCCGCCTTGTTGTCCAGGGTGGTGCCGGCCTGGTTGGTGAGTGCGGTGCCGGCCTTGTTGGTCAAGGCGGTACCGGCCTGGGCGGTGAGATTGGCATCGCTCTTGGCGGTGAAGTCGCCGCCACTTTGCAGGGTCAGGGTGCCGCTGACCTTGATGGTCAGGTTGCCGTCCACGGTCAGCTCGTAGTTACCGGTGACCTTGTGGCTGTAGTTGCCGCCAGTGCTGTGGGTCTGGTCGCCGCCGACCGTGAGGGTGCGCGTGTCCTTCACATCGAGGGTGTCGCTGCCGGTCTGGATGGTCACCGTGCGCTTGCCCTTCTCCAGGGTGACGGTTTCGTCGCCGTCTTTCACCGTGCGGGTGCGCGCGTTTTGCACCGTGAGGGTTTCGTCGTGGCCGACGGTGGCGGTGGTGTCGTTGAGCACGTTGATCTTGAAGTCCTTCTGCGCCTGCAGGAACACCTCTTCGCTGTCCTTCTTGTCCTCGAAACGCAGCTCGTTGAAACCGCCGCCGCCCTTGCTGGAATTGGTCTTGATCCCCGATTGGGTCTGATTCGCCGGCAGTGCGTAAGGCAATGCATTGTCGCCGTTGTACACGCAGCCGGTGACCAGCGGCCGGTCCGGGTCGCCGTCGATAAAGGTGACTATCACCTCCTGGCCGATGCGCGGGATGAACTGCATGCCGAAGCCCTTGCCGCTCCAGGGCAGCACCACGCGCACCCAGCAAGAGCTGGTCTCGTCGTTGGCACCGTCGCGGTCCCAGGGGAACTGGATCTTGATCCGCCCGTATTCGTCGGTCCAGATTTCCTCGCCGGCCTTGCCGACCACGATGGCGGTCTGGGTGTGCATACGCGGTTTGGGCGTGGTGCGCGGCGGGCGGTAACTGGTGCTCTTGGGAATCGCCTCGAAGCGGTTGCGGTAATGTTCGTGGCCAGCTTCATGGCTGACCTGGGTCACCACCCACTCGATATTCGCAGTGTCGTCCTCGTGGCCGCTCAGGGTGAAGCTGTGCCCCGGCACCAACCAGCGGCAATCGCTCTCGCCGATAAAACGGCTTTCCTGGCTGCGCAGCGCATTCACCCGCATCGTGCCCAGAGCATCGCCGCGCGCCTTGGCGGTGTAGCCGCCGGGATGTTCGTAGACCGACAACGGCCCGGCGACCGCCTCGGCCTGACCGTAGAGCGAGGTGGTCGGCGTGGTGAACTCGTAATCGGTGGCGCGGTAAACGCCGGACACCGCCTGCCGACAGATTTGCCCCGAGCGGATGCCATGCAGCTCGCGCTCGCCCATCTGCTGACCGAAATACTGGATGGTGGTGGCGTTCGGGCAGGGCGGAAACGCATCGTTGCTGTCGCCCAGCACCAGGGTGTGGGCGCCGTCGGCATGGGTGAAGAACCAGAAAATGCCCTCTTCCTCGAGCAGCCGCGAGACGAAGGCGAAGTCCGTCTCGCCGTACTGCACGCAATACTCACGCGGCGTGTAGCTGCCGGTCAGCTGCAGTTCGTAATCGCTGAAACCGTGCTCGTCGAAGATGCTGGTGACGATGTCGCTGGTCGCCAGGTTCTGGAACACCCGGTTATTGCTGGCCAGGGTCAGCCACCACAGCCAGGGCCGCAACAGCAGGTTATAGCGCTCGGCCGTGGCGTCGCCGGGCAACTGACGGATCTCCGCACAGAGCGCATCCAACGGGCGCTGCATCGCATCGTTGTGCAGGGTCGCGGTCAGGTGCGACGCCACCGCATCGGCCATGGTCAAGGCCGTGGCGCTGTAGCCGTACAGGTTCAGGCTACCGAGGCTGTTCAACGCCTCCTCGCCGGACAAGTGCTCCGGGTAGAGATCGGCCAACGCCGTGGCGGTAAGGGACAGGCTGGTGGTGGTATCGGTGGGGCGGGTCATGCATTACCACTCCGCATCATTGCTATGGGCGGCCACATCCACACATAGGCTGTTGGCGCCGCCATTGAACAATGCTTGCACGTAATTGCCAAACCCCGCTTCGCCCACCCCGGATGGGCGATCTCCCGCACCGCCGCCCATGGCGCGGGTATCGTTGGCCGGCAGAACGAGCGTTACCCGGTACTGCAGTCCGATCCAGGGCCGGAAACGATTGATCCAAGCGGCACAGAAGGCGCAGGTTCTTTTCAATCCACCGACTCGCGCATCGCTGGCAGTCCCATGCAGCAAATTTTGCGTGCGGGTATAGGTCAACAGGCGCAGCAGTTTGAGCTCCGCATGCACATTGGTGGAGTCGTTGAGCAGATTGATTTCGTGTAGTCCGTTGTAGTTGACCGGGTAATTGAACAGGGTTGCCGCCGGCCGATTCAGGCCAGCAATCGCCGCCGCTCCGGCGAACTTGCGCAAACACCAGGCCAAGCCGCGTACAGGTGCCGCGGGCAGCGCGGCGGTGGTGACCAGCGCCCGCGCGTCGGTAATCTCCTGGGCGCTCAATGCGGGGATATGCGCAACAAGGCTGGCCGCCGCGTAGTTCAGGGTCGCGGTTTCCTGCGGGCTATAACCGCCGGCGAAGGCACGCCCCACCACCGCACTGCGTTGGTGGGCAGGCGTCGACAGCAGCCAATAGCTGTATTTCAGGCAATTGATCAAGCTGGTGTGATCGGAGACGCCAAATGCCCGGAAGTAACTGGCAATGGCCATATGTTCGATACCGTTGCCAGCGAAATAAAGCGCATCACCGAGTTGCATGCACTGCACTTCCTGAATCGCAGTCGGCGCACCCTGACCAAGATCGGCATCCCAGCCCCGCATACACGCCGCCCGCGCAATGATGGTGGAAAACACGGCGAGGTCTTCGGCGGTATAGAGAGGTACGGGCATGCTGATTTCCTACGAGGCTTACTTTGACCGTTCTTCAAACCGCCATAAAATTATGCCGCGACATCACATTCAGTTTCGCTCGCAGAGCTCCCAGAAGCTGCGTCAATTGCGGGGTAATACCGCTGTCGAAATAGGGCTGACGCCAATTCAGATAATCCAATACTTCGCCAACGCCAATACCGTTATCGCGAAATACGTTGGTGGTGGAAGCATAATCAAACATTTCTACTTCAAATAAATAGGCATTCTGTTCCGTGTTAGGCCTGCCGACTTTCTCGTTATAGGCATGCCCGTACTCATGCCATAAAACTCCACAGCGACGAGATAGCGGCCAGGTGAAAATGCTTTCGCTAGCAATAATGCAAGTTCCCTTATTGATTCGGCCATGCGGAATATGCTCGTTCGCATGGCCCTGTGCATATTCCTGCATTTCCCGCTGCCAATTGCTGACGGCAATCTGCATCTGATTACTGCGCACATAAATAGCCGGATTGCCGCCACGCAAGGCGGATATTCCTGCCGTAGGGGCAATGAATACCAATACATTCGACAGGTCTACATTTTTTGCATTACGGATGCAATTGATCATCCACCGAGTATTAGCAGTCACTTCATGGTACGTCGCTTGGGTAATCATAGCTCTCTCTATTTTTTAAGTAGACAAAATTCTTCTAATTGAATGAAGCAGCAAAAGTGAAAAGCACTGGAAAATGATCACTACGAATTTTCTTACCAAGACAAATGCGGGCTATATCAGTAGTCTCATAATCATTATTTAATTTTTTCTGAATAGAGCCATCGCAACGAGCTGACCAGTAATTTGCATAGCCTACATATGCATAATCCAACAACCTCAACGTTTCCTGCAATACGCAATCTTCAATACCCTGGTTATATTTATATTCATTCAAATAATCGAAAGGTTTCTTGCCAACATAATTCCCAAACTCTTGCTGCGACTTTAGTTCTATGGCAGCCAAACCAAGTGTTTCATTGGTGATACTCACATGTGTATAACCAGGATCGCTTGGTGCCAGTTGCTTAAGACCTTTTATTTCTTCATAAGAGCTCTGTACTGGAACATTAATATCCCCTCCGAAAAACAGTAACTCCTTGAGCGTCAAGTTTTCCAAATTATCCTGAATAAATCCAATCGTATCGACGATATTACCAGAGGCAAGATAAGAGGAATTGGAATGATAGAAAGCAAACCCATAAGCAGATTTTTTATGTCGGATAATAAGAGGAGCCCGCTGTTCACTGGATGACAGAATGTACAGATCAGAGACATCTTCGAATTCATGAGCAATGGAATTTTTAATAAAGATTATCGAACCCAGCGTCGTATGTTTTTTCTTGCCGCCTTCCTGTTTTAGGGTAGAAGTAGCTGTGTAGTTCGCGGAAAGGTCATTGATTAATTTCTCGTTCACCTCCCCGGTCTTGCCCGTTTCGAATAGTGCGATAATATCGACCTGCTTCTGCGACAGATAGTATTCAAGAAAATCCTTCTTCTCCGCGTAGGCATCTGACACCGTGCCCTTCTGGTTGTCAAAGTGCTGGGTATTCCAAATCATTATTGTATAGGCCATCTTCTATTACCCGCAGCAACCCCAGATGCGCAGCAAAAATATCATTACAAATTAAAGTCTAAAATTGAGCCATAGGCTTTCTTTAATTTAACAATGCCCTACCACCTAATAACTGGCTCTGGATTCAATTGCCTTGCTTTTTGATGTATCCCAAAAACGTGTTCTTCAACATCTTCATCAGCAGCGGTTGGTGTTTTTATGGTGTCACCAGTTGTGGCATGTGAGGGATAATATGTAACCACCGTAACAGATGAATCCGGCGCTTTGCTCATCGCAACTACTACATGGTCTATCGCGCTGCTTTCATAAGTAAAACTACCCAGGTAGTCGGACCGCGTTCCAGCTCTCACGTCTGCCTTTCTCTCAATAATATCCGGAACTTTTTCAGAGTTCTTTAATGTCTTTACAACCCTTACCGCGGTTTTAGAAAAAAGTCCAACAGTCAGTCCACTACCAGGCGCCATACCATTAAGTGTATTAAGAACACGCACCCCGGCATCCGACAACAATGCTGCTGTAAGATATAGAACCATGGCTTCAGAATCCGGGAACATTGAGTGCGGAGGATCCGCTGGTATACGTGGTGTTGCAGCACGAAGAAGCTCGGTACCGGTGACAACCTTGGCTCCGCTGATACCGTCTTGTATATATAAAGCACTATTATTGTAGGGTGGCATGGCCGCTACGGCAGCGTTAGGAATTCTAAACTTCTGCGGCTGTCCCTTACCACCTACAGGTTTTTGTAGCACATAAAATACATTGCCTCGCATTTCAGGTACTGCCGAAATTTCCGGCAACCCGGTTCTTTTATTATATTTATCTGATTGCGCCAATCGACGCTCATCCATATATACGCCGACAGGACTGAACTGTGCCAGTTCTCGATAGTGGGCGTCATCAGTGTAGGTAATACCTGACGCCACCGCCTTTGGAAACAAATGAGCATCAGGAGCCCATTCCCGCCTTTTTCGCTCTATATGCTGCTCTGGCGACACCCGTTCCTGGTAGAAAAACGTCATGTTCTCGTAGTTTTTCGCCCACTTTTTTTCATCGTGCTTAAAACAGTCCAGCAAGTGCAGATGGGTGTGCGATGTTTCGTCATGCGTTGGTTGGTTCATAAGCATGTCTGCAACCTTACTGCATGTGAGCGCCCCGGTACTCGCCTCTAGATACAGCGTCGATGTTTGCATTGACGACTCCAATTTTTATAATTCCATCCAATCGGATAGGTCACTCCAACACCCACTCCGCCAACTTCCCCGCCACTTCCGTCATCAACACATTCTCGATGTCCCTAACCCCCGCCGAGCTGCATTTGGCCAATACCGCCTGGACGATGCCGGGGTCGAAGTCGAAATGTTTGCCGGTCGCGGCTTTGTAGCGGGCGCGGAGTTTGTTGAGCTTGGCCTTGACGATATTTTCCAGGGTGGCGTCGTCGAGGTTGCGGTAGGGCACCGTGGTCATGCGCGCGAGGAAGGCCGGGCGGAAGTTGCGCAGCAGTTCCTGACGCAAAAGCGCGCTGAAGGCTTCGCCGGCGAGCTGTTCGGCCGGGGTGTCGAGGATCAGTTCGGCGCCGACGTTGCTGGTGGCGAGCATCACGGTGTTTTTGAAGTCCACCACCAGGCCGGTGCCGTCTTCCATCACGCCTTTGTCAAAGACGTTGTAGAAGGCCTCGAGCACGTCGGGGTGGGCTTTTTCGATTTCGTCGAGCAGCACCACCGAATAGGGTTTGCGGCGTACCGCTTCGGTGAGCACGCCGCCGCTGCCGTAGCCGACGTAGCCGGGCGGCGCGCCTTTGAGCTGGCTGACGGTGTGGGCTTCCTGATATTCGGAAAGGTTGATGCTGATCAGGTTGCGCTCGCCGCCGTACAGGGCGTCGGCCAAGGCGTAGGCGGTTTCGGTTTTGCCGACGCCGGTGGGACCGACCAGGAGGAACACGCCGACCGGCTTGGCCGGGTCGGTGAGGCCGGCGCGGTAGGCCTGGATGCGCTGGGCGATGGTGCCGAGGGCGGCGTCCTGGCCCATCACCCGCTGGCCCATGCGCTGACCCAAGGTGCGCACGGCGTGGGCTTCGTCGGCGAGCATCTTGCCCACCGGGATGCCGGTCCAGCCGGCGATTACCGCAGCGACTATCTTCGAGTCGACCTGTTCGGGCACCAGCGGATCGTCCTGGCGAATCGCTTCCAGGCCGTGTTCCAGGCGCGCCAGTTCGGCGGCCAGTTGGTCGATGCGGCTGTCCAGTTCCTTGGCCGGTTTGGCGGCATCGGCGCTTTCGCTCAACGCCAGCAGCTCGCGGCGGGTGTCCAGTAGTTCGCGCACCGCCTCGCGCTCTTCGCCCCAGCGCGTTTCCAGCTCGCGGATGCTCTGGGCATTGCTGAGGGTTTCGCTGTCCAGCTCGCCGATGCGCGCGCCGTGGTCGAGGCCGGTGGCCTGTTCGCGCTTGAGCCGGTCGAGCTCGTCCTGCACCGCGACCTGACGGTGGCGCAGGCTTTCCAGTTGCGGCGGCACGTCGTGCTGGGCCAGGGCGACGCGGGCGCAGGCGGTGTCCAGAATGCTGATGGCTTTGTCCGGCAACTGGCGACCGGAGATATAGCGATGGGAAAGTTTCACCGCGTCGTGAATCGCCGCATCCAGCACCTGCACGCCGTGGTGCTGTTCCAGCTTGCTGGCGACGCCGCGGAGCATCTCGACGGCGGTGGCTTCGTCCGGCTCTTCCACCTGCACCAGCTGGAAGCGCCGGGTCAGCGCCGGGTCCTTCTCGAAGTACTTCTTGTATTCCAGCCAGGTGGTCGCGGCGACAGTGCGCAACTCGCCACGGGCCAGGGCCGGCTTGAGCAGGTTGGCCGCGTCGCTGCCGCCTTCGGCACCGCCGGCGCCGATCAGGGTGTGGGCTTCGTCGATAAACAGGATGATCGGCTTGTCGGCGCTGCGCACGCCGTCGATCACCCCTTTCAGGCGTTGCTCGAATTCGCCTTTGACCCCGGCACCGGCTTGCAGCAGGCCGAGATCGAGCACCCGCACCGCAACATCCTTGAGTGGCGGCGGCACGTCGCCGGCGGCGATGCGTAGCGCCAGGCCCTCGACCACTGCGGTCTTGCCGACGCCGGGGGCGCCGACCAGGATCGGGTTGTTCTGCCGACGGCGTAGAAGGATGTCGATGGTCTGGCGGATTTCGCCGTCGCGCCCGACTATGGGGTCGATGCGACCGTTGCGCGCGTCCTCGGTGAGGTCCTGGGTGAACTGATCGAGCAGCGACGGCTCGCTGCCGGCCTTGGCGCCTTTAGCGGGTTTGCCGGCCGCCACGACGCCGCTCTCGCGGGACGGCGCGGTCCACTCCTGAAGATTGCCGCGCAACGCCTCGCGGGGGATGCGCAACAGCGAGGACGCGCTATTGAGCAACAGCGCGCGGCGTTCGTCGCGGTCGAGCACGGCCAGCAACAACATGCCCGAGCGCACGCTCTCCAAGCGTTGCACGCTGGCTTGCAATACGCCGTCTTCGAGCACAGCGACGGTCTGATTGGAGAATGCCGGCGTGCGGGTGCAACCGCCCTTGAACAGCTCCAACGCCAGGTTGATTTCGGCGGCCAGAGCGTCGCGCTCCAGGCCAAAGCGCGGCAGCAGACAGGCCAGGTCGCCGCCTTCGATATCCAGCAGTTCGAGCAGCAGGTGCTCGATTTCCACGTAATGATGGCCGCGCTGCATGCAGCGCTGGGCGGCGCGCTCCAGGGCGCGGCGGCAATCGCCGTTGAGGCGGGTGACCAGGGTTCCGAGATCCATGTTCAGGCACTCTCCGCAGCGAGCAGGCGTGTATCGATATGGCGCAGCTGGCGCTTCGGCTCGCGCTCCAGCCAACTGCTCCAACCGGCCCGCGGCGGCGCCTGGCGACTTAACGACAAGCCAGGGGTTTCGCTGACCAACAGGCGTAGCGAGCAGTCCAGGTCGGGGCCGAAGTAGAACCTGGCCAGCGCGGCCAATTGAGCGTGGGCCGGGCCGTCCGGCAGGAAGCTCGGGTAGCGTTTGCCGTTGAGCGGGCCGAGCACGATGCGGATACCGGCATGCTCGTCCCACACCCGCTTGCCGGCCACCGCGGTACGACCGAGGCTCAGGTTGCGCCCGGGACGACCCAGGCAACTGCGGCTGGCGGCGGGAATCTCGCGCCAGGCGCCCTGGAATTGTTCGACGCGCACGGTCACCGCGAAGTGATGACGGACGATGGTTTCGAAGCCGGCCAGGGAACGCCGGGCGCCGGCGAACAACGCGGCGCGGGCCATGATCAACCCATCGGGAATCGCCTGGCGCCCCTGCAGCGGGCGCGGCAACAGACCGGTGAGGGCACGCAATTGAGCCTGCACGGGGCTGTCCTGCGGCGGCACGAAACCGATCGCCACCCGGTGTTTGCAGAGAATGCGATAGAGCAGCGACAGCAGGCGGTGCTGGAACAGGTCGAGGAATTCCGCCGGGCCGTGATCCTTGAGGCGCGCGCGTTGCTGCAGCCATTCCTGATAGGCGTAAGGCAAGGGCCCGTCCGGGCCGCCAAGGCCGAATACCGGAGTACTGAGGACCGGCTGTTGCTGTTCTTCGGGAAACTCCAGGCGCGCCACCTGGCTGGCGGCGAATACGGGCGTCAGTGGCCCGCGCAATCGCACCGCCTCACGGCGCGGGTCGATGCCTTGGCCCAAGGGCGTCGCCTTCGGCTGCGCGCGTTCGAGCAGCAACAGCGCCTGCAACAGTTCGAACGCCTGCGGCTCGTCGCGCAGGCGTTCGCCTACAGCGACAGCGGTTCGCCGACCTGGGGACGCCATGTCTTGATCTCCTTATCGCCGAGCAGCAGTACGGTGCGTACGAAGCGGTTGGTATTGGCGTAGAGCGAGAAAAAATGTGCCAACACCCCGGAGAACAGCAGGGGGCTGGCGCCGACGAAATGTTGCGGATCGAGGCCGATGCGCACTTCCAGACCGTTGCGCCAGCCGCGCCAGGCATCGCGACCGACCCGCTCGACGATACGTACGCTGGTGATGCCGCTCAGCCCTTCGATCTGCCGTCGGGCGGCGGCTTCGTCGCGCAGATTGTGCAGGGTCAGCATTTCCTTGAGTGCGGCGAGGGCCTGTTCGCCTTCCACCAACGACAGGTGATTGAGGGTCAGTTGCGACACCAGGCGCCAACGCGAGGCGCCACCCAGCGCCGGCAGCGACTGCGCGTGAGGAGAACGCAACAGGCTGACGCGCAGCACCGGGCCGGGCCGCTCGAAATCCAGGCGGGTGCCGGCCGGCAGGGTTTCCGCCAGGTGCCGGTTGGTGCACAGCAACTCGGCGGTAAGGCTGTAGTCGGGCACATCGACAGCGGGATTGAAATGGGTGTCGACCAGGCTCAGCAGCATGTCGGTGCCGTGCCGCCCCGGGTTGCGTCCGGAAACGCGCCGGGCGTGCCAGAACAAGCGGCCTTCGCCCATGCCGTGCTGGCAGGCGTAGTAGGGCGCGATCCATTGCGCGCGCTGGCCGGCGCCAGCGCGCAGGTTGCGGATGCTGTGGATTTCCGTGCTGTTCTCGCGGTATGCGTCGGCGATCAAACGGTATTCGCTGCGGGTGCCATCCGGGCGCAGCGGTTCGGAGGTGCGCGGGAACAGATTGATCACCGGTGCGCAGCCGAGGACGATGTCTTCCTTGCGCAGGCTGAGCCGTGCGGAGGGTGTACGGTCGAACAGGATATAGACGTCCAGCCAGTCGACGGCGTCGGCGGGAACGCCGATCGGTATGTCGAAGAAGGCGAATTTTTCCGGGCAGGCGAAGTATTCCGCCAGCAGCCGCAGGCCCGGATGCAGCCCATCCTCGTCCGGCAGCAAGGCTTCGTCGTCACCGAAGCCGACCGGCTCGGGACAGCCGCCGATAGCGCGCGGCTGGCTACCGGGCACGCCGCACAGGGTTCGCAAGGCATTGCCGCAAAGCAGGTCGTAGAGCACCGCGGCGGTCACCGGCGAGCCGCCCAGGTGAATGCGCAGGGTCTCGATCGGCAGTGCGCTCCAGGGCTCTTCGCCGACGATGCGCAAACTCAGGCGCAACGCCGCACGGGCCAGTGGAACACCGGTCAGGGCCTGGGTTTCTTCGGTATCGAGCAGCACCGCGTCGGCGACTTCCAAAGGCCAAAGGGTGACCGGGGCGGTGCTGCGAAAATAGATGCTGTCGCCGGCCGTGGTGGTGACGAACAGCGGGGTGTCGCGGGGCAGTGAATAACCCTCGCTGAGGTTGCCCTTGCTCGGGTCCGGCTCGAAACGGGCGATGGCGCAGGACGGTAGAGGCCTCAACGCCAGCGGATAGAGTTGCTCGAGCAGGGCGTCGCTGAATTCCGCGTAACCGTCGTCGAGGCGCCGTTGCAGGCGCGCGGACAGTAGCGAGAAACTTTCCAGCAGGCGCTCGACATGCGGGTCCGGGCATTCGCCGGCGGACAGTTCGAGGCGGCTGGCAATCTTCGGGTAGCGCTCGGCGAAACCGGCGCCGGCCTGGCGCAACCAGGTCAGTTCGCGCTGGTAGTAATCCAGCAGTTCTTCGTCAATCGAATCGCTCATGCACCACTCCGTCGGCCATATCCATCACAAAGGCCACCGGCCAGATTTCGCTGCCGCCGCTGCGCAACTGCCCGGCGATACGCACGCGTAGGGCATGACGGCTGCCATCCAAGGGTTGCACGTCCACCTCGGCCAGCTGCAGCCGCGGTTCGAAATGAGCGATCGCCAGGCGGATTTCCCGCGCCAACTTGAGGCGGTCTTCGCTGCGGTCGGCGTACAGGCCGCTCCAGTCGACGATGCCATAGTCGATCACGGTCATTTGTTTGAGCCGCGAACGCGGTGCGCGCCGGGTATTGAGCAGACGCAGCAGTTCCTCGCGCACCGATTCGCTCAACGCCTGACGGTCGAAACCCCTGGCCCGAACGGACCCGGCCTCGTCCTGCGAGGCCAGGCGATCGAGCAGCGGCGCCCGGCTGCGTTGCCGGAACGCAGCCACCGCTTACTTGACGACCTTGTTGGCGGCCAAATCCCAGGTGGAGGCGGCCGTGCCTTCCTTGGTGCCGTCGTCTTTCTGCGCGGTCAGTTCCCATTTGATTTTGGTGAAGTTCATCGACAGCGTCTCGACCGGCTTTCCGCCGGTGCCGCCGCTGACGCTGACGTTGGAGAACACCACGTTGGTCAAGGTATAGACGATGAAGGGCAGAATCTGCCCGCTGCCTTCGGCGGCGTTACGGCCGATGGTGATCTTGACCTCGGTAATGGGTTTGCCGGCGCAGCAGTATTCGTTGAGGGTGGGGGTCGACGTGTCGATGAACTTGGTGACGGTGAACTCGCCGATGTGAGGACGGCCGGAGGTACGCTCCGAGTTACTGACGTCGTTGGTCACCTGCATGGCGACGTTGTGGCTGTAGGACATCAGCTCGATTTTGTCTGTGTAGCCTTCGAGCAAGCTGTCGCCTTTAATATCGGCGCCCAGGTCGAGAATAATTGCATCCATCGCGTGCAGCTCCTGAATCTAAGAAGAAATAACCGGAGAGAAGAACCGCCGGCCCGAAGGCCGGCGGGAAACATCAGGCGGCCGGCGGCGGTAAGCTCGCGACCAGGCGGATCGAAGCGGTCAGTTCCTCGAGTTGGAAATGCGGCCGCAGGAACACGGTCGCACGGTAGGAACCAGGCTTGCCGGCCACTTCGGTGACATCGACCCGCGCTTCGCGCAGCGGGTACTGCGCCTTGATTTCCTGGGGCGCGTTGTCGTTGATCAGCACGTAGTCGGCGATCCAGTTGTTGAGGTAGGTCTGCACGTTGTCGCGGGTCATGAAGCTGCCGATCTTGTCGCGCATGATCACCTTGAGGTAATGAGCGAAACGCGAGGCCGCCAACACGTACGGCAACATCGCCGAGATGCGCGCGTTGGAGTTGGCTTCGGCGGTGTTGTAAGTCTTCGCCAGGTTGGTGGTCTGGCCGCCGAAGAACACCGCCAGGTCGCTGTTCTTTTTATGGCAGAGGGAAATGAAGCCCAGCCCGTCGAGTTCTTTCTCGCGGCGGTCGGTGATCGCCACTTCGGTCGGGCATTTCAGCGCCAGATCGCCGGAGCTGGTGGTGAAGGTATGCGCCGGCAGGCCTTCGACCGCACCGCCACCCTCGACGCCGCGGATCGCCGCGCACCAGCCGTATTTGGCGAAGGCGTCGGTGATGCGCTGGGTCAGCGCCCAGGCGGCATTGCCCCACAGGTATTTGCTGTGGTCGGTGCCGTTGACGTCCTCGACGAAGTTCATGCCTTCCACCGGCAAGGTGTCGGGGCCGTACGGCAGACGCAGCAGCACATGCGGCAGCACCAGCGATACGTAGCGCGAGTCCTCGCTGGCGCGGAACGAACGCCACTTGATCAGCTCCAGGCTCTCGAAGATCTTCGCTAGATCGCGCGGCACGGCCAGTTCGGTGAAGCTGCTCATGTCGAACAACCGTGGGCTGGCGGCGGCGATGAAAGGCGCATGGGCGGCGGCGGCGACGTTGGACAGTTTCTCCAGCAGGGCGATGTCCTGCGGATGGCGACCGAATTCGTAATCGCCCATCAAGACGCTGAACGGGTGTCCACCGAAGGTGCCGTAGTCTTCTTCGTAGATTTTCTTGAACAGCACGCTCTGGTCGAATTCGACAGCTTTTTCCAGGTCGTTCAACAACTCCTTCTGGGTCGCGTTGAACAGGCGCAGCTTGAGCCGGGTGCTGGTTTCGGTGTTCATCACCAGGAAATGCAGACCTCGCCAGGAGGCCTCCAATTTCTTCACCTCGGGGTGATGGAGGATTTCGTTGAGCTGACTGCTGATCATCTGATCGATCTGGTCGATGCGATCATTGATCATCGCCACGGTGTCCTTGTCGACCACCATGCCTTCATCGAGCACTTGGGTGGCGAATTCGGCCAACATGTCGCGGGCATACGCCTGCTGGCTGTCGTCGTGGGCCATTCGGCCTTCTGCGACGATGCGATCGAGGAGGGAAAGATTGGCAGACGTCGTCGTGCCTTGGGTGCCGGATTCTGTTTCGGCCATGGCAAATTACTCCGTTTTTATAATCGAGACGATCAGGCTTGAGGTTCTTCTGGCTGCTCGGAAGAGTCGGCGGCTGCGGCAGATGCCTCGCCGGCGCTATCTTCGGGGCGCGCTGCTTTGATTTCCTGCAGGCCCTCGGTGTTGGCCACCACTTCCTGCAACAGCTTGTCCAGATCGTCGTTGCCGTCGAGCTTGGTGAGCAGGTCGCGCAAGCGCTGACGGGCCTCGAACAGACGGCGCAGCGGGGTCACTTGCTTGACCAGATTGACCGGGTCGAAGTCATCGAAATGGGAGAAGTTCAGCGCGACGTTGAGCTTGCTGCCGTCACCGCTGATGGTGTTGTCCACTTGCACCGCCAGACGCGGCGCGGTGGAGGCGAGCACGTCGTTGAAGTTGTCGCGGTCAATCTCGATGAAACGCCGTTCACTCAGTTTCGGCAATGGAGTTTCCGGCTTACCGGAGAGATCGGCGAGGATGCCGACCACCAGTGGGAGTTCTTTCTTTTCGATCGCGTCGCCGATTTCTACGTCGTAGGTAATCTGCACACGCGGTGGACGTACTCGGTCGAGTTTATGTTGGGTACTTTCAGCCATGATCCTGCCCTTGTCCAAACATTGAGCTAGTGCGCAATGTCTAGGTTTCCCTCCCCATCGCGCTCCTTGGGACCGCTACCAGCGGCGAACCTGATAGCAGCGATCCTTCATTCGTCTATCGGCGAACTACCCAAGACGCTAGAACAGGTCTATAAAAAAGCAAATTCCTCGAATAACGGATTCCCATGAGATTCGGACGGTTCGCCCGCACAGCCGTGCTGTTGGGCTTGTTCACCCCGCTGACTGCCTGCTCGTATTTTTCCTCGCAACCCTCGGTCGAACTGCGTTCGCTCACCCTGGACATGGCCCCCAAGGCCAACAACGACACGCCGCTGGCGGTGGACTTCGTCGCTGTACAGGACCCGGAGCTGTTCAAGCTGCTGTTGTCGATTCCGGCCAAGCAATGGTTCGAGCAACGCGAGCAGTTGCGCCGCGACTACCTCAAGGCCATCGACGTGTGGAGCCTGGAACTGGTCCCCGGGCAATTCATGGAGTCGCGCGATATTCCAATGGCCGGCAATCCCGCCGTTGGACTTTTGGTGTATGCGGGCTATAACAATCCCGGTACGCACAGACTGCGTTTGGAACAGCAGAAGACGGTCTGGCTACGTTTCGAAAACAAGAATATGCGGTTGCTCGGAGACGCCTCTCAAGATTGAGTAGCGCACGGACACGCGGGCGGGGACGCGACGCTACCTGCAATACCAAAATGGACGTCGGAGGGGGCGTTGCATGAGCGGCATACCGGATGCAATCTGCTGGCACGAAGGCATGCACCTGCTGCCACAGCATTTCCAGCTGCAAGGTTTGCGGGCCGAAGCACTGGCCTCGCGCCAAGCGGCGGCGGCGCAGCCGTGGTTCTGGGGTGTCGATACGCTGGAAGTCGACGAATCCGCACTGAGCAGCGGCAAAGTGCGCATCACCGCCCTCGACGCGATTCTCCCCGACGGCTTGCCGGTCGGCTTCGATGCCGCCAGCCGCAGGGTGCTGGAATTGGATGTCGTCGAAGCCATCGATGCCTCGCCGCAATACATGACCACCGTTTACCTGGCCATCGCACCGCTGTATCGCGCCGGGCAATTGGCGCCGCTGAGCGGGCGTTTCCAGTCCGTGGACAGCGAGCCGGTGCCGGACCTGGCTAGCGGCCTGTTTCCCGAACCGATCAATGTCTGGCGTGCCGATCTGCATCTGGTGTGCGAAAGCAACAAGGCCGACTCGGTGTGCCTACCGCTGCTGCGCATCGGCAAGCAGGGCGGCGGTTACGCCCGTATTCCCTATGTGGCCCCGGCGTCCCGGTTGCTACCGGAATCGCTGCTGGGGCAGAAGGTCGCCGCACTCTGCGCACGCACCCGGGAGAAATGCGTGTATCTCGCCGGACGTTTGCGCCAGGCGCAGCAGGCCGGCAATGCCGAGGATTGCCAGGAAATCGGCCGCCTGCTCGCCGCTCTCTGGGCGCGGCTGCCGGAAGTCGAAGCCGCCCTCGGCAGCCGCGTCGCCGCACCGGCGAACCTGCACCAGTTACTGACCGGCATGGCCGGTTCGCTGTGCACGCTCAACCCGCTGGCCGGCGTGCCGGCCTTCGACCCATTGGCCTACGAGGAATTGCTGGCCGGTTACACGCAGGTTCTCGATTGGCTGAACGCTACCCTGGATCTGGTACGCGCCGGCTATCGCACCTTGTCGTTCAACCGCGACAAGCACGGTTTCTGGATCGATATACCAGCCCGCGAAGAGTCCTGGAAACGCCTGGTGATTGGCCTGCGCATGCCCGCCGGGGTCGGCGAACACGCCGCCAGCCAATGGATGGAGAGCGCCATAGTCGCCTCTGAAAAACACATCGTCACCCTAGCCCGACAACGCATGCACGGCATGCCGCAGCAACCGCTGAGCCGTAGCGAACAGATCGCTTACAGCGTGAGCGAGGATACCCGCTTGTTCGCCCTGCAAGGGGAGCGCGAGTGGTTCGATCCCAGTCAGCGTCTGCGCATTCTCGTGCCTGGCGGCGGCACCGGCGTCGAGCCCTGGGAAGTGGTGCTGTTCGTGCCAGACGTAAACGGCAGCACCGACGAGTGAGTGCGCGCCATGTCAGATAGCCTCTCACGTTTGCGCAGCGGGTCGATGAATCAAGCGCCCTTGAGCGCGGCTTTCGGCAAGTCCTGGGCCCAATGGCTGGATATCTGGCCCGCGCTGTCCAACTCCACGGAGGGCGCCGAACACGCGGTGGCCCAGGCCGCTACGGAGGCGAGCCGGCTGACCCGCCGGCTCTGGCGCGACGCCTATGCGGCGGTCGGCGACGCCCCGGGCGGGCAGGCCAAGGCCATGGTCTACGCCTTTGTCGCGCTGCTCGACGAGACCCTGCTGTTCAGTCCCTGGCCGGGCCGCCAGCAATGGCAGGAACAACCGCTGGAGTCGCGTCTGTTCAACAGCCGCGCGGCGGGCGAACGGATTCCGCGGGCTATCAACAAACTGCTCGGCGAATGCGATCCGGCCACCCGCGATCTGGCCAATGTCTATTTGCAATGCTTGAATCTGGGTTTTCAGGGGCGCCTACGCGGCGCCCGCGGGCAGCTTCTGCATGAGAAATGGCGATACGCGCTGTTCGCCTTCGCCTGGCAACGCGATGCCGATACGCAAACCGTCGGGCCGATGCTCGAACAACCCGCGATGGCACCGCCCAGCCGGTTACCGGTACGTCGCATGCTGCCCGACGGTTTGCGCCTGAGCCTGTTCATCGGCCTTGGCCTGGTGCTGATTCTGGCAATCGGCCATTTGCTCTGGCGCGACATCGCCAGCCGTCTGGAACACGCCCTCGATCAAGCCGATATCACCCGGGAGCAGCGTCTATGAGCGGACTGGAGATAGTCCTGCTGGTATTCGGCGTTTTGCTGCTTCTGCTCCTGCTCGGCGTTCTGCTCTGGTGGTTGCGCGGGCGCATCGACGGGGCCGCGCGCAGCTGTTATTTCGCCGTGCAGCAAATGGAACGCGACCTGGGCATCAAGGACCGCTATCAGACGCCGTGGATTCTGCTGCTCGGCGACGAACAACAGACCCGCGAGCTGTGCACCGGCTGGCGCTTGTCCAGTTCCGGCAAACCCGGCTGGTTCGGCCGCTGGTGGTACGACAGCGATGCCGCGGTGCTGGCGATACCTGGCGCCATGTTCAATCACGGCGAAGGCGCCCTGGTGCAGATCGCCGCCTGGTGGCGCTTGCTGCGCATGCTGGTGATGATGCGCGCCGGACGGCCGCTCGATGCGGTGATCTGGACGGTGCCGGCCGAGCAGCTGTGGGCGCCCGATCAGGCTGCCGCAGCGGGCATGGCGGCGCGGCGCAAGTTCAACGAACTGCTGCAGCGACTGGGCCTGAGCGTGCCGGTCTACCTGCTGGTGACCGGACTGGAAAGCGTGCCGGGCATCAAGGAGTTGGCCGACGCGCTGCCCAACGATGCCCGTGAACGGATCCTCGGCTGGTCCTCGCCATTCGCCCCAGGCACCGCCTGGCACCCGGAATGGAGCGAGATCGCGATCGACCAATTGGTGCGGGCGCTGTCCGAGGAGATTACCGAGCTGGGGGTCTTGTCCGGCAGAACCGAAGAAGCGCTGTACCTGCTGCCGCGCCAGTTCGAAGCCATTCGCAGCAACCTGCAAACCCTTTGCGATCCGGTCTTTCAAGGCAGCGCCCTGGGCGAGGCCGCGCAATTGCGCGGCATCTACTTCTGTGCGGCAATACCGGTACCCGGCTTCGATACCGACCCGCTGACCGAAGTCGAAGAGCTGCCGCGCGAACCGCTGTTCGTCGGCCGCCTGCTGCGCCAACGGGTGCTGGCCGAACAGGGTCTGACTCAGCCTGTGCCACGCATTCTCTACTTGCGGCGCCGCTGGCAACGCGTGGTGGGAATCAGCGCGGCAGTGTTTGGTCTGTTCTGGCTGGTGGGCATGCTCTGGCTCTGGCAGGTCGAAAGCCAGGACGCCGATACCCTGGCAGGCCTGCTGCGGGAAATCCCAAGCGACTATCGCCCCGGACTACTTAGCGATCAGGGCGCTCGCACGAGCATCGGCGCGTTCTGGACGGTGCTCGACGAAGCACCGCGCTGGCGCTATACCTCGGTGCTGTTGCCCAGTTCGCTGTTCTCACCGCTCGACCCACAATTGCGCCAGCACATGCGCACCCTTGCCAGCCAGCGCCTCTACCAGCCGCTGCGCGGGGCGCTGCAACGCGATATCCAGGATATCAGCACGGCGCGTATGAATGGCCAACGCCACCGTAGCGGCGAAGCCGAATCGCCGGAAACCTGGTCGAGCTACTTACGCGCCCGGCAGTTGCTCGATCAGGCGATCGCCCTGGAGAAGCAAAGTGCGCTCTTCAACCTGATGCTAGACGGCAGCAAGAGCCCGCTCGACGATGCCGCCGCGCTGTCCAGCGAGCTGCTTGATCTCGACCTCAAGGCCGAAGCCCTACCGCTGCACAGCCGTTACAACTGGTTATTGGCCCGCGTCAGCAAGGGCCTTGCCAGACCGATAGAACTTCTGTCAGTTCGCGACGCGACGGGTAAACAATTCGCTCTGCAAATGCGCATGTGGCTCGATCGCCTGTTCGCCGACGAAAGCTTCAGCAGTACCGCCGGGCAAGTCAGACGCCACCTGCAGTACCTGCAGAACGGCCAGCGCAATTCGATTCTCGACCTGGAAGAACTGAGCCTGAACATCGCCCAGTTGCGCCGCATGGTCGATGCCACCAACACCGCCTGGAGCAGCAGTTCTGGACAGGATCTGGCTCCGGGCTATTCGGCAATGCTCGACGAAGCCCGGCAGAGCAGTTTGATCGGCTCGGCGGTTGTCGACCAGATCCAGAGCCACGCCAGCTACCTGCAAAAGGTATTCCGCGACCAGTGGCTCAGCGAGGACGACCCACACGACAGCGTCCTGCGCCAGCAAAGTGGCGGCAACATCGAACTGCAACCCAGCGTGGTCAAACTGGATACCGCAATCGACATGTTGCTGCGCCAGGATTTCGCCGCCGCCGCATTGGCAAGCGCTGAAGCGGGCTTCCACGGCGAAGCCCTGCAAGGCATCGACGATGACAGCCTGCAAAGCGCCCTGCGTTATATCGCCAGTTACCGCAACTACCTGGAGCAGGGCATCGCCAAGGTTCCTTACGCGTATCGCAACGCACTGACCAGCAGCGCTCAAACGAGCACGGCCACCACACTCTGGCGCCTGTTCACCTCGCCCAAGCCGAACGCGGTAATCGGCCTGAATGGCAATCGCGCGTTCAACGTATCGGCGCAGGATGCCACCGACGTGGCGGCGGCATTTCAGACCCTCGGCCATACGGACATGGCCAATGCGGTGCTGCAAGAACTCAATCGCCGCGCCTTGCAAGACCTCGCCAGCGCCAACCAAGAGCTGCAAGTGCTGGGCCTGTATCAACCCCTTCACGGCGATTTCGCCTGGTGGGACGGTGGACCGAACCCCGGGCTGCGCGCCTATCGCTCCGCTACCGCACAGGACATGCAGCAATACCTCGCTGCACAAGCCAACCTGGTCGCCGACCTGCACAGTCGTGTCGCGCCGGCGCTCGATTGGCTACAGGCGCATCGCTTGAGCCTGGCTTCCGGGCATCTCGAGCAGTTGCAACGTTGGGAGGCGATGGCGACAGAGCTGGCAAAATATGCCGAGCAGAACCCCAACAGCGCGCCGGCACTGTTCGAACGCTTCGCCAATAACCTCAACAGCATGGAACTGGGCAATTGCCGCACCGTGCTCAGCGAAGCCGAGTTACCCAAAGGCATGGATGAGTTCTCGCTCCGCGCACGCGAAGTCGCCGGCCTGGCCACGCAGCGTTGTGCCTATCTGCAGGAGCAGACTGCAGCAGCCGCCTGGAACCGCCTGTCGAACTATTTCTCACATTATCTGGCGGGCCGATTCCCCTTCTCGTTCAACCTCAACGCGCCGGACGCCGATCCCGACCGCGTGCGCCTGTTCCTGCAATTGCTCGATGAGAACCTGACCCAGGCGCAAGCCGGATTGGCGCAAAGCCCATCCTCGGATGCCCTGGCGGCGGCGGACTTCCTCGATCACCTGCAACGTGCCCGGGTCTGGCTCGACCCGATGTTCCAGCGCGATCAGGACGGCATCAAGGGCATCGACCTGGACGTGCGCTGGCGCACCGACCGCGATGCCGAGCTCGGCGCCGATCAGGTGATCGAGTGGTCGATGCAGTCGGGCAGCGAATCGATCCGCTATCCCGGAGGCGACGATAGCCGCATGCGCTGGACCCTCGGCGAGCCGGTCAAACTATTGCTGCGCTGGGCCAAGAACGGCGCGCAGAAACCGGCGGACGACCCCTTGCAACCGGCCTTGGCGGTGTTCGAATACGAGGCTGGCTGGGAATATGAAGGGCCTTGGGCATTGCTGCGCTTGCTGCGTACCCATGTCGCCTTCGAGCGCCTGGCGACCATCGATTACAGCGAGACGCCGCTGGCCTTCCGCTTGCCGATCTATGCCCCCTACAGTCCCGATAACCATGCGTTGATGTTTGTCCGCGTGGCCCTGATGAATGCCAGCGGCAAAGTCCCCCTGGCCATCGCACCGCTGCCGGTCAAGTCGCCGGCGTCACCCTTCTCGCTGGCCCCGACCGATGCCCTGGCCATGTCGCCAGGCATTGCCCAACCGGTAGCGCTGCCCAGCGGCGAACCGAGCCCCCCTTAGGAGTTAGCCACACCAATGGACGTCGCCCTTCAAGCCGCCGGGTTGCTGGAGCCGATCGCCGGCCCGCATCCCTGTGGGGTCAATATCCGCCATCAGCCGGAATACGACGCCTTGCGCGAAGCCCGCCGCGAGGATGACGAAAGTCTGCCCACCGGCGTTTGGCAAGCCGACCTGAAGCGCGCCGACTGGGTCGCCGTGGAGCGTCAGGCCAGCGATCTGCTCAGCCGCAAGAGCAAGGACATGATGGTCGCCGCCTGGCTCGGCGAAGCCTGGTTGCACCGCCACGGTTTCGCCGGATTGGCGGCGGGACTGAATCTGCTGGCCAACCTCTGCGAACGCTTCGCCGACGAGTTGCATCCGCAACCGGAAGACGGCGACCTGTCCTGGCGCTCCAGCCCGCTCGAATGGTTGATCCGACGCTATAGCGAAGTGTTGCTGTTGCGTGTACCGCTGCTCGGCGAAGTGGGCCAGGAATTCGCCAAATACAGCTTTGCCGACTGGCAGCAGCTGCAGCGCAAACTGCTGACCGGTGGCGACAGCAAGAACGCCAAAGCGGAACGCGAAGCCGCGCAATCGACCCAGCGCCAATTGAACGACACCCTGCGCATGCTGCCCGGCGTGCAATTTCGCCAGAACATCCTCTGGCTCACGGAAAGCCGCACGGCATTGGCCCGGTTGGAAGCCTGGAGCGATGCCCAACTGGCCTTCGACTCGCCCTCGTTCACCCCACTGCGGCAAACCATCGAGCAGTTGACCACGCTAATGCAGGAGTTCCTCGCCATGCATCCCGCCACACCGCCCCAGCCGGTCGTCGACGAAACGCCGTTTTTCACCGAGGAGGCGCCGCCCGCGGTGCCCATGGGCCGGGCGCCGACCAGCCGCGACGAAGCCTATCGGCAACTTGCGCTGGTCGCCGAATACCTGGCCAAGACCGAACCCCACAGCCCGGTGCCCTACCTGATCAACCGCGCCGTCGAGTGGGGCCAGAAGCCGCTGCGCGATCTGCTCGCGGAATTGATCAACGCCGATCCGGAATCGCGGCGGTTGTGGACTTTGCTGGGGGTGTTGCCGTAACGCCGCGCTCGTTACCTGCGCAGATGGCGACGCATCAGAAAAAGCACATCGTCCAACGCCGGCACCCCAGCCAGCGTCACCAGCAACAGGGCCAATGGTACCGTCGATACGTACCCCAGATGTTTGAAGCCAAAGGCCCCGAGCACACCGCCGAGAAAGAAGAACAGCAGCAACAGGGCCAGCAGCCCAAGACGTTCGCGGTCGGCCATGACCCTGTCGCTGGACGAGCGGTGATTCCAATACACCAGCTTGCCCAGTTCGATACCGATATCGGTGACGATGCCGGTGATATGGGTGGTGCGGATCTCGGCTCTGGAGAGTTTGGTAATCAGCGCGTTCTGCAAGCCCATGATGAAACACAGCAACATCACTGTAAGCGGCACGAACAGGCCGGTTATCTGTGCCATAGCGGTGCCGAGAAAGCCGAAACACAGCAGCAGTATCGCTTCCAGCAACAATGGCAAGGCGTACTCGCTGTGCAGGCCGCGACGCCGCGAATAGCGGACCATCACCGTCGAGCAGGCCGCGCCCAGAAGAAACGACAACAGGCCGCCGGCACCGCTCAGCACCAATTCAAAAGCGCCCAAGGCGATATTGTCGGCCATCGCCGAAACGATGCCGGTCATATGCGAGGTGTACTGCTGCACCGCGAGAAAGCCACCGGCATTGATCGCCCCGGCGACCAAGGCCAGGGCATAACCGAGGTGCCGGTTGGCCGTCGCGCTGCGCTTGCGGCCGGTTAAACGTCGCGCATAGTGAATGGGCATAAAGCGCCTGTAGGTGGCGAGATCAGATATGGATCTCAGCACCTTTTATGCCAAGGCCACGCAGCTCTTCGATCAGTACGTTCAAGTCGACGAACGACTCCACCTGTTCCTGCGCATCGACCAGAAAATAGCTGGTGCCCGCACCTTTCTTGAACAGCACTATCCATTCCCGGGTATTCGCCGGGTTGACGATGACATGGGTATCGAAAAGCACGCCTTGGGCTTGCTTGCTCTTTATTTCTTCACGCTGCATGGCCGCTCTCCGGTTGTGCAGTTAATCGAATTGCAATGCCCTACTCCACCGTTACGCTCTTGGCCAAATTCCGCGGCTGATCGACATCGGTGCCCTTGAGCACGGCGACGTAGTAGGACAGCAGTTGCAGCGGGATGGTGTAGAGGATCGGCGCCAGGGCATCGTGGATATGCGGCATGTTCACCACGTGGGTGCCCTCGCCGTTGCTCATGCCGGCCTGCTGGTCGGCGAACACCACCAGTTCGCCGCCGCGGGCGCGCACTTCCTGCAGATTGGATTTGAGCTTTTCCAGCAGCTCGTTGTTCGGCGCCACCGTAACCACCGGCATATCGCTATCAACCAGGGCCAGCGGCCCGTGCTTGAGCTCGCCGGCCGGGTAGGCCTCGGCGTGGATATAGGAGATTTCCTTGAGCTTGAGCGCGCCTTCCATCGCCACCGGGTACTGGGTGCCGCGGCCGAGGAACAGGGCATGGTGTTTTTCGGCGAACAGTTCGGAGATTTTCTCGACCACCTTATCCATGGCCAGGGCTTCGTCAAGACGGGTCGGCAGGCGGCGTAGTTGGTCGACCAATTCGGCTTCCAGCTGTTTATCCAAGGTGCCGCGGACCTGACCGAGGGACAGGGTCAGCAGCATCAGCGCGACCAGTTGGGTGGTGAACGCCTTGGTCGAAGCCACGCCGATTTCCGGGCCGGCCAGGGTCAACAGACAGAGGTCGGACTCGCGCACCAGGGAGCTGATGCCGACGTTGCAGATCGCCAGGCTGGCCAGATAACCCAGCGCTTTACCGTTGCGCAGGGCCGCCAGGGTATCGGCGGTTTCGCCGGACTGGGAAATGCTGACGAACAGGGTGTCGGGCTGCACCACCACCTTGCGGTAGCGGAATTCGCTGGCCACTTCGATCTGACAGGGAATCCCGGCCAACTCTTCGAGCCAGTAACGGGCGACCATGCCGGCGTGGTAACTGGTACCGCAGGCGACGATCTGTACATTCTTCACTTTGCCGAACAGTTCGGCCGCCTGCGGGCCGAAGGCCTGCACCAGAACATGGTCGCTGCCCAGACGGCCTTCGAGGGTGCGTTGCACGACCTTGGGTTGCTCGAAGATCTCCTTGAGCATGAAGTGGCGGAACGCGCCCTTGTCGGCGGCTTCCGCGCCTTCGTGGTACTGCACGCTTTCGCGCTCGACCGGCTGGCCGTCGACATCCCAGATCAGCACGCTGTCACGACGGATCTCGGCGATATCGCCTTCTTCCAGGTACATGAAACGGTCCGTCACTTGGCGCAACGCCAGCTGATCGGAAGCGAGGAAGTTCTCGCCCAGACCCAGGCCGATCACCAATGGGCTGCCGCTGCGGGCGGCGAGCAGGCGGTCCGGTTGTTTCGCGCTGATCACCGCGAGGCCGTAGGCGCCATGCAGCTCCTCAACCGCGGCTTTCAGCGCGTCGGCCAGATCGTCCAGGCTCTGCAGCTTATGCTCGAGCAGGTGGACGATAACTTCGGTGTCGGTATCCGAGCTGAAGACATACCCCAGCGCCTGCAAGCGCTCACGCAATGCGTCGTGGTTTTCGATAATGCCGTTGTGCACCACCGCCAACGCCTCGCCGGAAAAATGCGGGTGGGCATTGCGCTCGCTCGGCGCGCCATGGGTGGCCCAGCGGGTGTGGGCGATGCCCAGGCGTCCGGCAAGGGGTTCGAGGGTCAGCGCGTTCTGCAGCTCGGCGACCTTGCCGACGCGGCGGCTGCGTTGCAGCAGGCCCTGATCGTTCAGCAACGCCACCCCGGCGCTGTCGTAGCCGCGGTATTCCAGGCGCTTGAGGCCTTCCAGCAACACGGCGGTGATATTGCGTTCGGCGACGGCGCCTACGATGCCACACATAGTCTTCTCCTTAAGCGTCCACGGCGGCGCAGATCAGGTTCACTCCGCGCGCCGTCAATTGTTCACGGGCCTCATCGCTGAGGCGCTCGTCGGTGATCAGGGTATGGATGCTGCTCCAAGGCAGCTCCAGATTGGGAATCTTGCGGCCGATCTTGTCGCTCTCGACCATCACCACCACTTCGCGCGCCACCTCGGCCATCACCCGCGACAGGCCGAGCAGTTCGTTGAAGGTGGTGGTGCCACGCGCCAGGTCGATGCCATCGGCACCGATAAACAGCTGATCGAAATCATAGGAACGCAGCACCTGCTCGGCGACCTGGCCTTGGAACGACTCCGAATGCGGGTCCCAGGTGCCGCCGGTCATCAACAGCACCGGCTCGTGTTCCAGCTCGCTAAGGGCGCGCGCCACGTTCAGCGAATTGGTCATCACCACCAGACCCGGCTTATGGCCCAGTTGGGGAATCATCGCCGCGGTGGTGGTGCCGCTGTCGACGATGATCCGCGCATGCTCGCGAATCCGCGCCACAGCCGCGCGGGCGATCGCCTGCTTGTACTGGGAAACCGGCTGGCTACCGTCGCCGATCAACTCCTGCGGCATGGGCACCGCACCGCCATAGCGGCGCAGCAACAGGCCGTTCTTCTCCAGGGCGGCGAGGTCTTTGCGAATGGTCACTTCCGAAGTGGCGAAGGCTTTCGACAACTCGTCCACGCTCACTTCACCCTGCTCGGCGAGCAGGGCGAGAATGGTATGGCGACGTTGCGGTGTGTTGCGTTTCGACATGCTAAGTTTCGATTCGAAAGTTACAAGCGCGAATCAAAACCTAATGAAGCTTTTACGTCAACCCATAAAACGACCAAAGGCGGCCAAGGCCACCTTGATGATCGGGCCGCACAGCTTGAGTTCAGCGATCCCCATCGCTGACCAAGTGATGGGCTAGACTGATACGCGGCTAACCCATCCGGGCAGCATCATTTCTTGGTCGGGCGTTTCCAGCCTTCGATATTGCGCTGCTTGGCGCGGCCAACGGCCAGGCTATCGGTCGGCACATCGCTGGTCACCACCGAACCCGCGCCGGTGGTGGCGCGGTCGCCAAGAATCACCGGCGCGACCAGGGCGCTGTTGGAACCGATAAACACGTCTTCGCCCAATACCGTCCTGAACTTGCTGGCGCCATCGTAATTACAGGTGATGGTGCCGGCGCCGATATTGCTGCGCGCGCCTATCTCGGCGTCACCCAGATAACTCAGGTGGCCGGCCTTGGCGCCTTCGCCCATGACCGCGTTCTTCAGCTCGACGAAGTTGCCGACATGCGCTTTGGCGCCGAGCACGCTGCCGGGGCGCAGACGGGCGAACGGACCGCAGTCGCTGCCCTCGCCCATTTCGGCTCCGTCGAGGTGGCTGTTGGCTTTGACGATGGCGCCTTTACGCAACGTACTGTTCTTGATCACGCAGTTCGCGCCGATCTGCACGCCATCTTCGATGACCACACGACCTTCGAGGATCACGTTGATATCGATCGATACGTCGCGGCCCACGCTCACTTCGCCACGCAGGTCGAAACGCGCCGGGTCGATCAGGGTCACGCCTTGCACCATCAAGCGGCGCGCGGCGCGGTACTGGTAATGACGCTCCAGTTGCGCGAGCTGGATACGGTCATTGGCCCCCAACACTTCCATTTCGTCGGCCGCCTGCTCGGTGGCCACCACCAGACCATCGGCCACCGCCATGGCGATCACGTCGGTCAGGTAGTACTCGCCCTGGGCGTTGCTGTTGGACAGCCGCCCCAGCCAGTCGCCCAGGTGCTTACCCGGTACGGCGAGAATGCCGGTGTTGCCTTCACGGATTTGCCGTTGCTCGGGCGTAGCGTCCTTGTGTTCGACGATGGCATTGACCACACCATTGCCATCGCGAACGATGCGGCCGTAGCCGGTGGGGTCGTTCAGGTTGACCGTCAACAGCCCCAGTTGCCGATCATTGGCCTGCTGCAGCAGGCGCTGCAGGGTTTCCACTTCGATCAGCGGCACATCGCCGTAAAGAATCAGCACCCGCTCGGCGCTCAACGCCGGCAAGGCCTGGGCCACGGCGTGGCCGGTGCCCAGTTGTTCGCTTTGCAGAACGAAGTTCAGGTCGCCGCCCGCCAGTCGCTCGCGCACCAACTCCGCGCCGTGACCGATCACCACATGAATGCCTTGCGGTTGCAGCTGACGTGCGCTGTCGATGACATGGCCGAGCATGGATTTGCCGGCAACCGGGTGCAGCACCTTCGGCAATGCCGAACGCATGCGGGTGCCTTGGCCGGCGGCGAGAATCACGATATCGAGGGACATAGACGGTAGATCCTGAACGGCCCCGTGGAGCAAGCGCCGGGGCGGGAAGCGGAAAAAGAAAAAGGGTAGCCAAGGCTACCCTTTTACTCGTTCGCGATGAAGTGGAAGCCTGTTAGCCGCCGAACTTCTTGCGCAGTTGCTGAACGGTGCGCAACTGAGCTGCGACTTCGGCCAGGTGAGCGGCTGCGGAACCGTAATCGAACTCCGCGCCCTTCTCGTTCAAGGCCTTCTCGGCAGCCCTGAGGGCTTCCTGAGCAGCAGCTTCGTCGATATCGGCAGCACGCTGCACGGTATCGGCAAGGACTTTCACCACACTCGGCTGAACTTCCAGGAAGCCACCGGAGATGTAGAACACCTCGGTTTCGCCACCCTGTTTGACCAGACGAATCGGACCCGGTTTGAGGTCGGTGATCAGCGGCGCGTGGCCTGGAGCGATACCCATATCACCCAGGTTGCCGTGCGCAATCACCATCTCGACCAGACCGGAGAAGATCTCGCCTTCTGCGCTGACGATGTCGCAATGGACTGTCATAGCCATGTCTAACCTCACGTATCGATCCGCTCGAACGCCATTGTGCGCTCAAACAGACCGTAAGCGCCCGTTGCCGGGCGCACGGGTGATTACAGTTTCTTCGCTTTCTCGATGGCTTCTTCGATGCCGCCGACCATGTAGAACGCCTGCTCCGGCAGGTGGTCGTAGTCGCCTTTGAGGATGCCGCTGAAACCAGCGATGGTGTCCTTCAGGGAGACGTACTTGCCCGGCGAACCGGTGAAGACTTCGGCCACGAAGAACGGCTGCGACAGGAAGCGCTGGATCTTACGGGCGCGGGATACCAACTGCTTATCCGCTTCGGACAGTTCGTCCATACCGAGGATCGCGATGATGTCCTTCAGTTCCTTGTAACGCTGCAGCACGTACTGAACGCCGCGTGCGGTGTCGTAGTGCTCTTGACCGATCACGTTCGGGTCGAGCTGACGCGAAGTGGAGTCGAGCGGGTCGACCGCCGGGTAGATACCCAGGGAAGCGATGTCACGGGACAGTACGACGGTGGCGTCCAAGTGGGCGAAGGTGGTCGCCGGGCTCGGGTCGGTCAGGTCGTCCGCAGGTACGTATACGGCCTGGATCGAGGTGATCGAACCGGTCTTGGTCGAGGTGATGCGTTCTTGCAGAACACCCATCTCTTCGGCCAGGGTCGGCTGATAACCCACTGCCGACGGCATACGGCCTAGCAGTGCGGATACTTCGGTACCGGCCAGGGTGTAGCGGTAGATGTTGTCCACGAAGAACAGTACGTCACGGCCTTCGTCACGGAACTTCTCGGCCATGGTCAGACCGGTCAGGGCGACGCGCAGACGGTTGCCTGGCGGCTCGTTCATCTGACCGTAAACCAGGGCTACCTTGTCGAGAACGTTGGAATCCTTCATCTCGTGGTAGAAGTCGTTACCCTCACGAGTACGCTCACCCACACCGGCGAACACGGAATAACCGCTGTGCTCGATGGCGATGTTACGGATCAGTTCCATCATGTTTACGGTCTTGCCGACACCGGCACCACCGAACAGACCGACTTTACCGCCCTTGGCGAACGGGCAGACCAGGTCGATAACCTTGATGCCGGTTTCCAGCAGCTCGTTGGAGCCGGATTGCTCGGCGAAGGAAGGCGCAGGACGGTGAATACCCCAACGCTCTTCTTCGCCAATCGGGCCGGCTTCGTCGATCGGGTTGCCCAGCACGTCCATGATCCGACCCAGGGTTTTCACCCCGACCGGTACCTGGATGCCTGCGCCGGTGCTGCCGACGTTCAGGCCACGCTTGAGGCCTTCGGTCGAACCCATCGCAATGGTACGAACCACACCGTCGCCCAGCTGCTGCTGAACTTCGAGGGTGGTTTCGGCGCCGACTACTTTCAGCGCTTCATAAACACTCGGCACTTGATCACGCGGGAATTCCACGTCGATAACGGCGCCGATGATTTGAACGATACGTCCGCTACTCATCTTTGGTTCCTCTGAATATTTGAACCGTTCTTAAACCGCGGCAGCGCCGCCGACGATTTCCGAAATTTCCTGGGTGATCGCTGCCTGACGCGCCTTGTTGTAAACCAACTGAAGGTCTTTGATCAGATCGCCAGCGTTGTCGGTGGCGTTCTTCATCGCGATCATCCGCGCCGCTTGTTCAGCCGCGTTGTTCTCGACCACCGCCTGGTATACCTGCGACTCCACGTAACGCACCATTAAGCCGTCCAGCAGCTCCTTGGCGTCGGGTTCGTAGAGGTAGTCCCAGTGATGCTTGAGTTCCTGATCCGGATCGGCCACCAGCGGAATCAACTGCTCCACCGTCGGCTGTTGCGTCATGGTATTGATGAACTTGTTCGAGACCACGGACAGACGATCGATGCGACCATCGAGGTGAGCATCGAGCATGACCTTGACGCTACCGATCAGATCGTTGATCGACGGTTCTTCGCCCAGGTGGCTGATCGCAGCAACGATATTGCCACCAAAGTTGCGGAAGAATGCCGCACCCTTGCTGCCAACCACGCAGAGATCGATCTCCACGCCTTGCTCGCGATTTCTCGCCATGTCCTTGACCAGAGCCTTGAACAGGTTGGTGTTCAGACCACCGCACAGACCACGGTCGCTGCTCACCACAACATAACCGACGCGCTTGACTTCGCGCTCGATCATGAACGGGTGGCGGTATTCCGGGTTGGCGTTGGCCAGATGACCGATAACCTGGCGGATACGTTCCGCGTAGGGACGGCTAGCAGCCATGCGCTGTTGTGCTTTGCGCATTTTGCTGACCGCCACCTTCTCCATGGCGCTGGTGATCTTCTGCGTGCTTTTGATGCTCGCAATCTTGCTGCGAATCTCTTTTGCGCCTGCCATTTGACACCTATCGGGTTAGCAAGCGGGGACCTCGCGGTCCCCACTGCGGCTTACCAGGTTTGGGTGGCCTTGAACTTCTCGATACCGGCCTTCAGGCCCGCGTCGATTTCGTCGTTAAAGTCACCCTTCTCGTTGATCTTCGCCAGCAATGCGGCGTGATCCCGGTTGAAGTAAGCGATCAGGGCTTGTTCGAACGCGCCGACTTTGGCGACTTCGATGTCCTGCAGGAAACCACGCTCAGCGGCATACAGCGACAGCGACATGTCGGCGATCGACATGGGCGCGTATTGCTTCTGCTTCATCAGCTCGGTAACGCGCTGACCATGCTCGAGCTGCTTGCGGGTGGCTTCGTCCAGGTCAGAGGCGAACTGGGCGAATGCCGCCAGTTCACGGTACTGAGCCAGAGCGGTACGGATACCACCGGAAAGCTTCTTGATGATCTTGGTCTGTGCAGCACCACCGACGCGGGATACCGAAATACCGGCGTTGACCGCCGGACGGATGCCCGAGTTGAACATGGCCGATTCCAGGAAGATCTGACCGTCGGTGATCGAGATCACGTTGGTCGGAACGAACGCGGAAACGTCGCCAGCCTGGGTTTCGATGATCGGCAGGGCAGTCAGGGAACCGGTTTTGCCGGTTACCGCGCCATTGGTGAACTTCTCGACGTACTCTTCGGAAACGCGCGATGCACGCTCCAGCAGACGGCTGTGGAGATAGAACACGTCGCCCGGGTAAGCTTCACGGCCTGGCGGACGGCGCAGCAGCAGGGAAATCTGACGATAAGCCACGGCTTGCTTGGACAGATCGTCATAAACGATCAGCGCGTCTTCGCCGCGGTCACGGAAGTATTCGCCCATGGTGCAACCGGCGTACGGTGCAATGAACTGCAGTGCAGCGGATTCGGAAGCGGAAGCGGCCACCACGATGGTGTTGGCCAGCGCGCCGTTCTCTTCCAGCTTGCGCACCACGTTGGCGATGGTCGACTGCTTCTGACCGACCGCGACGTAGACGCACTTAATGCCGCTGTTTTTCTGGTTGATGATGGCGTCGATGGCCAGAGCAGTTTTACCGATCTGACGGTCACCGATGATCAGCTCGCGCTGGCCACGGCCTACCGGGATCATGGCATCGACCGACTTGTAACCGGTTTGCACCGGCTGGTCGACCGACTTACGCCAGATCACGCCCGGCGCCACTTTTTCGACGGCGTCGCTGGCTTGAGCATTGATCGGGCCTTTGCCGTCGATCGGGTTACCCAGGGCATCGACGACGCGACCGAGCAGTTCCGGACCAACCGGAACTTCCAGGATGCGGCCGGTGCACTTGGCGCTCATGCCTTCGGCAAGGCTGGTGTAAGCACCCAGGATTACGGCACCTACAGAGTCTTGCTCCAGGTTCAGGGCCATACCGTAGACACCGCCCGGGAACTCGATCATTTCGCCGTACATAACGTCGGCGAGACCGTGAATACGCACAATACCGTCGGAAACGCTGACGATCGTGCCTTCGTTACGGGCTTGAGAGGCGACATCGAGTTTCTCGATACGCCCCTTGATGATTTCACTAATTTCGGAAGGATTGAGTTGCTGCATAGCTCTGCTGCCCCTTCAAACTCAAGATTTCAATGCTTCGGCCAGCTTCGCGATTTTGCCGCGAACTGAGCCATCGATAACCAGGTCGCCGGCGCGGATCACGACACCACCGATCAGGGTGGCATCCTCCGCGGCGTGCAGACGCACTTCTCGGCCGAGCCGTGCACTGAGAACCTTGGCGAGTTTGTCTTGCTGTTCATCGCTCAATGCGAAGGCACTGGTGACATCCACGTCGATCGATTTTTCCTGTTCGGCTTTGTACAGCTCGAACAGTTCGACGATCTCCGGCAATAGCGCCAGGCGATCGTTTTCGGCGACGATGTGAATGAAATTGCGTACCTGGGCGTCGAACTTGTCACCACACACCTCGACAAAGGTGGTGGCCTTATCTGTACTCGTCAGACGCGGAGCGCCGAGCACGCGCTGGATGGTGTCGTCTTGCGACACCGCAGCAGCCAGGCCGAGCATGGCTGACCAATTGGCCAGTTGCTGGTGGGCCTGGGCGTACTCGAAAGCAGCCTTAGCGTAAGGTCGGGCCAGCGTGGTCAGTTCTGCCATGATCGCGCCCTCGCTTAAATTTCGGCTGCCAGTTTGGAAACCAGCTCCGCATGCGCGTTTTGGTCGATGGATGCGCCCAGGATCTTCTCGGCACCGCTGACGGCCAGGCTACCCAATTGGGCGCGCAGCGCGTCTTTGACGCTGTTGATTTCCTGTTCGATCTCGGCCTGAGCCTGAGCCTTCACGCGGTCAGCTTCGACACGGGCCTGTTCACGGGCTTCGTCGACGATCTGCGTTCCGCGCTTCTTGGCTTGCTCGATGATTTCAGCCGCCTGGCCTTTGGCTTCGCGCAGTTGCTGACCCGCTTTCTCTTGGGCCAACTCCAGGTCACGAGCCGCACGGCTGGCAGCGTCCAATCCATCTGCAATCTTCTTCTGACGTTCCTGCAAAGCCGTAATGACCGGAGGCCATACGTACTTCATGCAGAACATCACGAAGATGAAAAAGGCAACGGATTGGCCAATCAAGGTTGCATTAATGTTCACGCCAATACCTCGCTCGTTCGTTGTCCGTTCATAACCTCAAAAAGATCGAGGATTACTGAACTTGGGCCAGGAACGGGTTAGCGAAGGTGAAGAACAGAGCGATACCAACACCGATCATGGTCACGGCGTCGAGCAGACCGGCGACGATGAACATTTTAACTTGCAGCATTGGAACCATTTCCGGTTGACGCGCAGCGCCTTCCAGGAACTTGCCGCCCAGCAGGCCGAAACCAATGGCGGTACCCAGGGCACCCAGGCCAATCAGCAGTGCTACAGCGATCGCGGTCAGACCAACTACAGTTTCCATCTTTCCTCCCGACTTTTACGTCGTATTGGTTTAAGGTTTTCTAAGGGTAAAGCGGTAAAGCAAAATCGTTTGGAGCTTGCCCGTCTGGGCGTCCACCAACAGCCGCGACACCTGGTTTCCAGTGCCTCCTCCAAGAGGAGAAGGCCGGCAGATGCGCGTTGTCCTGTTAGTGGTTGTCTTCGTGCGCCATCGACAGGTAGACGATGGTCAGCATCATGAAGATGAATGCTTGCAGCACGATGATCAGGATGTGGAACACCGCCCACGCCCACTGCAAGGCAACACCCAGCGCGCCGAGCAGCAAACCGCCGCCGAACATGATCGCGATGAGGATGAAGATCAGCTCGCCGGCATACAGGTTGCCGAACAGACGCAGAGCCAGGGAAATCGGCTTGGCCACCAGGGTCACGAATTCGAGCAGGAAGTTGACCGGAATCAGCAGCGCCTGAACCACGATGTTCTTGCTACCGAAGGGGTGCAGGGTCAGCTCGCCGAGGAAACCGCCGATGCCTTTCACTTTGATGCTGTAGAACAGGATCAGCGCGAATACCGACAGGGCCAGGCCCAGGGTGGCGTTCGGATCGGTGGTCGGCACGACGCGGAAGTACAGGTGCGGGTCGCCGGAAATCTTCGCGGCCAGCATCGGCAGCCAGTCGACCGGGATCAGGTCCATGAAGTTCATCAGGAACACCCAGACGAAAATCGTCAGCGCCAGCGGGGCGATCAGGGCGTTGCGGCCGTGGAAGGTGTCTTTGACGCTGCCATCGACGAACTCGACCAGCACTTCGACGAAGTTCTGCAATTTGCCCGGTTGGCCGGAGGTCGCTTTAGCAGCGGCGGCGCGGAACAACAGGATAAAGATCAAACCGAGCACCACAGATACCGCGAGGGTATCGACGTGGAATGCCCAGAAACCCATTTCTTGGGCTTCCTTGGCGTTGTGGGCGAAACTCCAGCCGTTGACCGGGTGCTGACCGTAGGTCAGGTTGGTCAAGTGATGCTGGATATAACCCGAAGCGGTTTCTGCAGCTGCCATATATCCCTCGAGCGCTAAGGTCTTAAAAATCTTATTTTCATGAGCAGGGGAGAGAACCAGTTGACCAATTGGGTCACGAAGAACACGCCGAATACCGCCAGCGCGTTCAATGGCTTCACACCTGCGAACGTCAGTGCAAACAGCACTGCCGTGAGAATCAATTTGCCCGCTTCACCGGCATAGAACGACCGGACTATTGCTTGGGCGGCCCGCGCCCCAGTGAAACGGAAGGCTTTATGGGCGAAGTACATATTCGGTAGCCAGGCAATCAAGCCACCGCATAATCCTGAATAACCCGCTACGGCACCTTGCCATTGCCACAACACCAAGGCCAACAGCAGCAGTACGAGCAGTTGCACCACCAACACCGGGAAAACCGGTAAACGATGGAAGGGCAGGCGGTTTGGCATGCGAACATCCATCTTCAATTTCCTACGATCGGACTGCTGGTCTCCGCCCCGATGAACAAGGACTTGGCATACTTTGTGCCCGATGAAATGCGCGCAGAGTATAGGGGGGGTTCGGTACCCGTTCAACTGCCAGGTAGTTATTTCCGACTGCTCGCTACATGTGCAGTTGTTTCAGCGAATGTGCGCCAATACGCCCTGCAACTCATCCAGCGAGCTGTAGCGGATCACCAATTGGCCCTTGCCCTTTTGCCCATGCTTGATTTGCACCGGCGAGCCCAGGCGCTCGGCCAGGCGCTGCTCCAAGCGGCTGATATCCGGGTCGGCCTTGACCGCTGCTTCGACCTTGGGTTTGCCGTTCAACCATTGCCGTACCAGTGCCTCAGTTTGGCGCACGGTCAAACCGCGTGCGACAACATGTCGCGCCCCTTCGACCTGTTGCTCAGCCGGTAAACCGAGCAAAGCGCGGGCGTGGCCCATTTCCAGATCGCCATGGGAAAGCAGGGTTTTGATCTCCTCCGGCAAGGCGATCAGGCGCAACAGATTGCTGATGGTCACCCGCGACTTGCCCACGGCATCGGCGACTTGCTGCTGGGTCAGCTGGAACTCCTGCTGCAGGCGCTGCAAGGCCATGGCTTCTTCGATCGGGTTGAGGTCTTCACGCTGGATGTTCTCGATCAGCGCCATGGCGATCGCCGCTTCGTCCGGCAACTCGCGCACCATCGCCGGGATCCTCTCCAGACCGGCCTGCTGACTGGCGCGCCAACGCCGCTCGCCAGCGACGATCTCGAAACGGCCGCCGTCCAACGGACGCACCACGATCGGCTGCATCACCCCATGGGTCTTGATCGACTGGGCGAGTTCTTCCAGGGCGGTGGGATCCATATCCCGACGCGGCTGGTACTTGCCGCGCTGAATCAGGTCGAGCGGCAGGTTTTGCAGTTCGCGGCTGTCGGCCTCGGCGGCTTCCTGCTGCAACGCGGTGACCGTGGTCCCACCCAGCAGGGCGTCCAAGCCTCGTCCTAGCCCTCGTTTCTTGGCTGCCATGCAGAAAATTCCTTATGCGGTTGCAGTGTGAGCGCCAGCGCGCTGACGACGAACCAGTTCGCCAGCCAGGGCCAGGTAGGCAATGGCGCCACGGGATTGCTTGTCGTACACCAGCGCCGGCATGCCGAAGCTGGGCGCCTCGGCCAAACGCACGTTGCGCGGGATCACGGTTTGGTAAAGCGTATCGGGGAAGTGCTGCTTGAGCTGCGCCGAGACATCGTTGGTCAGGCTGATGCGCGGGTCGTACATGGTGCGCAGCAGGCCTTCGATCTTCAGGTTCGGGTTGAGCATCTGGGCGATCCGCTGGATGCTGTTGACCAGGTCGCTCAAGCCCTCGAGGGCGTAATACTCGCACTGCATGGGGATGATCACGCCATCGGCGGCGACCAGGGCGTTGATCGTCAGCATCGACAGCGCCGGCGGGCAGTCGATCAGGATGTAATCGTAGTTTTCGCGGATCGGCGCCAGTGCATAACGCAGGCGACTCTCCTTCATTTTCATTTCCAGCAGGGCAACTTCCGCAGCAGTCAGATCGCGGTTGGCCGGCAGCAGCTGGTAGCCGCCGTGTTCGGAAAACTGCATGGCTTCGACCAGATCGCATTCGCCGATCAGTACGTCGTAGATCGAGTGCTCCAGGCCGTGCTTGTCGACACCGCTGCCCATGGTCGCGTTGCCCTGAGGGTCGAGGTCGATCAACAACACCCGGCGCTTGGTCGCCACCAACGAGGCGGCCAGATTGATGCAGGTGGTGGTCTTGCCCACGCCGCCTTTCTGGTTAGCGATTGCGAATACTTTAGCCATGCTGCGTTCCCCCTAGACCGAGCGACGCAGTATCAGCAGATGGCGCTGACCTTGGCAACCGGGAACCTTGAGCACATGGGTGGCGGTGAGACGAAAGTCCGCAGGCAGGGCCTGCAGTTCGTCGTCCGGGTGCACGCCTTTCATCGCCAACCACTGGGTTTGCCCGTCGCCCAGGTGGCGCGTCCAGTTGCTGAAATCTTCCAGGGAACTGAACGCGCGCGAGATGATGCCAGCGAACGGCTGCTCCGGCGCGAAGGCTTCGACCCGGCTGTGGATAACCTGCAGGTTGGCGAGTTTCAGCTCCAGTTTCACCTGGGTCAGAAAACGGGTTTTCTTGCCGTTGGAGTCGAGCAGGGTGAATCGCCGTTCGGGAAACAGAATCGCCAGGGGAATCCCCGGCATGCCGCCGCCGCTGCCGACATCCAGCCAGTTATCCCCGCCATCGACGACGTAAGGCACCACGCTCAGGCTATCGAGCAGATGGCGCGAGACCATTTCGTCCGGGTCGCGCACCGCGGTGAGGTTGTAAGCCTTGTTCCACTTGATCAACAGCGCCAGGTAGGCGAGCAACTGCTCCTGCTGCTGCGGCGACACCTCTACCCCCAATTCCAGGGCGCCCCGGGCCAATTCTTCGGCATGCCGCGTGTTAACCGACATCAGGCGCTGTGCTCCAACTGCTGGCCGGCAGAACGTTTTTTCAGATGGATCAGCAGCAGGGAAATCGCCGCCGGGGTGACGCCGGGAATCCGCGAAGCCTGGCCGAGGGTTTCCGGGCGGCTGTTGCCGAGCTTGTGCTGGATTTCCTTGGACAGACCGGAAATCGCCGCGTAATCGATATCGATCGGCAGTTTGGTGTTTTCACTGGCGCGCAGACGGGCGATTTCATCCTGCTGGCGGTCGATATAACCGGCGTATTTGGTTTTGATCTCGACCTGCTCGGCGACTTGCGGGTCTTCGGCGCCGCCGCCGGTGATGGTCACCAGGCCGGCGTAGTCGATCTCCGGGCGCGACAGTAGGTTGAGCAGGTTGTATTCGTGGGTCAGCGGCGTGCCGAAGCGTTCGGCGATCGCCTCGCCCTGGGCGGTGCCGGGCCGCACCCAGGTGCTTTTCAGGCGTTGTTCTTCCACCGCGATGGCTTCGCGTTTGGTTTCGAACGCGGCCCAGCGCACGTCGTCGACCAAACCCAGCTCGCGGCCTTTCTCGGTCAGGCGTAGGTCGGCGTTGTCTTCACGCAGGATCAAGCGGTACTCGGCCCGCGAGGTGAACATGCGGTACGGCTCCTGGGTGCCCAAGGTGATCAGGTCGTCGACCAGCACACCGATGTAGGCCTCGTCGCGGCGCGGACACCAGCTGTCCTTGCCCTGAGCGCGGAGCGCAGCGTTGCAGCCAGCAAGCAGCCCCTGGGCACCGGCTTCTTCGTAACCGGTGGTGCCGTTGATCTGCCCGGCGAAGAACAGCCCGGCGATGACTTTGGTTTCCAGGCTGTACTTGAGGTCGCGCGGATCGAAATAGTCGTATTCGATGGCGTAGCCGGGACGCACGATATGCGCGTTCTCCATACCGCGGATGCTGCGCACCAGCTGCAATTGCACGTCGAAGGGCAGCGAGGTGGAGATGCCGTTGGGATACAGCTCGTGGGTGTTCAGCCCTTCGGGCTCGATAAACACCTGGTGGCTGTCCTTGTCGGCGAAGCGGTGGATCTTGTCTTCGATCGACGGGCAATAACGTGGGCCGACGCCTTCGATGACCCCGGAATACATCGGCGAGCGGTCGAGGTTGGCGGCGATGATCTCGTGGGTGCGCGCATTGGTGTGGGTGATCCAGCAACTGATCTGCCGCGGCTGTTGTTCGGCGCGTCCGAGAAAGGACATCAGCGGCGTCGGCGTATCGCCGGGCTGCTCGGTCATCACCGAGAAATCCACCGAACGGCCGTCGATGCGTGGCGGGGTGCCGGTTTTCAGACGGCCGACGCGCAAGGGCAACTCACGCAGACGATGGGCCAAGGCGATCGAAGGCGGGTCGCCGGCACGGCCGCCGGAGTAGTTCTGCATACCGATGTGGATAAGTCCGCCGAGGAAGGTGCCAGTAGTCAGCACCACCGAATCGGCGAGAAAACGCAGCCCCATCTGGGTTACGACGCCTTTGACTTCGTCGTTTTCGACGATCAGATCATCCGCGGCCTGCTGAAATATCCACAGGTTGGCCTGGTTTTCCAGAGTTTCACGAATCGCCGCCTTGTACAGCACGCGGTCCGCTTGTGCCCGGGTGGCGCGTACGGCTGGGCCTTTACGGCTGTTCAAGATGCGGAACTGGATGCCGCCCTTGTCGGTGGCTTCGGCCATGGCGCCGCCCAGGGCGTCGATTTCCTTGACCAGATGGCTTTTGCCGATCCCGCCAATCGCCGGGTTGCAGCTCATCTGCCCCAGCGTTTCCACGTTATGGGTCAGCAGCAGGGTTTTCACGCCCATACGCGCAGCCGCCAACGCGGCTTCGGTGCCGGCATGGCCGCCGCCGATAACGATCACTTGAAAACGGGAAGGGAAATCCACCACGCACCTCGTGCCTGTTGAGAATTTGGAGGGCTTTTGGCTTTGAAAAGCTGGAAAGGCGGCAAGTATAGGGATTTAGCCGGTGTGAAAGAAGCCTTTTGCACAAAAAATAGCCAACTGGCTCGGCGGCTTATGAAGGGGAGTCGGTTATAAAGAATAAAAAGAATGAATTTATATAAAGCCTTGTTTTTATGTTTATTACTTATACACGGCTTTTCTGTGGATAGATTGCTGCAGGCCAATGGCTATGGAGGATGTAGCGATTCAAAAGGTTGTGCTGATCCTGACGCCTGCCTGTTCAGTTGCCGTATGCAACCTGTGGATGAAAGTGATGGTTATCCACAGGCGTGGTTATCCTCCGTTTTATCACCGAGTTATGGGCAGGGCTTAGGCCGGGTTTTCCACAGGGCTTATGTGGGTAAATAAGGGGGCGGCACGCATATTTCTCCCAGGCGAATGCCTGCCGGGATGACATGAATCAGAATTTCAGGACGTAGGATGGGGGAGGCGCAGGTTCGTAGCCCGGATGAAATCCGGGAGCAGTTTTGTAGCCGAGAGATTTCCCCGGATTGCATCCGGGCCACAAAAGCTTGTGTCACGGCCAGAGCAAATGCGGCTTAAAGCTTGCCGCTCATTTCCCTATACAGAAGCTGGAGAAAATCCGTCCCAGTAAGTCGTCGGAGCTGAACGCCCCGGTGATTTCGCCAAGCGCCTGTTGCGCCATGCGCAGGTCTTCGGCGAGCAGTTCGCCGGCGCCGGCCAGGGTCAGTTGAGCGTGGCCGTGTTCCAGGTGCGTGGCGGCCTGACGCAGCGCTTCCAGGTGACGGCGGCGGGCGCTGAAGCTGCTCTCGGCGGTTTGTTCGTAGCCCATGCAGGCTTTCAGGTGTTCGCGCAGCAGTTCCAGACCCTCGCTGGATTTGGCCGAGAGACTGATGGTGACGTGGCCGTCATTGCAGACTTCCAGTACCACCGACTCGCCTGACAAATCGGCCTTGTTGCGAATCAAAGTGACTTTGGCCGGATCAGGGCGCTGGTCGAGAAATTCCGGCCACAGCGCAAAGGGATCGTCGGCTTCGGGTGCCGTGGCGTCCACCACCAGCAGGATCCGGTCGGCTTCGCCAATTGCCTTGAGCGCGCGTTCGACGCCGATACGTTCGACCTGGTCTTCGGTGTCGCGCAAACCGGCGGTGTCCACCACATGCAAGGGCATGCCGTCGATGTGGATATGTTCGCGCAGTACGTCGCGGGTGGTGCCGGCGATTTCGGTGACGATCGCGGCCTCGCGCCCGGCCAGGGCGTTCAGCAGGCTGGATTTACCGGCGTTCGGTCGGCCGGCGATCACCACGGTCATACCGTCGCGCAGCAAGGCGCCCTGGCCGGCCTCGCGCAGCACGCCGGCCAAATCGGCGCGAACGCCGTCGAGCAGATTCAATACGTGGCCATCGGCGAGAAAGTCGATTTCCTCTTCGGGGAAATCGATGGCGGCTTCGACGTAGATGCGCAGGCCGATCAGGCGTTCGGTCAAACCATGCACACGCCGCGAGAATTCGCCCTGCAACGAGCGCAAGGCATTGCGCGCGGCTTGTTCAGAACTGGCTTCGATGAGGTCGGCGATCGCCTCGGCCTGCGCCAGGTCGAGTTTGTCGTTGAGAAAAGCACGCTCGCTGAATTCCCCGGGGTGCGCCAGGCGCGCGCCCAATTGCAGGCAACGGCGTAGCAGCAGATCCAAAACCACCGGGCCGCCATGGCCTTGCAGTTCCAGCACATCCTCGCCGGTGAAGGAGTTGGGCCCGGGAAAGTACAGGGCGAGTCCTTCATCCAGCACCTGCTCGGCATCGGCGAAGAACGGCCCGTAATGGGCATAGCGCGGTTTCAACTGACGTTGGCAGATCGCCGACGCCAGGTTCGCCGCCAGAGGGCCGGAGACGCGCACGATGCCGACGCCGCCACGGCCTTGGGCGGTGGCGACGGCAGCGATGGTTTCACGAACTGTTGACATGCGGGCCTCCAAATACGCCATAGCAAAACGCCCCTGGGCAGGGGCGTTTTAGTACAGCTTATAAGCAACTCGGGATCAGGCGGCTGCCGCCTTGGTCGCTGCTTCGATCTTGCGGGTAATGTACCACTGCTGAGCGATGGACAAGACGTTGTTGACCACCCAGTACAGCACCAGGCCGGCGGGGAACCAGAGGAAGAAGAAGGTGAAAATGATCGGCATCATCTTCAAGACCTTGGCTTGCATCGGGTCCGGCGGCGTCGGGTTGAGCTGCTGCTGGATGAACATGGTGGCGCCCATGATGATCGGCAGGATAAAGAACGGATCCTTGATCGACAGGTCGGTTATCCACAGCAACCAGGGCGCTTGGCGCATTTCAACGCTCTCCAGCAAGGTCCAGTAGAGCGCGAGGAATACCGGCATCTGCACCAGGATCGGCAAGCAGCCGCCCAGCGGGTTGATCTTCTCCTTCTTGTACAGCTCCATCATCGCCTGAGACATCTTCTGGCGATCGTCGCCGAATTGCTCTTTCAAGGCGGCCAACTTCGGCGCCACGGCACGCATCCGCGCCATGGATTTGTAGCTGGCGGCGGACAGCGGGAAGAAGATCAGCTTGATGATCAGGGTCAGGACGATGATCGACCAGCCCCAGTTACCCAGCAGGCTGTGGATATGTTCCAGCAACCAGAAGATCGGTTGGGCGAGGAACCACAGAATGCCGTAGTCGACCGTCAGCTCGAGGCCGGGCGACAGCGTCTTCAAGTGGCCTTGCAGCTTGGGACCGGCATACAGGGTCGCGCTGGTTTGCGCCTGTTCGCCAGGGGCCACCTGCAGGGTCGGCCCGGTGAAGCCGACAATGTAATTGCCCTGGCTGTCTTTACGGGTCTGCACCAGGTTGGTGGTGTCCTTTTCAGGAATCCAGGCGGTGACGAAATAGTGCTGCAGCCAGGCGACCCAGCCGCCTTGTATGGTGTCTTTGAAGGGCTGCTTGTCGATGTCTTTCATCGACACCTTCTTGTACGGCTCTTCGGCTGTCCACAGCGCGCCGCCGAGATAAGTCGCGGTGCCGGTGGCAGTGGTCGAAGAGGGATCGTCGCTGGCATCGCGCTTGAGCTGGGCGAACATGTTGCCGCTCCAGGCTTGCTGGCTCTGGTTGTCGATCAGGTAGCTGACCTCGACCTGATAGGACGCCGGGTCGACGCAGCCGGGCTTTTTCAGCTCCTGCTGTTTGGCCGAGCACTCCGGGTTCAGACCGCGCTTGAAGGTGAAACGCTTGATGTAGTTGACGCCGTTTTCGCTGAGCTTGAGGTCGACCTGCAGCTGGTCCTGACCTTCAGCCAGTTCGTAGCTGCGCTGCTCGCTGCTCCAGAGCGCGCGGCCGGTCGACTTGTCCGGTGCGTTGCTGCCGATCAGCCCACTCTGTGCCAGATAAACCCGCTCGCCGCCGTTATCGAACAGCTGGAAGGGCACATCCGGACGATCTTGACGGCGTGGGTACTGAGGGAGTTTCAGTTGAACCACATCGCCGCCGCGCGGATCGATGGCCAGATCCAGGACGTCGGTTTTCACTCGAATCAGTTCGTCGCTGCTGGCCGCGGGCGCCGCACTGATCGCGCTTGGCTCGACCGCGCTGGTGGCAGTCGGAATATCGTCGCTACTGGAAGTAGCGGCAGCGGCCGAGGTTTCCGGCAGACCCGGAACGCTGCTGCTGGCTGTAGCAGTTTGAGTCGGCAGGGCAGCTTGACCGTAATCCTGGTTCCACTGAAGAACCATCATATAGGACACGATTGCCAGGGCGACGATCAGGATCGAGCGTTGAATATCCATGATTATTCGGCCATCGAAGAGGAACAGGAGGTTTTCGCGGGGGGAACCGGGTCGTAGCCACCGGGATTCCACGGGTGACAGCGGCCGAGCCGACGCAAGGTCAGCCAGCCACCACGCACGACGCCATGGTGTTCGATGGCCTCGAGCGCGTAGCAAGAACAGCTTGGATAAAAGCGACAGTGGCTGGCCATCAGTGGGCTGATGGCATAGCGGTAGAACTGGATTGGAGCTAAAGCCAGTTTACGCATGGGGACTATCGCTTACCCCTGCCTGGGTTTCAGGCTGCGGGCTGGGTTTGCTGCGAGCCAGGCGTTTCCAGAGTTTGCCGAACTGTCGTGCGACTTCGGCGTTTTCCAGATCGCCCAACCCCTTACGCGCAACCACCACGATGTCCCAGCCGACCAAGTTGTCTTGATTCAAGCGGAACGATTCGCGGATTTGGCGTTTCAGACGGTTACGTTCAACGGAGAGCTTGACGCTCTTTTTTCCGATCACCAGGCCCAAGCGGGGATGATCGAGGTCGTTATCACGTGCCAGCAGCAGGACATTTTTGCCCGGCGCTTTGCCGCTGGGGGAGTCGAAGACTGCCTTGAATTGCCGGGGAGTTAGCAGACGCTTTTCCCGGCTGAAGTCTCGACTCACCACAAGGCCGAAATTTAAACGGCGAGACGCTTACGGCCCTTGGCGCGACGACGCGACAGGACAGCACGGCCGTTCTTGGTGGCCATGCGAGCACGGAAACCGTGGGTGCGAGCGCGTTTGATAGTGCTGGGTTGGAAAGTACGTTTCATGGTGCGGTACCTGGGTGGTCGAGTACGGGCCGGAATGGCCCCCGTTTTAAGAGACCGGCGATTGTAGAGAAAGCCGAGGGTCAGGTCAATTTCCAACCAGCGACTTAGTCAGAAGATAAGAAATATAAAGAAGAGATATTTAAAGATGTTTTGTAATGCTAGTAATACTTAGCAACGACCCTATCTGTGGATAAGTGACTCAGGGCCAAGCCAGTCGAGCCTTTCGGCGCAGAGTAAGTCTGTCAGAAAGCGGTGTTGTGGGTGTGTGGGGGCAGCGGATAAGCTGGGGGCGAAAAGAGCTTTTACCCACAAGGCGTTTTTCCACTGGGTTATGCCTAGGCTTATCCCATGCCCTCAGAGGTAGTTATCCACAGACTTTCGTGAAGCTTTCCTCTATCGCTGAATAACCAATAACGCCTTGATTTAGCGTGCTAACTAGGCAGTTTTCGTGTGGATAACTCAGGCTTCGAAGGCTACAATGGCGACTGTTTTTTGCCTCGCCGCCTTCCGAATTTAGGGGATATCCGTGTCTGTGGAACTTTGGCAGCAGTGCGTAGAACTGCTACGCGACGAACTGCCTGCCCAGCAATTCAACACCTGGATTCGTCCACTGCAGGTCGAAGCCGAAGGCGACGAGCTTCGTGTCTATGCACCGAATCGTTTCGTGCTCGACTGGGTCAATGAAAAGTACCTCAGCCGTTTGCTCGAATTGCTCGGCGAGCGCACCAATGGTTTGGTGCCCGCGCTTTCCTTATTAATAGGCAGCAGGCGCAGCGGTACCCCGCGGGCGACTGCCAGTGCGCCGGTTATGGAGCCGCTGCCGAACCCGTCGGCGCCAACTCAGGTTCCGGCAGCACAGCCGGCAGCCAGTACGCAAAGCGAGCCTTCTCGTTCGAGCTTCGACTCCATGGCGGGTGCGGCGGCGCAGCAAGCGCCCGCGCGTACCGAACGTTCGGTACAGGTGGAAGGCGGCCTGAAGCACACCAGTTACCTGAACAGAACCTTCACCTTCGAGAATTTCGTCGAGGGTAAATCCAACCAGTTGGCGCGCGCCGCCGCCTGGCAAGTGGCCGATAACCCGAAGCACGGCTACAACCCGCTGTTCCTCTACGGCGGTGTGGGCTTGGGTAAAACCCACTTGATGCACGCGGTGGGCAATCACCTGCTGCAGAAGAATCCGAACGCCAAGGTCGTTTACCTGCATTCCGAGCGCTTCGTCGCCGACATGGTCAAGGCGCTGCAATTGAATGCGATCAACGAATTCAAACGTTTCTACCGCTCGGTGGATGCGTTGTTGATCGACGACATCCAATTCTTCGCCAAAAAAGAACGTTCCCAGGAAGAGTTTTTCCACACCTTCAACGCCTTGCTCGAAGGTGGTCAGCAGGTGATTCTCACCAGCGACCGCTATCCGAAGGAAATAGAAGGCCTGGAAGAACGCCTCAAGTCGCGTTTCGGTTGGGGCCTGACGGTGGCGGTGGAACCGCCCGAGTTGGAAACCCGGGTGGCGATCCTGATGAAGAAGGCCGACCAGGCCAAGGTCGACCTACCCCACGATGCCGCTTTCTTCATTGCCCAGCGCATCCGCTCCAACGTGCGCGAACTCGAAGGCGCGCTGAAGCGGGTGATCGCTCACTCGCACTTTATGGGGCGCGATATCACCATCGAGTTGATTCGCGAATCGTTAAAAGATCTATTGGCGTTGCAGGATAAATTGGTCAGCATCGACAATATCCAGCGCACCGTCGCCGAGTATTACAAGATCAAGATTTCCGATCTGCTGTCCAAACGTCGTTCGCGTTCGGTGGCACGGCCACGACAAGTCGCCATGGCGCTGTCGAAAGAGCTGACCAACCACAGCCTGCCGGAGATCGGCGACGCCTTCGGCGGCCGCGATCACACCACGGTATTGCATGCATGCCGTAAGATTGCTGAACTTAAGGAATCCGACGCGGACATCCGCGAGGATTACAAGAATTTGCTGCGTACGCTGACCACCTAACGCAACTCCACAAGGCAAGGGACTAGACCATGCATTTCACTATTCAACGCGAAGCCCTGTTGAAACCCCTGCAACTGGTCGCCGGCGTCGTGGAACGCCGTCAGACCTTGCCGGTGCTCTCCAACGTATTGCTGGTGGTCGAGGGGCAGCAATTGTCGCTGACCGGTACCGACCTAGAAGTCGAATTGGTCGGCCGCGTCGACCTTGAAGAATCGGCAGAACCGGGGGAAATCACGGTACCGGCGCGCAAGCTGATGGATATCTGCAAAAGCTTGCCGGCGGATGCTTTGATCGATATCCGCATCGACGAGCAGAAGTTGCTGGTTAAAGCCGGCCGCAGTCGCTTCACCCTCTCCACCCTGCCAGCGAATGATTTCCCGACCGTCGAAGAAGGTCCGGGTTCGTTGACCTTCAGCCTGGTGCAAAGCAAGTTGCGTCGCTTGATCGAACGCACCAGCTTCGCCATGGCTCAGCAGGATGTGCGTTATTACCTGAACGGCATGTTGCTCGAGGTGCAAACCGGGCTGCTGCGCGCAGTGGCAACCGATGGCCATCGTCTGGCGATGTGCTCCATGGAGGCGGCGGTCGAGCAGGTCGAGCGCCATCAGGTCATTGTGCCGCGCAAAGGTATTCTCGAACTGGCGCGCTTGCTCACCGAACAGGATGGCAGCGTCAGTATCGTGCTCGGTCAGCACCATATCCGCGCGACCACCGGCGAGTTCACCTTCACCTCGAAGCTGGTCGACGGCAAGTTCCCGGATTACGAACGCGTGCTGCCGCGCGGCGGCGACAAGCTGGTTACCGCCGATCGTCAGGGGCTGCGTGAAGCCTTCAGCCGCACGGCGATTCTGTCCAACGAGAAATACCGTGGCATTCGTCTGCAGTTGGAATCCGGTTTGTTGAAAATCCAGGCCAACAACCCCGAGCAGGAAGAAGCGGAAGAAGAAATAGTCGTCGATTACAACGGCAGTTCGTTGGAGATCGGTTTCAACGTCAGCTACCTGCTGGATGTGCTGGGCGTGATGACCACCGAACAGGTGCGTTTGATTCTCTCGGACGCCAATAGCAGCGCCCTCGTGCAAGAAGCCGGTAACGACGACTCCGCCTACGTGGTCATGCCGATGCGGCTGTAAGCCTGAGCTACTACGCTCGATTCCGCGGGGCCAGCTCGCAATCGAGCGTAGTAGCGATCAGTGTTTCGGTGCACACCAATTCGCGCAATGCGAGTGGACCGATTGCCCTTTCAAGGGTTGTATACTTTCCCTTCACGATCCATCCCCTGCCCGATTAAACGGACTGTTTAATGTCCCTCACCCGTATTACGGTCAACGCAGTGCGCAACCTGCAATCTGCGACGCTTTCCCCCTCCCCGCGCGTGAATATCCTCTATGGCGATAACGGCAGCGGCAAAACCAGTCTGCTGGAAGCCATCCATTTACTTGGGCTCGCGCGCTCGTTCCGTAGCGCGCGGCTGATCCCGGTAATCCAGCATGAACAACCGACCTGCACGGTATTCGGTCAGGTGCAGTTGGGTGATGGGCGCTTGAGCAATCTGGGTATCGCCCGCGATCGTCAGGGCGAACTGCAAATCCGTATCGACGGACAGAGCGCACGAAGTGCGGCGCAACTTGCCGATACGCTGCCGCTGCAATTGATCAACCCGGACAGTTTTCGCTTGCTTGAGGGGGCTCCGAAGATTCGCCGGCAGTTTCTCGATTGGGGAGTGTTCCACGTGGAACCACGTTTTCTACCGGCCTGGCAACGCCTACAGAAGGCGTTGCGGCAGCGGAACTCGTGGCTACGCCATGGTACACTTGACGCCGCTTCGCAGGCCGCATGGGATCGTGAGCTGTGCTTGGCCAGCGAAGAAATAGATGGTTACAGGCGTGCCTATATCCAGGCCTTGAAACCGGTATTCGAACAGACGCTAAGTGAGCTGGTCGAGCTCGAGGGGCTGACTCTCAGCTATTTCCGGGGCTGGGATAAAGAGCGCGCTTTGCAAGATGTGTTGGCCACTTCCCTGTCGCGCGATCAGCAGTTGGGGCATACCCAAGCGGGGCCTCAGCGAGCTGATCTCCGGCTACGTTTTGCAGCCCACAACGCCGCAGAGATTTTGTCCAGGGGCCAACAGAAGTTAGTGGTATGCGCCCTGCGCATCGCCCAAGGCCATTTGGTAGACCAAGCCAAACGCGGTCAGTGCATCTACCTGGTGGATGACTTGCCGTCGGAGTTGGATGAGCACCACCGCAAAGCCTTGTGCCGTTTGTTAGAAGACTTGAACTGTCAGGTATTTATCACCTGCGTAGACCATGAATTGTTGAGGGAAGGCTGGCGCACGGATACGCCCGTCACTGTGTTCCACGTGGAACATGGCAGTATCACCCAGACCGATGACCACCGGGAGTGAATGCATGAGCGACAACCAAACGTACGACTCCAATAACATTAAGGTCTTGAAAGGCCTGGATGCCGTACGCAAGCGGCCGGGCATGTATATCGGCGATACCGACGACGGCAGCGGTTTGCACCACATGGTCTTCGAAGTGGTCGACAACTCGATCGACGAGGCTCTGGCCGGGCATTGCAGCGATATCACCATCACCATCCACCCGGATGAATCCGTCAGCGTGAGCGACAACGGTCGCGGCATTCCGGTGGATATCCACAAAGAGGAAGGTGTCTCCGCCGCAGAGGTCATCATGACCGTGCTGCACGCGGGCGGTAAGTTCGACGACAACTCCTACAAGGTTTCCGGCGGTCTGCACGGCGTAGGGGTTTCGGTGGTCAACGCCCTCTCCGAGCACCTACTGCTCACGGTACGCCGCAGCGGCCATATCTGGGAGCAAACCTACGTCCATGGTGTGCCGCAAGAGCCCATGCGCATCGTCGGCGATTCCGAAACCACGGGCACGCAGATCCACTTCAAACCTTCCGCCGAGACTTTCGCCAATATCCATTTCAGCTGGGACATCCTGGCCAAGCGTCTGCGCGAACTATCGTTCCTCAACTCCGGCGTGGGCATCATGCTCAAAGACGAGCGCAGCGGTAAGGAAGAACTGTTCAAGTACGAAGGCGGTTTGCGCGCCTTCGTCGAATACCTGAACGTCAACAAGACCGCGGTCAATCAGGTGTTCCACTTCAACGTCCAGCGCGAAGACGGTATCGGCGTCGAAGTGGCGTTGCAATGGAACGACAGCTTCAACGAAAACCTGCTGTGCTTCACCAACAACATTCCCCAGCGCGACGGCGGCACTCACCTGGCCGGCTTCCGCTCGGCGCTGACGCGTAACCTGAATGCCTACATCGAGCAGGAAGGTCTGGCCAAGAAGCACAAGATTTCCACCACCGGCGACGATGCCCGTGAAGGCCTGACCGCGATCATCTCGGTGAAGGTGCCGGATCCCAAGTTCAGTTCGCAGACCAAGGACAAGCTGGTTTCCTCGGAAGTGAAGACTGCCGTCGAGCAGGAAATGGGAAAGTATTTCTCCGACTTCCTGCTGGAAAATCCGGGCGAAGCCAAGGCGGTGGTCGGCAAGATGATCGACGCCGCGCGCGCCCGTGAAGCCGCTCGTAAAGCCCGGGAAATGACCCGCCGCAAAGGCGCGCTGGATATCGCCGGCCTGCCCGGCAAACTGGCCGACTGCCAGGAAAAAGACCCGGCGTTGTCCGAACTCTACATCGTGGAAGGGGACTCCGCGGGCGGTTCTGCGAAGCAGGGCCGTAACCGCAAGACCCAGGCGATCCTGCCGCTCAAGGGCAAGATCCTCAACGTCGAGAAAGCCCGTTTCGACAAGATGATTTCCTCCCAGGAAGTCGGCACCCTGATCACCGCGCTGGGCTGCGGTATTGGCCGCGATGAATACAACATCGACAAGCTGCGTTATCACAACATCATCATCATGACCGACGCCGACGTCGACGGTTCGCACATCCGTACCCTGCTGCTGACCTTCTTCTTCCGTCAACTGCCGGAGCTGGTCGAGCGCGGTTACATCTATATCGCCCAGCCGCCGCTGTACAAGGTCAAGAAGGGCAAGCAGGAGCAATACATCAAGGACGACGAGGCCATGGAGGAATACATGACCCAATCGGCCCTGGAAGACGCCAGCCTGCACGTCAACGAAAGCGCGCCCGGTTTGTCCGGCGAATCCCTGGAGCGTCTGGTCAACGACTACCGCCTGGTGATGAAAACCCTGAATCGCCTGTCGCGCCTCTACCCCATCGAGCTGACCGAACACTTCGTCTACATCCCACGGGTCGGCGCCGAACAGCTTGCCGACAAAGACGCGATGCAGACCTGGTTGGGCCTGTTGGATGCGCGTTTGAAAGGCATGGAAAAATCCGGGCTGGTGTACAAGACCAGCTTGCACGAAGACCAGGAACGCCACCTGTGGCTACCGGAGGTCGAGCTGATTTCCCATGGGGTTTCCAGCTACATCACCTTCAACCGCGACTTCTTCGCCAGCAACGACTACAAGACTGTCACCAGCTTGGGCGACCAGCTGAACAGCCTGCTGGAAGAAGGCGCCTACGTGCAGCGTGGCGAGCGCAAGAAGGCGGTGAGCACCTTCAAGGACGCTCTGGCCTGGTTGATGACCGAAAGCACCAAACGCCACAGCATCCAGCGCTATAAGGGACTCGGCGAAATGAACCCGGACCAGCTGTGGGAAACCACCATGGACCCGGAAGTACGACGCATGCTCAAGGTGACGATCGAAGACGCCATCGGCGCGGATCAGATCTTCAACACCCTGATGGGCGACGCCGTCGAACCACGCCGTGACTTTATCGAGGCCAACGCGCTGGCGGTGTCCAACCTGGATTTCTAATCAGTCAGCTGTCGATGGGCAGATTAATTGGCATGGTTTTGCGAGTTATTGGCATGCCAAAATCAGAAACTACCCCGGCCTAGCGCCGGGGTTTTTCTTTTGGATCAGGCTGTTAGGTATAGGTACGGAGCCCAACGTAGGCTGGTTGTGTAATGGAGATCCTGGTCAGCGAAGGCTATACCATCAAGGCGAACTGTCAGAATGGTATCCAGTCGGTGAAGGTCAACTCTCCGCACGATGCCAACTACAAGAAGCTGACCTCCGTTAGCTCCCAGTACTACTTCACCCTGCACGCAAGTAATGGGCAGGTCATTGGCAAGAGCGAAATGTATACCTCCGCTCAAGCTCGTGATGGTGGTATCGCGGCGGTTAAGGCGTACGGCCCAACTGCTCCGACGGTGGATCTCACCTGATCCATCGTGCTTGTACAAACCCGCTTCGGCGGGTTTTTTGTTGCGCCAAAGAAATACAATCAACCTGTATCCAAATCAGTATGGGCAGCTGCTACCTGGTAAGTGGGTTGGCACCATCGAGATTTTCTTATCAGAATTGTTAATAAAGTCCCGAGCAGCGTGGTGCTGAGCATCACCCACATCCCCGTCAATCGCTGAGCTGGGGTTGATCAAGTGGTTGCCAAAAAGCCGTAAGACTGGCATCGTAATGACAATTGTCATTACAGGTGTTTGCCGCTATGGCCTCCATCAATATCCGCATCGACGACGAGCTTAAAGTCCGGGCTTACCGGGAGCTGGAAAAGCTCGGCGTCACCCCTTCTGAGCTGATGCGCCAGGCCTTGCAGTATGTGGCCGAGCGCGGACAGCTGCCATTTCGTCCAGTGCTGATGACCGAGGAAGATGAAGCGTTAATCGCCACGGTTCGTGAGCGCTTGGCAGCTCCCCAGCGCGTGAAGGTTGCGCTGGATGACCTATAGCCTTGAGTTTGATGCACGGGCACTGAAAGAATGGCAAAAGCTGGGTGATACCGTTCGCCAGCAGCTGAAGAAAAAGCTCGCTGAGGTATTGCTGAATCCGCGAATTGAAGCCAACCGGCTCCATTCGCTGCCGGACTGCTACAAGATCAAACTGCGCAGCAGCGGCTACCGCTTGGTGTACCAGGTGATCGACCATGAGGTGGTCGTGTTTGTGGTCGCGGTTGATCGTCGTGAGCGTGAGCAGGCGTACCGCAAGGCAGCCGAGCGCCTCAAATAGCAGGCTGGGTTAGTAGTTTCCCTACAACTAAAAAGGTGGCCTCGGCACGATGGATGGTGGTGATCTGCTTGAGCGTTTACGGGCCGAAAATGCTCGCTTGGTCGCTCTGCTGGAAAGTCATGGCATCGAGTGGCGCTTGCCTGATGAGCCGCCGAAAGTTGAACCGGTTAGCTCAACCCCTCTGTTAGTTTCGAGCCTCGACACGGATGCCAAGTTGGCGCTGTTCAGGCGACTATTTCGGGGCCGTGCCGATGTGTTTCCCGTGCGCTGGGAAAGCAAGGCCGGTAAATCGGGTTACTCGCCGGCGTGCGCCAATGAATGGCGCCCAGGCGTGTGTGAGAAGCCACGGATCAAGTGCGGAGATTGCACGTACCGTCGGCTCCTGCCGCTGACCGATCAGGTGCTCTACAAGCATCTGGCCGGAGAGATTGTTATCGGCGTTTACCCACTGCTTCCAGATGACACCTGCTACTTCTTGGCAGTGGATTTTGACGAGGCCGATTGGCGCGAGGATGTCACGGCGTTCGCTCAGTCTTGCCGTGAGTTGGGTGTGCCGGTGGCACTGGAAATCTCTCGCTCGGGCAACGGGGCGCACGCCTGGATTTTCTTCGAGCGTAATGTCCCCGCCTATGAGGCGCGCCTGCTAGGCTCCGCGATCATCAGCCATACCTGCGAGCGTACCCGGCAACTGACGCTAGGCTCGTATGACCGACTGTTTCCAAACCAGGACAGCATGCCCAAAGGCGGCTTTGGTAACTTGATTGCCTTGCCGTTGCAGAAGCGAGCCCGCGCGCTCAATGGCAGTGTTTTTGTCGATGAGGCGCTGGTGGCCTATCCCGACCAATGGGCATTTCTGGCCAGTATTCAGCCTATGCTCATGCAGGATATTGCGCCGACAACCCTGCTGGCCACTGGTGGCCGCCATCCGTTGGATGTCAACGCAGTGGCGGATGACGACGAGCCGAAACCCTGGCAGCGCACAGCGGAAAAGACTCAGAAATTGGCTTGTCCGCTACCCGAGTCAGTGAACGTTACCCTGGCCAACCAGATCTATTTCAACAAGTCGGAACTGCCCCAGCCATTGATCAACAAGCTTATCCGCTTGGCGGCTTTTCAGAACCCCGAATTCTACAAGGCACAGGCTATGCGTCTGCCTGTGTGGAACAAGCCCCGGATCATTGGCTGCGCGGAAAACTTTCCTCAGCATATCGCCTTGCCCCGTGGTTGTTTGGATGATGTGAGAACGTTGCTGCATGACAACGGGATTGAACTGTTGCTGCACGATGAGCGCTTTTCAGGAGAACCCATCGATGTCCGCTTTGCGGGCACGTTACGCCCGGATCAAGAGGCTGCTCTCGAAGGCATGCTGGAGCACGACGCCGGGATTCTCTGTGCGCCAACCGCTTTTGGTAAAACCGTCACGGCTGCCGCGCTAATTGCCCGGCGCGCTGTGAACACGCTGGTGCTGGTGCATCGGACGGAATTGCTCCAGCAGTGGAAGGAGAGGTTGCAGGCGTTTCTGGGTGCAGACAAAACGAAGGTCGGCACCATAGGCGGTGGTAAGGCCAAGCCGACAGGCATCATCGACATTGCCGTGATGCAGTCCTTGTCGCGGCAAGGTGAAGTCAGCGTGCAGGTTAAAAACTACGGGCAAGTCATCGTTGATGAATGCCATCACCTGTCAGCTTTTTCGTTCGAGGCCCTCCTCAAGGCTGCTGGGGCCAAATATGTGTTGGGTCTGACCGCTACGCCAGTACGTCGTGATGGCCAGCAGCCGATTATCTTCATGCAGTGCGGGCCCATTCGGCATACCGCGAGCAGGCCCGAGAGTGCTCCAGCCGATCTGGCTGTGACACCGCTGTGGCTTTCTCGACCGATAGTCATGCCTGAAGGGACAGGCATCCAGGATGTCTTCTTGCAGGTGTGCAACGACACTGAACGAACAGCCAAGGTTGTTGCCGAGGTCGGAGAGGTTTTTGACCAAGGACGGAAAATCCTGGTGCTGACTGAGCGCACGGATCACCTCAGTGCAATTGAGGAACAGCTGGTTGGCCGGGTCGAGAACCTATTCACGCTGCATGGGCGGATGTCCAAGAAGCAACGCTCCGCACTAATCGGTGAACTGGAAGCACTGCCAGCCGATGCACCACGGGTGATCCTGGCAACCGGAAAATTGGTTGGCGAGGGTTTCGACCACCCGGCACTGGATACCTTGGTACTGGCCATGCCGGTTTCCTGGAAGGGCACTCTCCAGCAGTATGCGGGCCGCTTACACCGGGAACATGCGAGTAAGGCGGATGTGCGCATCATCGACTTCATTGATGCCGGACATCCTGCTTTGCTCCGTATGTGGAGCAAGCGCCAAGCGGGTTACAAGGCTATGGGCTATCGATTTGCTGATTCGTCCAGCTCAATGGAGCTGCTGGAAAAGGGTTAGCGAGTCCTTATAGACCACTAAGCTTTCCGTCTGTCGGAGTCGGAAAGCGGCTGTTTCCTACACGGTGGATTCGCCGTAATCTGGGTTGCATTGATAGGTTGTCAATCCAGGCTGTGGCTTGAGGTTTGCCTCCAGCGCGTAGCTGTATTGCTGAAATGTAGTGCTGCGCGCGGCTCGTTTCAGGGGCTTACGGAAAATGCCCTTTATTGCGGTCACTTCGACAGAAAATGCCATTTTATGTGGCTCAATCATGCCAATAATTGTACCTAATTCGCGCGTAAGTAATTGATTTGTATATGGATCTAATGACACCTTTATCGCCCGTCGACAATAGAAGACGACGGACGCATAGGTGTTGTATTCGTACGTAATTAACGTCGCGAAATAATCCTTACTACCCCGGCCTAGCGTCGGGGTTTTCTTTTCTGCTCAAGGAGTTATAAACGCGATAAGGCATATATGCTCAATCCGCCTATCGGCGCCAACCGTCTGCAGGCCAACAGTCCGACTGCTTTCAAATCGGTACATAGATTAAGGAAAACCCATGTACGACATAATTGGCGATATTCACGGCTATGCATCGGTGCTCAAGCGATTGCTGGTCAAACTCGACTATGTCGAGGACGCTGGCGTTTGGCGGCATCCGCAGCGCAAGGTGATTTTCCTGGGGGATTTCATTGACCGAGGGCCCGAGCAAGTCGAGGTCGTCGAGATCGCGCGGCGGATGGTTGAGGCGGGCCATGCGTTGGCGGTGATGGGCAATCACGAGTTCAATGCCGTTGCCTGGGCAACTGCGGACGAGGCGAGGCCAGGCGAGTTTCTTCGCGCCCATAGCAGTAAGAATCGTTACCAGCACGCGGCTTTTCTCGAACAGATTGGCGAAGGCTCGCCCGCGCACCAGGAAGCCATAGCCTGGTTCAAAACCCTGCCTCTCTTTCTGGATCTCGATGCGTTACGGGTGGTACATGCCTGTTGGCACCCTGCTCAGCTAAAGGTACTCGCCTCTCATATCGATGAGGGAAACAGGGTCAAGGAGCAGTCCTGGCCGATGCTGTGCAGCGAAGGAAATGCGTCATTCGAGGCCTTGGAGACCATCCTCAAAGGGATGGAAATACCGCTCCCGATCGGTGTGGAGTATCGGGACAAGGATGGCCATGTGCGCAGAAATACGCGGACGTACTGGTGGCGTACCAAGGAGGGGCTCAGCTACCGGGAGCTGGCGATGGTACCGCCGGAATTGATTGCGCAGATTCCCCATGAACCGGTGCCTCAGGAGCTCCAACCGGGCTATGACGGCGTCAAACCCTTGTTCATCGGGCATTACTGGATGAGCGGCGTGCCCAAGTTGGTCAGCGATCACATCGCTTGCCTGGACTGGAGCGTTGCGGGCAGCAACGCGGCCAAGGCGAAGCTATGTGCCTATCGCTGGAGCGGCGAAGGCGTGCTGGTGGCCGATCATCTGCTATGGGTCACAAGGTAGGCGCAGGTTCTTTGAGACAAGAGCGCCGTACATAACGAGGGATGGCTTTATCGAAGCCGGATATTCCCTCTTTGCTGGGGTGCTGTTGGAATGAGGTTGCGGGTGAGGTACTGCCCAGGCGCTTAGGGATACTCCTTCGAAGCCGCAGACACTCTGCATGTTGGTAGATAAACGGTAAGTTACATTTAGTGAAATCTTCCGTTGAGTCAGATGCTATGCAGGCCCACGCCAACTCCGCCCAGCCTATGCGTCGTCTGATCCGGAATCTGGCTCGGCTGGCCAGCGAAGAGCGCTATCTCTTCACTCCAGACGACCTTAGGGCCCTTGTGCCGGATATCTCTGACGGTGCCTACAAAACCCTGTTGAGCCGTGAAAACCCTGTTGAGCCGTGCGGCGTCGGAAGGGCATCTGGTACGTGTGTGCAGGGGGCTGTATCTGTTCGAGCCGGCCAACCCCTCAAATGGGCTCTTGCTGTTTCATGCTGCGGCGAGGCTGCGTGCCGCTCAATTCAATTACATCAGCCTTGAGACCGCATTGAGCGATGCCGGGGTTATCTCACAGATCCCGATCAACTGGATCACTCTGATGTCGTCTGGTCGCAGCAGCACGATTTCGTGCGGTCGTTGGGGCACTATCGAGTTCGTGCATACCAAACAGCAATCCCAGAATCTCGTCGGTCATCTTAGTTATGACTCAAGCTGCCGATTGTGGCGGGCCAGTCCTCAGCAGGCGTTGCGCGATATGAAAGCTGCGCGACGAAACATGGACTTGATTGATTGGAGTGTTGCCCGTGAGCTTGTTTGATGAGTTGGTGGATGAGGCGCTGAAGAACCACCAGGAAATGAGCCGCTTCCTACCCATTGAGTTGGTGACCCAAACCGTCAACCAAGCGGCATTCTGGAAGCTGCTCGCCAGACACATTGCCGATCTCCATGCTCTGGTCGAAAGGACCCTCGACGGCGACGATGCCAATCCTGGCTGATAGAACGCGCTACGCCAACGGCACCCACCAGTAGCGCACGAAGTGGAAGAAGATCGGTGCGGCGAAGCACACCGAGTCCAGGCGGTCGAGCATGCCGCCGTGGCCTTCGATCATATGGCCCCAGTCCTTCACCCCGCGGTCGCGCTTGATCGCCGACATCACCAGGCCGCCGGCGAAGCCCAGGAGGTTGACGGTCAGGGCCATCAGCGCGGCCTGCCAGAAGTTGAACGGGGTGATCCAGTACAGCAGCGCGCCGGCCAGGCAGGCCAGGGAAACCCCGCCGACAAAGCCTTCGAGGGTCTTCGAGGGCGACAGGCGCGGGGCGATCTTGTGTTTGCCGAACAGCTTGCCGCAGACGTACTGGAGTACGTCGGAGAGCTGCACGACGATGATTAGCCAGGCGATCAGCAGCAGGTTTCGCCCTTCATAGCCGGGGATGTCCAGGGTCAGCAGGGCCGGTACCGCGGAGATGCAGTACACGGCGATCATCAGCCCCCATTGCACCTTGGACGTGCGTTCGAGGAAGCGCGTGGTGTCGCCGCCCAGGGACGCGAGGATCGGCAGCAAGAGAAACAGGTAAACCGGGATGAAGATCGAGAACAATCCGTACCAGTCGACGGCGATCAGCAGGTACTGCATCGGCAAGGCGAAATAGAAGGCCGCTACCAGCGCCGGGTAATCGCTGCGCCGGGTCGGCGTCAGGGTCATGAATTCGCGCAGGGCGTAGAACGAGACGAAGTAGAACAGCAAAACCACGCCGATATCGCCGAACAGAAAGGCCGCGCCTATCACGGCGACCATCACCCACCAGGCGTTGATCCGCGCGTTGAGGTTGTCGATCACCGGGTTGGGCGTGTCGCCGCTGCGCAACTTGAGGAAATAGCCGATGGCCGACGCGAGCAACAACAGGGCGCCGATGCCGGCGAACAGCAGCAGGGTGTTGTTATCCATCTCAAGCCTCCTCGGGTGCCATGGCCAGTAATGCGTTTCGGGCGCGCTCGAGGAACGCCTGTTTGCTTTCCCCTTCCTGCGGTTGCAGCGGTACGCCGAAGCTCAGGGTGCACAGCAACGGCAGCGGCAGCGCCCTGCCCTTGGGCATCACGCGGTTGAGATTGGCGATCCAGACGGGGATCAGCTCGACCTGCGGCCGCGCTTGAGCCAGATGGTAAAGCCCACTTTTGAACGGCAACAAACCCTCCTCCAGGTTGCGCGTGCCTTCGGGAAACAGGATCAGCGAATCTCCGTTGTCCAGGGCGTCGAGCATGGGTTGCAGGGGATTGTCGTGGGCCGACGTCCGTTCGCGGTCGATCAACACGCCGTTGAACACCTCGTGGATCAGGTAGCGGCGCAGGCTATCGCGCTGCCAATAATCGGCGCCGGCCACCGGGCGGGTGCTGCGTCGCAGCTCCGGCGGCAACGAGGCCCAGAGCAGTACGAAGTCGCCGTGGCTGCTGTGATTGGCATAGTACAGGCGTTGCACCGGTTGCGCGGTGCAGCCGAGCCAGAGCGCGCGGGCGCCGGTCAGCAGGCGCGCGGCGGAGGTAATCGCAAAGGCGGTCAGGGAAGCGAGCATGACGATTCCTTATCCAGGGATTGAAAGCCAAGGCAGGCCGAGCACGATAATCACGGCTAGCAACAACTGTGCGAGCAGCGAGATTGCCTGCAGACGCAACAAGCGCAATGCGCCGCGGCTGCGTTCGTCCCAGCTGCGCGCGGCCTTTCCCGCCGGTTGCAAGCCGAGCCCGAGCAGCACCTGATCGAGCTCGATGGTCCGTGCCGCCAGGCGCTCGGCATCGCCCGCCAGGTGCTGGAACAAGTCGGCATCCAGGGCGACGCGTAACGCCCAGTATTTTTCGATCAGCCCCAGCAGCACCAGTAAGGCGCTGAACACGGCGCCGAGAGCCAACGCCGGGGCGCCGAGCAAAGGCGCCAGACCGATCGCCAGGCCGAACAGGGTAAGGGCATTGGAGAACCTATCCATGGCCCTGCCTCGGCGCAGCAGGCTGGCCACGGTGAACAGCTGCATTTCAGTAGCCATGGGCTGCCGCCAGGCTCGCAGGCGCGATGCTGTGCAGTTGCAACATCTCCCGCAACGCCTGCTGGTGGGCCTCGCTCAGCACCACCTGCGGGCGTGTCCGGCGCAGCTGTGCGAGCGCCTCCGGCAGGTCCTGGCAGCGTCCGCTGTGCAGCAGCCAAGCGGCCACCGCGGCGGCGCTGCGCGAATAACCGAGCGCGCAACAGACCAACAACGGACCTTCTTGTCTCAGCGCTTCGATCGCCTGGGCGGCGGCCAGCAGCGTCTGCGGGCTGGGTACGCTGAGGTCGAGCACCGGCAGCGAGCGATAGACCTTGGTGGCGGTTCGTCTCGGCAGCTCGGCGCAGAGATCCAATTGGGCGTGAAATCCTTCAGCCTGCCCGGCTGCGGGAATGCGCCCGAGCCAGACGCCCTCGCCGACTTCATCGGCGTGCGGATGGGCGCGGGTCCATAACCGCGAGTTGAGCCAGGCGGCGGCCAGGTAAGGCGCGAGCAACCAGCAGGCGGCGCTGCTCAGGCGGCCGTCGGCATCCTTCTGGAAGCCTTGGGCATCGAACAGTGCGTAGTTGAGGGCCACCAGCAGCAGCGAGAAACCGGGCCACAGCAACCATAACCAGACGCCGCCCAGATTCACCGCCACAGCTGCCATCAGCGCTGCGCCGAGGCTGTAGCGCAAGGCCAGTCGCCAGCGTTGCGGGTCGCGCGCCAGCTGCCAATGCAGCAGCGGGCTGGGGCCTTGCTGCGGCCATAGCCAGACGCACAACCAACCGGCCAGCGCGCCGGTGGGCACATCGATGAAATGATGTTGCCAGGTGGTCAGCACCGACACGCCGATCAGCGCCATCCAGCCGTGCAGCAGGCCGCGCAGCCATAGACCATGGGTATGTCGGGCGAACATCATCCAGATGACCACCAGCAGGGCGATATGCAGGGATGGCGCCTGGTTGAAGGGTTTGTCGAAGCCCATCAGCACATCGAACATGGTGCCGAACAGGCCATCCAGTTCCGGCCGCTCGAAGGTGAAGCGCAGCGGCCAAAGCAGGAACGCGGCGATGCACAGCAGCTGCACGCTGAGCAGGCGCAGGCCGTGGCGATCCATTTCCCGACGTGTCGTCGGCAGCAGAAAGGACAAGCCATACAGCAGGTCGATCGACCAGTAAGGCACTATCGTCCACGGCCATAGCGGCATCCGGCTTTCCCAGGCGAACACCAGGGTGCCGACATCATCGCGTTGGCTGCTCAACCAATTGGCAAAGCTGTAGCTGGCGAAGAACAGCGGCGCCAATAGCAGCAGCCAGAGCACGCCGCGCTTCCACAGCCCCGCTTCGCGGCTATCCGCAGCCTCTGTCATCAGGACACCCGCTGCGCCAGGGAGACGCTGAAGATGCCCCATTCGTCGATGCGCTGGGTTAGCTTGCGAAAGCCTGCGGCCTCGACCAGCTGATCCATCTCCGCCTGGCTGCGCCGGCGCATGACCCAGGCTTCGCCGCCGCGGTGGCTGGTCAGCGCGCGGGCGATCAGTTCAAGCTGCGGGTGCCAGGGCTGGCCGGTGTAGACCAGGTAGCCGCCCTCCTCGACTGCCGCCGCCAGGCCGGCCAGGGAGTCGCCGACCATCCGGTTACTGCCGAACAGCTCATACAAACCGGAGACCACCGCCAGGGTCGGTTTGGGGTCGAGGGCGGCCAGGTCGTCGCGGTCGAAAGCGTCGCCTTTGACGAAACGGGCGATCTCGCCCAAGCCCTTTTGCTCGATCAGCGCGGCGCCGTCGCGCACGTTGATATCGCTGTAGTCGCGCAGCAGGATCGAGTCCGGTTGTTGTTCCATGCCTTCCAGGGCTTCGAGGATATAGCGGCCATGGCCGGCGGCGATATCGACGATGCGCACGGCCTCGCCCTGCACGCGCAGCTTGGCCATGGCCAGGCGCAGCAATTCCTCGGCGTGCACCTTGCGTTGGCGAATGCCGCGCCAGCCGATGGAGTTCAGGTAGTTCTGGTCGATCAGCTTGCCGATAGCCGACTTGCCGCTGGGGCGGTTGCGGTAAACGTAATCGAGGGTGCTACCGGAATCGAAGCCGGTGTCGAAGCCCAGCTTGACCCCGTCGGACAGCGTGCTGCCGAACTTCAGACCGGCGCGGGTGGCGCGCCAGTAAAGGTCGCGCAGCGAGTTCGGCGGCAGCGGTGCGGCCAGGCTTTCGGCTTCGGCGCAGGTCGCGCCGAGGCGGTCGGCATCGAGTAGCGAGGGGCGTTGCACCGGTTCCTCGAAACAGCGCAGGAGAAAGCGCCGGGCGCGGCTCAAGGCGTGGCTGCGGTCGCGCTCGCCGAGGGTGTCGTGGAAGAAGCCGGGCAGGATGTGTTGCTCCTTACGCAGGCTACCGAGGCGTTCGAAGAACTGCTCCTGAGGTTTGCGGTGCACCACGAAGTCGGCGCCGGAGATCAGCAACTGCGTGGGGATCTGGATCGCCTGGGCATCGGCCACCACCCGCTCGGCCGCCTCGTACAGACCGAGCAACATGTTCACCGAAATCGCCCGGGTGATCAGCGGGTCGTTGTCGAACGAGGCGATACGTGCCGGGTCGTGGCTGAGGAACTTGGCCTTCACATAGCTGTTGACGAAGAAGTTGCCGCGCCAGGCGCTCATCAGCTTGAGGCCGCTGCGGGCGAAGGGCACATAGAGTTTGACCTTGAACGCCGGCGAGGCGAGCACCAGGGCGCGGATCTTCGGCGCGTAGTCATGGGCCCAGGTCGCCACGACCACGGCGCCGACGCTCTGCGCCAACACGGCGAGGTCTTCCTCGGCCAGCCCATGTTCGACGCGGATATGGTCGATAAAGGTCTGCACGTCCCGCGCGCTGGTGGCGAAGCTCGGGCTGTCGCCGCGTTTGCCCGGGGACAGGCCATGGCCGCGAGCGTCCCAGGCGAAGAAGTCGAAGCCGGGCATGTCCAGCTCGTCGACCAGATGGGCCATGCGCCCACCATGTTCGTGGCCGCGGTGGAACATCACCAGGGCACGCCGTGGCGCGCCCTCCTCGGCGGCAACGGCCGGCCAGTGACGGTAGAACAATTCCACGCCGTCATGGGTGGTGAAACGCAGGTCTTGGGCTTCGCGCATCGAGATATCCTTATTTCGAGTCAGTCGGTTATGCCGCTTCGGCCAGGCCTTGGCGCACGCGGTTGTAGAGGGTGTAGAGCAGTAGAGCGAGAATCAGGGCGAGCAGAACGTCGATCCACATCGGCGGCAACAGGCCGCTGGCCACGCCGGCGCCGAGCACGCCGAAACACAAGGCCCGGTCGCTCTTACCCATGGGCCCGTCGTAGCGCCGCGAGGCGCCTACCATTGGCCCGATTACGCCGGCGTATTCACTGATCAGGGCCAGCAGCACCACCAGTACCACCAGCAGCGGCGAGACGCCGGGCAATAGCGCAAAGGGCAGGTACAGGGCGCTGTCGGCGATCAGGTCGCAGAGTTCGTTGAGGTAGGCGCCGAGCTTGGATTGCTGACCGAACTCGCGAGCCAGCATGCCGTCTACGGCGTTGAGCGCCATGCGCAGAATCATCCACAGCGGGACCAGGGCGAACAGCCAGATATGTTGAGGCATGGCCGCGAGAAGGATGCCGAGGCCAACGGAAACCACAGCTGCGGCCAGGGTCACCTGATTGGCGGTGACGCCCCGCTCGTACAGGCGCTTGACCCCCGGCCGCAGCAGGTTCTGGAAAGCCGGCTTGAGTTGGTAGATGGAGAGCATGAGGCAAAATTCCTTTTTGCTGCTGTGACGTTTCGAACCAGCTTAGCCGTTTGTCGGCCCGGCAGCTCGCCAAGACCGCGCGGGCGGGATTGTCGCGTTGCGGCGAAACTTATCCCCGGTTTCAGGCTTTCCTTGCCTGAGTTTAAAACCGGGTCTTTTCAGTCCCTTATATCGAATAATGGCACTTTGATTTCATTCTATGCACAGCTTATCCACAATTGCCTCAAGCCGTTTCGCCGGCTTCGCAGGGCACCGCTTCGGGGCTCAGGGCGCCGATATCGCGTTGTGCCTGACTGACCCAGGCGAAGGCGCGGTCGTTCAATTCGGCAATCGCTCGTGGGCCGGTGCCGTTGGCGTGCATCGCCGGACCGATCACCACCTGGATGGTGCCGGGGGTCTTGCCCCAGCCTTCCTTCGGCCAGAACTCGCCGGCGTTGTGCGCGATCGGCAAGACCGGCAAGCCGGCATTTACCGCCAGCGACGCGCCGCCGCGCGAGAATTTGCCGATCTGCCCCGTGGGAATCCGCGTGCCCTCCGGGAACACCAGCACCCAGGCGCCCTGCTCGAGGCGCTTATGGCCCATTTGCGCGACCTGCTTGAGCGCCGCTTTGGGGTTGCTGCGGTCGATCGCGATGGGCTTGAGCATGGCCATCGCCCAGCCAAAGAACGGCACATAGAGCAGCTCGCGCTTGACCACCTGACTCAGCGGCTCGAAGAAACCGCAGAGAAAGAAGGTTTCCCAGGTGCTCTGGTGCTTGGCCAGAATCACGCAAGGGCGCTCGGGGATGTTTTCCAGGCCCTTGATCTCGTAGCGGATGCCGATCACCACCTTGGCCAGCCAGGTGGCGCAGCGGCACCAGTTCTGCACGACGAAACGGTAGCGGGCGCGGAACGGCAGGAAGGGGGCGACGAAGACGCTGAGGGTGCACCAGAAGAAGGCGCTGGAAGACAACAACAGATAGAAGAGGAAAGTTCTGAGGACCAGCGCTGTCGACATGAGGGCTTGTACCGTCGCAGGCAGGGCCTGCTCTATTAGTGGAGTAGCTGAGCGGCAACCGCCGCCAGATCATCGAATACCAGGGTGCCCGCTGGCAATGCTTTGGCCAGGGTTCGTTCGCCTTTGCCGGTCTTTACCAAAACCGGCTGACAGTCGACGGCACATGCCGCCGTCAGGTCACCGCTGCTGTCGCCGACGAACCAGACACCGTGAAGCAGTACGCCATAATGCGCGGCGATCTGCTGGAGCATACCCGGCTTTGGCTTGCGGCAGGCGCAACCGTCGTCCGGACCATGGGGGCAATGGACGATCAGACCGACTTCCCCGCCCTGCTCGGCGACCAGCTCACGCAGTTTCGCATGCATCGCCTCGAGGGTCGGTAAATCGTAATAACCGCGGGCCAGGCCCGACTGATTGGTGGCGACCGCCACCGTCCAGCCGGCCTTGCTCAGACGGGCGATGGCCTCGACCGAGCCGGGAATCGGAATCCACTCGTCGAGGCTTTTTATATAGGCATCGGAGTCGTAGTTGACCACGCCGTCGCGGTCGAGAATCAGTAGTTTCATCGCTATTCCGTAGGATGGGTTAGCCGCAGCGCGGCGTAACCCATCGACTGGGTATCAGCCCAGCACCGAGATATCGGCCACGCCGAGGAACAGGCCACGCAGCTTAGCCAGCAAGGCATAGCGATTGGCGCGCACCGCGGGGTTTTCGGCGTTCACCAACACCGCCTCGAAGAACGCGTCCACCGGCTCGCGCAGGTTGGCCAACTGGCTCAGCGCCAGGTTGTATTGGCGCGCCTGGGCCAGCGGTTGCACCGCGTGCTCGGCTTGCTGGATCGCGGCGTTGAGGGCGAATTCGCTCGGGCTGTCGAAGTGATGAGCCTCGACGTGCGCGGCGATCTGTCCTTCAGCCTTGCTCAGCAGGTTGGACACGCGCTTGTTAGCGGCGGCCAGGGCCTCGGCTTGCGGCAGGCTGCGGAACACCTGCACCGCTTGCACGCGCTGGTCGAAGTCCAGTGGCGAGGTCGGGGCGACCGCGCGCACGGCCTGGTACACGGCCACGTCGACGCCTTCGTCTTCGTAGCGCGCACGTAGGCGGTCGAAGATGAATTCCAGCACGGGTTGGCCATCAAGGTTTATGCCGGTCTTCCCTGTTTCGATCATTTGCTGCGCATACTGAGCACCAGCACACCTAATAGCCTCCGCCAGATCCAGATCCAGCTGCTTCTCGATCAGGATACGGAGCACGCCGAGGGCCGCACGGCGCAGGGCATAGGGGTCCTTGGAGCCGGTGGGTAGCATGCCGATGCCGAAGATCCCGACCAGGGTGTCGAGCTTGTCGGCCAGGGCCACGGCGGCGCCGGTCAGGGTGCTCGGCAACTCCGCCCCTGCCCCGCGCGGCATATATTGCTCGTTCAGCGCCAGGGCCACGTCTTCCGGCTCGCCGTCGTGCTTGGCGTAGTAGTAGCCGGCGATGCCCTGCATTTCCGGGAATTCGCCGACCATCTCACTGGCCAGGTCGCACTTGCACAGCAGGCCGGCGCGCGCGGCACGGGCCGCGTCGCCGCCGATGCGTTCGGCGATAAAGCCGGCCAGGGCCGAGACGCGCTGGGCCTTGTCAAAGACCGAACCGAGCTGAGCCTGGAACACCACATTGGCCAGGCGCTGGTTGAAGCTTTCCAGCTTCTGCTTCTTGTCCTGCTTGAAGAAGAATTCGGCGTCGGTCAGGCGCGGGCGTACGACTTTCTCGTTGCCTGCGATGATCTGCGCCGGGTCCTTGCTCTCGACGTTGGCCACGGTGATAAACCGCGGCAGCAGTTTGCCGTTGGCATCGAGCAGGCAGAAGTACTTCTGGTTGTCCTGCATGGTGGTGATCAGCGCTTCTTGCGGCACTTCGAGGAAGCGATCCTCGAACGAGCAGACCAGCGGCACCGGCCACTCGACCAGGGCGCTGACTTCATCGAGCAGCGCCGGCGGCACTATGGCGGTGCCCTGCTGCTCGGCGGCCAATTGCTCGATACGCGCGGCGATCTGCTGGCGACGCTCGGCGAAATCGGCGATCACATAGGCGCTGCGCAGGTCCTCGGCATAGCTAGCCGGCGTGGAGATGCGCACGTCGTGGTTGGCGTGGAAGCGATGGCCGCGCGATACCCGGCCGGATTTCTGCGCAAGGATTTCGCAATCGATCACTTGATCGCCGAACAGCATCACCAGCCACTGGCTCGGGCGGACGAATTCGGTTTTACGCGCGCCCCAGCGCATGCGCTTGGGGATCGGCAGTTCGTTCAGCGAGGTTTCTACGATGCCGGGCAGCAGCTCTTGAATAGGCTGGCCTGGAATGATCTTGGTGTACTTGAGTTTGGGTCCGCTACGGTCGATATCGGCCAGTTCGACTCCGCACTTCTTGGCGAAGCCTAAGGCGGCTTGGGTTGGATTGCCGCTAGCGTCGAAGGCCGCCTGCACCGGTGGGCCATCGATAGTTTGTACTGTCGATCGTGTTTCCGCATGCAGCGACTGAACATATACAGCCAGGCGACGAGGCGCAGCAAAGAAACGAACTTCACCGCCATAGGCAGCCAAGGCGTTTTTCAGGCCCTTTTCGATACCGGCGAGAAATGCCTCGCCGAGGGTCTTCAGGGATTTTGGCGGCAGCTCTTCGGTGCCCAGTTCTACCAGAAAATCGTGCGCACTCATTCTGCTGCCTCCAGCTTGGCCAATACTTCATCACGCAGGTCGGGGGCGGCGAGCGGGAAGCCGAGTTTGCGCCGCGCTTGCAGGTAGCTCTGCGCCACGGCGCGGGCCAGGGCGCGTACGCGCAGGATGTACTGCTGGCGTGCGGTCACCGAAATGGCGCGACGGGCATCCAGCAGATTGAAGGTGTGCGAGGCCTTGAGCACCATTTCGTAAGTCGGCAGCGGCAGCTCCAGCTCGATCAGGCGATTGGCTTCGCTCTCGTAGAAATCGAACAGTTCGAACAGCTTGTCGACGTTGGCGTGCTCGAAGTTATAGGTCGACTGCTCCACCTCGTTCTGGTGGAACACATCGCCATAGGTGACGGTGCCGAATTGGCCGTCGGTCCAGATCAGGTCGTAGACCGAGTCGACGCCCTGCAGGTACATGGCCAGGCGCTCGAGGCCGTAGGTGATCTCGCCGGTCACCGGGTAGCACTCGATACCGCCGACCTGCTGGAAGTAGGTGAACTGGGTGACTTCCATGCCGTTCAGCCAGATTTCCCAGCCCAGACCCCAGGCGCCGAGGGTCGGCGATTCCCAGTTGTCTTCGACGAAGCGGATATCGTGCACCAGCGGGTCGATGCCGATGGCCTTCAGCGAGCCGAGGTACAGCTCCTGGAAGTTCTCCGGGTTCGGCTTCAATACCACCTGGAACTGATAGTAGTGCTGCAGGCGGTTGGGGTTCTCGCCGTAACGGCCGTCGGCAGGACGGCGCGAAGGCTGCACGTAGGCGGCGTTCCAGGTTTCCGGGCCGATGGCGCGCAGAAAGGTGGCAGTGTGGAAGGTGCCGGCGCCCACTTCCATATCGTAAGGTTGCAACACCACACAACCTTGCTCGGCCCAGTATTGCTGCAGGGCGAGGATCAAGTCTTGGAAGGTGCGCACGGCAGGCGTAGTCTGGCTCACGAAAAATTCACCTGTTGGCTGCGACGGAAAGGGCGGGAGTATACCCCAATCCGCGCCGCCTCCACTGCCCTGGAAGGCCCTATGCCGCGCTGCTTCTGGTGTAACCAAGACCCGCTGTATATCAGTTACCACGATGAGGAATGGGGCGTACCGCAACGCGACCCCAAAGCGCTGTTCGAGTTGTTGCTGCTCGAAGGCTTTCAGGCCGGGCTGTCGTGGATCACCGTACTGAAGAAACGCGAGCGCTACCGCGAGGTGCTGTTCGGCTTCGATCCCGAACGCCTGGCGCAAATGAGCGACGAATACATCGAACAGCTGATGCAGGACCCCGGCATCATCCGCAACCTGCTCAAGCTCAAAGCCGCGCGGCAGAACGCCCAGGCCTGGCTCAAACTGGATGACCCGGTAGCCTGGCTCTGGTCGTTCGTCGGCGGTGCGCCCAAGGTCAATCACTTCCAGGACCGCAGCCAGGTGCCGGCGGTGACCCCGGAGGCAGAGGCGATGAGCAAGGCCCTGCGCAAGGCCGGCTTCAACTTCGTCGGCCCGACCATCTGCTACGCCTATATGCAGGCCAGCGGCATGGTTATGGACCACACCAGCGATTGCGACCGCTACGCGGCATTAACGGGTTAACAGCCTGTAGGGCGGGTGAAACCCGCCTGGATCGTCCTGGTTACCGGCGGGTTGCACCCGCCCTACACTGCTGATCGCGCGCGAGGCCAAGCCGGCTCGTCGCAATCTGTGCCTCGCGTCGTTCCGCTTAAGCCACTCTTGGTTACACTAGGCGATTTTTGGCGTGGCGGAGCTGCTTGTGGAAAAACTCAAAGGTGCCCTGGTGGTGGGCTTTTTGCGTCTGTTCGCCCTCTTGCCTTGGCGGGTCGCGCAGAACCTGGGCGCGGCCATCGGCTGGTTGATGTGGAAACTGCCGAATGGCTCGCGCGACGTTGCCAGCATCAACCTGCGCAAATGTTTTCCCGAGCTCGACGAAGCCGGCCATCAACGTTTGCTGCGCCAGAGTCTGATGGCCATCGGCAAAACCCTGACCGAAAGCGCCTGCTCCTGGATCTGGCCGGCCGAGAGAACCCTCAAACTGATCCGCCAGATCGACGGCCTGGACGTATTGCAGGCCGCCCTGGACAGCGGCAAGGGCGTGGTGCTGATCAGCAGCCACCTGGGTAACTGGGAGGTGCTGCTGCAATACGCCAGCTCGGTGAGCAAACCCATGCTGCTGTATCGGCCGATCAAGATGCAGGCAGTCGACGAGTTGCTGATCCGCAAGCGCACCCAACAGGGCAACAGCCTGGCGCCCTCGACCAAGGAAGGCATTCTCAGTCTGATCAAAACCGTGCGCCGCGGCGGCGTTGCCGGAATTGCCGCCGACCCGGAACCCAGCGTGTCGAGCGGCCTGTTCGTGCCCTTTCTCGGGGTGCCGGCGTTGACCAGCAAGTTCGTGCCCTCGCTGGTGAAAGACCATAAGGCCGTCGCGGTGTTTATGCATGCGCTGCGTTTACCGGATGGCAACGGCTACCGCGTGGTCGTCGAGGCAGCCCCCGAGGCGCTCTACGGCGACGACCAGGAAGCAGCGGTCGCGGCGCTCAATCAGGGTATCGAGAAACAGGTGCGCAAAGACCCGAGCCAGTACATGTGGAATATGAAGCGCTTCAAGAAGCGCCCGGCGGGCGAGGCCAAATGGTATTGAGGCGCATGGCTTGCGGCTTTTGAAGGGGCTCGCTAGTCTGCTTGAACGGCCATCGACGGATGCAGCATGAGCAACCAGCGCAAGAACACCCGCACGCCCCTCAAGGTTCGCCTACGCATCGAGCACCCCGTGCACGGCGAACTACTGGTCAATACCCGTGATATTTCCGATTGCGGCGTCTATATCCTGATGGATCAAGGCGAGGACCTGCTGACCCTGGGCGAACGGGTGACCGGCCAGGTGCAAGGCCTGCCGATGGAAGCGCCGATCCTGCAACTGGAAGTGGTGCGCGTCGAACCCATGGGCGTTGGTCTGCGTTTCGTGCATGACTGATGCGTTGTGGCCGGTTCAACTGCCGGCCTTATCCAGACGCTTGAGAAACACCCCGATTTCCTTCTCTGCCTGTTTATCGCCTTTCGCCTGGGCGGCGCGCAGGCCTTGGTTCCAGGCTTCGCGTGCTTCAACCGGTAAACCCTGCTTGTTCAAGGCCTGGCCGAGCAGCTTCCAGGCCGCCGAATAGTCAGGGTCGAATCGCACGCAATGCCGAAAATGCTCCGCCGCGCGGGCGAAGTCGCCGGCATCCAGATATCCCTTGCCCAGGCCGAAACGCAGCAGGGCGTTGTCCATGCCTTTGCCCAGCAGCTTTTCCAGGGATTCGATGGTCATCAGAAAAACGTCAAACCGACCTGGAACAGCCGCTCGGCGTCGCGGATGTATTTCTTGTCGACCAGGAACAGGATCACATGGTCGCCCGACTCGATCACCGTATTGTCGTGGGCGATCAATACCTCTTCGTTGCGGATGATCGCGCCGATCGTGGTGCCCGGCGGCAGCGCGATATCCTCGATGGGACGGCCGACCACCTTGCTCGATTTGGCATCGCCGTGGGCGATCGCTTCGATGGCTTCGGCGGCGCCGCGACGCAGCGAGTGCACGCTGACGATATCGCCGCGGCGCACGTGGGTCAGCAGGGTGCCGATGGTCGCCATCTGCGGGCTGATGGCGATATCGATCTCGCCGCCCTGCACCAGGTCGACGTAGGCCGGGTTGTTGATGATGGTCATCACCTTGCGCGCGCCCAGGCGTTTGGCCAGCAAGGACGACATGATATTGGCCTCGTCGTCGTTGGTCAGCGCGAGGAAGATATCGGCGTCGTTGATGTTCTCTTCCACCAGCAGATCGCGGTCCGAGGCGCTGCCCTGCAGCACTATGGTGCTGTCGAGGGTTTCCGAAAGGTAGCGGCAGCGCGCCGGGCTCATCTCGATGATCTTTACCTGGTAGCGGCTTTCGATGGCCTCGGCCAGACGCTCGCCGATATGCCCGCCGCCGGCGATCACCACCTTCTTGTAGCTGTCTTCCAGGCGGCGCATTTCGCTCATCACCGCGCGGATATGGGCCTTGGCGGCGATGAAGAACACTTCGTCGTCGGCCTCGATCACCGTATCGCCCTGGGGAATGATCGGCCGGTTGCGGCGGAAGATCGCCGCAACCCGGGTATCGACATTCGGCATGTGTTGGCGCAACTGACGCAGTTGCTGACCGACCAGCGGGCCGCCGTAGTAAGCGCGCACCGCGACCAGCTGGGCCTTGCCTTCGGCGAAGTCGATGACCTGCAAGGCGCCGGGGTATTCGATCAGGCGCTTGATGTAGTTGGTCACCACCTGCTCCGGGCTGATCAGCACGTCGACCGGGATCGCCTCGTTGTCGAACAAGCCGGCACGGGTCAGGTAGGCCGGCTCGCGAACCCGGGCGATCTTGGTCGGGGTGTGGAACAAGGTGAAGCCGACCTGGCAGGCGACCATATTGATCTCGTCGCTGTTGGTCACCGCGATCAGCATGTCGGCGTCGTCGGCACCGGCCTGGCGCAGCACCGTGGGTAAGGAGCCGCGGCCCTGTACGGTGCGGATATCCAGGCGGTCGCCGAGGTCGCGCAGGCGGTCGCCGTCGGTGTCCACCACGGTGATGTCGTTGGCTTCGCTGGCCAGGTGTTCCGCCAGTGTGCCGCCGACCTGGCCGGCGCCGAGAATGATGATTTTCATGCAGTCTGTTCCTTAGCGGCAGCAGCGCTTGGTGCGGTGGCGGTTTTCATCAGCTTGGCATAGTAAAAGCCATCGTGGCCGTCGATCTGCGGCAGCAGTTGGCGGCCGTGAGCGGGTGCGAGGCCGAAGTCGGCGGCGATTTGCAGTTCTTGCGCATCGGTTGTGCGCTGGAGAAAGGCGGCAATGGTGTCGCTGTTTTCCAGGGGCAGCACCGAGCAGGTGGCATAGACAAGAATGCCGCCGACGGCCAGGGCTGGCCAGATGCGGTCCAGCAGCTCGCCCTGCAATTGCGCCAGGGCGGCGATGTCTTCGGGTTGGCGGGTCAGCTTGATATCCGGGTGACGGCGGATCACTCCGGTGGCCGAACAGGGCGCATCGAGCAGAATGCGCTGGAACGGCACGCCATCCCACCAGGCAGCGGTATCGCGGCCATCGGCGGCGATCAGCTCGGCAGTCAGACCAAGGCGCTCGAGGTTTTCGCGTACCCGTACCAGGCGTTTCTCTTCCAGATCCAGCGCGACCACACCGGCCAATTCGGGTTCGGCTTCGAGGATATGGCAGGTCTTGCCGCCCGGTGCGCAGCAGGCGTCCAGCACCCGTTGCCCGGGCGCCAGTTCGAGCAGATCGGCAGCCAGTTGCGCAGCTTCGTCCTGCACGCTGACGCGGCCTTCGGCAAAACCCGGCAAGGTGGTGACGTCGCAGGCTTGCAGAAGACGAATACCGTCGCGGCTGAACCGGCAGGGCTCGGCCTCGAAGCCGACCCGGCGCAGTTCGGCCAGATAATCGTCACGGCTACCGAGGCGCCGATTGACCCGCAATATCAGTGGCGGATGGGCGTTGTTGGCCGCGCAGATGGCTTGCCAATGTTCCGGCCAGTGGCCTTTCAGGGCTTTTTGCAGCCAACGTGGGTGAGCGGTGTGCAGTACCGGATCGCGGTCGAGATTGGCGATGATCGCCTCGCCCTCGCGCTGGGCATTGCGCAGCACGGCATTCAGTAGCCCCTTGAGCGAGGGCTTTTTCAGCTTGTCGATACAGGCAACGGTTTCGCCGATCGCGGCGTGCGCCGGGATGCGGGTGTAGAACAGCTGATAGAGGCCGATCAACAGCAGCGCTTCGACATCACGGTCGGCGGCCTTGAACGGCTTCTGCAGGAGTTTTTCGGCGATCAATGCCAGGCGCGGTTGCCAGCGCGCGGTACCGAACGCCAAGTCCTGGGCCAGGCCCCGGTCGCGTTGCTCGACCCGCTCGAGCAGCGGCGGCAGGCTGCTGCCCAGCGAGGCCTTGCCGGCCAGCACCGAGGCCAGGGCGCGGGCGGCAGCGAGACGCGGATTCATGGGCAGGTCCTCGTCACACCAGCACCAGGCCGACGGCGAATTGTTCGCGGCGGCTGTTGTACAGGTCGGCGAAATTCAGCGCCTTGCCGCCCGGCAGCTGCAAACGGGTCAGGCATAGCGCGCCCTGGCCGCAGGCGACGGTCAGGCCATCCTTGCTCGCTGCGAGAATAGTTCCGGGTTGGCCCTGGCCTTCTACCAGATGGCCGGCGAGGATCTTCAGCGGGGTCTCATTCAGGCTGCTGTGACAGATCGGCCAGGGATTGAAGGCGCGGATCAGGCGTTCCAGCTCGACCGCCGGGCGTGTCCAATCCAGCCGCGCTTCGTCTTTATTCAGCTTGTGCGCATAGGTCGCCAGGCTGTCGTTCTGCACTTCGCCGACCAGGCTGCCGGCGGCCAGGCCGGCGATGGCTTCGACGACCACCTGCGGGCCGAGCGCGGCCAGTCGGTCGTGCAGGCTGCCGCCGGTGTCTTCGGCGGCAATCGGCGTGTGCACTTTCAGCAGCATCGGCCCGGTATCCAGGCCCGCTTCCATCTGCATCACGGTGACCCCGGATTCGCTGTCCCCGGCTTCGATGGCGCGCTGGATCGGCGCGGCGCCGCGCCAGCGCGGCAGTAGCGAGGCGTGGCTGTTGATGCAACCCAGACGCGGAATATCCAGCACCGCTTGCGGCAGAATCAGCCCGTAAGCCACCACCACCAGCAGGTCCGGTGCGAGTGCGGCCAGCTCGGCTTGCGCGGCGGGGTCGCGCAGGCTCTGCGGCTGGTACACGGGAATGTCATGCTGCAAGGCGAGTTGCTTGACCGGGCTGGGCGTGAGTTTCTGCCCGCGGCCGGCCGGGCGGTCCGGTTGGCTGTATACGGCAACGAGCCGATGAGGGGTGTCGAGCAGCGCCTTGAGGTGTTCGGCGGCGAACTCCGGGGTGCCGGCAAAGACGATGCGCAGTGCTTCAGTCATGGGGACTCGCTAAAGAAAAAGGCTTGCCGCAGCAAGCCTCTATCAAGTTGTGGCTCAAGCCTGCTGGCGATGTTGCTTTTCCAGCTTCTTCTTGATCCGGTCGCGTTTGAGGTTGGACAGGTAGTCGACGAACAGCTTGCCGTTGAGGTGATCGCATTCGTGCTGGATGCACACCGCGAGCAGGCCCTCGGCAATCAATTCGTAAGGCTGGCCGTCGCGGTCCAGCGCCTTGACCTTGACCTTCTGCGGACGGTCGATGTTTTCGTAGAAACCCGGCACCGACAGGCAGCCTTCCTGGTATTGATCGACTTCCTCGGTCAGCGGCTCCAGTTCGGGATTGATGAACACCCGCGGTTCGGAGCGGTCTTCGGACAGGTCCATGACCACCAGACGCTTATGCACATTGACCTGAGTCGCCGCCAGGCCAATGCCCGGTGCCTCGTACATGGTTTCGAACATGTCGTCGATCAACTGACGCAATGCATCGTCCACCGCACTCACCGGTTTGGCGATGGTGCGCAGGCGCGGATCGGGAAATTCAAGGATATTCAGGATCGCCATATGCGTTTGTGATGCACTTGTGGAATAAAGTCAAAATCCGCTGCTAAGATGATGAGCAGCATTGGAAAACGGCTTCACGCCGCATTCCCGTGGGGTAAGTCGCGGCGCTAGGGCGCTCTACGTGAAGACACATAATAAAGGGATTCACCGCATGAGGAAATCACTACTCGCCCTGCTGCTGCTCGCGGCAAGCGGCTTGACCCAGACAGGGATGGCCCAGGCAGAAGTGCAACTCAAGGACGGTCACCCCGACCGTTATACCGTGGTCAAAGGCGATACCCTTTGGGATATCTCCGGCCGATTTCTCAGCCAACCATGGAAATGGCCGGAAATCTGGCACGCCAACCCACAGGTGGAAAACCCGCACCTGATCTACCCCGGCGACGAACTCAGCCTGGTTTACATCGACGGCCAACCGCGCCTGATGCTCAACCGCGGCGCTTCGCGCGGCACCATCAAATTATCGCCGCAAGTGCGCAGCACGCCGATGGCCGAGGCCATCCCGGCGATTCCGCTGGAGGCGATCAACAGCTTCCTGCTGAGCAACCGCATCGTCGACACCCCGGAACAGTTCGAAGCTGCGCCCTATATAGTCGCCGGCAACGCCGAGCGCGTGGTCAGCGGTTCGGGCGATCGGGTCTACGCTCGCGGCAGCTTCGACGAGTCGGCGCCGGTTTATGGCATCTTCCGTCAAGGTAAAACCTATATCGATCCCGAGACCCAGGAATTCCTTGGGATCAATGCCGACGATATCGGTGGTGGAGAAATCGTGGCCGAAGAAGGCGATATCGGCACCATGATGCTGACCCGCACCACACAGGAAGTCCGCCTTGGCGACCGGCTGTTCCCCACCGAGGAACGCGCGATCAACTCGACCTTTATGCCCAGCGAGCCGGCCAATGAAATTCGTGGCCTGATTCTCGACGTGCCGCGCGGCGTGACCCAGATCGGTCAGTTCGACGTGGTCACCCTGAACAAGGGTGCTCGCGACGGTCTGGTCGAAGGCAACGTGCTGGCGATCTACAAAACCGGCGAAACCGTGCGCGACCGCGTTACCGGTGAATCGGTGAAAATTCCCGATGAGCGCGCCGGCCTGTTGATGGTGTTCCGCACCTACGACAAGCTCAGCTACGCCCTGGTGCTCAATGCCACGCGCCAGCTGGCGATCATGGATAAAGTGCGTAACCCGTAACGCCCGACGAGCCCCGCGATTGCGGGGCTTGTACTTTCTGCAGCCGCAACCGCGGCGCGACCGATCAAGGATGATCTTATGTCGCCTCTCCTCTACACCAATCTATCCCCTGCCGAACTCGAAGCCCGCCTGCGCCTGCATTGCCTGCCGGAGCTGGGGCCGCGGCGTTTTCGTAAACTGTTCAGCGCCTTCGACAGCGCCTCGGCCGCGTTAAGCGCCCCCGCCAGCGCCTGGCGCTCTCTGGGTTTGCCAGCAGCCTGCGCCGAGCCGCGCCGTAGCGCCGAGATACGTCAACGCGCCGCTTCTGCTTTGGCCTGGCTGGAGGTCGATAACCAACACCTGCTGATGTGGGACGACGCCCTCTATCCCGGATTGCTCGCCGAACTGCACGATGCCCCGCCGCTGCTGTTCGTCGCCGGCGACCCGACGCTGTTGGAGCGGCCGCAACTGGCCATGGTCGGCAGTCGCCGCGCCTCGCGCCCGGGCTTGGACACCGCCCATAGTTTTGCCCGCAGCCTGGCCGCCGGTGGCTTCGTGATCACCAGCGGTCTGGCCCTGGGTATCGACGGAGCCGCCCATCAAGGCGCGCTGGATGTGGCCGGGAAGACCATCGCGGTGCTGGGCACCGGCCTGCAGTGCCTGTACCCGGCCCGGCATAAGAAGCTCGCCGCCGATATAGTCGCCCACGGCGGCGCGCTGGTTTCCGAGTTGCCGCTGGATAGCCCGCCCCAGGCCAGCAACTTTCCCCGGCGCAATAGAATCATCAGCGGCCTTTCCTTGGGCGTGCTGGTGGTCGAGGCCAGCCCATCCAGCGGTTCGCTGATCACCGCGCGGCTGGCCGCCGAGCAGGGCCGTGAGGTCTATGCGATCCCCGGTTCGATCCATCACCCCGGCGCGCGCGGCTGTCATCAATTGATCCGCGACGGCGCGGTGCTGGTGGAAAGCATCGAGCACATTCTCGAGGCTTTACGCGGCTGGCAGGCGCAGACGCCAGTCGAACAAGCCCCCCTATCGTCTGCACCGAGCCATCCGCTGCTGGATTTGCTGCATGCCGCACCGCACAGCAGCGAAGCCTTGGCGGCGGCCAGCGGCTGGGCGTTGCCCGAGGTGCTGGCGGCGCTCACCGAGTTGGAACTGGATGGTCGTATCGCTTGTGAGAATGGCCGCTGGGTGGGCCGCGCAAGCTAGCTTGGATACACTGTCGACATGCGTGTAGCAGGCCGTTGAAAAACGTAGGCGAGGCAGGCAAGACAAGGCAAAAATAGGCGAGGAAGCGGAGTTTACTGCTGTAAATGAGCATTCCGAGCCTGTTTTTAACGCAGTATTGCCAACGCAGGTAGTTTTTCAACAGCCTGTTAGTGGAGAGCGGTGAATGACGAGTAAGTGGCAGGTACAACAGGCGGCGCGGGTGGTGCACGCCGGGGGCGTCATCGCCTACCCGACCGAGGCGGTATGGGGGTTGGGCTGCGATCCTTGGGACGAATTGGCGGTGGCGCGTCTGTTGGCGTTGAAAGAGCGGCCGATGGAAAAGGGCCTGATTCTGGTCGCCGATGACATCCGCCAGTTCGACTTTCTGCTCGAAGACCTACCGGAAATCTGGCAGGAACGCCTGGCCGGCAGCTGGCCAGGGCCCAACACCTGGCTGGTGCCGCATCAGGACCGCTTGCCGCAGTGGATCACCGGTAAGCACGCCAGTGTCGCCTTGCGCGTCAGCGATCATCCCGTGGTCCGCGCGCTTTGCGCGCTCACAGGTCCGCTGGTCTCGACCTCGGCCAACCCGGCTGGGCGCCCGGCGGCACGTAGCCGCTTGCGGGTCGAGCAGTACTTCCCGCGTCAGTTGGACAAAGTCCTTGGCGGCGCCCTGGGTGGGCGCAAGAACCCCAGTTTGATCCGCGATCTGGTGAGCGGCGATGTGATCCGGCCGTCCTGAAAAGGTCAGGGTCAAAGTTGCTGCTGCGGTTTAGCTATCCCTAGCGGATCAACCTGCTGTCGGGCTCACGCCAACAGAAGCCCGCTACCCTTCCCGACGCCGGCCTGGCTTTGCCGGAACGCCGTCGGTTCATAAGAGCAGCAAGGACGGAGCTAGCAGCACATGGTTGAGTGGGAAGCGGATGTCGTGCGTGATATGGGCGTGGAACTGAAACGGATAATGGAGCAGGAATGGGGATATGACCTCGCTCATAGTGCCGACAATGATGCGGCATCCCTCTACGACCTCGACACACTGCGGCCGCAGCTTTCTGCGATACCTCGTGAGCTGCATATTTCCAGAGAGTTCGTGTGTCCGGAACAACACCGAGAAGGCTGGGAGCTGCTACAGCGGAAGGTTGCTGCCGGCGATGACCTGACACCGCACCTCAGCAAGCAATATCGCTCGATCTTCAAACAGAACGGCAAGGGTTACAGCGATAGACTCCTGGATGAATGGGGGGTGCATCATTTCCATTTGGGCGTGTTCCCTGACAAGCGCGACCCCAGTTATGTGGAACGCGACGACTATGTCGTATTCGCCGTGGTGAATAACGTCGGGTTCTATGCGATTAACGTCTATCTACACGGCGATTGGGCGAAGAAGAGTGTCGTCGAGATCATGCATCGCAACTGGCCCGAGCTGATTGAAGGCTTCAAAATTCAGGGTATCGCAGCTGCGGAAATTGACGAGCGCGCGCGCAAGGAACTCGGAATAAAGCATATCGGCTCGCTCGTTCAGGTATCCGATGGGACCGTCTACGGCGCGCTCGGCCCTCCGGTTTCCTTTGCCGGAACATCGATAGAATCCGTGATCAATACGGATAAGTGGAGAGCGGAACTGCGTGACCTCCAAAACCAACTAGAAAGACTGCTGCCAGACCTCGCCCCCACGGCGGAACCCTACGGCTACCACAACAGCACTTCGATCAAGGCGAATCTGCGGCTTACCGATACCGGTTACTCCGCCTACCTGCCCGACTTTGACCTGACGCTGACTATCGACATCAACTATGTCGTGGCGGATGCATAACCGCTGAGTCCATCGTTCTTCCCTGCACCGCTTATGCCACCGGCTATAGCGGCATAAGCAGATCTGACCTTCGGCGTTTTTCACTCCGGCAGCAGAATCGTCGAGCCGGTGGTTTGCCGCGCGCTCAGCGCCGCTTGCGCGGCTGCGGCGTCCTTCAGCGCATAGCGGCTGCTGATGTCCACCTTGAGCTGGCCGCTTTCGATCATGCCGAACAGGTCGTCGGCCATCATCTGCAGACGCTCCGGGGTATCGGCGTAACCGGCCAGGGTCGGCCGGGTGACGAACAGCGAGCCCTTTTGCGCGAGTATCCCCAGATTGACCCCGCTGACCGCGCCCGAGGCGTTGCCGAAGCTGACCAGCAGGCCGCGCGGGGCGACGCAGTCGAGCGAGGTTTCCCAGGTGTCCTTGCCGACGCCGTCATAGACCACCGGGCATTTCTGGCCGTCGGTCAGCGCCAGCACGCGTTGCACGACATCTTCGTGGCTGTAGTCGATGGTGGCCCAGGCGCCCTGCTGCATCGCCCGTTCGGCTTTTTCCGCGGAGCTGACGGTACCGATCAACTTGACCCCGAGGGCCTTGGCCCATTGGCAGGCGAAGGAGCCGACACCGCCGGCGGCGGCATGGAACAGAATGGTTTCGCCGCCCTTGAGCGCGAAGGTCTGGCGCAGCAGATATTGCACGGTCAGGCCCTTGAGCATCACCGCCGCGGCTTGCTCGAAACTGATCGAGTCCGGCAGCTTCACCAGTTTGTCCGCCGGCAATACATGCAACTCGCTGTATGCGCCCAGGGGGCCGGTGGCATAGGCGACGCGTTCGCCGACCTGAAAACGGGTGACCGCCGAACCCACCGCTTCGACGATGCCCGCGCCTTCGCTGCCGAGCCCGGAGGGCAAGGCGGCGGGCGGATACAGGCCGCTGCGGTAGTAGGTGTCGATGAAGTTCAGGCCGATCGCGTGATTCTTTACCCGTACTTCATTGGGGCCTGGGGCGGCGGCTTGATAGTCGAGGTACTCGAGTACTTCGGGTCCGCCATGGCGGCTGAACTGAATACGTTTAGGCATCTCGGGGTCCTGTCGAAGGAATGGGTGAGGCACCGCGCAGCGCTGTCGGCTTGCAAGGGCGCGGGTAGGCCATCCGACCACCTTGGGTCGGCGCCGTCAACAGCGGCAATACCCATACAAATGCTATGCTGCCCGCCGATTTCGCTTGCCGGCCGCAGAGGCTGGATGACGCCAACCGTTTTCAAGGTGCCCGCTGTGAGTGACCGTACCGAGGCCGTAAAAGCCTACCTGCTCGACCTGCAAGACCGAATCTGCGACACGCTCCAGGCCGAGGACGGCACCGCCGAATTCTTCGAGGACGCCTGGCAGCGTCCGGCCGGCGGCGGCGGGCGCACGCGGGTGATCGAGAACGGTGCGCTGATCGAAAAAGGCGGGGTGAACTTCTCCCACGTTTTCGGTGACGGCCTGCCACCATCGGCCAGCGCTCATCGCCCGGAACTGGCCGGGCGCGGTTTCGAGGCCCTCGGCGTGTCCCTGGTGATCCACCCGGAAAACCCCTATGTGCCGACTTCCCATGCCAACGTGCGCTTCTTCAGCGCCGAGAAGGAGGGCGAAGAGCCGGTCTGGTGGTTCGGCGGCGGCTTCGACCTGACGCCCTACTACGGCAACGAGGAAGACTGCGCGCATTGGCACCGGGTCGCCCGTGATGCCTGCGCGCCCTTCGGCGCCGAGGTCTACCCGAAGTTCAAGGAATGGTGCGACCGCTACTTCCATATCAAGCACCGCGGCGAGCCGCGCGGCATCGGCGGGCTGTTCTTCGACGACCTCAACCAGTGGGATTTCGACACCTGCTTCGCCTTCCAGCGGGCGATCGGCGATGCCTATCTCGCGGCTTACCTGCCCATCGTGCAGCGCCGCAAACTGACGCCTTACGGCGAGCGCGAGCGCGAATTCCAGGCGTATCGCCGTGGTCGCTATGTCGAGTTCAACCTGGTCTACGACCGCGGCACGCTGTTCGGTTTGCAGTCGGGCGGACGTACCGAATCGATCCTTATGTCGCTGCCGCCCCAGGTGCGTTGGGGCTACGATTGGAAGGCCGAGCCGGGCAGCGAAGAGGCGCGCTTGACCGAGTATTTTCTGACCGACCGCGACTGGCTATCGGCACAGTCGTAATCTCGTAGCCCGGATGAAATCCGGGGAATCTTACCGACCGCCCCCGGATTTCATCCGGGCTACGAATCGCCAGTGCAGTGCGTAGGATGGGTCGGGCCGCGCAGGTTAGCCGTCCCGCAAAAACCGAATATGACAGCGGCTTCGGGCGGCGTAACCCATCGATGCGTTGTACCTGCCGATACCCTGTTGGGTTACGCGGCGCCTTATACCGTTGTCTTTATCTGAAAGTGAGTGCGCCGCTAACCCAACCTACGGGTGCGCTCTGCTACTACGAAGGATTTCCCATGGACCGCTACGGTGTTTTCGGTAACCCCATCGGCCACAGCAAGTCGCCGTTGATCCACCGCCTATTCGCCGCGCAGACCGGCGAGCAGTTGAGCTACGAAACCTTGCTGGCGCCCCTGGAGGATTTCGTCGGCTATGCCCGGGCGTTCTTCGTCGAGGGCAAGGGCGCCAATGTCACGGTTCCGTTCAAGGAACAGGCCTTCCAGCTGGCCGATAGCCTCAGTGCGCGGGCGCAACGTGCCGGTGCGGTGAACACCCTGAAGAAGCTCGACGACGGCAGCCTGCTCGGCGACAACACCGACGGCGCCGGGCTGGTGCGCGACCTGACGGTGAATGCCGGCTTCGATCTCAAGGGCAAACGCATCCTTCTGCTGGGCGCCGGCGGTGCCGCGCGCGGGGTGCTCGAGCCGTTTCTCGCGCAACAGCCGGCGGCCCTGGTAATCGCCAACCGCACGGTGGAGAAAGCCGAGCAATTGGCCAATGAGTTCGCCGACCTCGGTCCGCTGGCGGCCAGTGCGTTCAATTGGCTGGATGCCCCGGTCGACCTGATCGTCAACGCCACCTCGGCGAGCCTGGCCGGCGAGTTGCCGCCGCTCGCCGCGAGCCTGATCGAGCCCGGCCATACCCTGTGCTACGACATGATGTACGGCAAGGAGCCGACCGCCTTCAACCACTGGGCTGCCGAGCAGGGCGCCGCCCGCACCCTGGATGGCCTGGGCATGTTGGTCGAGCAGGCCGCCGAAGCGTTTTTCGTCTGGCGCGGCGTGCGCCCGGACAGCGCGCCGGTGCTGGCCGAGCTGCGCAGCCAGTTGGCCTGAGGCCCTGGCGCCGCGCGACGGGACGATCGGTCGGCGCCAGCGAGGAATTCGCCGGCGCCGTACATGGTCAATAGCAGTGATCTAGAAGGCCGATACGGCGTTAAAAACGGCCTGCTAGCCGGATTACCGGATCGAGGTGCACGCCGCCGACCAGCGAATACCCTGCTTTGCCGGAGGGTTGTCGATGAGAATCGCCCAGATCGCGCCATTGACCGAACGCTGCCCGCCGCATCTGTACGGTGGTATCGAGCGAATCGTCTCTTATCTCACCGAAGAGCTGGTGCGTCAGGGGCATGAGGTGACCTTGTTCGCCAGCGGCGACTCACAGACCCAGGCGCGATTGGTGCCCGGTTCGCCGATGGCATTGCGGCTCAACCCGGCGGTGCAGAACGAGATTCCGCATCACATCCTCATGCTGGATCAAGTGGTCAGGCAGGCGGATGAATTCGACGTGCTGCATTTCCACCTGGATATCCTGCATTTCCCGCTGATCCGTCATTTCGCCGAGCGCACGCTCACCACTCTGCACGGCCGCCTCGACCTGCCCGATTATCAATCCTTCTACACCCGCTTCCCGAATGTGCCGCTGGTCTCGCTGTCGCTGCAACAGCGCAGCCCGTTGCCGCCGACGATGAACTGGGCGGCGAACGTGTACCACGGCCTGCCGCTCGACCTGCTGCCGTTCAAGCGCGAACCCAGCGGCGACTACCTGGCGTTTCTCGGGCGTATTTCCCCGGAAAAACGCCCGGATCGGGCCATCGAGATCGCCACACGGGTCGGTTTGCCGCTGAAGATCGCGGCGAAGATCGACAAGGTCGACCAGCAATACTGGGAAGACGTGGTCGCGCCGCTGGTCGAGGCGCATCCCGAGGTCGAGTTCATCGGCGAGATCGACGAGCAGCAGAAAGCCGAGTTTCTCGGCAACGCCCGCGCCCTGCTCTTCGCCATCGATTGGCCGGAGCCGTTCGGCCTGGTGATGATCGAGGCCATGGCCTGCGGCACGCCGGTGATCGCCTTTCGCGGGGGCTCGGTCAGCGAGGTGGTGGACGAGGGCGTTTCAGGTTTTATCGTCGACAGCATCGACGAGGCGACCGCCGCGGTCGGGCGGCTCGAGCAGCTCGACCGCGAGCGGATCAGGGCGGTTTTCGAACGTCGGTTCAGCGTCGAACGGATGGCCAGGGATTACCTGGGGCTCTATCGCCACCTGGCCGGCAACGCGCGGAAAGGTGCGCCCTTCGCCATCCCGGCCAGCGCTTCCCTGCAGGAGCTGCGCCCACGCACCTTGAAACATGGCGACACCTTCGCCGTGTTCGACCCCAATGGCGATGTGTTGGCGGCGCCGAACAGCCCCCAGGGCATTTTCCACAACGACACCCGTCACCTGGCGATGCTCTATCTGACCTTGGACGGTGCGCGGCCGATGCTGCTCAGCTCGACCCTGCGCGACGACAACACCATGCTCTCCTGCGACCTGACCAACCCCGATCTGCTCGACAGTGAGGGACGGATTGTCCTGCACCACGATCTGCTGCACCTGCGCCGCTCGCGCTTTCTCTGGCAGGGCGCCTGTTTCGAGCGGGTGACGCTGCGCAACTTCGATGAAAAGCCGCATAGAGTGCGGCTCAAGCTCGAGTTCTCCGCGGATTTCAGCGACCTGTTCGAGGTGCGCGGCACCCGGCGCGCACGCCGCGGCACCCTGCACCCGGCCGAGGTCGACACCCACGCCGTGCGCTTGTCGTATACCGGCCTCGATCATAAGCAACGCAGCACCCGGCTGAGATTCGAACCCGCGCCGAGCAGCCTGAGCAGCGATCAGGCGCTGTTCGAGCTGGAACTGGCACCGCATAAAAGCCGCTCGCTGTTCATCGATATCGATTGCGCCGAGGAGCCGCTGCAATTGCCCACCCGGCATGCCTTTTTCAGCTCTGTGCGCGGTGCCCGGCGCTCGTTGCGCAGCTTCTCTTCGCGCGCCGCATCGATCGAGACCTCCAACGAAATCTTCAACGAGGCGGTGCGCCGCAGCGTCTCCGACCTCTACATGCTGATGACCGAAACGCCGCAGGGGCTCTACCCTTACGCGGGCATACCCTGGTTCAGCACGGTGTTCGGTCGCGATGCGCTGATCACCGCTTGGCAAATGCTCTGGCTCGACCCGAGCATCGCCAGCGGCGTACTCAGGCACCTGGCCGCCAACCAGGCGAATGCCTTCGACCCGCGCACGGATGCGGAACCCGGCAAGATCCTGCATGAGCTGCGGCACGGCGAAATGGCCAATCTCGGCGAAGTTCCCTTTCGCCGCTACTACGGCAGCATCGACTCCACTCCGCTATTCGTCATGCTCGCCAGCGCCTACCTGGAGCGCACCGACGACCTGGCGACGATCCGCGAACTCTGGTCGCAGATCGAAGCGGCGCTGGCCTGGATCGATCAGGCTGGCGACCGCGATGGCGACGGCTTCGTCGAATACGGGCGGCAATCGGCCGAGGGCCTGCTCAACCAGGGCTGGAAGGACAGCCACGATTCGGTGTTCCATGCCGACGGCACCCTGGCCCAGGGACCGATCGCCATTGTCGAGGTACAGGCTTATGTCTATGGCGCCTGGCAAGGTGCGGCCGGCATGGCGGAGCGGCTCGGCGACCGCGTGCGTGCGGAAACCCTGAGGAGCCGCGCCGAAGGGTTGCGCCGCCAATTCGATGCGTGCTTCTTCGACGAACAGCTCGGCACCTACGTGCTGGCGCTCGACGGTAACAAGGTGGCCTGCCGGGTTCGTGCATCGAATGCCGGGCATGCGCTCTTCACCGGCATCGCCTACCCCGAACGGGCGCCGTCGGTGGTCGCAGCGCTGATGGACAGCACCTCGTTTTCCGGCTGGGGGGTGCGCACCCTGGCCTCGTCGCAGGCGCGCTACAACCCGATGAGTTATCACAACGGTTCGGTCTGGCCCCACGACAACGCGTTGATCGCCGCCGGGCTGGTGCGCTACGGCTTCCGTCATGAGGCGGCGCGCATATTCGAGGGCCTGTTCGCCGCTTCCACCTATATCGATCTGCGTCGGCTGCCCGAACTGTTCTGCGGGTTTCCCAGGCAGCGCACCCAGGGCCCGACTTTCTACCCGGTGGCCTGCGCGCCACAGGCCTGGGCGGCCGCGGCGCCGCTGTCGATCATCCAGTCCTGCCTGGGGCTGAGCTTCGACCCCGTGGCGTTGCATGTCACCTTCAACCAGCCGGTGCTGGCCGATTTCCTCGACGAGGTGATCCTGCGTCATCTCGGTGTCGGCAACGGCTCCGTGGACCTGGCGCTGCGTCGCTCCGGCAGCCATGTGATGGTCGATGTGCTCGACCGGCAAGGGGAGGTGCGCATTCAAAGCATCAGCTAGGCGCTCAATCCTCGAACTGCACCGGGCAATGTTCGGCGCCTTCGAGCTTCTGCAGCTCTTCGATCACCTGGGGGCGGGCGCGGCGCAGCACCAGTGTGCGCTGTTGCGCCAGCAGGCGGCGGGCTTCCTGATGCAGCATGGTGACCCCGGCGTAGTCGATGAAATTGACGTGGTGGGCGTCGATGATCACCCGTTCGCCGACGCTGCGCTGGATGATCTGTTGCAGGTAGTGGCAGGCGCCGAAGAAGATCGAGCCTTCCACCCGCAGCACTTCCTCCTCGCCTTCCTGCCAGAACTTCACCCGCGGCTGCGAGGTGCGTTTGAGGTAGAAGAACAGCGAGGCCAGGACCCCGGCGTAGATCGCTGTTTGCAGCTCCAGCAGCAGGGTGGCGAGCAGCGTCAGCAGCATCACCAGGAACTCCGAGCGGCTGACGCGGAACAACGCGCGCACGCTGGGGATATCCACCAGGCCCCAGCAGATCAGCAGAATCCCCGCGGCCATGCTCGGCAGCGGGATATGCGCGATCAGCTGGGCGCCGAACAGCGCGAACACGGCGACCAAGAGCGCGGAAAACACCCCGGCCAGGGGCGATTTGGCGCCCGCCTGCAGGTTCAGCGCCGAGCGGGTGAAGGAGCCTGCGGAGAGCGAGGCGGAGAACCAGGGGCCGACGATATTCGACAGGCCCTGGGCGCGGACTTCCTGGTTGGCGTCGAGAAACTGCTGGGATTTGCTGGCCAGGGCGCGGGCGATCGACAGGCTGGTGACCAGCCCGAGCATGCCGCAGGCCACGGCGGCGGGGAGCAATTGCAGCAGGCTCGACAGCTCGAAGCTCAGCGGGCTGAATGGCGGCAGGCTGCCCTCGAAGGAACTGACCAGGGCGATGCCGTCGAGCTGCGCCGGCCAGGCCATGACTGCCAGACTGGCGACCACCAGGCCGATCAGCAGCGCTGGCAAGCGCGGCCACAGCTGTTTGCACAGCAGGCTGACCGCCAGGGTGAACCCGGCCAGGGCCAACGAGCGCCAATCGGCCTGGGGCAGGTGTTGGCCGATATCCAGCAGGCTGGCCAACGCTGTGGTCTGGCTCGGCACGCTGATGCCGAGCAGGTTCGGCAACTGGCCGAGGGCGATCACCACCGCGGCGCCGAGGGTGAAACCCAGCACCACCGAATGCGAAACGAAGTTCACCAGGGCGCCGAAACGCAGCAGCCCGAGCAGCCACTGGAACACCCCGGCGAGAAACGTCAGCAATAGCACCAGGGCGACGAATTGGTCGCTACCCGGCGTGGCCAAAGGGCTGACGCTGGTGAACAGGACGATGGAAATCGCCGCGGTCGGCCCCGAGATCAGGTGCCACGAGGAGCCCCACAGGCAGGCGATGATCACCGGCACTATGGCGGCGTACAGGCCGTACTCCGCGGGCAATCCGGCGATCAGGGCGTAGGCGATCGATTGCGGCAGCGCGAGGATCGCGCCGCTGAGGCCGACCAACAGATCGTTGGCCAGACTGCGCCGGCTGCTGTTGGGCAGCCAACGGAGGAACGGCAATAGGGTCTGGCGGCTGGGTAGCGGCATCGAAAAGGTTCTTTAGTAAGACATGGCGTTTGGCAGACGGCCAGGCTGTCTGCCAAACACCCTACGCAATCCAGGCGCTTATTTCAAAGCGGCGACTATCGCCTGCTGGCCATCGCCGCCGTCGCGGGTATTGACCCCTTTCAACCAGCTTTCGATCACCCAGGGGTTGGCGCGCAGCCAGGTTTTGATCGCATCGGCGTTGCTCGCTTCTTTGCTCAGCACCTGGTCCATGATGTCGTTCTCCATCTCCTGGGTGAAGGTCAGGTTGCTCAGCAACTTGCCAGCGTTCGGGCACTCTTGCGCATAACCTTTGCGGGTCAGGGTGTTGACGCTGCCGCTGGCGCCGAAATATTTCTCGCCGCCTTTGAGGTAGTTCATCGCGTACTGCACGTTCATCGGGTGCGGCGTCCAGCCGAGGAAGACCACGAACTTGTCGCGTTTAACCGCCCGCCCGACCTGCACCAGCATGGCCTGCTCGCTGGACTCGACCAGCTGCCAGTCCTTCAGGCCGAACTCGTTGGCGGCGATCATCTGCTTGATCGACTCGTTGGCCGGCGAGCCCGAGGCGATGCCGTAGATCTTGCGTTCGAACTTGTCGGCGAACTTCTCCAGATCGGCGAAATTCTTCACCCCTGCGTCGAACGCATAGGTGGGCACGGCCAGGGTGTATTCGGTGCCGGCGAGGTTTTCCACCACCTTGTCGACCTCGCCAGTGGCGACGAATTTGTCGTAGTTGCTCTGCTGGGCCGGCATCCAGTTGCCGAGGAACGCATCGACCTGGCCCTTCTGCAGGCCGGCGTAGATGATCGGCACGGCCAGGGTCTGGGTCTCCACCTTGTAGCCGAGGTTTTCCAGCAGCAGGCTGGCGATGCCGTTGGTCACGGCGATATCGCTCCAACCGGGATCGCCGAGTTTCACCGTGGCGCACTGGGCGTCCTCGGCTTGGGTCTGCAAGCTCGTGGCGGCGATCGCCAGGCCGGCGGCTAATACGATGCTGAATTTGTTCATGGGCTTCTCCAGTCTTTTTAGTTGTAGTTGCACGCTTATCGGTTGTCGCACTAGCAGGCTGTTGAAAAATTACCTGCGTTGCCGATACGGCGTTAAAAACAGGCTCGGCTGCCTCGCCTACGTTTTTCAACGGCCCGCTAGGGCTGCGGGTAACGGGCGCGGCGTTCCAGATCGTCGAGGTCGATGTGGTTGCGCATGTATTGCTGGCTGGCGTCGACCAGCGGTTGGTGATCCCAGCTTTTCAGCTTGCCGTGAGTCAGCGCTTCGGCGACCAGTCGGCGGCGGCGCTGGCTGGCCAGGGTCGCTTGATGAATCGCCGGGATGTCCCAGCGCGCTTGCGCCTCGTTGATAAAGTCGGCCAACAGGGCCTGGTGTTCGGCGGATTCGGCGAGGTTTTCGCGCTCCTGCGGGTCGTTGCGCAGGTCGAACAGCAGCAGTGGGTCTTGTGCGCTGTAGATGAATTTCCAGGGGCCGCGACGAATCATCATCAGCGGGCCGTTGCTGCCTTCGGCCATATATTCGCCAATGACTTCGTCGTGGCCCTGGCGACCTTCGAGGTGCGGCAATAGCGAGCGGCCGTCCAGCGCGAGATTGCTCTCGACGGCGCCGCCGGCCAGCTCCACCAGGGTCGGCAACAGGTCCATGGTCGACACGCTCTGGCCGACCCGCTGCGCGGCGAAGCGCTTGGGCGCGTGCACCAGCAAGGGCACCCGGGCGGACATTTCGAACCAGTGCATTTTGTACCAGAGGCCGCGCTCGCCGAGCATGTCACCGTGGTCGCCGGAGAAGACGATGATGGTGTCCTCGGCCAGATTGCAGGCTTCGAGGGTTTTCAGCAGCTTGCCGATATTCGCGTCTATATAGCTGCAGGCACCGAAGTAGGCGCGCCGCGCGTCCTTGATCTTGTCCTCGGGCAGGCTCTTGCCCCAGAGGTCGATGACTTTGAGTATGCGTTGCGAATGCGGGTCCTGTTCGGCCTGGTCGATAAACTGACCGGGCAGCGGGATCTCGACGTCTTCGTACAGATTCCAGAACTCCTCGGGAATCGTGTAGGGGTCGTGCGGGTGGGTCATCGACACGGTCAGGCAGAACGGCTGGTCCGGCGTCATGCGCACGTGGTCGTAGAGGTATTGCTGGGCCTTGAACACCACTTCCTCGTCGAAATCCAGCTGGTTACTGCGCACGCAGGGGCCGGCCTGCAGCACCGAGGACATGTTGTGGTACCAGCTCAGGCGCTCTTCGGGCGCGTCCCAGTTCACCGCCCAGCCGTAGTCGGCCGGGTAGATGTCGCTGGTCAGGCGCTCCTCGTAACCGTGCAACTGGTCCGGGCCGCAGAAGTGCATCTTGCCGGACAGCGCGGTGCGGTAGCCGAGACGGCGCAGGTAATGGGCGTAGGTCGGCACATCGGCGGGCAGGTCGGCGGCGTTGTCGTAGGCGCCGATCTTGCTCGGCAACTGGCCGCTGACCAGAACGAAGCGCGACGGCGCGCAGAGCGGGCTGTTGCAGTAGGCCGAGTCGAACACCACGGCCTCCTCGGCCAGGCGCGCGAGGTGCGGCATCTTGATCGGCGAGGCCGCCTGGTAGATCGGCAGAATAGGCGCGGCCATCTGGTCGGCCATGATGAAGAGGATATTCGGGCGTTTCATGGGGCGCGGCTATTCCATATCTGATATTTATGCGACATTGCGGCTTCGATCATCTGCCCTACAAAAAATCGGGTAAACCCGGCCTAGATACATGCATTGGATAACTACAGCTTATGTTTAGGCAGCTCGAAGGACTGTCGTTGGACGTGTTGCGGGTGTTCGAATCCGCGGCCCGGCAGCTGAGTTTCACCGCGGCGGCGGCCGAGCTCGGCAGCAGCCAACCGGCGATCAGCCAGCAAATCAAACGGCTCGAGCAGCAGCTGGCGGTGCGCCTGTTCGACCGCGTCTACCGCGGCATCGCCCTGACCGAGGCCGGCACGCTGTTGCTGCGCTATGCGCAGGACGGCCTGCACAGCCTGGATGCCGGGCTGCAGGCGGTGACCGCGCAGCAGCAGCACGAGGTGCTGCAGGTGGCCACCGATTTCGCCTTCGCCGCTTATTGGCTGATGCCGCGCTTGCAGCGCTTCCACCAACTGCACCCCGAAGTGGACGTCAGCCTGATCACCAGCGAACGCGACCTGGGCGCCCTGTCGTCGGAGATCGACGTGGCGATCAGCTTCGGCGACGGCCGTTTCAAGCATGCCGAGGCGCAATTGCTGTTCGCCGAGGAAGTGTTCGCGGTATGCAGCCCGGGCCTGCTCAAGGATCGTCCGCTGCCGTTACCGGTCGAGGCCCTGGTCGAATTGCCGCTGCTGCACCTGCGCCCGGAAAGCCGCAGTCGCTGGTTCGATTGGAACGGCCTGTTCCAGGCCTATGGCATCGCCGAGGCGCCCAGCCCCGGCAGCCTGCGTTTCGATAACTACACCCTGCTGATCCAGGCGGCGATCGCCGGCCAGGGCGTGGCGATCGGTTGGCGGCATCTGGTCGACGAGTTGCTCGCGCAGAAACTGCTGTGCCGGGTATGCGCCGAGGTCGCGCACTCCGCCCACGGTTATTACCTGGTGTTGCCCGAGCGCAAACGTCGGCAGCGCCTGACCCAGGCCTTTGTCGACTGGTTGCAGGCCGAACTGCGCGTTGCGGCCTGAGAACAAGCGCACCGCTCGGCGGACAGAAAGTTGACGCTTGGAAAACATCCTAAACTCCAAGTACCGTTGCGTTGCGTATACTCGCGTCCCGCTGCGCAAGCCGCTCCTGCCCACCGACTCTGTGAACCGCTGCCGTGAAACTTCGCCACTCGTTATTAAGCCTGCTGCTCTGCGGCGGCCTTGTCGTCGCATCGCACAGCCTGGCCGCGCCCAAGGTCCCGGCGCAGCAAGAACTCGCCGCCGGCAGCGCCATGCTGGTCGACCTCAAGACCAATCAAGTGCTCTACGCCAGCAACCCGGACATGGTGGTGCCGATCGCCTCGGTGACCAAATTGATGACCGGCATGGTGACCCTGGATGCCAAGCAACCGCTGGAGCAGGTCTTGCCGATCACCATCCGCGACAACTGGGAGATGCGCGGCGTCTATTCGCGGGTGCGCATCGGCAGCGAACTCAGCCGTCACGACATGCTGCTGCTGGCGCTGATGTCTTCGGAGAACCGTGCGGCATCGAGCCTGGCCCACCACTATCCGGGCGGCTACAACGCCTTTGTCGCGGCGATGAACGCCAAGGCCAAGGCCTTGGGTATGCACAGCACGCAGTTCGTCGAGCCGACCGGGCTGTCGCTGCACAACGTTTCCACCGCCCGCGACCTGGTGCTGCTGCTCAAAGCCACCGCGAACTACCCGCTGCTCACCCAGCTGAGCACCACCTCCGAGCGAACCGTGGCCTTCCGCAAACCCAATTACACCCTGGGTTTTCGCAATACCAATGCGCTGGTACGCAAGCCGGGTTGGGACATCCAGGTGACCAAGACCGGCTTCACCAACGCCGCCGGCCACTGCCTGGTGATGCGCACACATATGGCCAACAAGCCGGTGGCGTTCGTGGTGCTCGACGCCTTCGGCAAATACACCCATATGGCCGACGCCAACCGCCTCAAGCGCTGGCTGGAAACCGGCAAGGTCACCCCGGTGCCGGCCGCCGCCATCAGCTACCGCAAACAGAAAATGGCCGAACGGCAACTGCATGCGGCGCAGTAGCGTTGCAGCGTGAAGGGGTATGTTTTTTGGTTTGGTCTATACCAAACCCATCCTTTGGTTGGGTTGAGTAGGGTTTGTTAATCGCGCTTAAGTTGGAGTGCGGCGTTGCAACGGTTTTGCCATAAACGCCGGCTATTACTGCTCAACTCCAACAACAAAGCAGAGCGCCTTCCCCATGAAAACCCTCACCACTCTCGTAGCTGGTCTAGGCCTGGCTTTTGCCGCCGGCCAGGCCAGCGCCTGGTCGCAACCCACCCATAAAAATATCGTCAAGGATGCCCTGGCCTTTCTCAATTCGGCCTACGCCACGCCTGAGATGAAGCGGGCCTATCAGTTCTACGTCGGCGCCGCCGGCAGCGAGGCCCGTGCCGGCGAGATCCTCGGCCAGGCGGCCTACGATGTCGACGACTTCCAGGACACCCGCCTCGGCGGTTGGTGGGTCGGCTACGAGCATGCGCCTGTGTATGGCGCCGCGGCTTCCATCGTCAACTACACCTCCTACTGGCACTTCATCAACATGGCCCGCCAGGGCGACGCCCATGGCAACGACCACGGCGGTTACGACTACCGCTACCGCAAGGTCGACGGCAGCTGGAGCGGCGATGTCGACTGGTACGCCATGGTCTATCTGTACAACCGCGAGCTGAAGAAGAGCGACTTCGATACCACCGAAGCGCACTACCGCCAAGGCAGCAGCTCCAACTGGCAGACCCATTACGGCGATTTCCAGACCGCCGCCTTCCAGCCCATCGATAACCTCGCCAAGTACTGGTTCGACCAGTTCAAGAACGCCCCCTCGCTGCAAACCATCGGTTACTCGCTGCACACCACTGGCGACGTGGCGCAGCCGCACCATGCCTGGGTCACCTCGGGCAACGGCCATTCCGGCTGGGAAGGCTGGGTCGACGACCATTACTTCAGCGAAGGCCTCAACGACATGACCGCGGTGGCCGGCCGGGTCGGCGCCTACGACCCGCAACGGCCGATCCGCGATCTGTTGACCCAGACCGCGCAGGTCGCCTACCAGCGCCCCGAGCCGCTGTACGACACCAGCTACGCCACCCGCCTGCGCATTGCCAAGGAGCTGATCCCGGAATCCATCGCGCTGACCGTCAGCGTGCTGACCAAGGGCGCCAACAGCTTCCACGGCCAGGGCGGCCTCTAAGTGCTGGGTACATCCCTGCGCGCTTCGCTGGTACTGGGGCTGACCGGCATCTGCCTGTCGGCCCCGGCCAGTCAGGATCTGCGCATCGACGACGAGCGCCTGCCCGGCAAGAGCATCGAGGTGTTGGAAAAGGCCATGACCCGGGTCAAATTCAACACCGACCTACGCCTATTGCGCACCGGCCTGGCGGAGAACCATCTGCTGGCTCGGGAGGTGGAAGGAGAGCTTAACGACAAGTACCGCAGCGACCTCGACGTACTGGTCGAGCGCGAAGCCGCCAACCTGATCGAGCAGGTCTACGGCAAGCAATTCGACCAGGACGTGCGGCCGTTCCTACGCCAACCGCAAGGGCTGAGCAGCGAACGCTTACGGCAGATTCTCGCGCCGCCACAGCAAGGCGTGGTGCTCGACAGCCTGCAACTGAGCGCGACGCAACAGGCCGAGGCGGCGGCGCTGAAGCTGATCGCCTGGCAGTTTCCCGGCGAGGTCGAGCGCCAGTTGACGCTGCTGGATCTGTACCAGGGCGATAACGTCCAGGGCCAGGTCGAGCTGCAGCAGGGCAATCTGCGTTACCTCGCCGAGCAGGTGCGCCAGCAGGCGCAGCGCGACTACCTCTGGTATCAGCTGGGCAAAAAGGGCTTCAGCGCCGCCGAGCAGGCCGGGTTACGTCAATTGGTGCGCGACAAGCTGATCCGCCACAAATACCTGCACCAGCTCGGCCTGCACAACGACTTCCACCACGAAACCGACAGCCTCAAACAGCGCGCCCGACAGGTCAGCGATGCCGACGCCGAGGCCTACTACCGGCGCAATCTGCCGCTGTTTCTCAATGTCGCCCAGGTGCAGGCCGCACATATCCGCCTGGCCGATCAGGGCTCGGCCGACCAGGTATATGCAGAGCTAAAGGCTGGGCTGGCTTTCGACGAAGCGGTGCGTCGCTATTCGCTGGCTGACGACAAAAGCCAAACGCCACCCGGTGATCTCGGCCTGATCCGCCCGCAGGATGCGCAGCTCGATTTCCTGCGCAAAACCGCGCTGTTGCAGAAGACCGGCAGCATTTCCCAGCCGATGCTGATCGATGGCGCCTTCGAGATCGTCCAGGTGCGCAGCCGTGAGGACAAGCAGCTGCCACTCAGCGATCCCAGCGTGCGCTACGAGGTCAACCAGGCCGTGGCCAAGGAGCAACTGACCCGCGAGTTTCAGCAGCGTGTCGATGCCTTGTTGGCGAATGCCAAGGTTGAAGGGCTGTGAGGCTTTGGCTTATCGGGGCTTTGTGCTCCGCCACTGTGGCAGTGGCCCTGGGTATCTGGTCGGTGCCGGGTACGCAGCCCGTTGCCGCTGTCTCGGTGCTGGAGATAGCGTCAAAGCGCCCCCCGATCGAACCGCCCTCTCGGCCTGCGTTCGAGCCGCAGCCGCTAGCCGCCGCATCCAACCCAGCGCCAATAGCTCCGGTCGTCGATAGCGCTATCGAGCCCCCGTTAAATGCCGAGGAAGCGCTGGTGCTGATGCAACTGATGGCCGACCAGGGCGACCCACGCAGCCCGCCGCTCGGCACACTGAAACCGCGCGAGCAAGCCACCCCGGCGCAACTGGCCGACCCGGCGCAATACCAGGCGTTCGAGGACAAACAAAGTCGCGCGCTGATCCAGGCCTACGCCAGCGGCGTGCAGCAGATTCCGGCGATTCGTGAGCGCATCGAACAGGCCGCGCAATCCGGCGAACGCAGCGCCGAAGAAATCGACGAAGCCCGCGCCGCCCTCGAGCAGTTGGAGAGGTTGCGATTGGTAGACCCCTAGGTTGGGTTAGCGGCGCACACCCGTAACGCTCGAACGACACCACTATCGAACGCCGCGTAACCCAACATAGCGTTGCCACCATTCCCGGGTTACGCCGCCGCCTTTATCTCTATTTACCAGGCCACCGCGCAGGCGGCTAACCCGGGCTACGGGTTTGGCGCTCGCCGTTGCAACCGCGCGCTACGAGGTCGTTCGGTGGCTATCATTACACCCGCGCGCCACGCACGCCTTCTGCCAGGGATTTACACAGGCCGAGCACGCCGTCCACCGCCTGGGCGTCGGTTTCGGCGTTGGCGATCTGGTCGATCAGCGCAGAGCCGACCACCACGCCGTCGGCCAGGCGGGCGATGGTCGCCGCGTGTTCCGGGGTGCGGATGCCGAAGCCGATGCTGATCGGCAGGTCGGTATGCCGGCGCAGGCGCGCCACGGCTTGTTCGACATGCTCGATGGTGGCCGAGCCGGCGCCGGTGACGCCGGCCACCGAAACGTAGTAGACGAAGCCGGAGCTGCCGCCCAGCACCTTCGGCAGGCGCTTGTCGTCGGTGGTCGGGGTGGTCAGGCGGATGAAATCCAGGCCCGCGGCTTGCGCCGGGTCGCACAGGTCGGCGTTATGTTCCGGCGGCAAGTCGACGACGATCAGGCCGTCGACGCCGGCTTCCACCGCCTCGGCGATAAAGCGCTCGACGCCCATCTTGTGGATCGGGTTGAAGTAGCCCATCAGCACCAGCGGCGTGTCTTGTTCTTCCTTACGGAATTCGCGAACCATCTGCAGGGTTTTGGCCAGGTCCTGCTTGGCGGCCAGTGCGCGAATATTTGCCAGCTGGATCGCCGGGCCGTCGGCCATGGGGTCGGTGAAGGGCATACCCAGCTCGATCACGTCAGCGCCCGCGGCCGGCAGGCCTTTGAGGATCGCCAGGGAGGCCTCGTAGTTCGGGTCGCCGCCGGTAACGAAGGTCACCAGGGCGGCGCGGTTTTCTTGCTTGAGCTGGGCAAAACGGCTCTGCAGACGGCTCATCAGTGTTTCTCCTGCTGATCTTGTTGCATGTGGTGCATAACGGTCTGCATATCCTTGTCGCCGCGCCCGGACAGGTTGATCACCATCAGGTGGTCTTTCGGCAGGGTCGGCGCGCGCTTGAAGGCTTCGGCCAGGGCGTGGGCGCTTTCCAGGGCCGGGATGATGCCCTCGAGGCGGCAGCAGGTATGGAAGGCCTTGAGCGCTTCGTCGTCGGTCACCGAGGTGTATTCGACGCGGCCGATCTCATGCAACCAGGCGTGCTCGGGGCCGATGCCGGGGTAGTCGAGGCCGGCGGAAATCGAGTGGGCGTCGATGATCTGGCCATCGTCGTCCTGCAGCAGGAAGGTGCGGTTGCCGTGCAGCACGCCCGGTACGCCGCCGTTGAGGCTGGCCGCGTGCTTGCCGGTTTCGATGCCGTAACCGGCCGCTTCGACGCCGATGATTTGTATCTCTTTATCGTCGAGGAAGGGGTGGAACAGGCCGATGGCGTTGGAGCCGCCGCCGATGCAAGCCACCAGGCTGTCGGGCAGACGGCCTTCCTGGGCGAGGATCTGCTCACGGGTTTCCTTGCCGATCACCGCCTGGAAGTCGCGGACCATCGCCGGATAGGGATGCGGACCGGCCACGGTGCCGATCATGTAGAAGGTGTTGTCGACGTTGGTCACCCAGTCGCGCAGCGCTTCGTTCATCGCGTCTTTCAGGGTGCCGGTGCCGGCGACCACTGGGATCACGGTGGCGCCCAGCAGCTTCATGCGGAAGACGTTGGCCTGCTGCCGGTCGATATCGGTGGTGCCCATAAAGATCACGCATTCCATGCCGAAGCGCGCGGCCACGGTGGCGGTGGCCACGCCGTGCATGCCGGCGCCGGTCTCGGCGATGATGCGTTTCTTGCCCATGCGCCGCGCGAGCAGGGCCTGGCCGATGCAGTTGTTGATCTTGTGCGCGCCGGTGTGATTGAGCTCTTCGCGCTTGAAGTAGATCTTCGCGCCGCCGCAATGCTCAGTCAGGCGCTCGGCGAAATACAGCGGGCTCGGGCGGCCGACGAAATCGCGCTGGAAATAGGCCAGCTCCTTGGCGAATTCGGGATCGAGCTTGGCCTTCTCGTATTCGGCGGCCAGGTCGTGGATCAGCGGCATCAGGGTTTCGGCGACGTACTGGCCGCCGAACGAGCCGAACAGGCCGGTGGCGTCGGGGCCGCTGCGATAGGAAGTCATGGCGTTCTCCTGCGGGGATCGAGGATTTGCAGGAGCCAGCATCGGGCCCCTACGACAATGGCCAAAGGATAAGGCTGTGTGGCCCGGGACAAAAGCGATAAGATTGCGCAAACACGTCAGGAAAACTCACAGATGAGCCAGGACTTGCCGCCGCTCAACGCCTTGCGCGCCTTCGAAGCCGCCGCCCGCCTGCTTAGCGTCAGCAAGGCCGGCGAGGAGCTGCATGTCACGCATGGCGCGATCAGCCGGCAGATCCGCGCCCTGGAGGAGGAACTTGGCATCCGCCTGGTGAGCAAGGACGGCCGCGGCATAAAACTCACTGATGCCGGCATGCGTCTGCGCGATGCGGCGGGCGAGACGTTCGAGCGCCTGCGCCTGGTTTGCGCCGAGCTCAAGCGCCAGACTCAGGACGCGCCTTTTGTCCTCGGTTGCCCCGGCAGTCTATTGGCCCGCTGGTTTATCCCGCGCCTGGATCGGCTCAACCGCGAGCTGCCGGAGCTGCGCCTGCAACTGTCGACCAGCCACGGCGAACTCGACCCGCGCAGCCCCCAGGTCGATGCCACCCTGCTGTTCGCCGAACCGCCCTGGCCGGCCGATATGCAGGTGTTCGAGCTGGCCGCTGAACGCATCGGCCCGGTGCTCAGCCCGCGTTATGCGCGCTTCGCCGAGTTGCACCGGGCACCGGCCGCGGCGCTGCTCGGCGAGCCGCTGCTGTACACCAGCTCGCGCCCGCAAGCCTGGCCTAACTGGGCCGCCGGCAATGCCCTGGATAGCGGCGCGTTGCGTTACGGCCAGGGTTTCGAACACCTCTACTACCTGCTCGAAGCCGCCGCCGCCGGGCTCGGCGTGGCCATCGCTCCGCAGCAGCTGGTGGCCGACGACCTGGCGGCCGGTCGTCTGCTGGCGCCCTGGGGCTTCGTCGAAACGCCGGCGCGCTTGGCACTGTGGCAACCGCTACGCAACCGCGACCAGCGCGCGGCGCAGTTGGCGCGCTGGTTGGCGGCCGAACTGGGCGATCTTGCCGAGGCCCCGGCCGTCGATTAGCCTGTGCGCGCCCGAGCCATCCGCCGGATGGACGCGCCACCCACATGGAGTGCCCGCATGAAAGAAAGCCGCGATTACCTGGAAATGGCCTTCCGTTCGATCCAATGCTTTGCCGACGACGGCAAACTGCTGGTGCATGAACTGGAAAGCCTGGTGGATATCGCCCGCCGCGATGGCGTGGTCGATGGCAACGAGAAACGCATCCTGCAAGGCATCATTGAACGCCTCAATCCAGCCGAGTTGACCGAAGCCATGCAGGCCAAGATCACCGCACTGCGTAGCGAGCTGCAGTTTTAATCGAGACAACGGCTACCGCCGCGCTTGTGCTTTCTCCGTGCTTGGCTAGCGTGAAATCAGGAACCTGTCGATTTGCCATGCAGTCGACAGCTCAGGGGCAGCCCCCCGCTTCACGTCTTAGCCACGGAGAATTGCCATGACCGATCATCACACCTATAAGAAAATCGAAATCGTCGGCTCGTCCAAGACCAGCATCGAAGACGCCATCGAGAATGCCCTGGCCGAATGCGCCAAGTCGGTGCGCAATATGGACTGGTTCGAGGTGGTGGAAACCCGCGGGCATATCCAGGAGGGCAAGGTCGGCCATTATCAGGTCACCCTGAAAGTCGGGTTTCGTCTGAGCGATAGCTGAGCGGCCGGGAATGTCCATGTCGTAGCCCGGATAAGCCTTGGCGCAATCCGGGAGCGGTTGTGCGGCGCAGAGTCTCCCCGGATTTCATCCGGGCTACGGGGCTGAGCATTCGCGAAACCTAGGTAGTAGCCCGGATGAAATCCGGGGAGATTGCCGCCAAGCCAATACCGTCCGGGAATGCAGCCGGGCGACGAGGTTTCGAATGCCTATGATGTAGGGCGGACAAGGCTTCGCCATGTCCACCCTACAAATGCGCGCCGGCATCAATCGCCCTGGCGCCCTTGGAATCGCCAAAACAAACCCCACTATTTAACTCGGATATATCCGCAGCCGTGCGCCCGTGCCGCTGCATAACCCCGAGGCGGACCCCATGAGCGCTTTAGCACACACGCGATTCTCCACCCTCGACCTGGCGCCGATCCGCGACGATGGCGGCCCCGGGCAGGCATTGCGCAATTCCCTGGCGTTGGCCCAGCATGTCGAGTGCCTGGGCTTCACCCGCTTCTGGGTCGCCGAGCACCACAACATGGACGGCATTGCCAGCTCGGCCACGGCCGTGTTGCTCGGCTATCTGGCCGCTGGCACCTCGACGATTCGCCTCGGCGCCGGTGGGGTGATGCTGCCCAACCACGCGCCGCTGGTGATCGCCGAGCAGTTCGGCACCCTCGCCACGCTCTATCCCGGGCGCATCGACCTGGGCCTGGGCCGCGCGCCGGGTGCCGATCAATTCACCGCCCACGCCCTGCGCCGCGAGCGCTCCGGCAGCGCCGACGACTTCCCCCGCGATGTCGAGGAACTGCAAGGCTACCTCGGTCCGCGCACGCCGGGGCAGCGGGTGATCGCCATGCCCGGCAGCGGCACCGAGGTGCCGATCTGGCTGCTCGGCTCCAGCCTGTTCAGCGCGCAACTGGCCGGCGAGAAGGGCTTGCCTTACGCCTTCGCCTCTCACTTCGCGCCGCGTCTGATGCACGAGGCGATTCGCATCTACCGTAACCACTTCAAGCCTTCGGCGGTGCTCGATAAGCCCTATGTGATGCTCGGCGTGCCGCTGATCGCGGCGGACAGCGACGAGCAGGCGGAGTATCTGGCGACCTCGGCCTATCAGCGCATCCTCGCGCTGATCCGTGGCCAGAGTCTGGTGCAGCGTCCGCCGGTCAAGAGCATGGAAGGTCTATGGCTGCCCCATGAAAAAGACGCGGTCGGCAGCTTCCTCGGCATGGCGATGATCGGCGGCCCGGAGAAAATCCGCGCGCGCCTCGAGGTGCTGCTCGAGCAGACCGGCGCCGACGAGCTGATCTTCACCTGCGACCTCTACGAGTTCGCCGACCGATTGCGCGCTTTCGACATACTCGCTAGCCTGCGTTAGCAGGTCGAACTTGTGCCGCCCCTGCCTCTCTGAACTCTATATCCCCTGGGTAATGGAGAAAGGAGAACACAGATGAAGAAGACAGCTTCGGCACACTGGCAAGGCGGCATCAAGGACGGCAGCGGCACGGTATCGACCCAGAGCGGCGCCCTGGCTGAAGTGCCCTACGGCTTCAATACGCGCTTCGAAGACCAGCCCGGCAGCAACCCCGAAGAGCTGCTCGGCGCGGCCCATGCGAGCTGCTTTTCCATGGCGCTGTCGAAGGAATTGGGCGACGCCGGCATGACCGCGCAAAGCATCGACACCCAGGCCGAGGTCACCCTCGACAAGGTGGCGGGCGGCTTCGCCATCACCGCCATCCACCTGTCGCTCAAGGCGACAGTGCCGGGTGCCGATCGCGAGGCATTCGAGCAGGCGGTGGAAACCGCGAAGAACGGTTGCCCGCTCTCCAAGGTGCTGAACGCCGAAATCACCCTGGACGCCAGCCTCGACACTTAAGCGTCGGCTGATAGATACGCTATGTACCAGTTTGTCCGCCACGCCAGCGGGGTCGCGGTGCTCACAAACCCGTAGCCCGGATTGCATCCGGGCTACAAGAGCCGCGCTGCCAGAGCGAGGCCTGCTTCGTCTCGAAATGCTTGCAACGCTAACGAGGACACAATTATTAGAACGTCCCGCAGCGCGGCACCTTGGCCCGTGCGAGGACGTTGCGTTGCTCATCGTACAGCCAGCCCTGCGCCTTCATCGCCAGCGGCCGGACTTCCAGGCGATAGCGCTGGCCGGGAGCGAAATCGTCGTAGCGTAGGCGGATCTCGCACGTGATCTGCCGCGGTTCGGTGCTGCCGTCCAGGCCGCCGCCGGGGCCATTCACTTCGAACTGAAAGCGCGCCTGCAATTCATGGGCGCCGTTCGGCACCTGGAAGTAGCGGCCATCGTTCAGGCGCTGGCCGTCGAGCCGGTCGGCCATCAGCAGCTCGCCGGGGCTGGCGTACAGCTCGACCCAGGCTTGGTTCGGATCGCGCGGCGGCACCGGCGAAGCGCAAGCGCCGAGAGTCGACAGGCCAACGAGCAGGAGGAAATAACGCATGGTGCTCTCCGAAGCGATGCAATGGGCTTAGCCTACGCCGATACGCTACAGTCGGCAGCTGTCATGGATCAGGAACATCGGCGATGCCGCGAAGGCTTGGGTATTCGACATTCCGCTGGCGGCGCCCTGCCAGTGACTTCACGCGTTGGCGCTGGGTTCCGCTGCTGGCGCTATGCCTGACGCTAAGTGCGTGCAGCACCCTGGATTACTACGGCCACCTGGCCCAGGGACAATGGCAGGTGTTGCGCGCGCGCCAGCCGATTGCCGCAATGCTCGCAGACCCGGCCGTCGATGCCGGGCTGCGCCAACGTCTGGCTCTGGCCCTGGAGGCGCGACGCTTCGCCAGCGCCGAATTGGCGTTGCCGGATAACCGCAGTTACCGCCTGTATGCCGATATCCAGCGGCCTTACGTGGTGTGGAATCTGTTCGTCACCCCCGAGTTGTCGCTGAGCCCCGAACTGCACTGTTTCCCGATTGCCGGCTGCGTGGCCTATCGCGGTTTCTACAGCCAGAGCCGCGCCCGCGGTGCGGCGGCAGTGCGCCAGCTGCAGGGCTTCGATACCTACCTGGGCGGCATCGAAGCCTATTCGACCCTCGGCTGGTTCGACGACCCGATCCTCAACACCATGCTGCGCTGGAGCGACGAGCGCCTGGTGGCGGTGATCTTCCACGAGCTGGCGCACCAGCAGTTGTACGTCGCCAACGACACCGCGTTCAACGAATCCTTCGCCACCTTCGTCGAGCGTGAAGGCCTGCGCCAATGGCGCGCCGCCCGTGGCCTGGCCCCGGCGGACCCGCAGGGCGAACGCCAACGCGAACAGTTCATCGCCTTGGTGCTGGCGAGCCGGGAGCGTCTGGCCCAGCTCTACGCCAGCGGCTTGCCGGAGCAGCAGAAGCGTGCCGGCAAGCAAGCCGAGTTCGCCCGCCTGCGCGCCGAGTACCGCGCCCTGCGCGAGCGTGAGTGGGGCGGCGTCGGCCGCTACGACGGCTGGATGAACGCGCCACTGAACAACGCCAAGCTGCTGCCGTTCGGCTTGTATGACCGCTGGGTGGAGGCCTTTGCCCGGCTGTTCGAGCAGGCCGAAGGCGACTGGTCGGACTTCTACCGGCGCGTCGCAATACTGGGCAAACTAGCCGAGGTTGAGCGCGAACAGGCATTGCACTGCTTATTGCAGCAAAGCCAGGCTGCGCGCGAACCGAACTCCCTCCCTACAAAGGTGTATTGCAATTGACTAGATGGCCCCTGGCACTACTGCTTGGTTTGCTTGCGGGCGCTGCCGTCGCCGCGCCCAAACCCTGTGAAGAACTGCGTGCGGAAATCGAAGTGAAAATCCAGGCCGCCGGCGTGGCCAGCTATACCCTGGAAATCGTCCCCAACGACGAAGCCCAGGACCCGAACATGGTGGTCGGCAGCTGCGATGGCGGCAGCAAGAAAATCATCTATCAGCGCAACGACTAAGCCGCCCGCTCGGAGAGCGCTGTCGCGCAGCAAATTGTGGGAGTGGCTTCATGGGGCTGCTAACGCTGAAAAGCCCGATGCAACTCGGCCAGGGTCGCAAAGTGATAGCGCGGTGCCTCGGCCCGTAGCTCCTCGACGCTGCCAAAACCATAGCCGACCGCCGCCGCGTCCAGGCCATTGCGCCGCGCGCCGATCAGGTCGTGCTTGCGGTCGCCGATCATCAGCGTGCTCTCCGGCGGTAACGCCTGCTCGCTGAGCAGATGGGCGAGCAGCTCGACCTTGTCGGTGCGCGTGCCATCCAGCTCGCTGCCGTAGATCAGCTTGAAATGCCGGGCGAAATCGAAATGCCGGGCGATCTCCGTGGCGAACACGGTCGGTTTGCTGGTGGCGATATACAGCGTGCGGTTCTGCCCGAGCAGCAACTCCAGCAGCTCGCCGACGCCATCGAACAGCCGGTTCTCATACAGCCCGACCTCGCGGAAGCGCTCGCGGTAATGCCCGACCGCCTGCCAGGCCTTGGCCTCGTCGAAGCCATAGGTCTGCATAAAACACTGCAACAGCGGCGGCCCGATGAAATGCTCCAGCGCGCGCAAATCCGGCTCGTCGATACCCAGCTGCGCCAGCGCATGCTGCACCGAGCGGGTGATGCCTTCACGCGGGTCGGTCAGGGTGCCGTCGAGGTCGAAGAGGATGTTCTGGTAGTGCATGGGCAGCAGCCTGAGTTCTGCGGGTGGGTGAGGGAAAGCCGATAGCATAGCGATTGGCCAAGGTGACTGCTCCGTCTGTTATGGACATATAAGCCTGGCGTGCAGCAAGTAGCCTGGGTTGAGCGCAGCGATACCCGGGAAGGGATGCCTGGGTGTCGCTATGCTCGACCCAGGCTACCGACTGCAGATGCAACAGCGAACAATCTGCAGGAGCCCCACCCGCCTAGCTCTCGATGCGAAAGTCCTTATGCAGCGCCTGCCAGTGCGCGCGCAGAGCGGCTTTGTGCGCTTCGTGCATCGGGCTGTCGCGCAATGCGGTTGGCCATAGCTCGCGGGCTTTGCCAATGGCGGCTTTGAGGTTGTAGAGGATTGGCGATTCCGGCAGGTCCGCGCGTTTTGCCCAACGGCGGAAGTGCTCGAGTGACACCACATACCACTGCTTGGTCTGCGCCATATTCAACGCGTAGTGCTGCTCGGCGGGGATATAGGCCTTGGTGAAGACGATATCGTAGGCCGGTGCGAGCATGGGTGTCAGGCCATCGGGGTAGAGAATGCTCCAGTTCTTCAAATGAGCGTCGCCGTTGCCTAGCAGGATATTGACCAGCAAGCGTATGGCCATCTGCACCACGTCACGCTGGCCGCTGTAGGTGTTCTGGTAGATCAGCCGAGCGATCTGCTCGTAACTGGCCTTGTGGTATTTGTCTGTTGCATAGGCGAACAGCACCTGAGCGAAGTCTTCGGCATGTACACGGGCAGTGTCGGTTCTGTCGAACCGGCGAATCCCGTAGGCATAGCCTTCGTCGGGCAGCTTGATCTCCGGCAGGCGTTCGAGCCGGTCCAGTTCTACCAGGCGGATCTCCGGTATATCCACGCCCGCCAGCGCCGCCAGTTGCATGCTGGTGTATTCGTTCAGCGGCACATGGGCATGCACTGTGGAGGGTGTCTTGATGATCCAGTCGCCAGGCGCGTTGGCATCGCCCAGCAGGTAACGACCGTCGCGGTTGCGCATGGAAAACTTCATCTGCACCCCGGCCAGGGAAAAATGCGCCACCCGATCCACGGCATCCACCGCCACCCGATCGAGCCGGCCGCGGTCGCCAAAGGCCGTATCCGGAATATCCTCAGCCTTGACCGGCTCGGCGATCAGAGCACCGGGCAGGTCAGCGCCGAGGTGGACGAGCAGGGGGAATTCGTTGTTCTCGTGGATTTTCAGGCGTTGGGCGAGCAGCTGGCGCAGGGCTCCCTCGGGCAGCAGATTGCTCAGCAGTGGATGCAATTGCATATTGGTCGCCACCGGAAACACCTTGCTCGCGCGGAGGGCGAATGTGCTCGGGTTTGCCAGCGATAAGGTCAGCGCGGGGCGCCTGGCATCGGCGATGAGCTCCGGCGCCAGGGACAATACCGTGCGGTTGTGCGCATAGCCGGCGACATAGCCGACCAGTCGCCCGTGCAGCGTCAACTTGAGGGCCGAGACTTGTTCGCCGGCCATCAGTCATCCCCCGGTTCTTGCCAGGGGTCTTCGATGGTTTCCTTCACGCCCTCGAACAGCCGCATGGCGGACGACGAGCCGCCCGGGGGGTAGACGAACCGAGCTTCGAGCGCCCCAGTGGCACCAGCTGCCAACAACTGTTCGACATGGCTTGCCAGCTCTTTGGGAACCAACATCAGGGTCGCATCCAGCCCCTCGGCGATCTTATCCAGGGTGGCCAGGCTGGGATTGCCTTCCTTCTCGATCTTGCCGTACTGCTGCCGATTCAGGCCCACCCGCAGCGGCATGTCCTTGCCTTTCAGGCCGAGCTGCAAACGCCGCCGTTTGATCTGTTCGAGCAAGGTGGTGCGCATGGGCTACCTCCGACGGGGATGGAAATTGCAGTATATAAGATTCAGTAACCATTAAATGAGCCATAAAAGACTCACCCGCTGAAAATGAGGTATATATGCTTCATATATAGTAAATGAAGCATTCAAGGCTCATAAATAATCATTAGTAGCTTATATGCTTCATCTCCTAGCGGTGAAGCATATGCGTGTTGGCGAAAACCTTGGAAAGCTGGACGCGCGAAGCGCACTCCCCGACGGGTGTCAGTGCGTTCCGCGGTAAGTGAGGGTTGTTGCATGAGGCCAGATGCTGGATATGCCAGCCTCATCGCTGCATCAGCGCGTGGAGTAGTTTTCCATCAGGTGCTGGTCCTTCAGGCGTACGTAGTTGGCGGCGCTGTAGCTGAAGAAGCTGCGTTCCTTTTCGGTCAGTTCGCGGGCTTTTTTCGCTGGGCTACCGAGGTACAGGTAGCCGCTTTCCAGGTGGCTGCCCGGGGGCACCAGGCTGCCGGCGCCGAGCATGACTTCATCGTCGATCACCACGCCGTCCATGACGATGCTGCCCATGCCGACCAGCACCCGGTTGCCGATGCTGCAGCCGTGCAGGGTGACGTTGTGGGCGATGGTCACGTCGTCGCCGATATTCAGCGGGTAGCCGTGCGGATGGAACGGCCCGGCGTGGGTGATGTGCAGCACGCTGCCGTCCTGAATGCTGGTGCGCTCGCCGATGCGGATGCTGTGCATGTCGCCGCGGATCACCACCAGGGGCCAGACCGAGCTGTCCGCGCCGATTTCCACATCGCCCAGGACAACCGCCGATGCGTCGACAAAGACCCGCGCGCCGAGCTGCGGGGTGAACTGTTGGTAAGTACGTATCGCCACGATAGAAACCTCTTAAGCTGCGCCTGGGCTTGATTGTAATTAAGATGGCACCCATGTTCAGGCCATGCCCGTGTTTTTTATAACGGATGTGCGTCGATGCGAGCCAGCCCGAGAACCTTTGACGGTAAATGGGCTCGCAGCTGTAAACCCATTTCGTCTTTCAGGTGACCTCTAGTGACTGCCGATAATCCCTTGCTGCAAGCGTTCGACCTGCCGCCGTATTCCGCCATCCGTCCCGCGCATGTCGAGCCCGCGGTGGATGCGATTCTCGCCGATAACCGCGCGGCGATCGCCGAGTTGCTCCAGCGACAGTCTGGCACACCGAGCTGGGACGGGCTGGTGCTGGCGCTCGACGAGTTGAATGCCCGTCTCGGCCGCGCCTGGAGTCCGGTCAGCCACCTCAACGCGGTGTGCAATAACGCCGAGCTGCGCGCCGCCTATGAAGCCTGCCTGCCCAAACTCTCGGAGTACGCCACCGAGCTGGGGCAGAACCGTGCGCTGTTCGAGGCCTATCAGGCCTTGGCCGCCAGCCCCGAGGCCGCGGGTTTCGAGGTGGCGCAGCAGACCATTCTCGAACACGCTCTGCGCGATTTCCGCTTGTCCGGCATCGACCTGCCGGCGGCCGAGCAACAGCGCTACGGCGCGGTGCAGATGAAGCTGTCGGAGTTGGGCAGCCAGTTCTCCAACCAGTTGCTCGACGCCACCCAGGCCTGGACCAAGCAGGTGAGCGACGAAGCGGCGCTGGCCGGCCTGACCGAATCGGCCAAGGCGCAGATGAAGCAAGCCGCCGAAGCCAAGGGCCTGGACGGCTGGCTGATCACCCTGGAATTCCCCAGCTACTTCGCGGTAATGACCTACGCCGACGACCGCGCCTTGCGCGAAGAGGTGTATGCCGCTTATTGCACCCGCGCCTCCGATCAGGGACCGAACGCCGGCCAGCACGACAACGGCCCGGTGATGGCGCAGATTCTCGATTTGCGCCAGGAACTGGCCCAGCTGCTCGGCTTCGCCAATTACGCCGAACTCAGCCTCGCCAGCAAGATGGCCGACTCCACCGAGCAGGTGCTGCACTTTTTGCGCGACCTGGCCCAGCGCAGCAAAGCCTTCGCCGCCCAGGACCTTGCCGAATTGCAGGCCTTCGCCGCCGAGCAGGGCTGCACCGATCTGCAGAGCTGGGACGTGGGTTACTACAGCGAAAAACTGCGTGAGCAGCGCTACAGCATTTCCCAGGAAATCCTCCGCGCCTACTTCCCGATCGACAAGGTACTCGGCGGCCTGTTTGCCATCGTCGAGAAGCTCTACGGCATTCAGATCAAGGAGCTAAGCGGATTCGATAGCTGGCACCCGGATGTGCGCCTGTTTGAGATCAGCGAAAACGGCCAGCATGTCGGGCGCTTCTTCTTTGATCTTTACGCCCGCGCCAACAAGCGCGGCGGCGCCTGGATGGACGGCGCCCGCGACAAGCGCCGCGACGCCAGCGGCGAACTGATCAGTCCGGTGGCCAACCTGGTGTGCAATTTCACCTCGGCGGTGGGCGACAAGCCGGCGCTGCTGACCCATGACGAAGTCACCACCCTGTTCCATGAATTCGGCCACGGCCTGCACCACCTGCTGACCCGCGTCGAGCATGCCGGCGCTTCGGGGATCAACGGCGTGGCCTGGGACGCGGTGGAGCTGCCGAGCCAGTTCATGGAGAACTGGTGCTGGGAGCCGGAAGGCCTGGCGCTGATCTCCGGCCATTACCAGAGCGGCGAGCCGTTGCCCCAGGACCTGCTGGACAAGATGCTGGCGGCGAAGAATTTCCAGTCCGGGCTGATGATGGTGCGCCAGCTGGAGTTCTCCTTGTTCGACTTCGAACTGCACGCCAACCACGGCGACGGCCGTAGCGTGCTGCAGGTGCTCGAAGGCATTCGCGACGAAGTCTCGGTGCTGCGTCCGCCGGCTTACAACCGCTTCCCCAACAGCTTCGCGCACATCTTTTCCGGCGGTTACGCGGCCGGTTACTACAGCTACAAATGGGCTGAAGTGCTGTCGGCCGACGCCTTCTCCAGGTTCGAGGAAGAGGGCGTGTTCAACAGCGACACCGGCCGCGCCTTCCGCGAGGCGATCCTGGCCCGCGGCGGCTCGCGCGAGCCGATGCAGCTGTTCGTCGATTTCCGCGGCCGCGAGCCGAGCATCGATGCCTTGCTGCGCCATCTCGGCTTGAGCCAGGAGGCGGCATGAGCGACGACGCCAAGGTGAGCAAGCGACGTTTTATCGCCGGCGCCGTATGCCCGGCATGCAGCGAGATGGACAAGATCCAGATGTGGGACGAAGACGGCGTGCCGAACCGCGAATGCGTGGCCTGCGGCTATGCCGATACGCTGGATGCGCGCGGCAACTCGGTGCCCAAGGAGCTGCCGACCCGGGTCAACGTCAGCGCCCTGAAACCCAAGGTCGCCGACCCCAAGGTGCAGGCGGTGCAGTTCTTTCCCAATCCCAAGCTGAAGAAGCCGACCGAATAGGACTGCGCAGACGGCGCGACTCGTAGCCCGGATCAGCCCCGGCGCAATCCGGGAACGGTCTGTCAGGTGCTGGATCCTAGGTGACGCGGAGCGCCACGGGCGGCGTTCCCATGCTGGAGCCTTGGAACGATCAATAGGGAGGCTTATGTGGCATCTGGTCTGTGGTGATAACGCGGTAGCAGCTGTGACCCATGTGATAGGTGCGCATGAGGCCGAGGCGGGTTTGCGCGTGCTGCGCGACGATCTCGCCGTCGGCCCGCTGGCGGATGTGGATACGCCACCCTGCGCCGCTCGCGCTGCCTTCTGGCAGGCGGTGTGGCCCGAGTCTGTGTGCCCGGTGCCGGATTTCGCCACGGACCTTCCCGCGGATGCACGTTGGCTTGCGGCACTGCCTGAGCAGTCGCGGCCGGTGACCGTCTGGCATGGCGACAGTGCCAGTGAGCAATTGCTGCTGGCCCGTGTGGCAAACGCTCTGGCGGCTAGCGCATTGCCGTTTTGGGAGGTGTGCTGCGGCAGCGGCGCCAGCCGTGTCGAGACGCGTAGGGCGGTGGCCATGCATGCGCCCGAGGCACTGGCGGCCTTGGCTAAGCCCCGTGAGGTCGATGCAGAGCGGCGCCAGCTGCTGGCCGCACAGTGGCGTGCCGCGCTGGCGGACAACGCCCTGGTGCGCCGTTGGCAGGCGAATGCTTTTTTCGGCGAGGACTATCAGGCTGTCGACGCCGCGCTGTTGGGCCATGCCCGTAATGACGAGCAACCGCTGGCTCGGTTGATGGCCGAGGTGATGGTGCGCAACGACGGTTTCTTCGCCACCGACTATTTCCTGTTCTGGCGGGCGCGCGAGTTGGCCGCGATGGGCCGTATCGCACTCACTGGCGAGGCGGGCGCCCATGGCTATGGCGGGCTGCAGGCGCGCCTGATCTGAACGTTCGAACGACGTGACTCTCGGCTGCGGTACTCGCGCGGTGGACAAAGCTTCGCTATGTCCACCCTACAAAAAGGCGCCCTGAGCCAGTCGGGAAGCTCGTCCTGTGCTCGGCGGGTTGGCGCTGAGCGTAGCGAAGCCCAACAGCGCGGTACGCGGTTAGAGGCTAGGCGGCATTAAAGGCGGAACTGCCTGACCTGCGCCTGCATATGCTGAGTCAGCGTCTCCAGTTCGTTGCAGGCGGTCATCGCCACGGTGGCGGTTTTGGCATTGGCGACGGTGACATCGCGAATATGCACCACGCTCTCGGCGATGCCCGCGGTCACGGTGCTCTGCTCTTCCGCGGCGCTGGCGATCTGCACGTTGAGGTCTTCGATGCTGTGCACCGAATGGCTGATCCCGGCCAACTCCACGCCGGCCGATTGCACTTGCTCGACCGCGTTCTGCGCCTTGTCGACGCCCTCGGCCATAACCCGCTCGGCCTGACCGACGCCCTGTTGCAGGCGCTCGATCATGTCGTTGATTTCCTGGGTGGATTCGCGCGTACGTTGGGCCAGGGTGCGCACTTCGTCGGCGACCACGGCAAAGCCCCGTCCGGCCTCGCCGGCGCGCGCGGCTTCGATTGCGGCGTTCAGCGCCAGCAGGTTGGTCTGGTCGGAAATGCTCTGAATCACCTCCACCACCCGGCCGATCTGCCCGGTGTCCTGGGCCACCCGGCGTACCACGTCGGCCGCCGAATGCACCTCCTGGGCCAGGGCGTTCATGGCGCTGACATTGGCGGCCACCACCGCGTTGCCTTTATCGGCATTGCGGTTGGCCTGATGCGCGGCTTCCGAGGCGCGTTCGGCGTTCTTCGCCACGTCCTGGATGGTATGGCTCATCTCGGTGACCGCGCAGGACACTTGATCGGTCTCCTGCTGTTGCGCCTGTATTCCTTTGTGGGTGCTGATCATGCTTTGCCGCGTATCCTCGACTTTACCCGCCACCTGCCCAGCGATGCTGTCGACTTCGAGGATGATGCTGCGGAATTTTTCCAGCATGCGATTGATCGCGCTGGCGGTCAGGCCGATTTCATCGGCGCTGAGCACCGGCAGCTGATGGGATAGGTCGGAGGTGCGCTCGATCGCGGAAATACCGTGCTCCAAGTCATGCATCGGTCGAGAGATGGAGCGCACCAGCAGCAGGTAGAAAATGCCGAGGATTACCACCACTGCCGCCAGCACCCACCAGGCCAGGGCGAACAACCGGCCATTGCCGGCTTGTACCCGCGTCGCAGCCGCGGCTATTTCCTCGGCCTTGAGCGTGGCGCTGCTGCTGCGCTCCTCCTGCAGCGCCGCGAGGCTGGTGTCGATGGTCGTGGCGATCTTGCGTGCTTCGGCGACGGTGGCGTTGCCCAGCACCCGGTTGTTGTCGACGTAGGCATCCACCGCCGCGAGCATCTTGCTGCGGAATTCCTCGATCTGCGCGGGCATTTGGCCAAGATCCACGCCATGCTGTTGCTGTTCGGCCAGCACCGCCTTGAGTCGTTCATGGGCTTCGTCGGCGGCGCTTTCCGAGTCGTTCAGCCAGCTGACCTGCAGGTCGTACAGCCAGAAGCGCATGGCGCCGAACTCCCGCAGGCCGCGGTCGGCCAGCTGCCAGCGGCTCAGCTCTTCGACTTGCTGGTGCACCGCCTCCTGCTGTTCATCCATACGGGTATTGTTGGCGCCTATGACATTGGCCAGATAGAACAGCATCGCGGCCAGGAGCACAGCCACCACAGCGGACAGCAGCAGCAAGCGGGCGCTGATGCTGAGGTTGGTTAAACGAGGCATGCCGGTGGCCTCTACTGGTAGATGATCAAGGAAATCGCGCCGCCGAGCTCATCGAGCTTGGCACCTTCCTTCTTGCCGCCGGTGATATCGATCTCGCCTTTGGGGTCGCCATGGCAACCCAGGCAGGAGGCGCCGTAATACTCCGGCAGGATATAGCGATAAGCCGGCTTGCCTTTGACCGGCACGGCTTCGGCATAGGCTTTGCCCTTCTCGTAGCCGGGTTGCTTGAACATGGTTTCGATCACCTTGTTCTCCCACTCGTCGGGGCGGTTGGCGCGGTTGCGCACGTAGGCCTTGGGCGCGGTCAGTTTGATCGCGAAGGTGCCGGCCATGGCCGCGCTGAAGTTACTCGCCACGCGTCCGCCGAACACCGCCGGGAGGAAGCCCTTGAAGCCTTTGCCCTGCTCGTTGATCAGTGGCTGGGCTTCGTCCATGGTCGCCCGCACGGCTTCGATCATGGCGATACGCGCCTTGGCGGCCGGGCTGCCGTCGTCGCTCAAGTCCAGATCCTTCCCCGTAGCCGTCTTGTAATTGGCTTTGGTTTGCTCGACTACCGCCGTCGCGCTCAGGCCTTTGTCGCCTTTGCTGGGGTCGTTGATCAGGTCCTGGTTGTCGGAAATCATCTTGCGCGCGGCGCGGAAGATCAGCGTCAGATCGCTGCTGATGGCTTCGACATCGTCGGCGGCGAGTGCCTGAGGTATCGAAACGGGCGCGGCGAGCAGTGCCACGAGCGCGAGACCGGTGATACGTAGAACGGCATTCATACATCCTCCTCGCCCTTCGGGCGATGCACTGCGCGGCCGTCTATGGCGGGGAATAACAGGATGCGATCCGCCTAGCGGTTCGTTCGGTCGATTTCGACGCCTGAGACTCTGATAGCGCGTCGCAGCCCGGTCTCGGAGCGTGGTCGTTCGAATCTGAATCAGCCAATCAGCCGTATGGATCGATGGGCACGGGCTGCCTTTGTCTGGGCCTACAACTTTAGTAGTAGCAGACTAATTTCGTTGTGCGAGTATCCTGGCCGGTTGGCCCAAGCTGCTGACGAGCGGCGTTCGGTGGCAGAGCCTGCAGCGCCGAGTGCAGGTCGTCGGAAATGCGTCGACAGCGCCGCGGCGCTAGCGGGCGGCGATCCGGCACTGGGCCGCGCCCGCACTGCGGGCGCGCCAGGAATTGACGGAGGGTGTTACAGGTTGCGCGTTATCGTCAGCGCCGAATAAGTCTGCGCCACCGGCATGATTTCGATCGAGTTGACGTTCATGTGCTCGGGCAATTGGCTGATCCAGGACACCGTGTGGGCGATGTCCTCGGGGCGGATCGCCTCGACGTCCTTGTACAGCGCGTTGACCGCTTCGGCGTCGCCATCCAGGCGCACCACGGAAAACTCGGTGCCCGAGCACAGCCCCGGTTCGATATTGCTGACCCGCACCTTGCTGCCGGCCAGATCGGCGCGCAGGTTCAGGCTGAACTGTTTGACGAAGGCCTTGGTCGCGCCGTAGACGTTGCCGCCGGGGTAGGGCACGGTGCCGGCGATCGAGCCCATATTGATGATCAAGCCGCTGTTGGCGGCGACCATATGCGGCAATACCTTATGCGTGACCAGGCTCAGGCCGGTGACGTTGGTGGCGATCATGCGTTCCCAGTTGGCCGCGCTGGCGATTTGGGCGCGTTCGATGCCAAGGGCCAGGCCGGCATTGTTGACCAGCACGTCGATTTGCGCACAGCGCTGGAAAATCGTCTCGAAGGCCTGATCGATCGAGGCCTTGTCGGTGACGTCCATCACCAGCGCAATGAATTTGTCGCCCAATTCGGCGGCCAGCGTGGCGAGTTTCTCGGCGCGCCGCGCGGCACCGATGACTTGGTGCCCATCGGCGATCAGCCGACGGCAAATGGCTTCGCCGAACCCGGAAGACGCGCCGGTAACCAGAACTGTTTTCATCGAACTACTCCGTTTCAATGGGAAGCTTGCACCCATTGCGAATCTCGTTTTTGGCCAGATTTCGCAGGTGGCGGTGGATAGGGTCGGCCTCGGGCCAGGTATACGATGGCAAGGCTACCGAACAAGCGCGGCAGCGGGAGCGCCAGCATTCTCGCATCATTGTCGGTTTGGGGCCAAAGCGTTGCTGGCGACGAACAGGGCTTGGTCGATCCGATAATTAACTGTACATTCATACAGTATTTTGTCGGAGCCCTGCCATGTCCGTTGTTCTCCCGCCGCGCGGTCGCGGCACCGCCAGCAACCCGCACAACCGCTTCGCCCCGACCCGCTCGGTGGCCGAGGACGATGGCTGGTTCCAGGACGAGACGCCGCCCTCGCGCGCCACCGAAGTGCGCCGTGAAACGGCGAAAACGGTGATCAGCCGCAACCAGTCGCCGGATGTCGGTTTCGACCGTTCGGTGAACCCTTATCGGGGCTGCGAACACGGCTGTATCTACTGCTTCGCGCGGCCCAGCCATGCCTATTGGGATTTGTCGCCGGGCATCGATTTCGAAACCAAGTTGATCGCCAAGACCAACCTCGCCAGCCGCCTGGAAGAGGAGCTGCAAAAGCCCGGTTACGTGCCGCGGCCGATTGCCCTGGGGATCAATACCGATGCCTACCAGCCGATCGAACGCGAGCAGCGCCTGACCCGCCAGGCCCTCGAGGTGCTGCTGCGTTACAAGCACCCGGTGAGCATCATCACCAAGGGCGCGCTGATTTTGCGCGATCTCGATCTGCTCGCCGAGTTGGCCAGCCAGCGCCTGGTCAGCGTGGCGTTCAGCTTGACCACCCTGGACGATGAGTTGAAACGCATCATGGAGCCGCGTGCCGCCGCCCCTGCCGCGCGTTTGCGCGCCATGCGCACGCTGCACGAGGCCGGCGTGCCGGTCAGTGTGCTGTGCGCGCCGATGATCCCGATGATCAACGACATGGAGTTGGAGCACCTGCTCGAAGCCGCCCGCGATGCCGGCGCGCGCTCGGCCGGTTACGTGCTGCTGCGCCTGCCGTTGGAGATCGCCGACTTGTTCGAGGAGTGGTTACAGGCGCATTTCCCCGAGCGCGCGGCCCATGTCATGAGCCTGATCCGCCAGTCCCGCGGCGGCAAGAACTACGACAGCCGCTTCGGCAGCCGCATGCGTGGCGAGGGCCAGTTCGCCGAGCTGCTGGCCCAACGTTTTCGCCTGGCCAAGCGCAAGTTCGGCTTGGACAATCGCGAATACGAGGGCCTCGACTGCAGCCTCTTCGCCCCACCGGGCGCGCAGCTGTCGCTGCTATGAATGCAACCAATAGCATGCTAATGGTGTCTCTGGACGGGCGGGCGAGGTGCGTTAAGCTGCCTGTGTTGGCTCGGTCGCGAGCGGTTCAGATACTTGATTGAGAAAGGGAGCGTTCAAATGCCTATTCGATCCGTTACCAGTGGCGACCCCCAAGGCGCTGCTCCCGAGAGCGCCGAGGAGGCGTTGCAACAGCTGGTTTCCGGCTTCATGCGTTTTCGCCATGAGGTGTTCCCGGAGCAGCAGGAATTGTTCAAGAAGCTTGCCCACGAGCAGACGCCGCGGGCGATGTTTATCACTTGCGCCGATTCGCGCGTGGTCCCCGAGCTGATCACCCAGAGCTCCCCGGGCGACCTGTTCGTCAGTCGTAATGTCGGCAATGTGGTGCCGCCCTATGGGCAGATGATGGGCGGCGTTTCCACCGCCATCGAATACGCGGTGCTGGCCCTTGGCGTGCATCACATCATCATCTGCGGGCATTCCGATTGTGGCGCGATGAAGGCGGTGCTCGACCCTTCCGGGCTTGAGCGCATGCCCACGGTCAAGGCCTGGTTACGCCACGCCGAGGTGGCCAAGAGTGTGGTGGCGGACAACTGCGGCTGCGCCGACCACACCACCCTGGGCGTCCTCACCGAAGAGAACGTGGTCGCGCAGCTCGATCACCTGCGCACCCACCCCTCGGTGGCCTCGCGTCTGGCCAGCGGGCAGCTATTTATCCACGGCTGGGTCTACGACATCGAAACCAGCAATATCAGGGCCTACGACGCGGAAAAAGGCGAATTCCGCCTGATCGGCGATGGCCCCCTGCCGATGGCCACACCGCGGGCACGTTACCCGCAGGGCTGAGCGGCGGCGAATGGTCAGGTGCCCATTAACAGACGGCCGTTTGGGCAAGAGGTGCCGAGCGCTGCTCCCGTAGAGTGGGTCGGGCCGCGCAGGTTGGCGGCGCGGAGTGCCGATCTTCCAGGCACAGATGAAGGTCGTGCGCCGCGTAACCCACCAGGCGATGGATGGAGTTGCGCCTATGGTGGATTACGCCGCACCAGGCGCAGCGAGTCGACCGACAAACAACAGGCGGCTAACCCACCCTACGAAGCTGGAAACCTCGGAATCAGGATTGGCGAGTCTCGCTTACAGCGATGCGCGGGTCACCAGGGGGCAATCGACCCGTTGCGTCCCACTCGTCTCCAGGCTGTCGATCAGATGTTGCGCAGCGCGCTGGCCGATCTCGTAGTAGGGCAGTTGCACCGTGGTCAGCGGCGGAATGAACAGTTCGGCGATGCCGATCATGTTGTCGTAGCCGAGTACCGCGACATCGCCGGGAATCTTCAGGCCGCGGGCCAGCAGCACTTGGTAGGCGCAGAAGGCGATACGGTCGTTGCCGCAGATCAGGATGTCGAACTGGGCACGGCCATCGACGATATGTCGATCGAGGATGCTCGGCGTCTCGCCGTAGGCGTCATGGGCCGAGAGGTCGTACTGCAGCACCTCGTCGGGCGCCAGGCCGAACTCGGCGAAGGCGCGCTGCATGCCCTGCTGGCGCAGTTCCCAGGCCAGGCTCTGGCTCGGCAGGTTGATGCACAGCGGGCGCCGATAACCCTGGTTCAGGGCGTGCCGCACGGCACGGTACTGGCCCGCCTCGTCATCCGGTATGTAGCTGACCAGGTTGCTGTCTTCATCCAGGCAGTTGGCGAGGATCAGCGGTTTGCTTTTCAGCCGCTCGGGAATGCTCACCCGGCGCAGCCCCATTGCGGTGAAGATCAGGCCGTCGGGGCGGTGCGAGAGCATCAGGTCGATGCTCTGCTCGCTCGGCGGATCGCTCAGCAGGTTGAGCACGAATACGTTCCAGCCGGCCTGTTGTGCGGTCCGTTCGATGGACAGCAGCAGCTCCACGGCGAACGGCGTGGTCGCGGTGTCCAGGGCGAACACGCCGATGGTGCGGCTCTGCAGGTTGTCGCCACGAATCTTGCGCGCCGACATGCTGGGCACGAATTGCAGTTCGTCGATGGCGCTGCGTACCCGTTGATAGGTCTCGGGGCTGAGCTTCTCCGGATTGTTCAGCGCCCGCGAGACCGTCATCAGGGACACGCCGGCCAGCCGTGCAACGTCTTTCACTGAAGTCATGCAATACAACCAGGCAGTGTGAGGCGTGAATCATGCCACAGCGCCGCGGCCTGTCGCGATGCAGGCGGCTTTTGTAGGGTGGGTCGGGCCGCGCAGGTTAGTGGCGCTTGAACCGGGATGGCGAAGCAACTGCGAGATATAAGCGCCACGTAACCCACCAAGCGGTCTTCGGCCTGGCCCCGCTGGTGGGTTACGGCGCAACTGATTAACAGGTCGTTGAAAAACTACCTGCGTTGGCAATACTGCGTTAATAACAGCCTCGGGTGCGAGCCCAGTCAAAATGCTCATTTACAGCACGTAAACTCCGCCTTTTCGGCTGTTTTTGCCTTGTCTTGCCTGCCTCGCCTACGTTTTTCAACGGCCTGTCAAGCATCGACGCATAGCCCGTGATCATGCGCCTAACCTGCGCGGCCCGACCCACCCTACGAATTGGCCGTCTTGGCGTTACTTAGCTGGCCCGCGCAGTCGGTGTAGATTCCTGGTGCGCACGGCGCACCCTACCCATTGCGGCCTCTGCCTCACCCTTTTCAACTGCCTATCAGACCCAGCCGCTGGACAGCTGCCAGGCCTGGCGCACCGTTACCCGCCCGCCGCCGGCGCCGAACAGCTTCAGCCCCAGGCTGTCCGGCTGTGGGTAGATGCGGCTGCTAAGGCTGAAGCTGCCGTCGGCGGCGAAGACCTCGATGGAGGAGCGGTCGAGGAATATCCGCAACAGCAACGGCTCCTGACCGGGCGTTAGCGCCACGCTGCGCTGGCCGTCGACCCCTGCGCCCGAGCGACTGCGGTCGAGCACCAGGCGTTGCAGCTGGGCGTCGTAGTAGAGCAGGGTGCTTTCCTGGCCATCGGCGCTGCAGCGCAAGGCGATGCCCAGACGGCCGTCGCGGCAGTTGAGCAGATCCAGTTGCAGCTCGACTTCCAGCATATCGCCGCTCAGCCCGGCAAGCGGCTGCATGCCTGAACCGTCCCAGCAGAGCGGACCGTCCGCCAACAAAGGTTGCTGCCGCAAAGCCGCCAGTTCACGCGCGGGGTAGCTGTGCAGGCGCTCCCCATGCAGCTGCAATTCCCGCGGCACACCGAGCATGCCGCACCAGTGCTGGGCCTTGCTCGGCATCGGGCTGTCCCACATATCCAGCCAGGCCCAGAGCAGACGCCGGCCGTCGGCGGCCAGCAGGGTCTGCGCGGCATAGAAGTCGTGGCCGTTATCCAGCTCGATAAAGGGCCCGCCCTCGAAGCGCCAATCGCTGTCGAGCCGGCCGACCCGGTAGCCGGTGTGGAACTTGTTCAGCCGCTCGAAGCCCTCGGGCTGCATGCCCTGGGGGGAATACAGCAGCACGTCCTGGCCGCCGAGGCGGAACAGGTCCGGGCATTCCCACATATAGCCGTCGCCCGCGCCACCGCAGCTGGCATAGGCGAGGAATTCCCAGGTGCGCAGGTCGCTGGAGCGGTACAACGGCAGCAGCGGCGTATCGCCCAGGCGCGCGCCGGCGACCAGGTACCAGTGCTCGCCGTCGCGCCAGACCTTGGGGTCGCGAAAATGCATGATCGCGGCGTCCGGGGCGACCTCGATAACCGCCCCCTGTTTAACGAAATGCACGCCGTCGTCGCTGGTGGCCAGGCACTGGACCTGGCGGATGGCGCGCTCGTCGCCCACCTCGCCGAGCCAGGTGTGGCCGGTGTAGAGCAGCGCCAGGCTGTCGCCGCAGACCACGGCGCTGCCGGAAAAACAGCCATGCCGGTCGAACTCGTCGCCTGGTGCCAGGGCGATGGGCAGGTGCTGCCAATGCACCAGGTCGCGGCTCTTGGCGTGTCCCCAGTACATCGGTCCCCAGCTCGCATCGAACGGGTGGTGTTGATAGAACACGTGGTATTCGCCGCGAAAATACACCACGCCGTTCGGGTCGTTCATCCAGCCGGCTGGGGGGGCGAGATGGTAGCCGGGCCGAAAATCGGGCGTGAGAGGGGCGTTGCCCTCGCTCAGCCGGGGCTGGGCGAGGTCGGGAAAAACAGGCATGGAATCGCTCGCAGAAGTGTGAAAAAGGTTATGCGCAGCCTTGGCGCAATGTGCCGGCTGGGTTGCTGACGGTTGCCAGGGGTTGGCGCGGCAGGGCTTTGCCCTCGGCATCGAACAGATGTAGGCCGGCGAATTCCGGGCGCAGTTCGACACGGTCGCCGTGACGCCAATCGGCATTCGCCGCGCAGCGGCAGATCAGCGGCTCGTCCTGGCCGACATCCAGATGCACATAGGTTTCGCAGCCCAGGTACTCGACGCCGACCACGCACAAGCCGGCGCTGCCTTGCGCCTTCTGCAGGCTCAGGTGCTCGGGGCGGATACCCAGGGTCAGTTGGCTGCCGGCCGCCAGTGCGCGGCTGTCGAACGGCAGGGCCGACAGCTGGCCAAGGGCCGGCGTCGCGACCGCACTGTGCAAGCCCGGCGCGAGCAGTTGCACCGGCAGGAAGTTCATCCGTGGCGAGCCGAGAAAGCCGGCGACGAAACGGCTTACCGGGCGCTCGTAGAGCTCCCGCGGCGAGCCGACCTGTTCGATGCGCCCGGCATTGAGCACGACTATCTTGTCGGCCAGGGTCATCGCCTCGACCTGGTCGTGGGTCACGTAGATCATGGTGGTGCCCAGGTTGGCGTGCAGCCGGGCGATCTCGTTGCGCATCTGCACGCGCAGGGCCGCGTCGAGGTTGGACAACGGCTCGTCGAACAGCAGGATGTCCGGCTCGCGGGCCATCGCCCTGCCCATGGCCACGCGCTGGCGCTGGCCGCCGGAGAGTTCCTTGGGCTTGCGCTGTAACAGCTTGTCCAGCTGCAGCACCCGTGCGGTTTCCAGCACCCGCTCGCGCAGGCTGCGCTTGTCGGTCTTGGCCAGCTTGAGGCCGAAACCGATGTTGTCGTAGACGCTCATGTGCGGGTACAGCGCATAGGACTGGAACACCATGCCGACCCCGCGCTCGCGCGGTTCCAGGTCGTTGACCCGGCGCCCGTCGATCAACAGGTCGCCGGCGCAGATCGACTCCAGCCCGGCGATCAGCCGCAGCAGGGTCGACTTGCCGCAGCCCGAGGGGCCGACGAACACCACGAATTCGCCGCTGGCGATCTCCAGGCTGATGTCGCGCAGGATGCGCAGGCCGCCCAGTTGCTTGTTCACATTGTCGAGTTGCAACTTGCTCATGCTGTGATTCCTTGTTCTTGTGGGTTCAGCCCTTGAGCGCGCCGGTGGTGAGGCCGGAGACGATGCGCCGCTGGAACACCAGCACCAGCAGCACCAGGGGCACGGTGACCATCACCGAGGCGGCCATCAGCAGGCCCCAGGGCAGCTCGTGCTGGCTGCCGCCGGAGATCAGCGCGATCGCCACCGGCACCGTGCGCTGGGCATCGGTCAGGGTGAAGGTCAGGGCGAAGAGGAACTCGTTCCAGGCCGCGATGAACGCCAGCAGGCCGGTGGTCACCAGCGCCGGCCAGAGCAACGGCAGCAGCACCCGGGTCAGCGCCACCCAGGGCGAGGCGCCGTCCATGATCGCCGCCTCCTCCAGCTCGCCGGGCAGTTGGCCGATAAAGGTGGTCAGCACCCAGACGGTGAATGGCAGAGTGAAGATGGTGTAGCTGAGGATCAGCGCCCAGGCGCTGTTGTACAGGCCCAGGGCGCGGATCACCTCGAACAGCCCGGAGAGCACCGCGACCTGGGGGAACATCGACACGCCCAGCACCAGCAGCAGGACAGTGCCGCGGCCGCGGAACCTGACCCGGCCCAGGGCGTAGGCGGCGGTCAGGCTGAGGAACAGCGCCAGCGCCACCACGCTGATGGCGACGAACACCGAGTTGCCGATGGCTTGCAGAAACGACGCCTGCTGCAGCACCGCGGCGTAATTGGAGAAGTCCGGCTTATCGAGCCAGTAGCTCACCTGGAACAAGGCGCTGGACGGTTTCAGCGAGGTCAGCACGGCGTAGTAGAACGGGAAGACCGCATACAACAGCAGCACGCCGATGGCGCAGGCGAAGCCCAGGCGCAGCAGCATTTTCTTGAGTAGGCGCAGGTTCATCAACGCACCTCCATTTGTCGGCGGCCGAGGTAGAGGTAGAGCACGGCGATCACCGCGACTATCAGGAACAACAGGGTCGAGGCGGCGCTGCCGTAGCCGACGTCCTGGAACTCCACCAATTGCTGGCGGGCGTAGATCGACATGCTCATGGTCGACGAGGAGTTCGAAGTCAGCACATAGATGACGTCGAATACCCGCAGCGAATCGAGGATGCGGAAGATCGCCGCCACCAGCAGCGCCGGCATCAACAGCGGCAGGGTGACCCGCCAGAACACCTTGAGCGGGTGCACGCCGTCGACCCTGGCGGCCTCGTAGCAATCGCCCGGCAGCATCTGCAGGGCGGCCAGCATCAGCAGCGCGACGAAGGGCACGGTCTTCCACACGTCGACCATGATCACCGCCCACATCGACAGGCTGGCATCGGCGGTCCAGGCCAGGGGCGCGTCGATCAGGCCGAGGCCGAGCATCAGGTGATTGAGGATGCCGAACTGGTCGTTGAGCATCCATGCCCAGATCTTCGCCGAGACGATAGTGGGAATCGCCCAGGGGATCAGGATCATCGCGCGCACCAGGGCCCGGCCGGCGAACGGCACATTGAGCAGCAGGGCCACCGCCAGGCCGATCGTAATCTCCAGGCTCACCGACACCGCGGTGAAGTGCAGGGTGTTGCTCACCGCCTGCCACCACAGCGGGTCGACCAGAATGCCCGACCAGCCCTCGCCATCGTGCGACAGGTAATTGCTCAGGCCGACGAACGCGCCGGCGCCGGCGTCGCTCAGGCTGGTGTCGGTGAGGCTGAACCAGAAGGTGCGCAGCAGCGGCCAACCGGCCACCAGCAGCAGGCACAGCAGCATCGGCGTGAGGAACAGCCAGGCGGCGAGAATGCGCCGGCGCTGCACGGGCGTTTCCTTGATCGGCAGGGGCTCGTCGTAGAACGGCTGGGCCCGGGAGATAGAAGTGGTCATCGCGGTTCCTTGGCTATTACCAGTTGCGGCGCTTGATGCGCTTGAGGTCGCTGCCCAGCTCGGTCACCGCCTGGTCGACGTCGGCCTCGCCGGACAGCACGCCATGCACACGGTCGAACAGCGCATTGGAAACCCGTGGATAGCGGTCGGCGGTGATCGCCGCGGGGCGCATCACGCCTGCATCGAGAATAGTGCGCAGTTGGCTGTAGTACGGCATGGCGGCGAGCAGCTCGGGGTCTTCGTAGAGCGATTCGATCACCGGGTTGTAAGCGCCGACCAGGGCCCGATGCTTCTGTTGCTGGGCGCTGGTCAGGTAGGCCACCAGTTCGCCGGCGAGCTTGGGTTCGGCGCTGTAACGCGACACCGACAAGCCCCAACCGCCGAGGGTCGAGGCGTGCGTGCCGTTTTCGCCGCCCTTGGGCAGCGGGGCGATGCCGACCTGGTCCTTGATCGCGCTGTCCGGGCTCTGCACCAGGGCCCAGGCGTAGGGCCAGTTGCGCATGAACAGCGCATTGCCGGACTGGAATACGCCGCGGCCTTCTTCCTCGGTGTAATTCAGCACGCCGGGCGGGGAGATGTCGCCCACCCAGCTTTTCGCCAGGGTCAGTGCGGCGCGGGTTGCCGGGCTATCGACCTGGATAGTGCCCTGGGCATCGATCAAACCGCCGCCGGGCTGGCTGCCGATCCACTCCAGGGCGTTACAGGTCAGGCCTTCGTAGGCGCGGCCCTGGAACACATAGCCCCAGAGGTTGGCGTTGCCGGCATCGCGCTCGGCCTGCTGGACCGCGCGCGCGGTGGCGGTCAGTTCGTCCCAGGTTTGCGGCACCGGTTTGCCGTGTTTTTCCAGCAGATCATTGCGGTAGTAGAGCAGGCCCGAGTCGGTGAACCAGGGCATGCTCACCAGCCGGCCATCGACGGTGGCGTTATCCAGTTGCGCCTGGAAATAGCCCTCGGTGGCGTTTTCTGGAAGTACTTCACGCAGATCGAGCAAATGGTTGGCGAGCATGCCCGGCCAGACCACATCGATCTGGATGATGTCGATGTCTGCCGATTGGGCACTGAGAATCTGTTGATAGAAGGACAAGCGCTCGGTCGCCGAATTAGGCGTCGACACCACCTCGACGCTGTGTCCGGTCTGTTTCGACCAGGCTTCGACACCCTCCTTGCACAGCTGCAATTCGGCGCCCACGGCGCCGCAGGAAATGGTCAGATCGGCCGCGCTGGCCAGGGCTGGCAGGCTGCTGCAGAGCGCTAACAACGCTGTTGGAAGAAGCGATTTCAGCTGTTTCATAAAACCTCGCTTAATTTTTATTTTTGTTGAAGATAACGTTAACATCGCTAATATAACAGCGCACCTTGAGATGTACACCCACTTTTCAAGGTTTTCCCGACTGATGGGCCAAGGCCCGTGGTTGGCTCGTAAGAATAAAAACAAAAGAGGACTTCACCTATGCAGCACAGATCACTATGGCTGACCGCCGGCCTGCTCGGCGTTTGCGCGTTAACCCCTCTGGCCCAGGCCGCCACGCCGTTGAGTCTGGAAGAACGACTGGCAGCACTGGAGGCCAGAGCCAGCGCCGCCGAGCGCCGTGCATCCGCCGCCGAACAACAAGCCCAGGCGACCGCTCTGGAACTGCAACGGCTGAAAAGCGGTGCCGCTCTGCCCGCCTCTTCTCCGGCGCTGGACGCGCGCCTGGCGCAGGTCGAAGCGGCCCTGGAACAGCAGCAGGATACGAGCAAAAACGCCAGTAACCTCAGCGACGGTTTCAGCTTCCACGGCTATGCCCGCTCCGGCCTGCTGGTCGGCGAAGGGCTCGGCGGCGGGCGTGGTGGTCCCTATGTCACACCGGCCGGCTCGGTCGGCGGCGCGGTCGGGCGGCTCGGCAACGAAGACGACACCTATATGCGCATCGACCTGTCGAAAGAGGCCCAGGCGCAGAACGGCACCCGCTCGAAATTCACCGTATCGATCGCCGACGGGGTGGAAACCTCCAACGACTGGACCGCCGAAGAAAGCAGCCTCAACGTGCGCCAGGCCTATGCCGAACTCAGCGAACTCGCCGCGTTCAAGGGCAACCCCATGCTGGAAAACGCCACCCTGTGGGCCGGTAAACGCTATGACCGCGACACCTTCGACATCCACTGGCTGGACTCGGATGTGGTCTATCTCGCCGGCACCGGTGGCGGTATCTACGACGTGCAGCTCGGCGACAGCTGGCGCTCCAACTTCTCCCTGATGGGCCGCGACTACGGCGACTTCAGCGCCAGCGGCGGCGATGCCGATGTGGAAAGCTACATCCTCACCGCCAACCAGTTCTTCGCCGAAGACCGCTGGCAATGGATGGTCAACGCCATAGGCGCGAAGAAGAACGACAGCCGCACCAATGCAGCCGGGCTGACCCCCGCTGACTCCGGCGTGCAAAGCATGCTGGCCCATCACCAGAAGGATTTTTTCGGCCGCGAAGGCTTCTTCAAGACGGCGCTGCTGTATGGCCAAGGTTTGGGCGCCGAGGTGAAAAACCTGGGCGCGGATGGCGAGCTGCTCGACGATGCCCGCGCGCTACGCCTGGCGCTCTATGGCCAGACGCCCCTGGCGGCCGGCTGGCGCATCGCCCCGAGCCTGCTCGCCGAGCAAAGCCAGGACCGCTACGTCGACGGCGACGACTACAGCTGGCTGACCCTGAACCTGCGCCTGGCCCAGGAATTCAACAGCAACTTCGAGATGGTCTATGAGGCGAGCTGGCAAACCATGGACCTCGATCCCATGGGCTACCAGGCGCGCAACGCGGTCGACGGCGACTTCTGGAAGCTCACGGTGGCGCCGACCTTCAGGCCGGACATGGGCGACTTCTTCACCCGCCCGGAACTGCGCGTATACGCCAGCCTGATGGACTGGTCGTCGGAACTGGACGGCTACAGCGGCAGCGACGCCTTCGGTCAGGACGGCTTCCAGTCCGGCGGGCTTTGGCAGTTCGGCGTGCAGATGGAGACCTGGTTCTAAGTCGCGGCGGCGCACGCGGGTAGGTTGGCGCTGAGCGCAGCGAAGCCCAACAGGCATTGGCATGTCTCGTTGGGTTTCGTCGCCTTGCTCTTCAGGCTACGCGCCCCCTACCAATCCAATCCACGGCTTATCGCCTTGCAGCACGCAATGGGGACAAAGCCTTTCTGTTGATCTGGAGACATCCATGTATCTGATATGCGGCGAAGCCCTGTTCGATTTCTTCAGCCTGGAACCCGGCGCGCGCACGAGCGAGCTGGCGTACAAGGCGATTGCCGGCGGTTCGCCGTTCAACGTGGCCATCGGCTTGCGCCGTCTGGGCAGTGAGTCGGCGCTGTTCTGCGGGATTTCCAGCGACTACCTCGGCGCCCGCCTGCGCCGGGTATTGGCCGAGGAAGGGGTGTGCGGCGATTACCTGATCGGCAGCGACGCGCCGACCACCCTGGCCATGGTCGGGGTCGATGCCCAAGGCTCGCCGCAGTATGCGTTTCGCGGCGAAGGCTGCGCCGACCGCCAGCTGCGCCTCGAACATCTGCCGCAGTTGGGCGAAGAGGTGCGCGGCATTCACGTTGGCTCCTACTCGCTGGTGGTCACGCCGATTGCCGACACCCTGCTCGAACTGGTGCGCCGCGAGGGCGGGCGGCGGCTGATCAGCCTCGACCCCAACGTGCGGCTGAACGTCGAGCCGGATATCGCGCTGTGGCGCCGGCGCGTCGAGGCTTTCGCCGCCCATGCGCACCTGATCAAGGTCAGCGAAGAGGACCTGGGCCTGCTCTATCCCGATGAGGACCCGCAGGCCGTGGCCCGGCGTTGGCTCGGGCAGCGTTGCCACCTGGTGTTCCTCACCCACGGCGGCCAGGGCGCCAGCGTCCACAGCGCCACCCATGGGCAATGGTGGGTGCCGGCCGTGGCGGTGCAGACCCGCGACACCGTCGGTGCCGGCGACACCTTTCAGGCCGCGTTGCTCAGCCACCTCGCCCGCCACGGCCTGGACAGCCCACATGGCCTGGCCGCAATCAGCCGCGAACAACTCGACGCCATGCTCGACCTGGCGGTGCGCGCCGCCGCCCTGACCTGCTCGCGGGTCGGCCCCGACCTGCCGCACTGGCACGAACTCGATGCGTTTTGATCCCTCAGCCCCAGGAGCCGTTATGCCGCACTCTGCCTCTTCTTCCGATGTCACCCGCCTGGCCAGCTGGCAGGCGCTCGCCGCGCACCGCGAACAGCTCGGCGATTTCAGTCTGCGCCAGGCGTTTGCCGAGGATCCGCAGCGTTTCGCCAAGTTTTCCCTGAACGACTGCGGGCTGTTTCTCGACTACTCGAAGAACCTGATCGACACCCGCACCCGCCAGCTGCTGATCGCCCTGGCCGAGGAGGCGGGGCTGACCCAGGCGATCGAGGATCTATTCGACGGCGCCCTGGTCAATGGCTCGGAGCTGCGCCCGGCGTTGCACACCGCGTTGCGCCGGCCGCTCGGCGATCAGGTCCTGGTCGATGGCGTCGACGTGATGCCGCAGGTGCAGCGGGTGTTGCACCGCATGGGCGAGCTGGTTGGCCAGGTGCATCACGGCTTGTGGCGCGGCTACACGGAAAAGCCGATCACCGACGTGGTCAATATCGGCATCGGCGGTTCCTTCCTCGGCCCGCAGCTGGTCTCCGAGGCGCTGCTGCCGTTCGCCCAGCGCGGCGTGCGCTGTCATTACCTGGCGAATATCGATGGCAGTTCGTTCCATGAGCTGGTGGCCAAGCTGCGCGCGGAAACCACCCTGTTCATCGTCTCGTCGAAAACCTTCGGCACCCTGGAAACCCTGAAGAACGCCCAGGCCGCGCGGAGCTGGTACCTGGCCCAGGGCGGTTCGGAAGCCGAATTGCACCGCCACTTCATGGCGGTGTCGAGCAACACCGCGGCGGCGGTGGCGTTCGGCATTCGCGAGGAAAACATCCTGCCGATGTGGGATTGGGTCGGCGGGCGCTATTCGCTGTGGTCGGCCATCGGCCTGCCGATCGCCATGTCGATTGGCATCTGCAACTTCAAGGAACTGCTCGCCGGCGCCTACCGCATGGATCAGCACTTCCAGAGCGCGCCCTTCGAACGCAACATGCCGGTGCTGCTGGCTTTGCTCGGCATCTGGTACGGCAACTTCTGGGGCGCGCAGAGCCATGCGATCCTGCCGTACGACCATTACCTGCGCAATATCACCAAGCACCTGCAGCAGCTGGATATGGAGTCCAACGGCAAGTGCGTGCGCCAGGACGGCAGCCCGGCGACCACCGCCACCGGCCCGGTGATCTGGGGCGGCGTCGGCTGCAACGGCCAGCACGCCTACCACCAGTTGCTGCACCAGGGCACGGCGCTGATCCCGGCGGATTTCATCGTGCCGGTGAGCAGCTACAACCCGGTCGCCGACCACCATCAGTGGCTGTTCGCCAACTGCCTGTCGCAGAGCCAGGCGCTGATGCTCGGCAAATCCCGCGCGGAGGCCGAAGCCGAGCTGCGTGACGCCGGCCTAAGTGAGGATCAGGTGCAGCGCCTGGCGCCGCACAAGGTCATCCCCGGCAACCGGCCGAGCAACACTCTGGTGCTCGAACGCGTCAGCCCCAGGCGCCTCGGCGCCTTGATCGCGCTCTACGAGCACAAGGTGTTCGTGCAGAGCGCGATCTGGGGCACCAACGCCTTCGACCAATGGGGCGTCGAGTTGGGCAAGGCGCTCGGCCAGGGCGTGTATTCGCGGATGATCGGCAGCGAGCGCAGCGATGCCGAGGACGGCTCGACCCAGGGCCTGATCGAGTTCTTCCGCGGTCGCCATCGAGGCTGATCCCGCCCCGCGAACCTCCAGTTACCTACGGCCAATGCCGGGGCAGCGCCGTGCGCAACGCACGGCCCCGCAGAGTTCGCCATCCGGCGGTTACCCGCAGCCCGGCTCCAACTTCGGCATGCAGGTCGAATGTTGTTGGTAAGGCGCTGGCTACACTGCGAACGGTTCGCCTGGCGGAGCGTTAGCTTGAACTAATCGTTTATCCACACGCCCAACGGTGCGCAACCGCAGTTAGGAGGTTGGAGGGCGTAGTGGAGTTAATCGATTGGCTGCAATGGCCGGCGATGCTGGCGACGGTGATCGCCGCCTGGTTGATCGCGTCGCTGAACGCGCGTCGGCGGATCGTCGGGTTCTGGTGTTTTATCCTGAGCAACCTGCTCTGGAGCATTTGGGGCTGGTATGCCGGCGCCTGGGCCTTGATCGTGCTGCAGGTGTGTCTGGCGGCCTTGAATATTCGCGGGGTGAAGAAGAATCACCCCGACCCTTCGTAGCTCTTTATACCGCCTCGCGCGACTCGTCCAAGTGCAGCTCCACGCCCAATTGGCGCGACAGGCAGGGCCAGCGCTTCCACGCGGCTTCGGTTTGCGGGTCCTGCAGGCGCTCGCGATAGGCCGCGACCGAATCCTGGGCGAAGCTGGCGTCGTCGAGCATGCCGTCGACGGCATGGTGCACGGCTTCGTCCAGCTGATTGGCGAAGGGTTCGCCGATCAGTTGGTGGGCGATCAAGTTGGCCACGGTGGTATCCAGCGGAATCAGCGGCTGACCGAGGTGGGCGATATAGCGGTCGTTGATTTCCTCCACCAGACGGTGCGCCAGGTAGGCTTCGTCGAGCAGGCCTTCGAGGCCTTCATGCCCGGCCATCAATGACGGCGGCTGCAAAAAGAATTGTTCGGCCACCGTCAATACCGGTTTGATGCATGCCTCGATACCCGCTTCGCGGGCGACCTGATTGGCGGCCTCCAGAACCTCCGGGACCTGCTCGATATAGGCCACGATAAAGCGCTTCAGCACGCCGAGGGCATCGCTGCCCGGGATGCGAATGGACGGATGCAGGCGCTCGAGGTGGGCTTCGAGTTGGTGTTTCAGATCACCGCTGCTGGCATCGTGCAGGTGAGCGCGCTGGATCAGTTCATGCAAAGCGGAGGTGTTCATGACGGTTCCTGAAATATGGGCATGGGCGAGAACCTTAGCTGGCTTAACGCCAGCCCTAAGATTCTATTGTCATAATTAATTCATGGTTATGCAGTGTCGCTATAAACAAGACATTTCTTCCGCCCGCATCATTCGCGGCCTTTAGCGCAGGCTCTGCATGGCTTTGCTCATTTCCATTTTTGCGTTGCCAGCTGAAACTCCCCGTCTATACTCGAACTCGAAAGGCAGTACCTGATTAACACCGGATGCGCCTCGGCATGGATAAGTTTGGACACTTGCCAGCTTTCACAGATGTTGAAAAACCTAGCGTTTTCAATGCCTGCTCAAGTAGTCGAACCCCAAGTCGCTGGCATGTCCGGCGGGATAACAAGAATCATAAGGGGAACCCGCAATGACGCGACATCCACGAGTTTGGATGGGCCTCCTGCTGTGGTTGGCATTCAGCTCGGCGCATGCCAGTTGGACCGTCAACATCGCGCCCGGTGTAACCGAGGTCAGCCGCTCAGTTTTCGACTTGCACATGACGATCTTCTGGATCTGCGTCGTTATCGGCGTACTGGTATTCGGTGTCATGTTCTGGTCGATGCTCGTCCACCGCCGCTCCACCGGTCAGCAACCCGCACATTTCCATGAAAGCACCACGGTCGAGATTCTCTGGACGGTGGTGCCGCTGGCGATTCTGGTGGGCATGGCCATTCCGGCGACGAAAACCCTGATCGAGATCTACGACAACACGGAATCCGAACTGGATATCCAGGTCACCGGCTATCAGTGGAAATGGCATTACAAATACCTGGGTCAGGATGTCGAGTTCTTCAGCAACCTGACCACGCCCAAAGACCAGATCAACAACAAGGCCGATAAAGGCGAGCACTATCTGCTCGAGGTCGACGAGCCGCTGGTGGTGCCGGCGGGCACCAAGGTGCGCTTCCTGATCACCTCGGCCGACGTGATCCACTCCTGGTGGGTGCCGGCATTGGCGGTGAAGAAGGACGCCATTCCCGGCTTCGTCAACGAATCCTGGACGCGTGTCGACGAGCCCGGCATCTACCGCGGGCAATGCACCGAGCTGTGCGGCAAGGATCACGGCTTCATGCCGGTGGTGGTCGAGGTCAAATCCAAGGAGGATTACGCCTCCTGGCTGGCGGAGCGCAAGCAACAGGCCGCCGCCGAGAAGGAGCTGACCAGCAAGGAGTGGAGCATGGACGAACTGATGGCGCGGGGCGAAAAGGCCTACAACACCTCCTGCGCCGCCTGCCACCAGCCCACCGGCGAAGGGCTGCCACCGATGTTCCCGGCACTCAAGGGCTCCGCCATCGCCACCGGCCCGGCAGCGGACCATATCAATATCGTGGTCAACGGCAAGCCGGGCACCTCCATGGCCGCCTTCGGCAAGCAACTGTCGGAAGTCGATATCGCCGCGATCATCACCTACGAACGCAATGCCTGGGGCAATAAAGTAGGTGACATGGTCACGCCCAAAGACATTCTCGAGTTCAAGAAGGCTCAGGAGTAAGGACATGAGTGCAGTGATCGACACGCATGGTCATGCCGGACACGACCATCATCACGGCCCCGCCAAGGGCCTGATGCGCTGGGTACTGACCACCAACCACAAAGACATCGGCACCATGTACCTGTGGTTCAGCTTCGCCATGTTCCTCCTCGGCGGAACCATGGCCATGGTGATTCGCGCCGAGCTGTTCCAACCGGGCCTGCAGATCGTGCAGCCGGAGTTCTTCAACCAGATGACCACCATGCACGGCCTGATCATGGTCTTCGGCGCGGTGATGCCGGCGTTCGTCGGCCTGGCCAACTGGATGATTCCGCTGATGGTCGGGGCACCGGACATGGCCCTGCCACGGATGAACAACTTCAGCTTCTGGCTGCTCCCGGCGGCGTTCAGCATGCTGGTCAGCACCCTGTTCATGGAGGGCGGCGGACCGAACTTCGGTTGGACCTTCTACGCCCCGCTGTCCACCACCTACGCGCCGGAAAGCGTGACCTTCTTCATCTTCGCCGTGCACCTGATGGGCATCAGTTCGATCATGGGGGCGATCAACGTGGTCGCCACCATCCTCAACCTGCGCGCCCCCGGTATGACCCTGATGAAGATGCCGTTGTTCGTCTGGACCTGGCTGATCACCGCCTTCCTGTTGATCGCGGTGATGCCGGTACTGGCCGGTTGCGTGACCATGATGCTGATGGACATCCACTTCGGCACCAGCTTCTTCAGTGCGGCCGGCGGCGGCGACCCGGTGCTGTTCCAGCACGTGTTCTGGTTCTTCGGTCACCCCGAGGTGTACATCATGATCCTGCCGGCGTTCGGCGCGGTCAGCTCGATCATCCCGGCCTTCGCCCGTAAGCCGCTGTTCGGCTACACCTCGATGGTCTACGCCACCGCGAGCATCGCCTTCCTCTCGTTCATCGTCTGGGCGCACCACATGTTCACCGTCGGCATCCCGCTGACCGGCGAGCTGTTCTTCATGTACGCGACCATGCTGATTGCCGTGCCGACCGGGGTGAAGGTGTTCAACTGGGCCAGCACCATGTGGCGCGGTTCGATGACCTTCGAGACGCCGATGCTGTTCTCGGTGGCTTTCGTCATCCTGTTCACCATCGGCGGTTTCTCCGGCCTGATGCTGGCCATCGCTCCGGCGGACTTCCAGTACCACGACACCTACTTCGTGGTCGCGCACTTCCACTATGTGCTGGTGCCGGGGGCGATCTTCGGCATCTTCGCCTCGGCCTACTACTGGCTGCCGAAGTGGACCGGCCACATGTACGACGAAACCCTCGGCAAGTTGCATTTCTGGATGAGTTTCGTCGGCATGAACCTGGCGTTCTTCCCGATGCACTTCGTCGGCCTGGCCGGTATGCCGCGGCGTATCCCGGACTACAACATGATGTTCGCCAACTTCAACATGGTCTCGAGCATCGGCGCCTTTATGTTCGGCGCGACCCAGTTGCTCTTCCTGTTCATCGTCATCAAGTGCATCCGCGGCGGCAAACCAGCCGCGGCCAAGCCTTGGGATGGTGCCGAAGGACTGGAGTGGACGGTGCCCTCGCCGGCGCCCTACCACACCTTCCAGACCCCGCCGGAAGTGAAGTAGGAGCGCGGCCATGAGCGAAACCCTGTCGACTCGCCGCCTGGTTATCCGCCTGATACTGGTGGTGGTGGCGATGTTCGGCTTCGGTTTCGCCCTGGTGCCGATCTATGACGTGATGTGCCAGGCCTTCGGCATCAACGGTAAAACCGCGGGTGCCTATGAAGCCGGGGAGCAGGCGGTGGACGCATCGCGGCAGGTGCGCGTGCAGTTCCTCGCCACCAACTCGGCGGGCATGGTCTGGGAGTTCCGCCCGACGGCCGATGAATTGACGGTGAAGCCCGGTGCGAGCAACGAGATGTTGTTCGTGGCGTACAACCCCACCGACAAGCCGATGACCGCCCAGGCGATTCCCAGCGTCGCCCCTTCCAAGGCCGCCGCGTACTTCCACAAGACCGAATGCTTTTGCTTTACCCAGCAGGTGCTGCAACCGGGCGAGCGTATCGAAATGCCGGTGCGTTTCATCGTCGACCGGGATTTGCCGGCGGATGTACGGCACCTGACGCTGGCCTACACCTTGTTCGATATCACCGCGCGCAAGCCGCCGGTGGCACAGGCGCCCCTTGCCCGGGCGACGCCATAAGGAGAACAACAATGTCGAGTCACGAGAATCACCAAAGCTATTACGTCCCGGCGCAGAGCAAGTGGCCGATCATCGCCACGATCGGCATGCTGTTGAGCGTTTATGGCGTCGGTACCTGGTTCAACGATATGAAGGCCGACCGGGCCGACTCCAACGGCCCGCTGATCTTCTTTATCGGCGGTCTGTTCCTCGCCTATATGCTGTTCGGCTGGTTCGGCAACGTGATCAAGGAAAGCCATCAGGGCCTTTACAGCCCGCAGATGGATCGCTCGTTCCGTTGGGGCATGAGCTGGTTCATCTTCTCCGAGGTGATGTTCTTCGCCGCCTTCTTCGGCGTGCTGTTCTACATCCGCTACTGGGCCGGCCCCTGGTTGGGCGGCGAGGGCGACAAGGGCATCGCCAACATGCTCTGGCCCGGTTTCGAATACACCTGGCCGATGCTCAATACCCCGGACCCCAAACTCTACCCGGCGCCGGAAGGCATCATCAGCCCTTGGGGGCTGCCGTTGCTCAACACCATTCTGCTGGTGTCCTCCAGCTTCACCCTGACCTTCGCCCACCATGCACTGCGCAAGAACCATCGCAAGCCGCTGAAGATCTGGCTGGCGCTGACCGTGCTGCTGGGCTTGGCGTTCCTGGTGTTCCAGGTCGAGGAATACATCCATGCCTACACCGAACTGGGCCTGACGCTCGGCTCCGGTATCTATGGCGCGACTTTCTTCATGCTCACCGGTTTCCACGGTGCGCACGTGACCCTGGGCGCGATCATGTTGACGGTGATGCTGATCCGCATCCTGCGCGGGCACTTCACGCCCGATCAGCACTTCGGTTTCGAAGCCGCCGCCTGGTATTGGCATTTCGTCGACGTGGTATGGATCGGCCTGTTCGTGTTCGTGTACGTGCTCTAGCGGGTCAAGGCGAATCGTTGAACCGTGGGGACGGTTCGGCGATCAACCTACCAGGGAACTTGCGAGACCAATTGGCCGCTGTAAAAACCCCAGGCGATCAGGGCGACCGTCAGGGCCGAGAGTACCACCCGGACGGTTAACGAATTGACCACCCGCGAGGTCTGGCTCTCGTCCTTGACCAGAAAGAACAAGCCGCTGAATAGGCTCACCAGAGTCGCCAGCAGTAGCAGGATGATCGCGGCCTTGAGCATGTGTAGCTCCCATGCGTAACTTCCGGGGGGAAGGGGAATGTTGTTCAGGTGCAGTATAACCAGCTCGACCAGGGTATCAGGGAGCGCCAGATGAGCGTCTTTCGGCCTGGTCTGCTGCCCAGTTTACTGGTGCTGCTGCTGTTTCCCGGATTGATCGCCCTGGGTTTTTGGCAGTTGGCGCGGGCCGAGGAGAAGCGCGAATTGCTGGCGACCCATCAGGCCCGCCAAGCCGCCGCGCCGATCAGCCTCGCTGAACTGGAACGTCATCCCGATCCGGCCTATATGCGGGTGCAGCTGCAGGGCCATTTCGATGCCCGGCACAGCCTGCTGCTGGATAACCGCATCCGCGACGGCAAGGCCGGAGTCGAGGTGCTGCAACCCTTCTACGATCAGAACAGCGGCCTTTGGCTGCTCCTCAACCGCGGCTGGTTGCCGTGGCCGGACCGGCGCGTGCCACCGACCTTCGCCACCCCCGACAGCCCTTTGAGTCTGCATGCGTGGATCTACGTGCCCCTGGGCGAACCCTTGCGGTTGCAGCAGAGCGCTGCCGCGACGGGTTGGCCGCGGCTGGTCACGGCGGTCGAGCCGGATGCGCTTTGGCAGCAGTTGGGCCGTGGCGGCTTGAGCCATGAAGTGCGCCTGGAGCCGGGTCCCGCGTCCTTTCGCGCCGATTGGCCGGTGGTCGCCATGAGTCCGGACAAACACCTCGGTTATGCCGTGCAATGGTTCGCCCTGGCGGCGGCCTTGCTCGGCCTGTTCATTTATTTAGGTCTACATAACGCGCGGGAGACTCGCCATGAACCCAGCCACCGCCCTGCCTGACGCCTTGCCTGCAGTGCCGCCCGGTCAGCGTCTTCGCGGCCGTTTGCAACTGATCCTGATCCTCGCCGTGGTGATAGGACCGATGATCCTGGCCAGCGCCATGTACCAATGGCGCTTCTGGGTGCCGGAAACCCGCAGCTACCACGGCGAGCTGATCGGCACCGGCCAGACCCGCGTCGACCTCGGGGTGGTTGGCGCCGAGGAAAGCCGCTGGCAGTTGCTGGTGACCGTGCCCGACGTCTGCGACGCGGCGTGCAAGGAATTGATCTTCCTCGCCCGGCAGATCCATATCGGCCTCAATCGCGACACCGCCCGCGCCTCCCATGCCCTGGCCAGCGCTCAACCCCTGGCGCCCGACTACGACGCCGAACTGCACCGCGAATACCCGCAATTGAGCCGTTACCAACTGCAACTGCCGGCCTACGGCGAGATCGCCGGCGAGGCCAAGGGCGCGCAGCTGTGGATAGTCGATCCGCGCGGCAACCTGGTGCTGCGCTACGACGCCACCAGCAAGGGCAAGGCGATTCTCAACGACCTGCGCCATCTGCTGAAAATCTCGCAAATCGGCTAGCTCGGCTTGCTCATCCAACGCGGCGCGCTGTTCACCTTAAGGATCGAAGATGAGTAAACCCGGTTACCGTTTTGCGCTATTCGCGACCCTGCTGGCCGTGGTGGTGGTTATGCTCGGTGCCTATACGCGGCTGACCCACGCCGGTTTGGGCTGCCCCGATTGGCCCGGTTGCTATGGCTTTATCGGCGTGCCGATGAGCGAGCACAGCCAGGCCCTCGCCGGTACGCGTTTCCCCGAGGCGCCGGTGGAGGTCGCCAAGGGTTGGTACGAAATGATTCACCGCTATTTCGCCGGCACCCTCGGCCTGGTGATTCTCGGCCTGGCGGTGCAGGCGATTCGCCGCCGCGCCGAGCCGGGACAACCGCTGAAGCTGCCTCTGCTGCTGCTCGGGCTGGTGATCCTGCAAGCCGCCTTCGGTATGTGGACGGTGACCCTCAAGCTCTGGCCGCAGGTCGTCACCGCGCACCTGCTCGGCGGTTTCGCCACCTTGAGCCTGTTGTTTCTGCTGACGTTGCGGCTGGCCAATGCGCTGCCGGTCGTGCCGCTCATCAGTGGGCGCTTGCGCGGCCTGGCGGCCATCGCGCTGCTGCTGACGGTCGGGCAGATCGCCCTCGGCGGCTGGGTCAGCAGCAACTACGCCGCGGTCGCCTGCGTGGACCTGCCGACCTGCCACGGCGAATGGTGGCCGGCGATGGATTTCGCCAACGGCTTCCATCTGACCCAGCACATCGGCCCGAATTATCTCGGCGGGCAGCTCGATAGCGACGCGCGCACCGCCATCCATATGAGTCACCGCCTCGGCGCCCTGCTGCTGAGCCTGGTCGTGCTGCTGCTGGCCTGGCGCCTCAAGCGCAACGGCATGCCGCGCCTCGGCGGTTTGCTGCTGCTGGCGCTGGCCGTGCAGGTCAGCCTAGGCCTGAGCAATGTCTACTTTCATCTACCGCTGCCGGTGGCGGTGGCGCATAACCTCGGCGGCGCGGCGTTGTTGCTGAGCCTGGTGCTGATCAACTATCGAGTGCGGCGTGCCGCTGCTCCGGCGCTTCAGGCGCATGGCGGGCAGGCGGCTTTTTCGGCGATGCCGAGCCAATAACAAGAACGACAAGGAGAGACCTGATGGCTACTCTAGCGCGCGAACAATCCGTCCATGCCAGCTGGCGGGACTACCTGGAGCTGACCAAGCCGCGGGTGGTGGTGCTGATGCTGATCACCTCGTTGGTCGGCATGTTTCTCGCCACCCGTGCCGGGGTGGCCTGGCAGGTGCTGGTCTTCGGCAACCTGGGTATTGGCCTGTGCGCCGGTGCCGCCGCTGCGGTCAACCATGTGGTCGATCGCCGGATCGACTCGATCATGGCGCGTACGCTCAAGCGGCCGGTCACCTCGGGGCGTGTTTCGCCCGCGGCGGCGCTGAGCTTCGCCCTGCTGCTGGCGCTGTCCGGCATGGCGCTGCTGCTGGTCTTCACCAACGAGCTGGCGGCCTGGCTGACCCTGGCCTCGTTGCTCGGTTACGCGGTGATCTACACCGGCTTTCTCAAGCGCGCCACGCCGCAGAACATTGTCATCGGCGGCCTGGCCGGCGCTGCGCCGCCGCTGCTCGGCTGGGTCGCGGTCACCGGGCATATCAGCGCCGAACCGCTGCTGCTGGTGCTGATTATCTTCGCCTGGACGCCGCCGCATTTCTGGGCCCTGGCCATCCACCGCAAGGCGGAATACGCCAAAGCCGATATCCCCATGTTGCCGGTGACCCATGGCGAGCACTACACCAAGGTGCATATCCTGCTTTACACCTGCATCATGTTCGCCGTCACCCTGCTGCCTTACGCGATTCATATGAGCGGGCTGCTCTATCTCGTCTGCGCCGTGGTGCTCGGGGGGCGTTTTCTGCACTGGGCGGTGGTGCTGTACCGTGACAGCAAGCCACATGCGGCGATCAACACCTTCAAATACAGCATCTGGTATCTTTTCGCGCTTTTTATCGCCCTGCTGGTGGATCACTATCTGATCATGTAGAAGCTGCTGCGCTCGGTTCTGCTGCGTTGAAATCAGCCTCGGCAAGCTGCTTGTTGCTAACGCGCTTTAGCGCGGCCCGAAGGGCGAGTGAAGCGAGTAATGCTCATGTACAACTCGTACACTGCGCTTCCTCGGCTGCTTGACCAGCCGGAGGCTGTTACTAACGTAGCGCCTTGCATAACCGTCGCTCGCGACGCTTCTAAATGACCAGACTCTGTTGTTAAACCTGTAATCGTTGGTGCCATGTCCCGAACCCAAATCACCGTTTTCGTTCTCGTCGCCATCGTCGCGTTAGTCCTCGGTCTGACCGTCAACAAAGTGCTCAATAGCAAGGGCCAGGGCGATCCGACCCTGCTGCTCGATGCCGGCATCGTGTTGTTGCCGCAGAGCCGCACGCTGCCCGAGCTGAGCTTGACCGATCAGGACGGTCGGCAAGTGCAGGTGAACGAGCTCAAGGATAAGTGGAGTCTGCTGTTCTTCGGTTACACCTTCTGCCCGGATATCTGCCCGGCGACGCTGGCCCAGTTGCGCCAATTGCAAGGTCAGCTGCCCCAGGAGACGCGCGACAACCTGCGGGTGATCCTGGTCAGCGTCGACCCCAACCGCGATACCCCGGCGCAATTGAAGAAGTACCTGGATTACTTCGATGCCGGTTTTATCGGCCTGACCAGCGATGAAAAGACCCTGGGCGCGCTGGCCAATGCGGTGAGCATCCCCTATATCCCGGCCGACACCAGCAAGGAGAACTACACCGTCGACCACAGCGGCAACCTGGTGCTGATCGGCCCGGACGGCACACAGCGCGGTTTTATCCGCGCGCCGATCAACAACGACAAACTCGCCGCGCAATTGCCGGGCCTGGTCGCGCCGCAGAATTGAACCGCTAGCGGTGTAACAGCACCGACAGCGGTGCGCTGCGTAATTGGCTGCGCAGCAACGCGCGGAAGTCGGCGGCGTTTTCCTCGGGGTGGCGTAGCCAGTGAATGAAGCTGCGCAGGTACACCCCGGTCAGCAGGCTTTCCTCGACAATCCGGTACAGATGATGGGTTTGCCGCCGGGCCGCCTCGCGCCACCACTGCACGGTGCGGCTGATGCGCAGCAGGCCGAGCAGCTGCAAGTGGATATGCCCCGGCTCCAGCTTGTACAACAGCATCTGCCCGGTCACCGCGCGGTGCACCGCCAGGCTGTCGAGCCAGGCGATCAATAGTTCTTCAAGACGTTTGTCCGCGCTCAGGCCCGCCAGATCGTCGGCTTGAGCGCGGCTCAGCATGGCGCGGTCGGCGCGATCGAACCAGGCTTCGACCAACTGATCCTTCTCCCGGTAGTGGACGGCGATGGCATCCAGGCCGACGCCCAGGTCCGCGGCAATGTCGAACAGGTGCAAACGCTCCCAGCCGCAAACGTCGGCCAGACGCAGAGCGCTATCGAGAATTTGTCCGGCAGTGACTGTCGCGGCTGTCATCGGCTCACCTCGCCAACGAGTATGGGCCGCGCGCGGAAAAACACCGGCTGAAACGACCAACGGAACCCGACGGTTCCGCTGGTGAGGGTGACCGCATCTACGTCCGCATCCATACACCGTGATGCAGAGCGTCACTGGCGGCGTGCGGTTGTAACGGCAAACGTCGAACCCGTAGCCCGGGTTAGCCGCTACGCGGTGGTTCGGGCAAAAAGAGATAGAAGGCGGCGTAACCCGGGAATGGCGGCGACGCGGTGTCGGGCTACGCGGCGTTCGATAACGGTGTTGCTTGGGCGTTAGGCGTATGCGCCGCATCCTACGGCTCACCCTCTACCGGTGGCGGAGAGGGGATCTCAACGCCAGTTATACAACTCCTTCTCGGAGATCTGATGCATTTGGCTGACCTGAGCCTGAAAGGCTTGCATCGAGGCCCAGATGCGCCCGTTCAGCTCGCTTTGCGCGGCCAGGTCGCCGAGCACCAGGGCGCTTTCGCGCTGCATGGCGTCGAGCACCTCGTCGGGGAAGCGCTTGAGTTGGGTGCCCTGCTGCTTCAGTTCATCGAGGGCCAGGGCGTTGTGGTAGACGTAGTCGTCCATCATGTCCTGGCTGGCGGCGCGGGCCGCTTCAGTGAGGATCGCCTGCAGGTCGGCCGGCAGGCTGTCGAGGGCCTTCTGGTTGATCAGCAGTTCGAGCACCGCCTGGGGTTCCTGCCAGCCCGGGTAGTAGTAGAACTTGGCGGCCTTGTGCAGGCCGAAGGCCAGGTCGTTGTAAGGGCTGACCCAATCGGTGGCGTCGATTGCGTTGCTTTGCAGCGCGGTGAAGACTTCGCCGCCGGGCAGGTTGACGGTGGTCGCGCCGAGCCGGCTCAGTACCTCGCCGCCGAGGCCCGGCATGCGGATCTTCAGGCCCTTGAGGTCGTCCAGGGAGTTGATCTCCTTGTTGTACCAGCCGCCCATCTGCATGCCGGTATTGCCCACCACCATGGGTTTCACGCCATAGGGCGCGTAGGCCTCGTCCCACAGTGCCTGGCCGCCGCCCTTGCTCAGCCAGGCGTTCATTTCGCTGGTGGACAGGCCGAAGGGCACGGCGGTGAAGAACTGCGCCGCCGGCACCTTGCCTTTCCAGTAGTAGGCCGCGCCATGGCCGAGTTCGGCGGTGCCGCGCGAGACAGCGTCGAACACCTCCAGCGGCGGCACCAATTCGCCGCCGGCGTAGACCTTGATGGTCAGGCGACCGTTGCTCATGGTCGCGACCCGCTCGGCCAGGCGGTTGGCTGCGGTGCCCAGGCCCGGATAGTTCTTCGGCCAGGCGGTGACCATCTTCCATTCGAAAGTCTGTACCGGCGCGACGGCCTGCTCGGTGCTGGCTTTTTCATCCTTGCAGCCGACCAGGCCAAGCGTGGCGAACAGGGCGGTGGCGAGCAGCATATGGCGACGAATCATTGAGGCTCCTTAATTATTCGAATAGAACCGTAACAGCGTAGGGCGGGTGCAACCCGCCGGTGGAAATCAAATGCAGTCTTGTAGCCCGGATGCAATCCGGGGTGGGTCTAACGACTGACACCGCTCCCGGATTGCATCCGGGCTAGCAAAGCTTTAAAGCGCTTCCAGCTTGGCATAGCCGAGCATCAACCACTTGCTGCCCTCGTCCTCGAAGTTCACCTGCACGCGCGCCTGCGCGCCCGCGCCTTCGAAGTTGAGAATGGTGCCTTCGCCGAACAGCGAATGGCGCACGCGCTGGCCGAGGCTGAAGCCGGTGTCCGGTACCGCGCTGCCGGCGAACAGGCTGCTGCCGCTCATCGAGCTGCTGCTGTTGAACGGCCGTGTGACGCTATTGGACAGGCGCACTTCCTGCACCAGCTGCGGCGGAATCTCGCGGACGAAGCGCGACACCTTGTTGTAGGTTTCGCTGCCATACAGGCGCCGGGTTTCCGCGTAGCTGATCACCAGCTTCTGCATCGCGCGGGTGATGCCGACGTAGGCCAGGCGGCGTTCTTCTTCGAGGCGGCCGGGCTCCTCCAGGCTCATTTTGTGCGGGAACAGACCCTCTTCCATGCCGACCAGGAACACCTGGGGGAACTCCAGGCCCTTGGCGCTGTGCAGGGTCATCAGCTGGATGCTGTCCTCGTTTTCCGCCGCCTGGGTGTCGCCGGCCTCCAGCGAGGCGTGGCTGAGAAACGCCTGCAACGGGCTTAGCTCGTCGTCTTCGTCGTTCTCGAAGGTGCGCGCGGCGCTGACCAGTTCCTCGAGGTTTTCCACCCGCGCCTGGCCTTTCTCGCCCTTTTCTTCCTTGTGGTAGGAGATCAGCCCGCTCTGCTCGATGACGGTTTGCGCCATCAGGTGCAGTGGCATGCTCAGCACCTTGGCCGCGAGGTTGTCGATCAGCTCGATAAAGCCGGCCAGGGCGCCGGAGGCGCGGCCGGGCAGGGCCTTGTTGGCGACCATCAGGCGGATCGCTTCCCACATGGAAAGGTCCTGCTCGCGGGCGAAGGCGCGGATCGCCTCGACGGTCTTCTCGCCGATGCCGCGCGCCGGCACGTTAATCACCCGCTCCAGCGCCGCGTCGTTGCCGCGGCCGTCGAGCAGGCGCAGGTAGGCCATGGCGTTCTTGATTTCCAGGCGTTCGAAGAAGCGCTGGCCGCCGTAGATGCGGTACGGGATCTTCTCGCGCAGCAGGGCTTCTTCGAGTACCCGCGACTGGGCGTTGGAGCGATAGAGGATGGCGATCTCGCTGCGCTTGAGGCCGTCCTTGCGCAGCGCGTCCTCGATCGACTCGACCACGTAACGCGCCTCGTCGTGCTCGTTGAACGCCGCATACAGGCTGATCGGCTCGCCGTCGCCATCTTCGGTCCACAGCTCCTTGCCCAGGCGCCCCTGGTTATTCGCGATCAGCGCGTTGGCGGCCTTGAGGATGCCAGCGGTGGAGCGGTAGTTCTGCTCCAGGCGGATAATCTCGGAATCGGCAAAGTCAGTGCCGAACTGCTGGATATTCTCGATCTTCGCCCCGCGCCAGCCATAGATCGACTGGTCGTCGTCGCCCACCACCATCAGGCTCTCGCCGCCCTTGGCGAGCATCCGCAGCCAGGCGTACTGCACGGCGTTGGTGTCCTGGAATTCGTCGACCAGGATGTGCCGGAAGCGTCGCTGGTAGTGCTCGAGCAGACCCGGCTTGTCGCGCCACAGGTCGAGGGCGCGCAACAGCAGCTCGGCGAAGTCGATCACCCCGGCGCGGGCGCAAGCCGCTTCGTAGGCCTGGTAAATGCTCAATTGGGTGGCGAGGAACAGGTCGCCGCCGGGCTGGATGTTCTGCGGGCGGATGCCCTCGTCCTTCTGCCCGTTGATAAACCACTGCGACTGGCGCGGCGGCCAGCGCTGCTCGTCCAGGCCCAGTTCGCGGATCACCCGCTTGATCAGGCGCTGCTGGTCGTCGGAGTCGAGAATCTGGAAGCTCTCGCTCAAGCCGGCTTCCTGCCAGTGCGCGCGCAACAGACGGTGGGCCAGGCCATGGAAGGTGCCGACCCACATGCCGGCCGGGTTGTGCCCGAGCATCTGTTCGATGCGCGCGCGCATCTCGGCCGCGGCCTTGTTGGTGAAGGTCACCGAGAGAATACTGTGCGGCGAGGCGTTTTCGAGCTGGATCAGCCAGGCGATGCGGTGCACCAGCACGCGAGTCTTGCCGGAGCCGGCGCCGGCGAGCACCAGTTGGCGCCCGAGCGAGGCGGTCACGGCTTGACGCTGGCCGTCGTTGAGAGAGGCGATAAGGAGTTCGGGGTCGTTTTGCATCGCGGCATTCTAGGGGGCGGCGGCGGGCAGGGCAAACCGCACCGTCGGCCGGCGGTCCGGCGGGCGTCACATCGATCATGGCGGATGGAGCGACCGCGAAACGATGTACGGATCTGTGAATTAGCGCACGTCCGTCTATGGCGATGCGCCAGCGTCGGTTATGCTCGGCCGCCACACTTAGGCAAACCACTATAAGAAATCCGCCTATGAATCCCATTCGCAATGCCGCCGCGATGGAACCTCAACGGCATATCGCCGAGCAGTTCGCTGCGGAAATTTCGGTCGAGCGTACTCGCTTGCTGTACCAGGGCTCGCGATTTCCGACCCTGTTCATGCTGCTCAATGGCCTGGCCTGCGCCTATTTGTTATGGAAGCCGCAGGGCAATGCGCTGCTATCCGCGTGGTTGGGATGGCTGATGCTGTTGGCCATGTTGCGCCTGGTGCAGGTCAATGCGTTCAACAGCGCCTCGCCGGCCCGTCAGGCGCTACGACACTGGCGCATGAGCTTTCTCGCCGGGGCCGGCGTATCCGGCCTGACCCTGGCCTTTGCCGCCATCGTCCTGGTGCCCGCGGATGTGTTCTATCAGCAGGCGCTGGTCTACGGCCTGATCGCGGCGACCATCCTCTCCGCCAGCGTGGCCTATGCGGTCAGCTTGCCGGCATTTCTGACGTTCGCCTTGCCCTGCCTGTTGCCGTCGATGGTGTTTCTACTGCTCAGCGAGCACAGCCAGCAACGCGGCTGGGGCGTGCTCGGGGCGATTCTGTTGGCAGCGCTGCTGGCCACTGCCTGGCAGGTCAATCGCCTGGTGCAACGCGCCCTGCTGCAACGCTTTCACAACCAGGCGCTGATCGCCAACCTGGAGCAAGCCAAGCAACGCGCCGAGAGCCTCAACGATGAGCTGGCCCATGAGGTCGAGCAGCGCGGCCGTGCCGAGCGCGAGTTGCGCGCCGCCCATGCCGAGCTGGAGATGCGGGTGGCCGAGCGCACCCTGGAGCTGGATGAAGCGACCCATGCCCTGAGCAAAAGCCAGACGCGCCTGAGCCTGGCCATCGAGGCCAGCGAATTGGGCCTGTGGGATTGGAACCTGCAAAGCGACGAAGTGCATCACTCGCGCCTCAAGGAAATCTTCGGCATCGAGTCCAGCGAGGTTCACGCGATGCTGCGCGACCTCAAACCGCGCCTGCACCCGGATGATTTGCCGGTGCTGCGCCGGGCGCTGATCGAGCATATGAAGGGTCGCAGCGACGATTACCAGGTCGAATACCGGATCAAGCACGCCGCCGGCCATTGGGTCTGGGTCGAAGACCGCGGCCGCGCGGTGGAGCGCGACCCCCAGGGACGGGTGCTGCGTATGCTCGGCACGCGGCGCGATGTCAGCGCGCGCAAGCAGTTGGAGCAACAACGGCAACTGGCCGCCACGGTGTTCGAAGCGGCCAGCGAAGGCATCGTGATTCTCGACCCGGATTACCGCCTGCTCTCGGTCAACCAGGCGTTCAGCCAGGTCACCGGCTACCGCCAGGAGGATCTGGTCGGCCGCAACGTGATGAGCCTGATCGGCAGCCGCGATACGCGCCGCCAGTATCAAATGATCCGCCTGGAGCTGGAGAACAGCGGCAGCTGGCGCGGCGAACTGATCGAGACGCGTAAGAACGGCGAACTCTACCCGCAGTGGCTGCAACTCAATGTGGTGCGCGATTCGCGGAACAACGTCAGCCATATCGTCGGCTTCTTCGCCGATCTGTCGGCCCGGCGCGAAGCCGAAGAGCGCCTGCGCTATCTCTCGCACTATGACGAACTGACCGGCCTGGCCAACCGCACGCTGTTCAAGGAACGCCTGCACGAGGCCAGCCAACGCGCGCGCCAGAGCGGCCGCAGCATCGCCCTGCTGCACATCGACCTGGACCGCTTCAAGCTACTCAACGACAGCCTCGGCCATGAAATCGCCGACCAGTTGCTGCGCCAGATGAGCCGCCGCCTGACCCAGGCCGTCTCCGAGGCCGACACCATCGCGCGCTTGTCGGGCGACGAATTCGCCATTCTCCTCGACTCCTACGGCAGCCTCTCCAGCCTGGCGCGCTTGGCCAGCCGCTTGCTGACCAAGCTGCGCATGCCGATGACCGTCGGTGGCGAGGAACTGGTGGTCAGCGCGTCCCTGGGCATCAGCCTGCTGCCGGACAACGCGCGGGAAATCTCCGCATTGATCAGCCAGGCCAACATGGCCATGCAACATGCCAAGCATCTGGGCGGCAACACCTTCCAGTTCTTCACCGACAACCTGCAAGCCTGCACCCTGGAGCGCTTGCAGCTGGAAACCCAACTGCGCAAGGCGATCAACAGCGACCAGCTGGAAGTCTTCTACCAGCCAAAGCTGCGCCTGGCCGATGGCAACCTGAACGGCGCCGAGGCGCTGGTGCGCTGGCGCCACCCGGAAATGGGCCTGGTGCCGCCGAACGACTTCATCGGCCTGGCCGAGGAAACCGGGCTGATCGCTCCCATCGGCGAAATCGTCCTGCGCCGGGCCTGCCAGCAGGCCCGTGAATGGCAGCGGCAGGGCCTGGCGGAAATCCGCGTATCGGTGAACCTCTCGGTGCATCAGTTGCGTCAGGGCAATCTTGTCAGCCTGGTGCGGCAGATTCTGGTGGAAACCGGCCTGGCGCCGCAGTTCCTCGAGCTTGAATTAACGGAGAGCCAACTGCTGGATAACGTCGAGAGCGTGATCAGCACCTTCCAGCAGCTGCGCAACCTGGGCGTGCAACTGGCGATCGACGACTTCGGCACCGGTTATTCCTCGCTCAGCTACCTCAAGCGCTTCCCGGTGGATTGCGTGAAGATCGACCAGACCTTTATCCGCGACCTGTCGCCGGGCAGCGAGGATGCGGCGATCACCCGGGCGATCATCGCCATGGCCCATAGCCTGGAGCTGAAAGTGGTCGCCGAGGGCGTGGAAAGCCATGAGCAGTTGAACTTCCTCAAGACTCAGCGTTGCGACGAGGTGCAGGGCTTCCTGATCAGCAAGCCGGTACCGGCCGAAGTCTTCGCCCAACTGCTGCGCGATCATGCTTTCGCCATTTGGAAATAAGCGCCTAGGGTCGCGACATCAATAATCCGTTGTTTTCCTTGGGATGGGTCGAGCGTGGGAGGGGCTTTAGCCGCGATGCGTTCAGCGCCTTCAAGGCCAATCGCGGCTAAATCCCCTCCCACGTCTGGCCACGGTAGCGGTGCCTGACACAGTGCTTGGCACCGCTAGCCCGGCTCCTAGGGTTTGATCGGCGCCTGTGGGCTTGTGCCGATTAAACGGCGCTGGTTATTGTCGCTTCCCTTATCCGGCCTGCTAAAGAAGCCGCCATGTCGCCCTCTTCTCTCGATGCCACCCCGCGTCCCGCAATCGCCACCCTGGTGTTGTTGGCCTCGCTGTATTGCGCCCAGGGGTTGCCCTCAGGCCTGATCGCCCATTCCTTGCCGGTGCTGTTGCGCCAGCATGGCGTCGATCTGGCGCTGATCGGCCTGCTCAAACTGCTGGCCCTGCCCTGGCTGCTCAAGGTGCTTTGGGCGCCCTGGGTGGATCGCCTGGCCTCGCCGCGGCTCGGTCATCATCGCGGCTGGATATTGCCGTTGCAGGGCGGCATCGCGCTGCTGCTCGGCGGGCTGGCGCTGCTCTCGCCGGCTGTGCTGTTCGGTAGCCAATTGCCGCTGCTGCTCGGCCTGTTGCTGTTGATCAACCTCGCGGCTTCGACCCAGGACATCGCCACCGACGGCCTCACCGTGCGCCTGCTGCCGGAGCGCTGGCGCGGCCTGGGCAACAGCCTGCAAGTCGGCGGCTACAAGGTCGGCATGCTGCTCAGCGGCAGCGGCCTGCTGCTGGCGGTCGACTGGCTCGGCTGGAACCTCGCGGTCGGCCTGTTGGCACTGTTGCTATTGGTGAGCCTGATTCCGATCTGGCGCTTTCCCGAAGCGCAACGCCTGCCCTATCGCCCGGCCCTGGCCGAACCCGCCGGCCCCGGCCTGCTGCTGCGCCATTACCGCGGCCTGCTGGCACAGCCAGGCATGCTGCTATGGCTGGCGGTGGTGCTCAGCTTCAAACTCGGCGACGCACTGGGCTCGCCGATGATCAAACCGATGCTGGTCGACCAGGGCTGGAGCTACGCCGATCTCGGCCTGCTGACCCTGATCAGCAGCCTCGCCGGCATCGGCGGTGCCCTACTCGGCGGCCTGCTCTACGCCCGCCTCGGCACGCTGCGTGCGCTGCTGCTGTTCGGCGCGCTGCAAGCCCTGGGCATCGCCGCCATGGCGCTGCTGGTGCAGGCCGGTGGCGACCGCGAACTGGTCTACCTGGTCGCGCTGTTCGAGCAAATCGCCGACGGCATGTCCACGGTCGCGCTGTTCGCCGCGATGATGCGCCAATGCCGGCCGGAACACGAAGGCGCCGACTTCACCCTGCAAGCCTCGGCGCAACTGCTGCTCGGAGGGCTGGTCGGCGCGCTTAGTGGGGTGTTGGCGAAGGCGTTGGGGTACTCGGGATTGTTTCTGAGTGCTGGTCTGCTGGGGGTGTTGGTGTTGGGGGTGGTGCTGGTTTACCCCCGGCGGGGGGTGAGGTAGCTGCCAGTGTTCGGATTGTAGTAGCGGTGGCGGTTGTAGTGGAGGCCGGTTCCGGCGTCGTATCAAGGTGTCAGTATTTGGAAATCAGAAAGCCAGTTTTTCAATTAATCTGATTCTTGATCCGCAAGAGGTAAGACGATGAAGTCAGGTCCAATTCAAAACACGCTGGGCGTTCTTCTCTTTTTTCTCGGCGCCACTGTCATAGCAGGATGGATCTTTCACATGCCGTGGATGGCGCAGGTCTATCCTGATTTTGTCGGCATGACCGCCAGCGCAGCACTGTGTTTCATGCTGCTCGGCATTGCGCTCATTGCGCCCGCCTTGCCAGTAAAACGGCACACACAACTCCAGCAAATCATCGGTGGAGTGCTGATTGCCTTCAGCAGTCTGGTCCTCGCCGACATCATCCTGGACATAGATCTGGTCATCGATTTCCCGTCGTTTAATCGTTCGCTGGAAGACAGCGACTGGCCTCGGCGCATGGCGCCCAACACCTGTCTCGGCTTCATGCTGTCCGGCATCATCCTGATATTGGGGCAACAGGTACGCAAGCGCGCAATCGGGGTTACTGTCCAGGTGGCCACCTTTGCGCTGCTTGCGGTCGGCTTGACGGGGTTGGTTGGCTATTCCCTGAAACCCGAATCATTCTATTCGTGGTTTCATATCGACCGCATGGCACTAGATAGTGCTGTCGGCATGATGCTGGCTGGAACCGCTTTCTGGTTGAGCTGGCATGGTGCCGAGTGGAATCAAACACGAAATCGCTTTTTCAACGAGGATGAACACATCAGTTTCGTTGGCGGCGCCATTCTCGTGGTGGTGACGCTGACTACCGGCCTGAGCGGATTTGTCGCCTACCAAAAGAGTCTCGACAAGGCGCTGCGCGCCAGTCTGCAATTATCGCTGGACAACAATGTCAGAACGTTTCAGGTGGTGACAGCACAAGCGGCCATCAATGTGAAAAATACCGCGCACCGTCCGGGATTTACGCTCTATACGCAGCGCCTTGTGACAAACCTGCGCGATACCGAGGCACGCGATCGTCTGAGAGAAATCGGCGCCAACATTCTCACACTGGGCGTTACCGGCATCGCTATTGAAAACAATGCAGGGCAGGAAATATTACGCGTGGGGCACTTCGTGCACGCGCCGGACATTTCGGTTGATCTGGGCTTGCCCATTCCGGCATCCCTGTTGTGGAGCGACGCGTTCTATCTTCGTGCCAGCGCCCCGATGTTCGACAGCGAGGGAAACCCGATCGCGACCCTTATTGCCGAGCAGCCGCTGCCATCGGTCATAGGAGAGGCCTTTTCCAGAACCAGCAATTTCGGCAAAACCGGCGAAATGCGGTTGTGTGCAGCGAAAGGACAACTATTGCAATGTTTTCCGCAGCGCTTCAACGAAAGAGTCGAAACCAGCTCACGTTATAACGCGCAAGGGAAATTGCTGCCTGCAAGCTACGCTGTCGATGGTCAATCCGGCGTGATTGAAAGTCAGGACTATCGCGGGCACAACGTCATCGCCGCCTATGCGCCCCTCAACACAACGGGCTTCGGCATGGTGGTGAAACAGGATATCGAGGAGTTTTACGGCCCGTTACGCGACCAGTTGCTACATTTCCTTCCCTTGCTGGCGGCCTTTATTGTCGGCGGTGTCATGCTGTTGCGTTTCCAGATAAGGCCGATAATGAGAAAGGTTCTTACTTCTGAGCAGGACCTGTTCCGTGAGAAAGAGCGCTTGCGCGTCACGCTCGCATCGATCGGCGATGCGGTGATCACGACAGACACTGAAGGCAATGTTACTTATCTGAATCCTGTTGCCGAAACGCTCACCGGCTGGCCGTGTCAAGAAGCGAAAGGGTTGCCGTTACCCCGGGTATTCCAGGTATTCAACGAAGAAACCCGGGAAGCCGTACAAAACCCGGTCGAACTGGTACTACAGAGCGGGAAAATCTGCGGTCTGGCCAATCACACCATGCTGCGCCGACGTGACAACACCGAATGTTCGATAGAAGATGCCGCTGCGCCGATTTTCGATCAAGACAAGCAAATCATCGGCATCGTGCTGGTATTTCATGACGTCACCTCGACCCGCAAAATGACTGCGGAAATTTCCCATCAGGCCACCCACGACGGCTTGACCGGTTTGCTGAACCGGCGTGAGTTCGAGCGCCGGCTGGAATTGGCCTTGCAGCATGCGGAGTCCGATAGCGTGCGGCACTCGCTGCTGTATCTCGACCTTGACCAGTTCAAAGTCGTTAACGACACCTGCGGTCACATTGCCGGTGATGAGTTGTTACGACAATTGGCCAGCGTGCTCAATCAGCATATCCGGCAGAAAGACGCCCTGGCCCGTCTCGGTGGCGATGAATTCGGTGTGCTGCTGGATAGTTGCCCTCCTGGAGTCAGCCTGGAAATCGCCGAAACGCTACGCCGAATCATATGTGATTTCCATTTCGTCTGGCAGGACAAGACCTTCCCGATCGGCGTCAGTATCGGCGTGGCCAATTTTGGCGACGGCAGTCTGTCGCTAGAAAAAATCCTCAGCGCTGCCGATGCCGCCTGCTATGTCGCCAAGGACAAGGGACGCAACCGCATTCATGTGTACCACGCCGACGACACTGAGCTGGCAAAACGTCATGGCGAGATGAGCTGGATCAGCCGGATTCAGACGGCTCTGGATGAAAACAGGTTTTTCCTTTACACGCAAAAGATCATCGCGCTTGGTTCGCCTGCCGTTCAAGGTGAACACCACGAGGTACTGATTCGCATGCGCGATGAGCAGGGAGATCTGGTTCCCCCGATGGCCTTTATTCCGGCTGCCGAACGCTACAACCTGATGCCGGCACTGGACCGCTGGGTCATCCAGACAGCCTTTGCACAATACTCCGAAGCCAGCCGTCGCGGCGACCACCCTATTCATACGCGCGCCATTAACTTGTCCGGTGCTTCGATTGGCGATCCGAAACTGTTCGATTTCATCCACGAACAGTTCAAGCTGTTCAATGTCCCGCCTCGCACTATCTGTTTTGAAGTCACCGAAACCTCCGCCATCGCCAATCTGGGACAGGCGGCAACCTTGATCCGGAAACTGAAGAGGCTGGGGTGTCGCTTCGCGCTCGATGACTTCGGAAGTGGCATGTCGTCGTTTGCCTACCTGAAGCATTTGCCGGTGGATTTCCTGAAGATCGACGGCAGCTTTGTGAAAGACATGCTTGACGATCCGATCGATCATGCAATGGTGAGCGCCATCAACAATATCGGACACGTCATGGGCATCAAGACGATTGCCGAATTTGCTGAAAACAGCCGGATTCTTGAAGAGCTGGAAAGAATGGGCGTAGATTTTGCGCAGGGTTTCGGAATTGAAGAACCGGTACCGATCTGATCCATCCGTACATCGCCAGCCCCGCAACGGCGTGCCCTTTTACCGCGCGTGACGCGATTCCAGCGCTTTGACCGCCCGACTCACCGTGGCATAGCCGACTCCAAAATGCCGCCCCACCTGCTCGAGTGTCTAGTGCCCACCAAGATACGCACGCGCCATGGTTCACCTCGTTGCAGTTTATAGCTTAACGGGGTGTCCACTAGTGCTGGGCAAGATCAGAACGCGAACGCATTTGTAGCCCGGATGCATCCGGGATGCGGTATTGTGTTGGATACCGTCCCCCCCGGATTGCATCCGGCTACGTTTTTCGCGAAGCCCAGTTGTGTTGATTATGTTGGGCTTTGTTCCTCAGCACCCACCTACGTGCGCGCCTATGCTGCCGCAATCACTTCGCCATGGTTCTCCGGCTCGATCAGCGCGCGGTGTAGCGCGGCGATGGCGGCTGCGTAGTCGGCCTCGTTGACCACGCACTGCATTTCCACCTGGCGGATCGACTGATGTACCGCCTGGATGCAGATGCCGGCTTCGGTCAGCGCGGCCATGGTCTTGGCCAGGATGCCCTTGACCTTGAGATCCGAGCCGATCGCCGAGACGATGGCGACGTTGTGCACGGTGACCTCGGCGGTTGGGTAGCGCTCCTCGATCAGTCGCGCGGCGCGCTCGATCAGCTTGCGCGAGCCGGAGGCGTAGTAGGTGATGCTGTTGGCGTCGGAGTCCTTGTTCACCACATACAGCTTGAGTTGCTTGAGCAGCTTGGTGATTTCCATATCGTAGGCTACGTCGCCGAGCATGTCTTGATCGAACACCTCGAGGCCGAACACGTCCTTGCGCCCGGCGATAATTTCCACGCAGGGCCGCTCGCTGCGGTAGCTCTGGCTGATCAACGTGCCGGCGTGCTCGGGCTCGAAGGCGTTTTTGATCCGCAGTTCGATACCGGCGCGGCGCAGGGTCTTGGCGGCGCGCGGGTGGATCGCTTCCATGCCGAGGTTCGATAGCTGGTCGGCGACGTCGTAGTTGGTGCGGCCGATGGTCACTACCCTATCCTCGCCGACCAGCTTGGGGTCGGCGCTGGAAAGGTGGAATTCCTTGTGGATGATCGCCTCGCGGGCGCCGGTGGCAGCGGCGATCTGGGCGAAGGTGATCTCGCTGTAGCCGCGGTCGAAGCTGTTCATCAGCCCTTCGCTGCAATGGGTGTAGCCGGTGGCGACCGCCAGCTCGCGGGACAGATCGACGTCCTCGAAGCGGCTGCGAATCATCGCCTCGAACGCCAGCGGCGCGTCCAGGTGCCAACCGGTGAGGTCGACCAGTTTGGCATTGACCCCGCGCTGCTTGAGCGCCAGCACGGTATTGAAGGCGCTGTGGGCCTCGCCGAGGGAGGCGAGCATTTCGCGCACCTTCATCAGGTGCTCGGTGAGCTGGAAATGGCCGTAGGCGCACAACCGTTGCAGGCTGCGCATGCACTCGCCGGCATCGGCGATACGCGATTCGACGAACTGGTTGGCCGCCTGGCGCTCGAATTCGCTGGCGAATAGCTCAGCATTCTTTGCCAGCATGCGTTGGCGCACGGCTTCCAGCGCCTCGCGCCAGGCACCCTCGCTACGCGCATCGGCGAAGCGCTGGTAGACGCCGGGCTCGCCGGTCTTCTTGTGCTCCAGCAACAGGTTGGTCATGCCGCTGTAGGCCGAGACGACGAAGACCCGCTGGTACAGCTGGTCGCCCTGGCGCGGGCCGATAAGGATGTTGTTCAACACTTCGTCGAAGCGGCTCATGGACGTGCCGCCGATCTTTTCCACGGTATGCATATGTGCGTCCAGTCGTAGGTGAATGCTTCCCTGGGCCGCAAGTTGGCGGCCGAAGAACCAATGCAGGCCCTGGAACGGGCCTGCGAGAGTCGGTCAGAGGTATTGCTGACGCTGAATATCCAGCGCCGTGAAATCCTCGCGCTCGGCGACGAAGGCCGGGCGTGGCGCCTGTGCGCAGAAAGGCGCCTGCAGTGCGTTGTCTACGTGGTTGTATACGTAGAACAGGTTGCTGCGCGCGCTGGGGGTGATGTTGCTGTTGGAGCCGTGGAGGATGTTGCTGTCGAAGAACACCACGCTGCCGGCCGGGCCGAGGGCGGTGTCGATGCCGTAGCGGCTGGCCATCTCGCTCAGGCTGTTGTCGTCCGGCACGCCGAACTGCTGCTTGCGCAGGGATTCTTCGTAGTGATTCTCCGGGGTGGCGCCGACGCAGCGCACGTAGTGCTTGTGCGAGCCGGGGATCAGCAGCAGCGGGCCGTTGTGCGGCTCGTTGTCGGTGAGCAGGATCGAGCAGCTTAGCGCGCGCATGCGCGGCATGCCGTCTTCGACGTGCCAGGTCTCGAAGTCCGAGTGCCAGTAGAACTCCTTGCCGGTAAAGCCCGGTTTGAAGTTCATCCGCGACTGGTGCACATACAGCTCGCCGCCGAGCAGGAAGCGGGCGATCCCGGCGATCCGCTCGTCACGGGCGACGCGACCGAACAGGGCGTTGTCCTTGTGGATGGCGAACACCGAGCGTATCGCGCCGCTTTCCGGCTCGGTGATGGTCTTGCCGGAATCCGCGATCGCCGGGTCGCGGCGTACGCGGTCGAGCTCTTTGAGCAGTACCGCGACTTCCTCGGCGCTGAACAGGTCGGGCAGCACCAGGTAGCCGTCGCGCTCATAGCGCTCGATCTGTTCCGGGGCGATAGGTGCGTTTTCCAGATCGCTGCGGTAGACCACCGGGTCCAGGCGTTCCTGCCAGCTCGGCTCGGCCTGCTGGCGCGAGGGGTAAAGGTCGGTTCGTTCAGGGGTCACGCGAAATTTCTCCTTTCGGCCGGGCCGATCAGCAGGCCGTTGAAAAACGTAGGCGAGGCAGCCGATACAAGGCAAAACTGGCCGAAAAAGCGCAGTTTACGGCTGTAAATGAGCATTTTGAGACCGGTTTTAACGCCGTATCGGCAACGCAGGTAGTTTTTCAATGGCCTGCTAGGCGACGGTTTCTGCCTCCAGCGGGTATACACCGCTCTCGTCATGCACTTCTTTGCCGTTGAGCGGCGGGTTGAACACGCAGGCCATCTTCATTTCCGTGGTGCCGCGCAGCAGGTGCTCGTCGTGCTTGTCGAGGATGTACAGGGTGCTGGGGGCGATCGGGTAGATCTTGCCGTCGGCGATGGTCTCGATCTCGCCTTCACCGCTGATGCAGTACACCGACTCCAGGTGGTTCTGGTACCAGATGTGGGTCTCGGTGTTGGCGTAGATGGTGGTGATATGGAACGAGAAGCCCATGTTGTCGTCCTTGAGCAGCATGCGCGTGCTGTCCCAGGTTTCAGTGACGATCTTGCGGTTGGACTGCTCGCAGTCGGCGAGGGTGCGTACGATCATGTTGAGGTTCCTTAAGAAGCGGAGGCCTGGCTGGCGGTTTGTTCGGACATCACGGCAGCGAAGGCCGCGTCGAGGATGGTCATGGCTTTGTCGATCTGCGCTTCGCTGATAATCAGCGGGCACAGGCACTTGACCACTTCGCTGTGGGCGCCGCTGGTTTCGATCACCAGGCCGTGCTCGAAGGCATGGCGGCAGATCGCGGCGGCGGTGTCGCCGTCCGGGCAACTGATGCCGACCATCATTCCGCGGCCTTTGATGAACAACGAATCCGGGCCGTAGCGGCGAACGATCTTGTTCATTCCGTCGGCGATGCGCTTGCCCTTGGCGCGCACGCTCTGGGCGAACGCGTCGTCGCGCCAGAAGTGTTCGAGCGCCGCGGTGGCGGTGACGAAGGCGTGGTTGTTGCCGCGGAAGGTGCCGTTGTGCTCGCCCGGCTTCCACTGGTCCAGCTCCTTGCGCAGTAGCACCATGGCGAACGGCAGGCCGAAGCCGCTGAGCGACTTGGACAGGGTGATCATGTCCGGCTTGATGCCCATTTCCTCGAAGCTGAAGAAGCTGCCGGTGCGTCCGCAGCCGGCCTGGATGTCGTCGACGATCAGCAGCATCTCGTGCTTGCGACAGAGTTTCTCCAACTTGCGCACCCACTCGGCGGAGGCGGCATTCAGCCCGCCCTCGCCCTGCACCACTTCGACGATCACCGCGGCCGGCTTGTCGATGCCGCTACTCGGGTCGCTGAGCAGTTTGTCCATCATGCCGATGGTGTTGACCTTGTCGCCGAAGTAGTTGGCGTAGGGCATGCGGCTGACATCGGTCAGCGGCACGCCGGCGGCGCCGCGATGGTGCTGGTTGCCGGTGGCGGCCAGGGCGCCGATGCTGCAGCCGTGAAAGCCGTTGGTGAAGCTGATGACGTTGCTACGTCCGGTGACCTTGCGCGCCAGCTTGAGCGCGGCTTCCACCGCGTTGGTGCCGGTCGGGCCGGTGAACTGCATCAGGTAGTCCATGCCGCGCGGCTGCAGGATCAGCCGGCTGAAGGTTTCCAGGAAACGCTCCTTGGCGGCGGAGTACATGTCCAGGCCGTGGGTAATGCCGTCGTTGCCGATGTAGTCGAGCAGCGCCTGCTTGAGCACCGGGTGGTTGTGCCCGTAATTCAGGGTGCCGGCGCCGGCGAGGAAATCGATGTAGTGCTTGCCGTCGCGGGTGATCAGCTCGGCGCCGCGTGCTTGGTCGAATACCACGGGGAATGAGCGGCAATAGCTCCTGACGGACGATTCGTTCTGTTCGAAGAGTTTCATGCGGTCTCCTTGAGGTTTTTTTCCATGGCGGGGGTCAAGACGGGGGCGTTGAATGGGCCGGCGCGATAGAGCACTTCGTCCTCGTGCTTACCGGCGAAGTGCCGGCTGCGGGCGAACAGGGTGCGGGTCTCGTAGTCGGCCCCGAGGCGGGCGAAGGCGCGTTTGAACAGCGCCTGGGATGCGCCATTGCCCGGTGAAATGGTGGTTTCCAGAAAACGTACGCCCTTGGCGGCGACCCTTTCGGTCAGCGCTAGCAGCATGCGCAGGGCCAGGCCTTGGCCGCGGAGCGAAGCATCCACCGCGACCTGCCAGACGAATAGCGTGTCCGGACGCGAGGGTGGACGGTAGCCGGAGATGAATCCCACCAGCTGGCCGTCGGTGGTTTCGGCGGCGATGGCGGTATCGGCGAAATCGGTGCACTGCAACAGGTTGCAATACGCCGAGTTGGTGTCCAGGGGTTGGCAGCGGGCTACCAAACGGTGCAGCGGATATCCGTCGCCGTCGGTTGGACGACGGAGTGTGACGGGGGCGAAACTCAAACCAGAATCCTTGAAGTTGTGCAAATCCCTATTAGGTTAAACATATCGAAAAATAATTCTCAACCCGCAATGCCGATATACGAGATGACGATTCGGTTAAGAATTTTCTCGATTCAGGTTAATTCAACGGCGGATAACGAGCGGATTATCGGAGGCGAGGGGGCGCCTAATTAGACGTGATGATCGGTGTTCGCATGCAGGGTTCCGGCGAATTATCCAGCGCCTGGCGCGGTAGTTGCTTGATGCCCTCGGCAGCTGCGCGGAGTAGAACTCACAACGCACGGCTGCAAGCCACTGAAAACGCGGTGTAGAGCGATATTTTGGGTTGCCGAGTACGATGGTGTATCGGCGCCGAATATCGGCCGATATTCGGCGCATATACGTGGATATATGCTGGTGAATATCGCGGCTCTGAACTTTTCTGATATACGGACGAATGCCATGACGCTCAGAGCCTATATGCATGGATCAGCAGCGTCGGATTATGTGCGATGACGGTGGTCGGATGATTTCTAATATCTGCTGGATATATAAGCGGCCTGCACGAAGTTATTCATAGCTATATCGCGCTATCACGTGAAGTGCGTCAGCCCCTCTATGCCGCATATATCGCCGGTTGTCGGTCTACCGGAGCGAGCGCGTTGTCCGGCGTGCGTCGGGCAGTGTGTGCTTTGGTAGGAGAAAAATGCTGCTTTTGTACAAGAGCCGTCGCTAACCCTTACAAAACATACTGTCTTTACCGAGACATTTTGAGGGGAAATGCGATGAAAACCATCTTGCTAGCGTCTTTGGCTTTAAGCAGTGCACTGGCGGTCGTGCCGGCCGCTCAGGCCGACGAGAAGGCCATGGAGGCCGCCGGGCGCCAGTTGTTCGCGCACCACTGCACGGCCTGCCACTCGCTGGATAGCAGCGAGAACGCCTTCGGTCCCAGCCTATTCGGCGTGGTCGATCGCCCGGCGGCTTCCGTACCGCGGTTCGCCTATTCGAAAGCCATGCAGGCGTCGGGGATCACCTGGACCGAGGACAACCTGCGCAAATGGATTACCGACAACGAGGCGCTGGTGCCGGGCACGCGCATGCGTCACGTGGCCATTGCCGATCCTGCCGAGCGGGATTATCTAATCAGCTTCCTGCATACCTTGCGCTAACAGGCCGTTGAAAAACTACCTACGTTGGCAATACTGCGTTAAAAACGTCCTTAAAAATGCTCATTTACAACAGTAAATTCCGCTTTTTCGGCCGTTTTTGCCTTGTCTTGCCTGCCTCGCCTACGGTTTTCAACGGCCTGCTAAGCCCGAGCATGGCGGCTCACTCCATCCATTTGCGCCCCGCCCGCTCCAGCAGCAGACCGGCCTGTTCCGGTCCGCTGCTGCCGGCCGGATAGGTGCGCGGGCTTTCGTAGTAGGACTGCCAGCCCTGCAGAATCGGGTCGACCCACTGCCAGGCGGCTTCGACCTCGTCGCGCCGCATGAACAGCGTCGAATCGCCGTCGATCACGTCCAGCAGCAGGCGCTCATAGGCATCCCAGCGGCGCTTCTTACGAAACGCATGGGCCAGGTTGAGGTCCAGCTCCACCGGCTCCAGGTGCATGCCTTTGCCGGGGTTCTTGGCCATCAGCTGCAGGCTGATGCACTCCTCCGGTTGCAGGCGGATCAGCAGGCGGTTGGCCTCACCGGGGCCGAACAGTTGGTGCGGCACCGGTTTGAACTGGATCAGGATCTCCGAGGTTTTCTTGCTCAGGCGTTTGCCGGTGCGCAGATAAAAGGGCACGCCGGCCCAGCGCCAATTTTCGATCTCCGCCTGTACGGCGACGAAGGTTTCAGTATCGCTGTCGTTGTCGACGTTCTTCTCGAAGTAGTACGCCGGCACCTCCTGGCCGCCGATCTTGCCGGCGGCATATTGGCCGCGCACGGTCTTGTCGCGCACGTCGAGGCCGGTGATGGGCTTGAGCGCTTCGAGAATCTTCAGCTTTTCGTTGCGCACCGATTCCGCGTCGAAGCGCACCGGCGCCTCCATCGCCACCAGGCACAGCAGCTGCAACAGGTGGTTCTGCACCATGTCGCGCATGGCGCCGGCGTTGTCGTAGTAAGCGCCGCGATTCTCCACACCGATGGTCTCGCACACGCTGATCTGCACGTGGTCGATATGCGCGGCGCGCCAGATCGGCTCGAACAGGGCGTTGGCGAAGCGCAGCGCCATCAGGTTCTGCACGGTTTCCTTGCCCAGGTAGTGGTCGATGCGGAACACCCGCGCCTCATCGAACACCGCACCGATCGCGGCATTGATCGCACAGGCCGATTGCAGCGAGTGGCCGATCGGTTTTTCCAGCACGATGCGCGCATGGGGACCGGCCAGGCCAGCGATCTTCAGATGCGAGGCGATGTCCTCGAACAAATCGGGCGCGGTGGCCAGGTAGTAGACCCGCACCCGTTCGTCGTTGGTGCCCATACGTTTGCCCAGGCGGCCGAAGTCGGCGCTCTGGCTGGCATCCATGGCGAAGTAGTCGAGGCGGGCGGCGAAAGCGTGCCAGGTGTCGTTGTCGAAGTCGGCGCGCGCCACCTGGGCCCGGCAGTGGCGTTCGGCCAGGGCCTGGTAGGTCTCGTGGCTATGGGCGTGGCGGGCCAGGGCGAGAATGCGCATATCGGCGTGCAGGCGGCCGTCGCGGTGCAGGTAATAGAGCGCCGGCAGCAGCTTATGCAGGGCCAGGTCGCCCGTGCCGCCAAACACCAACATGTCGCATGGAATGCTCAAAATGATGACTCCAAGTCGGATAACGAGCGGTTAGCCGTGCGAGGGGGCGGTCCATGTAGTATAACTACAAGGCCACTACACCCGGCCGCCCCGATCATAACCGAGAGCCACTCGGAAGCGGCGCGCCGACTGATTCGTTACTTGTCAAAGCCGAGCCTTGCCCTTGAACCTGTTGCAGCACATCGCCCAGTCACGTCATCTGTTACGCAAGTCGGAACTCAAGGTGGCCGAATACGTGCTGCTCGACCCCGCTTCGGTGATGCACAGCTCGATGGCCGAGTTGGCCCATAGCGTCGGCATCAGCGAGCCGACCATCGTGCGTTTTTGCCGCGCGATCGGTTGCACCGGTTTCCAGGACCTGAAGCTCAAGCTGGCGCAAAGTCTGGCCGCCGGCGCCAGTTTCGGTCAGTTCGCGATCCACGAGAACGACTCTGTCGCCGATTTCAGCCTGAAAATCTTCGACACCACGCTGCACACTTTGATCGAAGTGCGTGAGCACCTCGACCCCCTGGCGTTGCAACAGGCGATTGCCGCCTGTTCCCAGGCGCAGCGCGTGGAGTTCTACGGCTTCGGCGCCTCTGGTGCGGTGGCGGCGGACGCCCAGCACAAGTTCTTCCGTCTGTTGCTGACCGCCGCGGCCTACTCCGACCCGCATATGCAGGCGATGTCGGCGGTGACTCTGAAGCCTACCGATGTGGCCATCTGCATTTCCCAGTCGGGGCGTTCCAAGGATCTGCTGATCACCGCCAATCTGGTGCGCGAAGCCGGCGCGACCTTGATCACCCTGTGTCCGAGCCAGACGCCGCTGGCCGATCTGGCGACGGTCAACCTGGCCATCGACGTGCAGGAAGACACCGAAATCTACACCCCGCTGACCTCGCGCATCGCCCACCTGGTAGTGATCGACGTACTCGCCATGGGCGTGGCCATGGCCCGCGGGCCGAGCCTGGTCAACCACCTGAAGAGCGTCAAGCGCAGCTTGCGCAGCCTGCGCCTGTCGCCCAAGTCGGTGCGTGCGACGGAGGATTGACGGGCAATATCCGGGCGCCCGGCGCCCGCGGTGGACAAGGCTTTGCCATATCCACCCTATAAGCGGGTTTTCCAGCCCGCCAAGCTTTTGAAGCCCGGATGAAATCCGGGAAAAGCTGTGCAACTGATATCGCTTCCCGGATTGCATCCGGGCTACGTGACCACTCAACTTAGGTTCACGCGCTGTCAGCGTCTATTCATCCCCTTGCCACCAAAGCGTCACACCCAGAGACGATGCTGTGACTCCCGTTATTCAGCTTGGGAGTTCCCGATGTCTGGCTATTTGGATAAAGTGCAGGTGCACACCAACGGCGATGCCAAAACCCGTCGCAAGCTTCTCGATCAGCGGCGTATGGAATACCGCCGCGCGATCGAGAACTACGCCGAGCAGCGCCAGCTGCAGGAGCAATTGAGCGACTACCCCGAGTTGATCGCCGTTAACTACCTGGTGGCTACTCAGGCGTTGAGGCGGCAAAACGCTCGGCCAGCGCATTGATCAGGCTGCGCTGATCGCGCACGAAGGCGAAGAACGCCTGCGCCACGGGCGACAGGTATTTGCCCCGCGGGTGCACCAGGCACCAACTGCGCAGCAGCGGCAATTCGGCGACCCGCAATTCACGTAATGCGCCGCAGGCCAGTTCGCGGCGCACGGCGTGGCGCGGTAGCAGGGCCAGGCCGAGGCCGGCGATCACCCCTTCGCATTGACCTTCGGTCGAGCCGACCTCCAGGGTCTGGGCGAAGTGCGCGCGCTTCTGATGACAATATTCCTCGCAAGCCTGGCGGGTGCCCGAACCGGCTTCGCGGATCAGCAGCGGCCAGGCGGTCAGGTCATGCAGGCGCAGCGTATCCTGGGTGCAGAGTGGATGCCCGGGCGGCGCCACCGCGACTATGGGGTTGTTGAGAAAGGGCAGGAACTCCAGATCCAGCGTCGTCGGCACCTGCGACATGATCAGCAGGTCGTCGCGGTTGGCGCTCAGGCGTTTGAGCGCCTGGGCATGGTTGACCACCACCAGCTGTAAATTGACTTCCGGGTATTCGCGACGAAAAGCGGCGAACAGGTGGGGAATGAAATATTTGGCGCTGGATTCGACCGCCAGGCTCAGTTGCCCCTGCAGCGAGCCGCGCAGGTCGGCGAGCTGCATGTCGAGGCTTTCCAGGCGGCCGAAAATATCCGCGCTGGCGCGCTGCAAGGCTTCGGCCGCGTCGGTCAGGTAGAGCTTTTTACCGACGTAATCGAACAGCGGCTGGCCGAGCAGCTCTTCGAGCTGGCGGATCTGCAGGCTGACCGCGGGCTGGGTCAACGACATTTCCTCGGCCGCGCGGCTGTAGGAGCGTTGGTCGCACACCGAGCGGAACACCTGCAGTTGACGAAATGTCATACGTAGCAATGACTTACGCATGGTCTAACCTGTATTTTGGGTTTGCAAGGCTCAACTATAAGTCTTTGCTAATGGCTAGCCCAATAAATATTGATTTTGGTTAATCGCATTGCAGAGGTAGCTTAAAACGCCTGACCGGGACTGCTGCCCCGGCCCTTCGTCGACCGGCTGCGCCGGTCGCCTGCTCACGTGATCGAGGACGCTGGCTCGTGATCAAGAAAATCCTGATTGCCAACCGTGGCGAGATTGCCGTCCGTATCGTGCGCGCTTGCGCCGAAATGGGCATCCGTTCGGTGGCTGTCTATTCCGATGCCGACCGCATGGCGCTGCACGTCAAGCGCGCCGACGAGGCCCATGGTATCGGCGCCGACCCCCTGGCCGGCTACCTGAACCCGCGCAAGCTGGTCAATCTGGCGGTGGAGACCGGTTGCGACGCCTTGCACCCCGGCTACGGCTTCCTCTCGGAAAACGCCGAACTGGCGGAGATATGCGCCGAACGTGGAATCAAATTCATAGGCCCGAGCGCCGAGGTGATTCGCCGCATGGGCGACAAGACCGAAGCGCGGCGCAGCATGATCAAGGCCGGCGTGCCGGTGACCCCGGGCACCGAGGGCAACGTTGCCGACCTCGCCGAAGCGCTGCGCGAAGGCGAGCGCATCGGTTACCCGGTGATGCTCAAGGCCACGTCCGGCGGCGGCGGGCGCGGGATTCGCCGCTGCAACTCGCGCGAGGAACTGGAACAGGCTTATCCGCGGGTGATCTCCGAGGCGACCAAGGCCTTCGGCTCGGCCGAGGTGTTTCTGGAGAAGTGCATCGTCAATCCCAAGCATATCGAGGCGCAGATTCTCGGCGACAGCTTCGGCAACGTGGTGCACCTGTTCGAGCGCGACTGCTCGATCCAGCGGCGCAACCAGAAGCTCATCGAGATCGCCCCCAGCCCGCAGCTGACCCCGGAGCAGCGCGCCTATATCGGCGACCTGGCGGTGCGCGCGGCCAAGGCGGTGGGCTACGAGAACGCCGGTACCGTGGAATTCCTGCTCGCCGAGGGCGAGGTGTACTTCATGGAGATGAACACCCGGGTGCAGGTGGAGCACACAATCACCGAGGAAATCACCGGCCTGGACATCGTCCGCGAGCAGATCCGCATCGCCAGCGGCCTGCCGCTGTCGGTCAAGCAGGAGGACATCATCCACCGCGGCTTCGCCCTGCAGTTCCGCATCAACGCCGAGGACCCGAAGAACAACTTCCTGCCCAGCTTCGGCAAGATCACCCGCTATTACGCCCCCGGCGGCCCCGGCGTGCGCACCGATACGGCGATCTACACCGGCTACACCATTCCGCCCTATTACGACTCGATGTGCCTGAAGCTGATCGTCTGGGCGCTGACCTGGGAAGAGGCGATGGACCGCGGCCTGCGTGCCCTGGACGACATGCGCGTGCAGGGGGTCAAGACCACCGCCGCCTATTACCAGGAAATCCTGCGTAATCCGGAATTTCGCAGCGGCCAGTTCAACACCAGCTTCGTCGAAAGCCACCCGGAACTGACCGAGTACTCGATCAAACGCAACCCATCGCACCTGGCCATCGCCATCGCCACCGCCATTGCCGCCCACGCTGGCCTGTAAGGGAAGGATCAGAACATGAGTAAGAGAATCACCGTCACCGATACCATCCTGCGCGATGCCCACCAGTCCCTGCTCGCCACGCGCATGCGCACCGAGGACATGCTGCCGATCTGCGACAAGCTCGACCGGGTCGGCTACTGGTCGCTGGAAGTCTGGGGCGGCGCGACCTTCGACGCCTGTATCCGCTTCCTCAAGGAAGATCCCTGGGAGCGCCTGCGCAAACTCAAGGCGGCGCTGCCCAACACCCGTCTGCAGATGCTGTTGCGCGGGCAGAACCTGCTCGGCTACCGCCACTACAGCGACGACGTGGTCAAGGCTTTCGTGGCCAAGGCGGCGGTCAACGGCATCGACGTGTTCCGCATCTTCGATGCGATGAACGATGTGCGTAACCTGCGCGTCTCGATCGAGGCGGTGAAGGCCGCGGGCAAGCATGCCCAGGGCACCCTGAGCTACACCGTCAGCCCAGTGCACACGGTCGAGGCCTACGTGAAGCAGGCCCAGGCCATGCAGGCCATGGGCATCGACTCGGTGGCGATCAAGGACATGGCCGGCCTGCTCACCCCCTATGCGGCCTTCGACCTGGTCAAGGCGCTGAAGGCCGAGGTCGACCTGCCGGTCTTCGTCCACAGTCATGACACCGCGGGGCTCGGTGCGATGTGTCAGCTCAAGGCGATCGAGGCCGGCGCCGACCATATCGACACTGCCATCTCCAGCATGGCCTGGGGCACAAGCCACCCGGGCACCGAATCGATGGTCGCGGCGCTCAAGGGCAGCGAGTACGACACCGGTCTGGATCTGGAGCTGCTGCAGGAGATCGGCCTGTACTTCTATGCGGTGCGCAAGAAGTACCACCAGTTCGAGAGCGAATTCACCGCTGTGGATACCCGCGTGCAGGTCAACCAGGTGCCGGGCGGGATGATGTCCAACCTGGCCAACCAGCTCAAGGAGCAGGGCGCGCTCGACCGTATCAACGAGGTGTTCGAGGAAATCCCGCGAGTGCGCGAAGACCTCGGTTTCCCGCCGCTGGTCACCCCGACCTCGCAGATCGTCGGCACCCAGGCGGTGTTCAACGTGCTGGCCGGTGAGCGCTACAAGACCATCACCAACGAGGTGAAGCTGTATTTGCAGGGCCGCTACGGCCTGGCCCCGGGCAAGATCAACGAGCAGCTGCGCAAGCAGGCGATCGGCAGCGAAGAGGTGATCGACGTGCGCCCGGCCGACCTGCTCAAGCCGGAAATGGTCAAGCTGCGCGGCGAGATCGGCGCTCTGGCGAAGTCCGAGGAGGACGTGCTGACCTACGCCATGTTCCCGGACATCGGCCGCAAGTTCCTCGAGGAGCGCGAAGCCGGCACCCTGACCCCCGAAGTACTCCTGCCGATCCCCGAGGCCGGCGGCGTGGCCCGGGCGGGTGGTGAAGGCGTACCGACCGAGTTCGTTGTCGACGTGCACGGCGAGAGCTACCGGGTGGACATCACCGGCGTCGGCGTGAAGACCGATGGCAAGCGGCACTTCTACCTGTCCATCGACGGTATGCCGGAAGAGGTGGTGTTCGAGCCACTCAACGATTTCGTTGCCGGCAGTGGCGGCGGCAAGCGCAAGAACGCCAGCGCACCGGGCGACGTCAGCACCAGCATGCCGGGCAATATCGTCGATGTGCTGGTCAAGGAAGGCGACCAGGTGAAAGCCGGGCAGGCCGTACTGATCAGCGAAGCGATGAAGATGGAAACCGAAATCCAGGCGCCGATCGCCGGTACGGTGAAGGCCGTGCACGTGGCCAAGGGCGACCGGGTCAATCCGGGCGAAGTGCTGATCGAAATCGAAGGTTAACCTCGAAGCCCCGGGCTGGTTGAACAGGCATTTGAGCAGATTTTCGGGGCTTCTTTTTATTACGTGGATGGGCGCTGACGCCGGGCTACCGGGCGCGCCCATCCCAGCTTTTTGGTCATGTCCCGCATGCCGCCTCGTCGAAACGAGGGGGCGGTAGAGCGGCGGGCTTCAGCACAACCGGCTGTTGGGACATGATCCTTTCTTCATCTGTTGGATGTGACGCTGGCGGCGTCTTAACAGGCAAACGTTCGGAGTATGCGTAGTGGGTCTGGATCCGGTGGTGCTGTTCTTCGTCTTCGGACTGTTCGCCGGCTTGGTCAAGAGCGAGCTGAAATTGCCGCCCGCGCTCTACGAGACGCTGTCGATCATCCTGTTGCTGGCCATCGGCTTGCACGGCGGCGTCGAACTGGCCGAGCAGGCCAGCGCGCAGTTGCTCGGGCAGTCGGCGCTGGTACTGGGCCTGGGCGTGTTGCTGCCGCTGGTGGCGTTCGCCTTCTTGCGCGGGCTGCGCTTCGATCGGGTCAATGCGGCGGCGGTGGCGGCCCACTACGGTTCGGTCAGCGCCGGTACCTTCGCGGTGGTGGTGGCGTTCATGGTGGCCAAGGGCATCGCCTTCGAGAGCTATATGCCGCTGTTCGTCGCCATTCTGGAAATCCCGGCGATCCTGGTCGGTATCCTGTTGGCCAAGGGCATCAGCCGCGACACCCATTGGAAGGAGCTGGGTCGCGAGATATTCCTCGGCAAGAGCATCATGCTGCTGCTCGGCGGTCTGGTGATAGGCGCGATCGCCGGCAAGGAGGCGATCAAGCCGCTGGAGCCGCTGTACACCAGCATGTTCAAGCCGGTGCTGGCGTTCTTCCTGCTGGAAATGGGTCTGATCGCGTCCGGCCAACTGGCGTCTTTGAAGCGCTACGGCTTCAAGCTGGCGCTGTTCGCCCTGCTGATGCCGTTGCTCGGCGCGCTTATCGGTGCGCTGCTGGCGCGAGCCATGGGGCTGTCTCTCGGCGGTACGGCGATGCTCGCCACCCTGGCGGCGTCGGCGTCCTATATCGCGGTGCCGGCGGCGATGCGCCTGGCGGTGCCGGAGGCCAATCCGTCGTTGTCGCTCACCGCGTCCTTGGGCATCACCTTCCCGTTTAATATCCTGGTGGGCATCCCGCTTTATCTGGCCTTGGCCGAAACTCTGATCGCATGGGGATTCTGATATGCCCGCCCATACCCGCACCCTGCTCACGGTGATCTGCGAAGCCGCTCTGGAAAAGAAACTGCTGGCCGACCTGGAAACGCTCGGCGCACCCGGCTGGACCCTCTCCGACGCCCGCGGCCGTGGCAGCCGCGGCGTGCGCAGCGCCGGCTGGGACACCGAAGGCAATATCCGTCTGGAAGTGATCTGCGCCCGCGACCTGGCCGAGCGCATCGCCCATCACCTGCAGGAGCACTACTACGCCAACTACGCGATGGTCTGCTACCTGGCCGAGGTGGAAGTGCTCAGGCCGGAGAAGTTCTGAGGGTTGGCAGCCTCAATGGGCTGCGCGGTATTGCCGGCGCAGCTCGCGCAGGTCTTCGCGGGTGCAGGCCAGGGGTTCGGGGCCGGTCAGGTCGAAGCAGCGCTGACCGAAGCCCATCGGCCAATAGGCGATCGCTACTGGCGGCCAGAACACCGAGGCGACGCGAAAGCGCGCGCGCAATTTGCCTTGCTGCAGCTGTTCGCCGTTGGCGTCGCTCAGGGTATAGGGAATGCCGCGGGTGGCGCTCCAGGCGAACGGGCGGGTTTTCACCAGGCCTTGGGAATATTGTTGCGGGCGTTCATAGACCGCGATCCGGGTATTTTCCGGCAGCTTGAAGTAGGCCTTGGCCGAGCAGCCGCTGACGATCGTTGCGAGCGCCAGCAGGCCCGCCACAGGTAGCAATCTCATCGATTCGATCCTTGTCGTGATGCCCAGGACACAGGCCGCGTCCTGTAAAGCGGGCGGCACTATACCCGGCTCACGATGATGGCGAAACCATGGCGCGCTCGGCGGCGCTTATTCGCGCAGGTCGCCCAGGCTCCTGCGCTGGCGCCCCTGCTCGTCGAAATTCTCCATCGCCAGCCAGCGCTGGAACGCCTGGCGCCGCGCCGGCCATTCGTGGTCGAGCAGTGAAAACCAGGCGGTGTCGCGGTTGTGGCCCTTGATCACCGAGTGCTGGCGGAACAGCCCTTCGAAGCTGAAACCGAAGCGTTCGGCGGCGCGCTTGGAGCGGGCGTTCAAATCATTGCACTTCCATTCCAGGCGTCGATTGCCGAGGGCGAAGGCCAGCTCGGCGAGCAGGAATACCGCCTCGGTGGCCCGTGGCGTGCGCTGCATGGCGCGGCCGAAGGCGATATGGCCGATCTCGATGCAGCCATGGGCCGGCACTATGTTCAGGTAGCCGAGCAGGCCCTGGGCCTGGCCGCTGGCGCGCTCGAGCACGGCGAAGAACAGCGGGTCGCTGCCGGCGGCGTTGCCGGCCAGCCAGGCGTCGAAGTCGCTACGCCGTTCGAACGGGCCGTAGGGCAAGTAGTCCCACAGCGCCGGATCGGCGTCCGGCCCCTGCAGGCACAGCCACAGGTCGTCGCCGTGGCGCGCGGGGTCGAGCGGTTCCAGGCGCACGTAGTGGCCGTCGAGCGGCTGGCGTGGCGGTGGGTTGGCGGGTTGCCAGTCGGGTAGGGCATGGCTCATACGGTGCTCCTTGAACTAGAGGCTTTGGGTGTATTGCACAAAGCCGGAGCGCTGGGCAATGCGGTCGTAAAGCTGCATGGCGGTGTGGTTGCTTTCATGGGTCAGCCAGTGCACCCGCGTGCTGCCGGCGTTACGGGCCTGGGCATAGACGTGTTCGATCAGTTGGCGGCCGGCACCTGCGCCGCGTATCTCGGGGCTGACGAATAGGTCCTGCAGGTAGCAGCTGTTGGTCTGCGACCAATTGGAACGGTGGAAAATCCACTGCACCAGACCGACGGCCCGGCCGTCGCGCCAGGCCAACGCGGCATGGGTCGGCTCGGCCGGGTCGAGAAAGCGCTGCCAGGTGCTGGCGGTGGTTGCGGCCGGCAGCTCGCTTTCGTAGAAGTGCAGATAGCCTTGCCAGAGCGGTAGCCAGGCGGCGTGGTCGGCGGCGCGGACGGGGCGGATTTCTAGTGTCGACATGGGCGTATTCCTTGGCTTGGTTGGATGTCTTTTCAGCGCAGGCTATCCATCAGCCGCGCCACTTCTTGTTCGTTCGGTGCGCTGCGGCTCGCCAGTGCATCACGCACGCCGGCGCGGTTGTCCGCCGGCTGGTTCTGGCTCATTTTCGCTTTGCCGGCGATGCGTTCGATCGGCAGCTCGAAGCCAACGATGGCGCGCAGCATGGCGTCGAGGTAGTCGGCCGGCGCCTCGTCCAGCGACCAGGGCTGCGCCTGGCCGCTTTCGTGGTGGGCGCTGAGGCGGCCGACCAGTTCGCGCAGGCGCGCCGGCTCGTCGAACACCTCGGCGCGGCCCCAGGCCTGCACGCTGACGTAGTTCCAGGTCGGCACCGCCCTGTGGTCGCGGGCCTTGCTCGGGTAATAGCCGGGGCTGACATAGGCCGAGGGGCCGGGGAAGATCACCAATGCTTCGGCGCCGGCGGCCAGGTCACGCCACTGCGGGTTGGCCCGGGCGAAGTGGCCGAGCAGGCGGCCATGCGGGCCGGCGTTCGGGTCGAGCAGCAGCGGCAGATGGCTGGCCAGCAGGCCTTGCTCGCCCTGGGTCACCAGGATCGCCAGGGGCGTGCGCTCGATCAGCGCGTGCAGCTCGGCGAGGTCGTCGATGCGGAAGGCGGCGGGTGAGTACATGGCGTTTCTCCTGAATGATGACGCCATGCTAGGTGGGCTATTGGTCCTTTGTAAGAGCCATTTATGGCGATTTTTACAGATCCAATTTACCCTGGACGCTCCGTCCCCAGGCCGCCACCCATGACCAGCAAACCGCCCTTGCCGCTCGATCCCGCCGGCTTTCGACTCGACCCGCGCCAGGGCCTGGCCCGCCAGCTCTACCAGGCGCTGCGCGAACGCATTCTCGACGGCCGCATGGCCAGCCGCATGCGCCTGCCGGCCAGTCGCGAACTGGCCGAGGCCTTGGGCGTGTCGCGCAATACCGTGGTGCGTGCCTACGATCAGCTGTATGCCGAGGGCTATATCGACGGGCGTATCGGCGACGGCACCTACGTCGCCGAACTGGGCGGCGGTGTACCGGCCGCCATGCCGCCGGCGGCGCAGACGCAGGTTCCCCAGCCGCTGCGGGCGCGCTTGCAGGTCCACGGGCCGAGTGCGCCGCGCGAAGGACCGCCGCGGGCGTTCCGCCTCGGCTTGCCGGCCCTCGACCTGTTTCCCTTCGAGATCTGGGCGCGCTTGCAGGCGCAGTTCTGGCGCGCTCCGGCGCTGGAATGCCTGGGCTATGGCGAGGCCGCGGGCGACCCGCGCCTGCGGGAAATGATTGCCGCCTACTTGCGCAACGGTCGCGGCCTGCGCTGCACGCCCGAGCAGGTATTGATCACCAGCGGCGCGCAGCAGGCCATCAGCCTCTGTGCCCAATTGCTGTTGCAACCCGGCGACGGCGTGGTGCTGGAAAACCCCTGCTACCGCTCCGCCGCCCAGACCTTCGCCGTTGCCGGGGCGCGCCTGCATGGCATCGCGGTGGACCAGGACGGCCTCGACAGCCGCCTGCTGGAGACCTTGAGCGACTGCCGGCTGGCCTACGTGACGCCTTCGCACCAGTACCCGAGCGGCGTCACCCTGTCCCTGGCGCGGCGCCTGGAGCTGCTCGACTGGGCCGAGCGCGAGCAGGCCTGGATCGTCGAGGACGACTACGACGGCGAGTACCGCTACAGCGGCACGCCCCTGGCGCCGCTGGCATCGCTGGATCGGCAAGGCCGGGTGCTCTACGTCGGCACCTTCTCCAAGGTGCTGTTCCCGGCGCTGCGTCTCGGCTATCTCGTGGTGCCGCCGGCGCTGGTCGAGCCGCTGGCGCAACTGCGCACGTTGAACATGCGCCATTCGGAAATCGGCACCCAGGCGGTGCTCGCCGAATTCATCGCCCGCGGCCACTTCCAGCGGCATATCCGCCGCATGCGCCGCGCCGCCCGTTCGCGGCGCGATGTGCTGCTGCGTAACTGGCCGGCCGCCGAGGCCGGCGTGGCGCTGCCGGAGGTGCAGGCCGGTCTGCATGTCTGCGTGCCGCTCGACAGCCTGGCGCGCGAGCGTGAATTGGTGAGCAAGGCGGCCGCGGTGGGCGTCGAGCTGAGTGCATTGAGCGGCTACTACCTGGACGACCCAGCGCAGCAACCGCGTGCCGGGCTGGTGCTGGGTTTCGCCGGGGTCGACGAGGCGCAGATCGCCCTGGCGCTCGATAAGCTGCGCCACGCCTGGCGTTGAGGGGGACGCCGCGTGGAGGTGGCTGCGCGATTTTTCACAACCTTGGGTCAACCCCGGATTGCGCTGTCGCTTATTCGGGCTACAAAGTGCGTTGGTGCGCAGGCCTTGCGATAAACCCGGGACCTACAGCCCGTAGCCTGGATAAGCGCAGCGCAATCGGGGATCGTATCACGACCACCAGCGATGTCCCGGATTGCATCCGGGCTACAAAGTGCGCGTTGGTGCGCAGGCCCTGTGGATAAACCCGGGATCTACAGCCCGTAGCCTGGATAAACGCAGCGCAATCCGGGGATCGGTATCACGACCACCAGCGATGTCCCGGATTGCATCCGGGCTACAAAGTGCGTTGGTTCGCAGGCCTTGCGGATAAACCTGGGATCTACAGCCCGTAGCCTGGATAAGCGCAGACAATCCGGGAACGGTTTCGGGTGTGATCAGCACCAGCTGGCGGGCGTCTACCAGCCATCGCCCGGGGTTCGCCCGGGCACTGCTGCGAGTTGGAACATGCAAGCGCTGTTGAGCGAGATTATCGATGAAGTCCGCCCGTTGATCGGTCAGGGCAAAGTGGCCGATTACATTCCCGCGCTCGCCGATGTGCCGGCCAATCAGCTGGGTATCGCGGTCTATAGCAACAGCGGCGAGCTGTTCTGCGCTGGCGACGCCGATACGGCGTTTTCCGTGCAGAGCATTTCCAAGGTGTTCAGCCTGGTGCAGGCGATCGGTCATTCCGGCGAGGACATCTGGCAGCGCCTGGGCCACGAGCCGTCCGGGCAGCCGTTCAATTCCCTGGTGCAGCTGGAGTTCGAACGCGGGCGGCCGCGCAATCCGTTTATCAATGCCGGTGCGCTGGTGATCTGCGATATCAATCAGTCGCGCTTTGCCGCGCCGGTGGTGTCGATGCGCGATTTCGTCCGCCGCCTGGCCGGCAACCCGCAGGTGGTGGTGGATAACCGCGTGGCCGATTCCGAATACCAGCACCGTGCACGCAACGCGGCGGCGGCTTACCTGATGCAGTCGTTCGGTAATTTCCATAACGACGTGGAAACGGTGCTGCGCAGCTACTTCAGTTATTGCGCGCTGCGCATGAGCTGCGCCGACCTGGCGCGGGCCTTCTGCTTCCTGGCCAACGACGGCTTTTGCATGCACAGCGGTGCGCAGATTCTGACGCCGCGGCAGACCAAGCAGGTCAACGCGATCATGGCCACCAGCGGCCTGTACGACGAAGCGGGCAACTTCGCCTACCGGGTCGGCCTGCCGGGCAAGAGCGGCGTCGGCGGCGGCATAGTCGCGGTGGTGCCGGGGCGCTTCAGCGTGTGCGTCTGGTCGCCGGAGCTGAACCCCGCGGGCAATTCCCTGGCGGGGATGAAAGCCCTGGAGTTGCTCAGTCAACGCATCGGCTGGTCGGTGTTCTAGCAGGCGCGGCTATCGGCAAAGTGCGGCATGCGGGGGCAGATGCAGTATGCTGACGCTCCTACTGCCGTATACCTGCAAGAGTCGTCCCGTGTCTTTGCCCCGCTTGAACAAAATCGCCGTTTCGCGTGTTGTCGCGTTGATTCAAGCCTACCCGGGGACGGTGGCGATCTTCGGCTTCGCGTCGGGGTTGGCGAGCTTTCTGCTGGTCGATCGACAAGCCGAATTGGCGCGGGTGCTGGGCCTGGTGATGCTGGTCAGCTGGTTGTGGTTGATCCTGGAAAACGTGCTGCGCGAGCAGATCGAACGCTGGTTCGGCCTGCAGGTGCCGGCGCCTCTGTTGCGCTATGCGACCCAGATGATCCACCAGGAAAGTCTGTTCTTCGTGCTGCCGTTCTTCTTTATCACCACCACCTGGAACAGCGGCCAGGCTCTGTTCACCGGCGTGTTGGCGGCCGCGGCGCTGGCCTCGATCATCGACCCGCTGTACTACAAATGGCTGGCCCCGCGGCGCTGGCTGTTTCTCGCCTACCACACCCTGGCGCTGTTCGCGGTATTGCTCACGGCGCTGCCGATCATCTTTAAGCTGACCACCCCGCAGAGTTATCAGCTGGCCCTGGCGGCGGCCGTGCTGCTGTCGTTTCCCAGCCTATTCAGCACCATCACCGTGCAGCGCTGGTGGCGGGGCGCGCTATTGGTCGGTTTGACCCTGGCCATCGGCGTCGGCGGCTGGCTGGCGCGGGTCTGGGTGCCGCCCGCGACCCTGTGGCTGGCCGATGTGGCGGTGACCACCGAATTCGACGACCAGAACCGCGCGCCCGGCGCAAGTCTGCGCCAACTCAGCCTCTCGCAACTGCATGAGCAGGGGCTTTATGCCTATACCGCGATCAATGCGCCCCGCGGGCTGAACGAGCGCATCTATCACGTCTGGCGGCATAACGGCGTCGAGGTCGAGCGCATCGCCCTGGAGATCCAAGGCGGCCGCGAAAAAGGCTACCGGGCCTGGACGCACAAACAGAACTTCCCCACCGACGCCGCCGGGCGTTGGCAGATCCAGGTGCTGACCGAAGCCGGACAGATGATCGGGGTGCTGCGTTTCAAGGTCGAGTAGGTTGGGTTAGCGGTGCCCACGTTAGTTCCCGGCAATACCGTAGACGAACGCCGCGTAACCCAACAAGGCGCCGACGCGGTGTCGTTGGGTTACGCGGCGGCCGATGGCGATGCCGTTGCTTAAACCGCGTCAGTCGCCGCTAACCTACGCGGCCCGACCCAACCTACCGTGGCCGGTGCTACCCGAAAAACCAATAACACACCGCGATAGACGCGAGTATGCCGGCCAGATCGGCGAGCAGCGCGCAGCCCACGGCATGCCGCGCGCGCTGGATGCCCACCGCGCCGAAGTACACCGCCAACACGTAAAAAGTGGTTTCGGTGCTGCCCTGCACGGTGGCCGCGAGCAGCGCGGGGAAGCTGTCGACGCCGAAGTTCTGCATGGTTTCGATCAGCATCGCGCGCGCCGCGCTGCCGGAGAACGGTTTCATCAACGCGGTGGGCAGGGCATCGATAAAGCGCGTGTCCCAGCCGAGCCATTGGACCAGCGCGCGCACCCCGTCCAGGCCGAAATCCAGGGCGCCGGAAGCGCGCAGCACGCCGATCGCGCAGAGCATGGCGACCAGATACGGCAGCAGGCTTTTGGCGACATCGAAGCCTTCTTTGGCGCCCTCAATAAAATTCTCGTACACCGGCACCCGGCGTAGCGCGCCGACCAGCAGGAATAGCAGAATCAAGCCGAACAGCGTGAGGTTGCCGAGCAGCGAGGACAATGCCGCCAGCGCCGTGGCCGACAGCCCGCCGAGCAGCGCCATGAAACCGCCAAGCAGCAAGGCGCCGGGGATCAGGTAGGCCAGCACCACCGGGTCCCACAGGCGCAGGCGTTGCACCAGCGCCACCGCCAGCAAGCCGGCCAGGGTCGAGGCGCTGGTCGCCAGAAGGATCGGCAGGAACACCAGGGTCGGGTCTTCGGCGCCCTGCTGCACCCGGTACATGAAGATCGACACCGGCAGCAGGGTCAGCGAGGAGGTGTTGAGCACCAGGAAAAGGATCTGCGCGTTGCTCGCGATAGTGGCGCTGGGGTTGAGCTCCTGCAGCGCGCGCATGGCTTTCAGGCCGATCGGCGTCGCGGCGTTGTCCAGGCCCAGGCCATTGGCGGCGAAGTTCAGGGTGATAAAGCCCAGGGCCGGGTGGCCGCGCGGCACTTCCGGCATCAGCCGGGCGAACAACGGCCCGAGTGCGCGGCCGAGCAGATCGACCAGCCCGGCCCTTTCGGCGATACGCAGGAAACCCAGCCACAGGGTCAGGGTGCCGAACAGCACCACCATCACTTCGACCGACAGTTTGGCCATGGCGAACAGGCTTTCGACCATGGCGGAAAACACCGCCGGATCGTCGCCCAGCAGCCAGCGCGATAAGCCCGCGACCGCCGCTACCACGAAAAAGCTCAGCCACAAGCCGTTCAGCATCGTCCACCCCCATTGGCAATGCGGGGGATGATAGCGCGGCTACGGCATAACGGGAGAGAGCACGGGCGCTGGATATGCGCGGGAGGAGTTGCTAGGTGGGTTTTGCGGTGACTGGCGGTCGTGTAGTGGCGGCCGCCCCTGGCGGGGCGGTCGCAGGGGGGTATGGGTTATCGCCGTCTAGCAGGCTGTTGAAAAACTACCTGCGTTGCCGATACTGCGTTAAAAACGGCCTCAAAATGCTCATTTACAGCACGTAAACTGCGCTTTTTCGGCCGTTTTTGCCTTGTCTCGGCTGCCTCGCCTACGTTTTTCAACGGCCTGCTAGAGACGGGGGCGACGGCCGATAAAGAACGACACGATAAACAGCACCAGGAACACCACGAAGAGAACCTTCGCAATACCCGTAGCCGCGCCCGCGATGCCACCAAAGCCCAGAACCGCGGCGATGATAGCGATGATGAGAAAGGTAATGGCCCAACTTAACATGGCATTTCTCCTTGCTTTTGCTGGTATAGAGCGCATCGGTTGCGCAATAAAAAGCTACTCCCAGCTATGCATTGCAACTGCCGATTGCACGCCCTCCGCGAAGCAGCGGCTAAGCGCACAAACCCTGCAAGTGCCTCGCACAGGACCGGGCGTGGCCATAACGGCCGGGTGGTCTGTTTGGTCGGGGCATGGCGCGGATGCCTATGAGGTACCCGCCACCTGGCCGAGAAACCGCCTGGCCGATTGAGCAGGAGCGCAACGCTGTCGTTGCGATACGCTGCATATGTGTGCGAACGCCTTACTGCAGGGATTGCTTGAGGTTGCGCATGCGGTCGTGGCAGTTGCGCACCTTGGGCATTTCGACCGCCAACAGGGCCCGCACATCCGGATCGGCACTTTCCAGGGCGTCTTCGAACGCGTGCAGGATGCGATCCTCGGTATCTTCCAATTGCTTCACGTAAGTGGCGGCCTCGTCGCTCGACAAGGTGGCCCGGGTGTCGGCATAGACTTGGCGCAGTTTGCCGATAAGGGTGGTACCGGACGAGGGGTGTTCCTGGTTGGCGGCGACCTTCACTGCCAGGGCCTGGATGACATCGGTCTTGGCGCGTGACATTTCGCTGAAGATGGCTTTCAGGCGCGTGTCCTTCACCTCTTCCTGGGCGTGCTGGTAGAAGCGTTGCCCGTCGCGAGTGATTTCGATCAATTCATTGAGCTGGGTTGTCGATTTGCTGGTCATGATGGCACTTCCCGAGTCGGTTGCTATTGTGTGGAGCCGTCGATGGCGACCGCTGACAATCGTGTACACAGGCTCGGTTGCAGCTCTTATGCCAGACTTTTTTTGATAGTTTTAATTAATAAAAACAGTAGGTTAGGAGAGAAATTAAAAACCCGCCATCATGCAGACTGCATGATCCCGAGCAAATAATCATTGCAACTTGCACGAGCAAAAGCGGACTAACTCCATGCACCCAACAATGGAGTTCTGGATATGGAAGCACGAGCCATGAAGAGCGCTCGCATTCTGTTGGTCGATGATGAAGGCGCGATTCTGCGGACCTTTCGCTATTGCCTCGAGGACGAGGGCTACCAAGTCAGTACCGCCACCAATGCCAGTCAAGCCGAGGCGTTGTTGCAGCGTCAGGTGTTCGATCTGTGTTTTCTCGACCTGCGCCTGGGCGAGGACAATGGACTCGACGTATTGGCGCAGATGCGTACCCAGGCGCCCTGGATGCGCGTGGTGATAGTGACCGCGCATTCGGCCGTGGACACCGCGGTGGATGCCATCCAGATCGGCGCCGCGGATTATCTGGTCAAACCCTGCAGCCCCGACCAGCTGCGCCTGGCCGCTGCGAAACAGTTGGAAGTGCGCCATATGGCCGCGCGCCTGGAAGCCCTCGAAGGCGAAGTGCGCAATGCCAAGAATGTGCTCGACTCCCACAGCCCGGCGATGATGGCCGTGCTGGAAACCGCACGGCAGGTCGCGGTGACCGATGCCAACATCCTCATCCTCGGCGAGTCCGGCACCGGCAAGGGCGAGTTGGCGCGCGCCATTCACAGCTGGAGCCCACGGGCGCGCAAGTCCTGTGTGACCATCAACTGCCCTTCGCTGACGGCTGAGTTGATGGAGAGCGAGCTGTTCGGCCACAGCCGCGGCGCCTTTACCGGCGCCAGCGAGAACACCCTGGGGCGGGTCAATCAGGCGGATGGCGGCACCCTGTTCCTCGACGAGATCGGCGACTTCCCCTTGACCTTGCAACCCAAGCTGTTGCGCTTCATTCAGGACAAGGAGTACGAGCGGGTCGGCGATCCCATCACCCGTCGCGCCGACGTGCGCATCCTCGCCGCGACCAACCTCGACCTGGACGAGATGGTGCGCGATGGCCGCTTCCGCGAAGACCTGCTCTACCGCCTGAATGTCATCACCCTGGTATTGCCGCCGCTACGCGAACGCCCGGACGACATCGCGGTGTTGGCGGAAGGCTTTCTCGCCCGCTTCGTCAAAGACTATGTGCGCCCGGCCCGCGGTTTCAGCGAGGAGGCGCACAACGCGCTGCTCGACTACCAGTGGCCCGGCAATATCCGCGAGCTGCGCAACGTGATCGAACGCGCCAGCATCATCTGCCCCCAGGAACAGATCGAAATCAGCCACCTCGGGCTGGGTGGGCAGCCGGCCAGCAGCGCCCCGCGGATCGGCGCCGATCTCAGCCTGGAAGCCCTGGAAAAAGCCCATATCGGCGCCGTGCTGGCGACCACCGACACCCTTGATCAGGCGGCGAAGACCCTGGGCATCGACGCCTCGACCCTGTACCGGAAACGCAAACAGTACCGCTTATGAAAATCCCCATAACCCTGCGCACGAGGCTGTTCCTGAGTTTTTCTGCGCTGATTACGGTCTCGCTGTTGGGTTTGTTGCTCGGCGTGGTCAGTGTGATGCACATGGCCAAGAGTCAGGAGAGCCTGCTGCAACGCAGCTTCAGCACCATTGCGATCAGCCAGCAGTTGCGGCAGAACCTGGGCGACCAACTGGTCAATCTGATCGCCGAGCGGCCCAATATGACGGCGCTGCATGCCTCTCAGCAGCGCTTCGGCCAGCTGCTCGCCGAGGGTATGCAGATCCGCAGCAAGCAAAGCCGCCAGGGGTTCGAAACGATCGATCAGGCGTATCGACAGTTTCAGCAGGTAATCGCCGCCAGCCCGGGGACGCGCCAGGCGATCCTCGAAGACAACAGTTTCAGCCAGAGCTTCAACAACCTGCGCATGCGCATGATCGAGGTGCAGCAGCGCGCGATCGAAAACGTCAGCCGCGCGGAATTCCAGGCGCGCGAACGGGCCAAGCTGATTGCCGGCCTATTGGGGCTGTTATGTCTCGCCGTTCTCGGCATAGGTGTGCTCACCGCACAGAGTATCGCCCAACGTTTCGGTGCGCCCATCGAAGCCCTGGCGAAAGCCGCGGACAATATCGGCCAAGGCAATTTTGACGTGACCTTGCCGATTTCCCCGGTCGCCGAAATGACCCTGCTCAGCCGCCGTTTCGGCCTGATGGCCGAAGCGTTGCGGCATCACAAGGCGACCAATATCGAGGAGCTCCTGGCCAGCGAAAGCCGCTTGCAGGCCGTGCTCGACAGCATCGACCACGGTCTGGTGACCATCGATGCCCGTGGCCGGGTCGAACACGCCAACCCGGTGGCCATGCGCCAGTTGTTCTGGCTCAGGGACCCGTACGGCAAAAGCCTCGGCGAACTGCTGGCGCGCCCCGAGCTGGATGAGGCCACTCAGCGGGTGCTCAGCGGCCAGTTGCTCGAGCGGGTGCCGGAAGACCTGCCGATCGAAACCTCCGGCGAAAAACGCCTGCTGGCCTGGACCCTGACCCCGGTCAGCCATGCTGACGGGCGCAGCGTGGGGGCGGTCATGGTGTTGCGCGACGTCACCGAGCAGCGGGCGTTCGAGCGGGTGCGCAGCGAGTTCGTCCTGCGCGCCTCCCATGAATTGCGCACGCCGGTGACCGGCATGCAGATGGCCTTCAGTCTGCTCCAGGAACGTCTGAGATTCGCCGAGGGCTCGCGTGAATTCGACCTGGTGCAGACGGTCAACGAGGAAATGCTGCGGCTGGTCCAACTGATCACCGACCTGCTGAACTTCTCCCGCTACCAGAATGGCTTGCAGCGTCTGGAGTTGAGCCCGTGCGACCTCAACGACCTGCTCGTCCAGGCCCATCAGCGCTTTATCGCGCGCGCCGAGGCACGCGGCGTGACGCTACGCACGGATATCCAGAGCGCCTTGCCGTTCATCCAGTTGGACCGCATGCAGATCGAGCGGGTGCTGGACAACCTGCTGGTCAACGCCCTGCGCCACAGCAATCCCGGCGGTGAAATTCAGCTACAGGCGCGGCGCCACGGCGAGCGTTTGATCATCAGCGTGCAGGACAACGGCGAGGGAATCGACTTCAGTCAGCAGGCGAGGATCTTCGAGCCGTTCGTGCAAATCGGCAAAAAAACCGGCGGCGCCGGATTGGGTTTGGCCATGTGCAAGGAGATCGTGCAATTGCACGGCGGCCGTTTGAATCTGTACTCGCGGCCTAACCAAGGCTCGCAGTTTTACATGGCTTTGCCGCTGTAAACGGTTCCCGACCAACGCCGCGGGCGTGCACGCGATTGCGTGTCTAGAATATCCAGCGCTGTGCGGGCAGCGACAGGTACAGGCCTTGCCGGGTTTCCTGGCTGACCCTGAGCCAATTGCCGGTGATATCCACCACCAAGGCTGGGTGCGGTTGCTGGTTTATCGGTTGCTGTTCGGCCGGCTTGTGGTTCAGCGTCAGTGCCAGCGCGGTCAGTGAAGTGGAGGCGAACGCGCCGATCGACGCGGCCAAGGTGAGAGTCAATAGGTTGGGAAGGGTCTTCATCGCAGCGTCCCTGGTTGCAGAATCAAGAATGGATGTTCTTGGGAAGCAGTCCGCGTGCCAGTTCGTTTTTATTTGAAAAGCTTTATAAATCAAATAGTTAATAAATATTCTGGGTCGTGCAGAATGCAGAATGCATGACCCTCGAATCGCCGGTAATGCAATTTGCACGAAATAGCAGTTGGCCATAGCTCCGGCGCGACCCGCCCTATCCCATTTGGTTCAAGAACGGCTGACGCGGTCTGGCCGTCGCCGTTCATTTGGTTGAACCCGCACATCGACCTCAGGGTCGCAATTACGTGGCCGTCGTCAGTGGATCGTCGATCCCTGGTTGTCGGCCCAGAGTGCGTGTCTCGTTTGCATCACCCCATTTACGGCATGGCGCAGGGCGCGAACAGCCTATGCGGGTGGGACGAGTGCGCTAGCAATTTAACCGGGCTGTTATGAGGTTGCTGCATGCATGATCGGATATCGGGCGTGGTAGAAAAGGCCGGTATTGATACCCGGATAATTCTGTTGGTCGAGGACGACGAGGTGGTGCGTACCCTGACCTCCGAATTGCTCGCCGAGCTGAATTATCGGGTGCTCGAAGCCGAAGATGCCCCCGAGGCGCTGGCCATTTTGCAAAGCGAGCAGCCGCTCGATCTGTTGATGACCGATATCTGTCTACCCGGGATGAGCGGCTATCGGCTCATGGCCATCGCCCGGCAACTGCGCCCGACGCTACGCGGGTTGTTCGCCAGCGGCTATGGCGATAGCGTCGAGTTCGCCGACCTGCCCGCAGGCGATGCGCAGCAGGTCGCGACCATCTGCAAACCCTATTCGCCGGCGCTGCTCAGAAGCACGCTGCAGACGATGTTCGAACACCCCTGACCGACACCATCGTCAGGGGACGAGCTGGTTATTCAAGACCCACAGCAGCGCTGCGGTTTCGGCATCTGGCTCGCCGTCGTGGCGCGCCGGGCGGTATTTCATCTGAAAGGCCGCCAGTACGTTGCGTGTCGCCGGGTCCAGCTCGCCATGCTCCGGCACCTGATAACCCTGACGGGCCAGTTGCGTCTGGAACCAGGTGACGGTCGGCAGGCTTTCGGTGAACAGAGTCTGTTGTTGCGCCACCGCCCGGTCGTCCGGCCAAGGCACCAGGCCGGCGTCCGCCAAGCGCTTCCAGGGGAACAGCGGGCCGGGGTCGACCTTGCGCTGCGGCGCGATATCGCTATGGGCGAGAATGCTGCCGAGGGGCAGTTGGTGGCGCTGCACGATGTCCTTGAGCAGCACGATCAGCGCATCGATCTGCGCCGGCGAATAGGGTTGCCAGTAGCGGCTGCCGGCGCCTTCGTAGAAGCCTTGGTTGACCAGCTCGATGCCGATCGAGGTGCCGTTCAGCCAGGTACGGCCTTGCCATTGGCTGTCGCCGGCATGCCAGGCGCGGCGGTCTTCGTCGACCAGGCGATAGATGGTCGCCGGCGCTTCGCCGATCAGGTAATGGCTGCTCACCTCGCCCTCGCTCAACAGCTGTAGCGAGTGCGCCAGATCCGTGGAGGTGTAGTGCAGGATTATGTATTGCACCCGACTGTTCTGGCCGACCGCGCTATAGCGGGTGTCGATCCGTGGGCCGCTGGCGCAGCCGGCGAGCAGGGCGCCGAATAAAACGAGACAAACCAATTTCATGGACGAATATGCAACACGCTTTGTAGGTTATCCAACAGCATATCGACGCTGAGCATGATCAACAGCATGCCCATCAGTCGTTCTACCGCGGTCAGCCCGCGAGGGCCGAGGAAACGCTGCAGGAACGAGGCCTGCAACAGGATGAAGGCGGTGGCCGCCCAGGCCATGAGCAGCGCCGCATAGAGTTCCCACAGCGGTCCTTCATGGGTATTGCGCAAGGTCATCAGCACCGCCAGGGCAGAAGGCCCGGCCACGGCGGGCGTCGCCAAGGGTACCAGCATCGGCTCGCCATCCGGCACGTCGCCGAGCACGCCTTGCGGGCCGGGGAAGATCAGGCGCATGGCGATGACGAACAGGATGATACCGCCGGCGATCGCGGTTGCCTCACGCGACAGGCCCAAAACGCTGAGGACTTTGTCGCCAAACGTAAGGAACAGCAGGAGCAGCGCCAGGGCGAACAGCAGCTCGCGCCCGGCTACGCGAAGGCGGCGCTCGGCCGAGACGTTCTTCAACGCGGCGATGTAGATGGCGATATTGCCGAAGGGATCGGTGACCAGAAAAATCAGAATTGCGATGCCGAAAATTTCCATGCGCTGTTCCTCGACTAATCTCAATTAGCAGACTAGCTGTGGTTGCTGCCTTTGAGTCGATAGATCGATAGCGTTGGTCCGTTGTCCAAGCAATGCCGTTGCTAAATTGGATTTGTACATGCTTTATTGGCTTGTACACGGATTGTCGAATTCTGGAGTTGATGTCATGCGCTCGCTGCTCTGGTTCAAACAGGATCTGCGCCTGCACGACCACCCCGCGCTGCAGGCGGGACTCGCCAGCGGATGCCTGTTGCCGGTGTTCGTCCTCGATCCCGCGTTATTGCAGGTCAATGAGTTCGGCTGCCGACGAATGGGAGTGCATCGCGCGCGTTTTCTTCTGGAAAGCCTGGCGGCCCTCGACAGCGGGCTGCGTAAACGCGGTTCCCATCTGCTGGTGCTGCCGGGTGCCCCGGAGCAGGTGATCGTGCAGTTGGTCGACAAGTTCGAGCTGGACCAGGTGCTGACCCTGGAAGAAATCGCCCCGGACGAACGCGCCCAGATCGCACACGTACAGCGCCAGCTCAAGGGCGTGCCGCTGCTACAATACGCGGGCAACGGTTTGCTGCGCGGTGACGAATTGCCTTGCCCGCTCGAGCAGCTGCCGCAGGTGTTCAGCCAGTTCAGAGAGCAGGTCGAGGCGCGCCTGACGGTATTCCAGCCGCATCCCCTGCCCAGCCAGATCCCGCCTTTGCCGGATGGCGCCGAAGCCCTGCTGCAGGAGTTGCCGAACCTGTCCCAGTTGGGCCTCGGCGAGCCGAGCAGTGTGCCGGCCAGCGCCTTCCCGTTCGCCGGTGGCGAGATGTCGGCGTTATCGAGGTTGCGCGACTACCTCTGGGCCAGCCAGGCCGTACGCAGCTACCAGGAGACCCGCAACGGCTTGATCGGCAGCGAATATTCCTCGAAGTTTTCGCCCTGGTTGGCCAATGGCTGCCTGTCGGTGCGGCGGATAGCGGCCGAATTACGGCGTCATGAAGCGCAGTTCGGGCGCAACGATTCGACCCAGGGCCTGTGGACGGAAATGCTCCGCCGCGATTTCTTTCGCTGGACGCTGTTGCGTCACGGCAGTGCACTGTTCAAGGCCAACGGCCTGAAAGCCACCCAGGGCAGCCCGACGCAGGTCGATCGACGTTTCCGGGATTGGTGCCAGGGCAGTACCGGCATGCCGCTGGTGGACGCCAATATGCGCGAACTGGCTGCCACCGGCTTCATGTCCAACCGCGGGCGGCAGATCGTCGCCAGTTACCTGATACACGATTTGCAGCAAGACTGGCGGCATGGCGCCGCCTGGTTCGAGGAGCATCTGCTCGATTACGACCCGGCCAGCAACTGGGGCAATTGGGTTTCAATGGCGGGTATCAACAATGGCTCCAAGCAGCCGTTCAATACCCTGCGCCAGGCCCACGAATGCGACCCGGATGCGGCCTACGTCAGCCTGTGGTTGCCGGAGCTGCAAGGCATTGCCAGGCACCTGCGGCACACGCCGTTCCTTCTGGGGGCGCAGTTGCAAGGTATCGGCTATCCGCAACTCGAGCGCATTCCGGAAAGCTGGAAGCCCTACCTGCCGCACGCGGCCTGAGGCATCGACGGCCTGTCAGCCGCATTCGATGCGGTTACGCCCGGCATGCTTGGCCCGATACAGCGCCTTGTCGGCCCGTTCGAAGACCTGATCGCCGAATTCGCCGTTGGCGAATGAGCTGATTCCCGCCGAAAGGGTGATGGTCACCGGCTCGCCCTTGAAGTGGAACGGGCAGGCTTCGATGCCGCCGCGCAGGGTTTCCAGCAATTGCATGCCGCCTTCCAAGGGCGTGGCGGGAATCAGTAGGACGAACTCTTCGCCGCCGAAACGGGCGATGAAGTCGGTCTTGCGCAGGCGCTTGCGCAGCTCATTGGCGATGATTTTCAACACCTTGTCGCCGGCCAGGTGGCCATAGTTGTCGTTGATCCGTTTGAAATGGTCGATATCCACCACCGCCAACAACAGCTCTCCGCCGTAGCGCTGCCAGCGCGCCATTTCGAGCTCCAGGCGCTCGTTCCAACCGGCGCGGTTGGCTAGCCCGGTGAGCGGGTCGAGCAGCGACTTCTGTCGTTGCTCTTCCAGATGGTCGCGAAAGCCCTTGGCTTCCTGCTCCATGCTCGCCACCCGCTCGACCAGAGTTTGCAAGCGATCGGCTGCAAGGTGGTCACGCTCGTCGCGCTGGCGCTGGTAATGCGTCATGGTATTGAGCAGCCCGCTCAGGCGGTTTTCCACCAGGTTCTTCAGGCTGTCGAGGTCGGTGGCCTGCTGCACACTGCTGCTCAGGCCATCGACCTGTTGGCGCAGGTCGTGGTCCAGGTCGCGGGCCGCATTGACCGAATCGACATAGCCTTCGTGGGCATCTTTGAGGTTGTCCTGGAAGCTCGACAGGCGCTCGTTGAGCTGCTTGAGATAGCCCTCGAACTCGCGCTGGCCGACATCGGCGATCGCCAGCAGCAAGACCGCCAGATCATCCAGTACCGGCACCAGCTCGTACAGGTTCAGGCCACCTTCGATGCGCTCGCGCAACTGCTCGGCCTGGCCCTGGTGACGCTCGGGTACCGGCAGTTCGCCGAGCAGGCCGAGCAGGCTGCTTTCGACATGGTTGGCGATGGCGCTGTAACCGGGTTCGGGTGCGGCGGGCAGGGCATAGTCGGGGTCGGCGGTCGAGCTGTCCGGCGCCGGAATGCTGGGCGCGAGCGGTATTTCGGCGGCCGGCGCGGACTGCACGGGTGCGGCGGGCTGTTGCGCGCTGTCCATGGTCGGCGTGTCTATCGCTGGTACCAGCGGCGCGGCCGGAGGGGTTGGTTCGACTGTGGCGGCTGGCTGCGGGGCTACTGCTTCCGGGCCGTGTTTCGCAGGCTTTTCAGCGGCTTCGGCTGGTGCTGCGTTGGCCGGGTTGTCGCGCCCGGCGAACAGGCGTTGCAGCAACCCCGGCCGCTCATGATGGGCCGCACCCAGGCTGGCCATTGCTTGTTGCTGCAACTGGCTCAGTTCGGCGAGCAGAATGGGCAGCTCGCTCAATTGGCCGGCGCGACCGGCAAGCTGCTTGGCATAGTTTTTCAGTGGTTTGCGCACTTCGCTGGGCAGTTCCAGCTTGAGCAATTCGGCGGCCAGTGAGGCGAGTGCGGCCGATGCCTGTTCGACGCGACGCTGGCGCTGCACTTCGGAGTCGAGGACGGACTTCTCCAGCCGTGGGATCAGCGAGCTGAGGCCGGCGTCCATATCGTCGTGGCGCAGCACCTCGCGCAAATCCTGCATGCATTTGTCGACCGCCTTGTCCGCACCTTCGGCGGCCAGGCTGCTGCGCACCAGGCCACGGCGCAACAGGTCGAGACGGGCGCCCCAACGCTGCTCGAGTTTCTCCTGCTGCTCCAAACTGGCGAGGTATTTGTCTTTCCAACGTTGTTCGGCATCGTTCATCTAGCGTTTCCGCACGGGGGACGCATTGAGCGTAGGTGGCAATGGGCTGCCTTGGGCCTGGGGCAGGCGGATTTCCATCGCCACTGGTAGGTGATCGGATATCGGATGGGCCAGTACCTCGACCTTTTCCAGCTCCAGGCCGGGGCTCAGCAAAATATGATCGAGGCAGCGCTGCGGGCGCCAACTGGGAAAGGTCGCTTCGATCTGCGGCGCCAGTAAACCCAGGTCGCGCAGGGGCGAATGCACCAGCAGATCGCTGGCGTGGGTGTTCATGTCGCCCATCAGGATCTGGTGCCGATAGCCGCCGATCAACTCATGGATATAGGCCAACTGGCGGGTGCGGGTGCGGGCGCCGAGGGACAGGTGCATCATCACCACGACGATCGCCTCCGCGCCTTCGCCGAGGCGCAGCAGGATGGCGCCGCGTCCGGGCGGGCCGGGCAGTGGATGGTCTTCCAGCAGGGTTGGGCGAAAACGGCTGAGCACGCCGTTGCTGTGCTGTGCCAGGCGGCCGAGGTTGCGGTTGAGCTGCTGGTACCAGAATGGAAAATCGGCGAGGTGCGCGAGGTGCTCGACCTGGTTGACGTAGCCGGAGCGCATGCTGCCGCCGTCGACCTCCTGCAGGGCCACCAAGTCGTAGTCGCCGAGCATGCTGCCGATGCGTTGCAGGTTATTGGCGCGCCCCGCATGGGGCAGCAGATGCTGCCAACTGCGGGTCAGGTAGTGGTGGTAGCGCTGGGTGGTGATGCCGACCTGGATGTTGAAGCTGAGCAGACGCAAGCGCCGGGCGTCGGGCCAGTCGGGGCTGTTCGAACAATGCGGGTTGACCTGTGGATCGCACAGGCCAATCCCTCGATTCAGTTGCCAACGACGCAACATCGCCCGGCACTCGGCGGCTTACTGTGCCGCGCGCTCTTTATCGATCAGGTAATCGGCGACTTTCAGGGCTTGCTGCGGGCCGCCCGAGCTGCCGATGTCGAAGCGGTACTTGCCGTTGACGATCATCACCGGCACGCCGCTGATCTGGTAGGCCATGGCCAGCTTCTTGGCCTTCTCCATCTGGCTCTTCACGCCGAACGAGTTGAAGGTCTTGAGGAAGGTCTCTCTGTCGATGCCCTTGGTGGCGAAGAAGTCCGCCATTTCCTGGGGGGTCGCCAGCTTCTTGCCTTGCTTGTGAATGGCATCGAACACGTCGTTGTGCACCTGCTCTTCGACATCCAGGGCTTCGAGGGTAAAGAACATTTGCCCATGGACGTTCCAGGCACCGCCGAACAGGGCGGGGATGCGGATGAAATTGACGTCTTCCGGCAGTTGTTCGATCCACGGGTTGATGGTCGGCTCGAACTGGTAGCAGTGCCCGCAGCCAAACCAGAACAGCTCGACCACTTCGATTTTGCCGGGCTGGGACACCGCCACCGGCTTGCTCAGTTCGACATACTGTTTGCCGGCTTCGAACGATTCGGCCTGCGCCGCCATGCCGAACAGGCTGGTGGCGACGAGCGTGGCACTGAGAATCAGGTTGCGCATGGGTTACTCCTAAACGATTAGCGATGACCTGGTCGCCCCGGCTATGAACTACACGGAGCATAGTGTCTGGCATTGTAGCCGCGTGATAAATGAAAAAGGGTGGCCGAGGCCACCCTTTTTCCGCTCATTTGCTTCACATCGTTACAACTGCCGGGCGATCAATGCAGGCCCTGGATGAAGCTGGAGATAGCAGCGATGTCCTTGTTGCTGAGCTTGGCGGCGATCGAACGCATGATCATGCTGTCGCCGTCGTTGGTGCGTGCGCCTTCGCGGAAGTCGGTCAGCTGCTTGGCCACGTAAGCGGCATGCTGGCCGCCCAACTGCGGGAAGCCCGCTGCATCCAGGCCGGAACCGTTCGGCGAGTGGCAACCGGTGCAGGCCGGCATGCCTTCTTCCAGCTTGCCGCCGCGGTACAGCGCTGCGCCGCGCTCGACCAGCTGCGGATCGGCCGCGCCGACACTCATCTTCTTGCTCGCGAAATACGCGGAGATATCCGCCAGGTCCTGTTCGCTCAGGTTATCCAGCAGGCCGGTCATTTCCACCACCGGGCGGGCGCCGGATTTGATGTCCTGCAATTGCTTGAGGAGGTAACGCTCGCCCTGGCCGGCCAGTTTGGGGAAGTTCGGTGCTGCGCTGTTGCCATCGACACCATGGCAAGCGCCACATACGGCGACCTTGGTTTCACCTGCGGCTGCATCGCCGGCGGCGTGGGCGAAACCGGTGATGCCCAGGGTCAACAGCAGACTCACGAGTACTTTGTTCATCAGCTAATCCAATTACGGCTAAAGGGAAAGAGTTATGGGCCGGGCTTACTCGGTCATCAAGGTGATGACGGCTCGGTAATCCTCGGCCGTGCAGTCCGAACACAAACCGCCTGGCGGCATGGCGCCCAGTCCGTTGGTGACGCTTTGTACCAGTACATCCATGCCTTTGGTCAAACGCGGCGCCCAAGCGGCCTGGTTACCTTTCTGCGGTGCGATCGGCAACTGACCATTATGGCAAGCCGCACACGCACGGGCGTACACGGCTTCCGCATCTTGGGCCGCTTGAGTACTAAAAGACAGCATCAATACACAGGCAGCGACTAGTATTTTTTCCATCGGATCGGTCTCATCACGGATGGAGAGCGTACTGCCTTCTATGGGCAGGTGATTCGAATCGCTCTCGGAATACTCATCGAATAGCGGACAAAGCGCACACAAAATCTGCGGCATTATATACTGGCGTCAGTGAAACTGAAACGACGCCGCGTGCCGCGATGCGTAGCATCCAGCGGGCTGCGTTCATTTGTCGCATGGGCGGCGCAGCCGCCAACTGGCTCATCGAACCTGGCGTGCCGAGCGATATCAGCCTCATTCGCGGGCGTTTTGGCCGTCTCGCCATCGATCGATGACAGCGGCCGAATTCCCCCTTCATGCCTGTCCTTACCGGATACCCCGATGCAAGCAAAGAACCCCATTATCGGCCTGTGCCAACAAGCCACTTTCCAGATCAGCGCCGCCAAGGTCGATCAATGCCCGGACGACTTCGGCCATGAGGTGGCGTTCGCCGGGCGTTCCAACGCCGGCAAGTCCAGCGCCTTGAACACCCTGACCCATGCCAGCCTGGCCCGCACCTCGAAGACCCCGGGGCGCACCCAGTTGCTGAACTTCTTCCGCCTCGACGACGAACGGCGTCTGGTCGACCTGCCGGGTTACGGCTACGCCAAGGTGCCGATCCCGCTGAAGCTGCACTGGCAGAAGCACCTGGAGGCCTATCTGGGCAGCCGTGAAAGCCTGCGCGGGTTGATCCTGATGATGGATATCCGCCACCCGCTGACCGAGTTCGACCTGCTGATGCTGGATTGGGCCACCGCCAGCGAAATGCCCATGCATATCCTGCTGACCAAGTCGGACAAGCTGGCGTTCGGCGCAGCGAAAAACGCCCTGCTCAAAGTGCAGCAGGAGATCCGCAAACGTTGGGGCGAGCGGATCAGCATCCAGCTGTTTTCCGCACCCAAGCGTCAGGGTATCGAAGAGGCCCAGGCGGTATTGGCCGAGTGGTTGCAGTTGGGCGAGTTCGCCGTCGACGAAGAGCCGGATCAGCCGCAAGACGAGGGTTGAGCGCTTTTTCAGCGGCAAAAAAAAGGCTATGTCCCAAGACCGTGTTGCAAGTACTAAGCTTTAAGGCAGGCAT
>CBIHLQ010000003.1:0-202219 GCA_966210885.1 uncultured Pseudomonas sp.
CCCTGTTACCGCCGTGAAAGGGCGGTGTCCTAGGCCACTAGACGAAGGGGACGCAGCCCGGAACCACAACACTGTTTCCGGCTTCATGCACACCACCATATAGTGTTGCGCTAGAAGTGGCGCGCATTCTATGGAGCCCGGAAAGAATCGTCAACCTCTGCGTAAAAATTTTTCAAAATCAATGACTTCTACGCAATATATAAGGCGACTCTATCGGCTTATCAGCTAACGCACTACACTCAGGGACAAAACTGGAGCTGGAGAGGCTGCCTCGATGTCCCCACTCGTGATTACGCTGTTAGTTATCGGTGGCATCTTCATTCTGATTGCCATCGCCTATATCAACAATATGGTCGAGAACAACAAGCTGGAAAAAGCCCGCCTCAAAGCCGACCTCAACGATCGCCTCCGTCGTTGCCAGGATATTTCCGAGAGCATGCCGGGGCAACTGATGGCACCGCAGTTGAAGGCACTCTTGACCCGCCTGCAACTGCACTTCAGCGAATGCCTGGTACCGCTGGATAAAAAGAACGCTCAACTCAAAACCCATATCGAAACGCTGAAGCGCCTGATCGCCATGGGCGAATCGATCCCGGTCAGCAACCCGCCGCAACAGATCCTCAACGAAGCCAAAGCCAAAGAAGTGCGTTTCCAGTTGGAGAACTTGCATGGCCAGATAACCCGGGCCGCCCGCGATGGCGTACTCTCGGGAAAAGAGGCTCAGCAGTGGGTCAAGGAGATTCAGCATCTGCTGGTCATGCTGCATATTGAATTCTTCAGCAACCTCGGCCAACAAGCCTTGCAGCGGCAACAACCCGGTCAGGCGCGCCTGGCGTTCGAACGGGGCGTGCAATACCTGCGTAAACAACCCGATCCGGGCCGCTACCAGGCCGAACTGCAGAAACTCGACAACCATCTGGCCCGGGCCAACGCCATGGTCCTGGACAAGAGCCAGCCTGCCCCCGATGAAAACAGCGAGCTGACCCAAGGCCTGAGTTCGCTCGAAAGCGAAGACGACTGGAAGAAGAAGAATATCTACGACTGATTCGCCGCGCGCGGTCGTAAGCAAGACGCCGGCAACCCGCTGACCGACGTTCGAGCAAAATTCCAACCCTGCCCCGAAGGAGCCCCCATGAGCCTGATCGTTTATGGCGCCCCGCTTTCGCCATTCGTGCGCAAAGTACGCCTGTTCCTCCATGAAAAAGACCTACCGTACCAGTTGGAAATAATCCTCCCCTTCGGTAAACAACCCGACTGGTATCGCGAGCTCAATCCGCTCGGGCGTATTCCGGCATTTAAGGACGGCGATTTCGCCCTGGCCGACTCCAGCGTGATCTGCCAATACCTGGAGGAAAAATACACCGACCGCGCTGCGCTGCTCGGCCAGAGTATCGAGCAGCGCGCACAGGTCCGCTGGCTGGAAAAATACGCCGACTACGAGCTGGCGCCCTGGACGACCTTTACCGTTTTTCGCAACCGCGTGCTGAAACCCAGCATTGGTAAGACCTGCGACGAACAGGCGATACAGCAGGCACTGGCCGAGAAGTTGCCGCCCCACTTCGACTACCTGGCAGAAGTGCTCGGCGATGCCGAGTACCTGGTCGGCGACGGCATGACCCTGGCCGACCTGGCATTTGCCTGCCAAGTGATCAACATGGCCCACGGTGGCGAAAACCTCGACGCGCAGCGCTGGCCAACTCTAGTGGCGCTGTACGAGCGCATCCGGGCACGGCCATCGGTGCAGGCCGTGTTGCCGCAGGAGCAGGCTGTCGTGGCGAAAATGCGCAGCTGAGCAGCGATCAGCCCTGCCGCGCCAGCAACTCGAGACCAACCCATTGCCGGGCGAACTGGTAAGCGCAGCGCCCATTACGGTTGCCGCGCGCCAGGGCGAAACGAATCGCGGCTTTTTCCAAGGCTTCGCTCCATTGCCAATCCAGCCCGGTTGCAGTGGCCTGCACGCCGACCCAGTGGCGCACCACGGCGAGAAAATGGTCCTGAGCGAAGGGGTAGAAGGACAACCACAAGCCAAAGCGGTCCGAGAGCGCGATTTTGTCCTCCACCGCTTCGTTCGGATGCAATTCGCCATCGACCATCTGCCAGTTTTCGTTGTCGCTTTGCTTCTCCGGAAGCAAATGCCGGCGGTTCGAGGTGGCGTAGAGCAATACGTTTTCCGGTGCCCGCTCCAGCGAACCGTCCAGCACGGTTTTCAGCATGCGGTAATCGCCCTCGCCCGCCTCGAACGACAGATCGTCGCAAAACAGCACGAAGCGCTGCGGCAGCTTGACCAACTGCTCGACCACCCGCGGCAGATCCGCCAGGTGGTCGCGCTCGATCTCGATCAGGCGTAAGCCTTGTTCGGCATATTCCGCCAGCAGCGCCCTGACCAGCGACGACTTGCCGGTGCCGCGCGCGCCCCAGAGCAAGGCATGGTTGGCCGGCAAGCCTCGAACGAATTGTCGGGTGTTGCGCGCCAACTGTTCGCGCTGGGCATCGATCCCGATCAGGTCGCTCAACCCCATGTCCAGCGTCACCTGCAGCGGCTGTAAATAACCGCCGCGCCCCTCACGGTGCCAGCGCGCCGCCAGACTCTGCTGCCAATCGACGTCGGCGGGCGCAGCCGGCAATAACGGCTCGATACGCTCCAGTAACATTTCGGCACGCACTAAGAAATTGCTCAAACGCTCATCCACGTTGTACTCCTTCGGGTTGCAACCCTGTGACGGCCTATGCCAACTGATAAAACAGATGGGCTATGCTTGGCAGGCAAACGAATACGGGAACTCTCTCATCTATGGATATCGCGCTCACCCAACGCCTGTCGTTCAAACAGGCTGGTTTGACCGTTCTGGTAGCGTTTATCCTCGGCACAGTACTCAGCTTGATCCAAGTGGGTGTCGATTATGCCAGTGAAGACGCCTCCATCGACCGCGAGATTCATGCGCTGATCGCTATCAGCCATAACCCGGCGGCGCGTATCGCCTACAACATCGACAGCGAATTGGCGCAGGAGCTGGTGCTGGGCCTGTTGCGCTCGCCCGCGGTAATCAGCGCGCAGATCATCGACAATAGCGGGCTGATGCTGGCCAGCGTCAGCCGCCCACCGATGGAAAGCCCGTATCGGGTGTTCAGCGACTTCCTCTTCGGTGAACGCCGGCACTTCGAAAACGCGCTGTTCGTCAGCCACGCCCCCGGCGAGGCGCTCGGAGAACTGCGCCTCGAAGTTGATACCTTCGCCTTCGGCAATCATTTCCTGCGCCGCTCGATGCTCACCATGGTGACCGGCTTCGCCCGGACCCTGGCGCTCTCGCTGATTCTTCTGGTGCTGTTCTACTTCATGCTGACCAAACCGCTGACCACGGTGATCCGCGCACTCAGCGAGCGCGACTTGCGCACCCCCGACCACAGCAAACTGCCTTGCCCGCCGGGGCATGAGCGCGATGAAATCGGCATTCTGGTCAATGTGGCGAATCAGCAGCTGTCGAGCATTACCACCGAAATCGAGCACAGACGCGAGGCAGAGGACCGTCTCACCCAATACCTCGGCGAGTTGGAAAACATCGTCTCGGCACGCACCAACGAACTGAAAGCGACCAACGCCCGGCTGATCGACTCCAACAAAGAGCTGGAAAAGGCCCGCCGCGACGCCCTCGACACCGCACAGGCGCGTTCGGCGTTTCTGGCCAATATGAGCCACGAGATCCGTACACCGCTCAACGGCCTGCTCGGCATGCTGTCCCTGGCCCTCGACAGCGCCGTGAATAGCGAGCAACGCCAGCAACTGTCGATTGCCCATGATTCGGGGAAAATCCTCGTCGAATTGCTCAACGACATCCTCGACCTGTCGAAATACGAAGCCGGGCAACTGGTGCTGGAAAGCATTCCATTCGACCTCGGCACGCTGGTCGAAGAGACCGCCAGCCTGCTTTCGCAAAATACCGCGCCGGGCGTCGAACTGACCTGCCTGATCGATCCGCAACTGCCCGCACAAGTGCTCGGCGACCCGACGCGAGTACGCCAGATCGCCAGCAACCTGCTGTCCAATGCCTTGAAATTCACCCGCTCCGGGCGGGTCGACGTGCGGGTCGATGCCTGTCCAGGCGGCGCCCGGATCATCGTCCGCGACACCGGCATCGGCATCGCCGACGAAGCGCAAGCACGGATATTCCAACCCTTCGCCCAGGCCGGCGTCGATATCACCCGGCAGTTCGGCGGCACCGGCCTGGGCCTGGCCCTGACCCGGCGCTTGTGCGAAGCCATGGACGGGAAACTCAGCCTCCACTCCAGGGAAGATGCCGGCAGCGAATTCTGCGCCGAATTACCGCTGCCGAGCCACACGCCGGCGAGCGTCCTGCCCAAGCTCTCGGGGCGGGTGGTGGCGCTTGTCGCAAGCGATTCGGGCCTGAGCGAACTATTGAACGGCCTGCTGCCGCGCTGGGGGCTGGAGTATCTGCAGATCGACAGTTGCGACGACATCGAAGGACTCGGCGCCGACCTGCTGATCAGCGATCGCCCGCAAAGCCTGAACGCACTGCGCGCCAGCCATCAGTGCGCGATTCTGCTGATCAGCGCGCACGCCAACCTCCTACCCGGCGACCAGGCCGAAGCCCTGGCCCCGCTCGAGCAACTGGCCCGCCCGCTGTCGCGTAAAGCCTTGCTCCAGGCGCTACGCCGCGGCTTGCATCTGCCCGAGGAAAATCCCCCGTCGCCGGCGCTGCACGAGCAACACATCAGAACCCAGGCACGGGTGCTGCTGGTGGAAGATAACCCGGTCAACCAACTGGTCGCCAAAGGTATGCTGATCAAACTCGGCTGCGAGGTACTGATCGCCCAGCATGGCGCCGAAGCGCTCAAGCAACTGGAGCAGCACGCCGTCGACCTGGTACTGATGGACTGCAATATGCCGGTAATGGATGGCTACGAAGCCTCGCGGCGCATTCGTCGGAGCAAGGTCTACGCGGACGTTCCGATCATCGCCCTGACCGCCAACGCCCTGGCCGACGAACGCGAACGTTGTCGCGCCGCCGGCATGAACGACTACCTGGCCAAACCGTTCCGCCGCGAGGAATTAGCCACGCTGCTCGACCAATGGCTGCCGGCTAACGCTGAGCCATAAAGCGCTCGAGCAGTTGCCCGACGCGATCGCGCAGCTCGGCCATCTCGTCCAGATCGACGCCGTGCTCGCAGAGCAACTGCTGCTTGAGCGGCAGCACTTGCTCGCGCAGCGCCCGACCGGCATCGGTCAGGGCCAGGTGCACCTCGCGCTCGTCGTCGCTCGAACGCTTGCGCAGCAGCAAACCCAACTGATCCAACCGCTTGAGCAGCGGCGTCAAGGTGCCCGAATCGAGCAGCAGACGCTCGCCCAACGCCTTCACCGTCGGTTGCGCGGGCGGTGCCCCCTGCCACTCCCAGAGCACCAACATCGCCAGGTATTGAGGGTAGGTCAGATGCAAGCGATCGAGCATCGGTTTGTAGCCGCGAATCACCGCCCTTGAAGCCGCATACAGCTTGAAGCACAGCTGATTGTCGAGCTGCAGCGCCGGATCTAGATCGGACGCGTGCCGGCTCATTTCAGCAGCGCTTCGATCTCGGCAGTCAGCTCTTCAGGCTTGGTGGTCGGCGCGAAACGCTTGATCACCTGGCCGTCGGCACTGACCAGAAACTTGGTGAAGTTCCACTTCACGCCCTGACTGCCCAGCAAGCCTGGGGCACGTTTTTTCAGGTCGACGAACAGCGGATGGGCATTGCTGCCATTGACATCGATTTTCTTGAACAGCGGGAAGCTGACACCGAAATTCAGCTCGCAGAATTCGCTGATCGCGCCTTCGTTACCGGGCTCCTGCTTGCCGAACTGGTTGCAGGGGAAACCCAGGACCACCAGCCCCTGATCCTTGTATTTCTGCCACAGAGCTTCCAGGCCCTTGTATTGCGGGGTGAAACCGCACTTGCTGGCGGTGTTGACCACGAGCGTGGCCTTACCGCCGAAATCGGCCAAGGTCTTTTGCTCGCCTTTGATGGTGGTGCAGGGAATGCTCAGAAGTTCGTTGCTCATAAGGGTCGTCCGCTGAGAAAAGGGAGAAACAAAATAGCGACCAATTAAATTGCATGCAATCTAATTGTCGGGAAATAAGGCCCGTCAATGACGGGCCACAACACAGTCGTTATGACACTTAATAGGAGCCAGTGTGCCGGCGATAGGCGGTAGGCGGTAGCCAACAAGCCGCCCTTCCCGTCTCAGGCCTCGGCTTTGGGCACCAGCTTCAGCGATGCGGAATTGATGCAGTAGCGCAACCCGGTCGGGGCCGGGCCGTCGGGAAACACGTGACCCAGGTGGGCATCGCATTTCGCGCATTTGACTTCGATGCGGTGCATGCCGTGGCTGAAGTCGTCCAGGCTGCTGATCGCCTCCTTGCTCATCGGCTGAAAATAGCTGGGCCAGCCGCTGCCCGAGTCGAATTTCGCGTCGGAGTCGAACAATGCGGTGCCGCAGCAGGCACAGTGGTAAATACCCGGCACCTTGCTGTCATGGTATTCGCCGGTGAAGGCGCGCTCGGTACCGCCCAGACGGCACACATGAAACTGCTCGTCGGAAAGCTCCTCGCGCCAGGCTTCCAGGGGTTTTTCCAGCTTGTCCACAGGCAGGTCTCCTCAACATAAAAAAAGCCCGACCAGTACCTTTGCCAAGATCGGGTCGCCACGTATGATTCGACCCCAGTCTGTCACCGGCGTTACACCCTGCCAAGGCTTGGCAGGCCGTTGAAAAGCGCCTGAATTCTGCGCAATACACGCTGGGTGTGGCGCATTTCAGGCGTTTCGCGCCTTGCCCAGGCAGCCCGCGGGCCTCAACCGCTGGGATTTTCAACGGTCTACCCGGCAAACCGTGGTTGTTACGCGGTATTTCCTCATATCGGGATCACTTACATGCAGTTCAGCAAATCGAACAAGCTCGCCAACGTCTGCTACGACATCCGCGGGCCCGTGCTCAAGCACGCCAAGCGCCTGGAGGAGGAAGGCCACCGTATCCTCAAGCTGAACATCGGCAATCCCGCGCCGTTCGGTTTCGAGGCCCCTGAGGAAATCCTTCAAGACGTGATCCGCAACCTGCCAACCGCCCAGGGTTACAGCGACTCCAAGGGCCTGTTCAGCGCGCGCAAAGCGGTGATGCAGTACTACCAGCAGAAGCAGGTCGAAGGCATCGGCATCGAGGATATCTACCTCGGTAACGGCGTTTCCGAGTTGATCGTCATGGCCATGCAGGCGCTACTGAACAACGGCGACGAAGTGCTCATCCCGGCCCCGGACTACCCGCTATGGACCGCGGCCGTGGCGCTGTCCGGCGGCAAGCCGGTGCATTACCTGTGCGACGAACAGGCAGGCTGGTTCCCCGATATCGCCGACATCAAGGCCAAGATCACCCCCAATACCAAGGCCCTGGTATTGATCAACCCGAACAACCCGACGGGCGCGGTCTATTCGCGCGAAGTGCTGATGGATATCGTCGAAGTGGCGCGCCAGCACAACCTGGTGCTGTTCTCGGACGAGATCTACGACAAGATCCTCTACGACGAAGCCCAGCACATCGCCACCGCCTCCCTTGCGCCGGACGTGCTGTGCCTGACGTTCAATGGCCTGTCCAAATCCTATCGCGTGGCCGGTTTCCGCTCGGGCTGGGTGGCGATTTCCGGGCCGAAACACCGTGCGCAGAGTTATATCGAAGGCATCGACATCCTGGCCAATATGCGCCTGTGCGCCAACGTACCGAGCCAGCATGCGATCCAGACCGCCCTGGGCGGCTATCAGAGCATCAACGATCTGGTATTACCCAACGGCCGCCTGCTGGAGCAGCGCAACCGCACCTGGGAGCTGCTCAACGACATCCCGGGAATCAGCTGCGTCAAGCCGATGGGCGCACTCTATGCGTTTCCGAAAATCGACCCGAAGGTCTGCCCCATTCATAACGACGAGAAATTCGTTCTCGATTTGCTGCTCTCCGAGAAGCTGCTGATCGTCCAAGGCACCGCCTTCAACTGGCCCTGGCCCGACCATTTCCGCGTGGTGACCTTGCCGCGGGTGGACGAACTGGAACAGGCCATTGGCCGCATCGGCAACTTCCTCAAGTCCTACCAACAATAGTTGGAGATCGTCATGGCCCAGGGCAAACGCTACCTGCTTACCGGGGCCAGCTCCGGCATCGGCGCCGCGCTGGCCCGTGAACTGGCCAGCAAAAGCTACGACCTGGCCCTGGCCGCGCGACGCGCCGACAGCCTGCATCTGCTGGCGGCTGAACTGCAGGCGCGCTTCGGCCGCAAGGCAATTGTCCTGCCGCTCGATATCACCGACTACGACGCTTGCCACGATGCCATCGGCCTCGCTGCGAACGCCCTGGGCGGGCTCGACGGGGTCATCGCCAACGCCGGCATCGCCTTGACCGGCAAAGCCGGTGGCGGGCACTTCAAACGCGTCCGCCTGCCCCTGGAAACCAACCTGATCGGCTCCATCGCCTGCCTGGACGCCGCCTGCGCGCTGTTCCGCCAGCAGGGCCATGGTCATCTGGTGGCCATCGCCTCGGTGGCCGGCAAACGGGGCCTGCCGCATAGCGCCGGTTATTCGGCGAGCAAGGCCGGCTTGATCAGCTATATGGAAGCCACCCGCGCCGAGCTGCTGGGCAAGAACATCGACACCACCCTGTTGCTTCCCGGCTTTATCGATACGCCGCTGAATCGCGACATGAGCAAGCGCCCGTTTCTGATCGATGTCGAACGCGGCGCCGCGCTATTCGCCAAACATATCGACAAGCGCCATAGCAGCGCCTACGTGCCCAGCTGGCCCTGGGCGATTATCGGCCGCTTGCTGCCGTTCCTGCCCACCTCGATGATTGCCAAGTTCTGATGGACCTACAGATCGACGATTTCTACAAAGACGCGGCCGCCGGGCTGCTGACCCTTTACCAGGTGTTTCCGCGCAAGATGGCGCTGTATGTCGAGGACCTGATCGGCCGCGAGGAGCCCGACGAGTTCGGCCTGCCCACGCCACGCCATCAGAGCTGCCTGGGCGCCTTGTTATGGCTGGCCGAGGAAGGCTACCTGCGGTTCGAATCGACCATCGGTTACGACGCCCTCGATCAAGCCGTGCTCAGCGAAAAGGGCTTCCTCCGCCTGACCCGCGGCGTGCCGCATGCGTTGCGCGAAGGCGAGGCATTGCCGCCCAGCGTACGCCGCGTACATGCCACGCTGGCGTTCCAATTGCGCGAAGCCTTGGCGCAAAAGCATGGCGAGCGCATCGCCAGACTGACTCGCCTGCTCTTCGAAAGCGCTCTAGATCGGGCACAGGACACAGTTTGAAATAGTCGTTCGGTTGAATAGCCCAGGGCTTAGCCCTATATAGCCGGCATCCAGCAAGTCTTTCCCACGAGGGCACCATAATGCGCATCCTGCTGTTCCTGGCTACCAACTTGGCCGTCCTGGTCATCGCCAGCATCACCCTGAAGCTACTGGGGGTGGATCGTTTCACCGGGCAGAACTACGGCAGCCTGCTGATTTTCTGCGCAGTGTTCGGTTTCGCCGGCTCGCTGATCTCGCTGTTCATCTCCAAATGGATGGCGAAGATGAGCACCGGCACTCAGATCATCACCCAGCCGCGCACCCGTCACGAACAGTGGCTGCTGCAAACCGTCGAGCAGCTGTCCCGCGAAGCCGGGATCAAAATGCCGGAAGTGGGCATCTTCCCCGCATACGAATCCAACGCCTTCGCCACCGGCTGGAACAAGAACGACGCCCTGGTCGCGGTCAGCCAGGGATTGCTGGAGCGCTTCTCGCCTGATGAAGTGAAAGCCGTGCTGGCCCATGAAATCGGCCACGTGGCCAACGGCGACATGGTCACCCTGGCGCTGATCCAGGGCGTGGTGAACACCTTCGTGATGTTCTTCGCGCGGATTTTCGGCAACTTCGTCGATAAAGCCATCTTGAAGAACGAAGGTGGCCCCGGCATCGGCTATTTCGTCGCAACCATTTTCGCCGAACTGGTACTGGGCATACTCGCCAGCATCATCGTCATGTGGTTCTCGCGCCAACGCGAATTCCGCGCCGACGAAGCCGGTGCGCGCCTCGCCGGCCCAGGGGCCATGATCGCCGCCCTGCAGCGCCTGCGCGCCGAACAGGAGGTGCCGGTGAGCATGCCCAGCAGCCTGCAAGCCTTCGGCATCAACGGTGGCCTGAAGCACGGCCTGGCCGGCTTGCTGATGACCCACCCCCCGCTGGAAGAGCGTATCGAAGCACTGCGCCGCCTGAGCTGAGCAAGGCGACAAACGAAAAATGGCGACCTCGGGGTCGCCATTTTTTTGCGGCGTTGCCGCCTCTTTGGGCTTCGCGGACTCAGCACCGACCTACATCGCTCCGGTAGCCCGGATGAAATCCGGGAGCGATGGCGCTGCACAACTTTCCCCGGATTTCATCCGGGCTACCGGCCGCGATGGTGGATGAAAAAAGCGTCAGCTACGCGCCCCGATCCACCCTAAACAAGCAGCCTCGTGGATCGGAGGAAATCCGGGACTCTGTCTGGCCCGAGCGGCATCCGAAGCTCAACCTCTACGCAATCGATACACCCGCTCGTCCAGACGCTGTAAACCGCGTTGGCGGAATTTCTCGTCCAGCGCATCGCCACACTCCAGCGCTTCGATCCGCCACTCTCCAGCAAACAACTGCTGCACCTCGCCATCGCTCACGGCAAAAGGCGGCCCCTGAATCTGCGCCTGCTCGTAATCCAGAGTGACCAGCAAGCCTTGGCTGGCAGCCGGCAAGATTACCGAGAGATGCGCGGCGTAGCGCACACGCATTTCATCCGGCAGCGCAATCAGCGCGGCGCGGTCGTAGAACGCCTGGCAGTCGCCGAGCTGCTGCGCCGTCAGGGCAAAAAAGTCGCCGCAGTAGATTTCCACCGCCCCGGCGCGGTAAACCACAAACGCGCCCTCCTGGCTGATCTGCGGCTGCAATGCATGTTCATGGAAAAACTCCTCGACCGCCCTCTGCGCCAACTCGACGCCCACCACCCGATGCCCTTGGGAGGCCAACCAGGCGATATCCAGGCTTTTGCCACATAACGGCAGCAGTACCCGCGCCTGACCCGGTAGAGCCAAGGTAGGCCAATGCCGTTGCAGACAAGGATTGACCTCCGGCAGATGGAAGCCGATTTCATTGCGCGCCCAACGCGCTTGCCAAAACTCCGCGTGCATAACGCCCCCTGTTGATACCCAAGCCGCCGATGCTGACTGAAATCCTCCTGAGACGCCAACCACGACCAACCAATCTAAATACCCGATCTAAATAGCGGGATATTTGCGCTTTTATATTCGTATTAGCAGATGGAACATAGGGGCAATCGTCAAGGAGCCAGCCATGTTACCCAGCCTATTCATCTCTCACGGCTCGCCCATGCTGGCCCTCGCCCCCCAGGCCAGCGGTCCCGCCCTCGCTCGCTTGGCGGCCGAATGGCCGAAGCCGAGCGCCATAGTGGTGGTGTCCGCGCATTGGGAAAGCGCCGACCTGCGCGTCGGCGCCGCCGCCCAGCCGCGCACCTGGCATGATTTCCACGGCTTCCCCGCCGCCCTGTATGCGCTTCGCTACCCGGCACCCGGCGAACCCGCCCTGGCGGCGCACATCGTCGATTTGCTCGGCGACGCTGGCCTGGCAGCGCAACTCGATGCCGAACGGCCACTGGATCATGGCGCCTGGGTGCCGTTATCGCTGATGTATCCACAGGCCGATGTTCCGGTTATGCAGATTTCCTTACCCAGCCATCTCGGGCCGGCCCTGCAAAGCCGCATCGGCCATGCCCTGGCGCCCCTGCGCGAGCAGAACATATTGCTGATCGGCTCGGGCAGCATCACCCACAACCTGGATCAACTCGATTGGCAGGCAGGCCCCGAGACTATCGCGCCCTGGGCGCAAGCGTTTCGCGATTGGACGGTCGACAAGCTGGCGGGCGACGATGAGAGCGCCTTGCACGATTATCGCCGCCAGGCGCCTCACGCCGTACGCAGCCATCCGACCGAGGAACATCTGCTGCCGCTGTTCTTCGCCCGCGCCGCAGGTGGCCGCTTCAAAGTCGAACACAGCGGTTTCAGCCTCGGCGCGTTGGCGATGGATATCTACAGCTTCGCTTGACCCGGCGGCGCTCAGGCGGCGTTCGGTTCCGGCGACGGATCGTTGAGCAGATACGCCTCGAAACCCAACTGATTGAGCAGGTGCACCGCCAACTCGCTGCGAATGCCGCCGTCCGGGGTAACTGCATAGAGCGCGCCGCGGTCCAGGTTCTCGGCCTGGTTACGCAGATTGGCGACCGGCAGGCTGACGCTGCCTGGCTGGTGGCTGATGCGGTATTCCACGGACAGACGCACATCCAGCAACTGCAACTGCCGCTGGTCGCGCATGACGATCTGCTTCAACTGCTCCGTACTGATCTTCGGGATCAGCGTCGGCTGCACCAGCTCGACGAACAACTCCCGGGACAGGCGCGCCAGTACACCCGCCTCGAGCATGGTCACGGTGGCCGAGCGCACGGCACCGCTGACCAGCGCCTCCTCGCCGAAAAAATCCCCAACCTGCAAAATCTGCTGTGGTTCCTGCTGATAGGCCGAAGGCAGCGTCACCGCCGCCTTGCCGCTTTTGAGCACGAAAAAATGCTCGCCCGGCTCACCGTAGCGCACCACGGCTTCGCCCGCCGCCACCTCAATATCTTCGAAGCGCGCGAGCAAGGTATGCAGATGCGACGGCGGCAATCGGCCGAACAACGGCGAACTCAATAGCTTGCCCAGCCAATCCTCATCGTCATGCTGCTCCTCGACCTGGGTATCGAGACTCACCACGCCGTAATCGGCGGTCTGACTCCAGCTCAGCAAGCGCTCCAGCAAGCCGCGATCGACCGCGAACAAACTGACATCGCTAAGCGCCACCACCGATTGCGCATGCGGCTGCGTCTCGTTGAGGGCATTACAGGCCTGTGGGCTGCCCGCCAGCATTGACTTGCGCGCGCCCTCCTCGCCCACCCCGACCTTACCTTCCAACAGGTAGTACAACGCCGCGGACTTCTCTGCGCGTTTGAACAGCGGGGTTCCGGCTTTGCGCTGCACCAGCTGCACGCTATCGAGCACTTGCTGGCGGTATTGCGGGCTGAGAAAGTCGAACGGACTGAATCGGAGCAGCGACTCCAACGTCAGAGAAGGTGTAGCGGTACCCATATCGATGCCCTCCGCGATGACGATCGGCGCATGACGCAGCAACCTGTCACCCATAAGTTCACACTAGCCCATAGCATACAGACGGGGTGTTCATTTCGTCACCGCAGCGCCTCGGCAGACGAATTTCGGCGCCCACAAAAAAGCCCCGCATCACCAGGATGCGGGGCTTTCGTTTGACGCCTGACAGCTTGCGCCGTCAGCCATCAATCTTCGCGGTAGCGACGCAGCTTCAGCGGCTTGCCGCCGACGCGGGTGTCTTTCAACTTGCCGAGCAAACGCTCCAGACCTTCCTCCGGCAACTCGACCAGGCTGAAGCTCTCGCGCACCTGGATGCGACCGATGGCCTCACGGGCCAAACCACCCTCGTTGAGGATCGCGCCCAGCAGGTTCTTCGCCGCGATACCGTCACGCGCGCCCAGCGCGGTACGGCAACGGGCACGGCCTTCGGCCAGCGGCACCGGCGCGCGACGCTCGCGACTGCCGTCACGCTCAGGGCGGTCGCCACGCTCACTACGCTCGCTGCGTTCACGCGGACCGCTGCTCGGCACCAGCGGTTGCTCGCGCTCGACTTCGGCCAGGGTCAGCGACTGACCGTTGGTGGCCTTGCGCAGCAACGCTGCGGCCAGGGCCCGCGGGCTGCAGCCGATGTCGGCGGTCAAGCGGTCGAGCAGATCGCCATGGCTGGCCTCGGCATCGGCCACCAACGGCGCCAGGCTGGCGGTCAATTTCTTGATGCGCGCATCCAGCACCTGCTGGGCGTTGGGCAATTTGACCTCACCGACTTTCTGCCCGGTGACACGCTCGATCACCTGCAACATGCGGCGTTCGCGCGGCGTCACCAGCAACAAGGCGCGACCGGTACGACCAGCGCGGCCGGTACGACCGATACGGTGCACGTAGGATTCCGGATCGTAGGGCATGTCCACGTTCATCACGTGGGTGATGCGCGGCACGTCGAGGCCGCGGGCGGCGACGTCGGTGGCGATGACGATGTCCAGACGGCCGTCTTTCAACGACTCGATGACCCGCTCACGCTGGTTCTGCGCGATATCGCCGTTCAAGGCCGCGGCCTTGTAGCCCTTGGCTTCCAGCGCGGCGGCCAGATCCAGGGTGGCTTGTTTGGTACGCACGAAACCGATCAGCGCGTCGAACTCCTCGACTTCCAGCAGACGCAATACCGCGGCGTGCTTCTGGTCGGCGTGGACCATCAGGTGCGCCTGCTCGATGGCGGTCACGGTCTGGGTCTTGGAGGCGATCTTGATGTGCTGCGGGTTGCGCAGGTGCTTCTCGGCGATGGCGCGGATCGAGTGCGGCAGGGTCGCGGAGAACAGCACGCTCTGACGGCTTTCCGGCATGGCCTCGAAGATCACTTCGAGGTCGTCCATAAAGCCCAGCTTGAGCATTTCGTCGGCTTCGTCGAGGACCAGGTATTGAATGGTCGACAGGACTTTCTCGTCGCGACGCAGGTGGTCGACCAGACGGCCCGGCGTGGCCACGATCACCTGGGCGCCCTGGCGGATGGCCTTGAGCTGCGGGCCCATCGGCGCACCGCCGTAAACGGCGACGACATTGAGGCCGGGCATCTGCTTGGAATAGGTTTCGAACGCGGTGGCCACCTGCAGGGCCAGCTCGCGGGTCGGTGCGAGGATCAGCGCCTGCGGCTCACGCTTGCTCGCGTCGATTTTCGATAGCAGCGGCAAGGCGAAGGCGGCGGTTTTACCGGTACCGGTCTGCGCCTGGCCGATCATGTCCTGGCCGGCGAGGATTACCGGAATGGCCTGGGCCTGGATGGGCGATGGCTCTTCGTAACCGACGGCGGTCAGTGCGGCGAGAATATTGGGGTGAAGTCCGAGCGCGGCGAAGCCGCCGATTTCCTGGGTCATGGGTCTGCCTCAAGTGCATCCGCAAAGACCCATGTTCCAAAGCTGCGCATGCCGTGTAAGACTTTGAAGTCACCCTGGCAGCTCTGTCGGCGGGGATTTGCGAAAACGTAGTGGTAAATGAATCGTTAAGGGTAGTCCGCTGAGCGGACCGGCTGCCGAAGTTAGCCTTCGGGCGATTTGCGCTTCCTGAACGTGGCCATGAATTGACCGGCGCGCACTATACCGGAAAACCTGATCTATGTGTCGATTATTCCCACGATAAATGCGTTCGCACCGCCAAACGGTGGTTACAGGGTGGTTTGTCACGCCCGCCAATGCCTTGGACAAGCCCAAGCCAAACCGCTATACCGGTTTTCGTGATTCTTTCTTTGCCCAAGGACTCCGCCATGACTACCAGCAGCGGCGCTCGAGTGAGCTGTGAAAAACGCGGCCATATCATGCTTATCGGAATCGATCGCGTGGCTAAACGTAACGCCTTCGATCTGGAATTGCTCAACGCATTCTGCCTGGCGTACGGCGAGTACGAGCGTGACAGCGAGGCCCGCGTGGCCCTGGTATTCGCCCATGGCGAGCACTTCACCGCCGGCCTGGACCTGGCCAATGTCGCCGCGAGTTTCGCCGCCGGCTGGACCATCCCGGCTGGCGGCTGCGATCCCTGGGGCGTGTTCGGCGGGCCGCGGGTGAGCAAACCGGTGGTGGTCGCCGCGCAGGGCTATTGCTACACCATCGGCATCGAACTGATGCTCGCCTCGGATATCAATCTATGCGCCAGCAATACCCGCTTCGCGCAAATGGAGGTGCAACGTGGGATCTTCCCGTTCGGCGGCGCGACCCTGCGCATGCACCAAAACGCCGGCTGGGGCAATGCGATGCGCTGGTTGCTGACCGGCGATGAATTCGATGCTCATGAAGCCTATCGCCTGGGTCTGGTCCAGGAGGTGGTGGCCAGCGAGGACTTGATGCCCAGGGCGCTATGGCTGGCCGAACGCGTTGCCGCCCAGGCACCGCTGGCCGTACAGGCGACCCTGGCGTCCGCGCGCCAGACGATCGAACAAGGCGCTGTGGCGGCCGCCGCCGATCTGCACCCGACTGTCGTGCGCCTGATGGCCAGCGAGGACGCCCAGGAAGGCGTACGCGCCATGCTGGAACGCCGGCCGGGCGATTTCAAAGGGCGCTAAGCGCCAGGTGCACAAGCACAGGCAGATGGCCTTGGTAGCCCGGATGCAATCCGGGGAAAGATGCTGCGGCTAATATCGCTCCCCGGATTTCATCCGGGCTACAGGTCCATAAGACGCTTGGGTAGGGTGAACAGGGCGAAGCCTTTTCCACCGCAAGCAACTCGGGCTGCCTACTTCATGTCGCCGGCCGCAACGCCGCGATCAACGATTGCAAGGAGTAGCCCAGCCGCGGCGCCAGCGCCTGGTCGCGGCGACGCAACTCGTCCAGATCGAGCTGCTGCTCGAGGTCGGCCGGCACCAATAGCACCACGTTGCCCTCCTTCACCGGGCACTCCCAGTAATGCCGATGGTAGAGCCCGCGCAACAAGGGCGCGCCCAGCGGTTTACCGTCGTTGCCGGCCCATTGGTTGATGATCAGCCAGCCGCCGGGATTCAACTGCTTCTGACAATCCTGGAGGAACCCCCAAGCCAGATGGCCGCTGGCCGGGCCGTGGTCGGTATAGAGGTCGACGAACAACAGGTCGGTTTTCTCGGCACTCGCCAACAACTCCAGCGCGTCGCCGATGCGGATGGTCAGGCGCGGGTCGTCGGTCAGGCCCATGTGCTGCATGGCCAGACGCGGCACGTCGGGGCGCAGCTCGATCACCTCGACGTCGTCGAGCGCAAGAAACTTAAGGCAGGCCTGAGTCAGGTTACCGGCACCCAAGCCGAGAAACAGTGCGGTCTCGGGGGCATCGTGGCACAGCGCGCCGAGCAGCATGGCGCGGGTATAGTCGTATTCCAGCCAGCTCGGTTCGGCCATGAATACGCAGCTCTGCTCGATCGATTCGCCGAATTCGAGAAAGCGGTAAGCCCCCATCTCGACCACCTGAATCACGCCGAAGGCATCGTGCACTTCGGCGATCAATACCGGCTCCGGCATCTGATCCACCGGGGGTAAACCTGGCATCCCGCAATTCTCCACCCTGAAGTCCCGAGCATCGACACCCGGGCAAAGACGCCAATTGTCATTGACGCGGCCCATCCGGGTCACGCGCTATTTGACCCAGGCGCTCATCCGCCGCCGATATAGCGCCGCTATCGAGGCTATCGGCTTGAAGCGCCGGGCTTATCGGTTACCATGCCCATCCGCCTGAATTGACTTAAGCCGAGAGCCGCAATGTCGCAACCCTGGAGCCCTGAAAGCTGGAGAGCCAAGCCGATCCAGCAACAACCGCAGTACCCGGATGCCGCCCACCTGGCGCAAGTCGAACAGACCCTGGCCGGCTATCCGCCGCTGGTGTTCGCCGGCGAAGCCCGTGAACTGCGCCGGCAGTTCGCCGAAGTGACCCAGGGCCGGGCTTTTCTGCTGCAGGGCGGCGATTGCGCGGAGAGCTTTGCCGAATTCAGCGCGGCGAAAATCCGCGATACCTTCAAGGTGCTGCTGCAGATGGCGATCGTCATGACCTTCGCCGCCGGCTGCCCGGTGGTGAAAGTCGGACGCATGGCCGGCCAGTTCGCCAAACCGCGCTCGGCCAACGACGAGACCATCGACGGCACCACCCTGCCCGCCTACCGCGGCGATATCGTCAACGGCATCGGCTTCGATGCGAAAAGCCGCGTACCGGACCCGGAGCGCCTGCTACAGGCCTATCACCAGTCCACCGCCTCGCTGAACCTGCTGCGCGCCTTCGCCCAGGGCGGTTTCGCCGATTTGCATCAGGTGCACCAGTGGAACCTCGACTTCATCGCCAACTCGGCGCTGGGCGAGAAATACAGCCACCTCGCCGACCGCATCGACGAAACCCTGGCCTTTATGCGGGCCTGTGGCATGGATGGTGCGGCGCAAGTGCGCGAAACCAGTTTCTTCACCGCCCATGAAGCGTTGCTGCTGAATTACGAGCAGGCCTTCGTCCGTCGCGACAGCCTCACCGGCGGCAACTACGCCTGCTCGGCGCATATGCTGTGGATCGGCGACCGCACCCGCCAGCTGGATGGTGCGCATGTCGAGTTTCTGCGCGGCGTAGGCAACCCGATCGGGGTCAAGGTCGGCCCGAGCATGGACAGCGAGGAGCTGATCCGCCTGATCGAAATCCTCAACCCGGACAACGACCCCGGCCGCCTCAACCTGATCGTGCGCATGGGCGCCGACAAAGTCGAAGCCGGCCTGCCGCGCCTGGTACAGACCGTGCAACGCGAGGGCCGTCAGGTGCTGTGGAGTTCCGACCCGATGCACGGCAACACCATCAAGGCCAGCAGCGGCTACAAGACCCGCGACTTCGCACAGATCCTCGCCGAAGTGAAGCAGTTCTTCGCCGTGCATGAGGCCGAGGGCAGCTACGCCGGCGGTATCCATATCGAGATGACCGGGCAGAACGTCACCGAGTGCATCGGCGGCGCGCGACCGATCACCGAAGACGGCCTGTCGGATCGTTACCACACCCACTGCGACCCACGGATGAACGCCGATCAGTCGCTGGAACTGGCGTTTCTGATCGCCGAGACGCTCAAGCAGGTACGGCGCTAAGGGCAACGGCGGACATGCTCCGGCATCTCCGCCGTCCCGAGCCCGGCGACGCCAGTGCCGGACTGACAAGACTCGTCATGCGCGCTAAGGTGAAGCTCCAACCTTATTTTCCAAGGAGTCGACCATGCCCTGGTATGCCTGGTTGATCATCGCCCTGGCGCTTGGCTCTATCCTCGGCAGCTTGCTGCTGCTACGCGATACGGCGAAAAAACTGCCCCTGAGCGACGAGCAACTGCAACGCATCAAGCAACGTAATGCCGAGCAGGATGCCAAGGATGCGCGCGAGCCTTAGCCTGCTCTTGCTGCCGCTGCTCGCGGCTTGCGCACAGCAGCCAACAACTACGGCAACGGATGTCTGCGCCGCACTGCTGCGCGACTGGAACAACGCCAGCGCCGTCAGCCGCGATGCCCAGTACCGCGTCATCGACGGCATCCCTGGGCTGCGCAGCAGCCGGCTCGACGCCGCCCTTGCAACCGATGCGCGAACGCCCGAGCAACGCCGGCTTTGGCTACATCGTCTGGCTGACAACGACAGGCAGGCCAGTGCGATAGAACTCGCCAATCTGCCGCCTGAGCAGCGCATGCCTTGGCATGGAGCGCCCGTGCAGGCACAGCTGGACGGCTGTCGGCGCCAACAGCAGCAACGCCTGCTGGATGATCCTCAATCCTTCGAGCGACTGCGCGCCGCTAGCCAAGTGGCCGATGATTATTCGCGCTGGGCGCGCACCCTGGGCCTCTATCCGCTGTTCGAACCCATTTATAAACGCGGCGTGGCCGCCTGGCAGGCGGAGGCCGCGCAGTACCGGGCACCGCGCGACACACCACGCTGGCTGAGCTACCAAGCACTACCCCGCGATGAGAGTGCCATTGCACCCTTGATGCCCGATGTACTGGGCTTGCCCCAAGCCGACGCGCAGCAGCGAGCGGCGCTACTGGCCCGTCACGCGCCGCAGTTGCGCATCGAGCAAGGCGGCCAGGCCGACCGTATCGGTCGACCGCAGTTCGACAGCCAAGGGCACCGTAGCTTCGCGCCGACCCGTCCACAGGTATTTCAACGACTGGGCTGGAGCCGGATGGACGGGCGCTGGCACCTGCAATTGATCTACCAGTTCTGGTTCAGCGAGCGCCCGAAACCCCATGCGCTGGATCTTTTCGGCGGCGAGCTGGATGGTTTGATCTGGCGGGTAACCCTCGACCAACAGGGCCATGCCCTGCTCTACGACGCCATTCATCCCTGTGGCTGCTGGCATGCTTTCTATCTGCCGACCGGCTCGCCCTGGGTGTTTCGCCAACCCGCCGATCAGGAGGCACGCCTGGCGCGGCGCCTGAGCATCGACGGGAAAAGCGGCGCGACCTTGTGGCTGAGCGGCGGCGAGCACAGCCTGCGCTGGGTCGACGCGCGTCGCTCGAAATACCCCACGATGCTTTACTCGCAACAGCCGCTCGATCAATTGCGCCAGCTCGCCCACCCGCAAGGCTCGCGTAGCCTGTATGACCGGCACGGCCTGGTGCCGGGCAGCGAGCGCCTGGAGCGCTGGCTACTCTGGCCTTCGGGCGTGCGTTCGCCGGGCGCCATGCGCCAATGGGGACGACACGCCACGGCCTTTGTCGGCCGCGCGCATTTCGACGACCCGGATTTACTCGAGCGTTATTTCCGCCGCCCCTGACGTTGCCGGGCCGATCCGCGCCATGGATTCCGCCACAGCTTGCCAAGCCAGCGCCTGCTAGACTGCGGCCCCCTAACAAGGAGGTCGCATGTCGCCGCATTTACGCTTACTGCTGCCGTTCCCGGTCTTGGCGCTGGGTTTTGCCCTGGGTTTTATTCAACCGCTCGGGCTGCTGATCGGCACCGGCTTTATCACCCTGGTGCTATTCGCCGAGCCTTACCTGCAGCGCGCACTCTGGGTCGTCCTGGTTCTGGTATTCGCTATTGCGCTTGCCGCCCATCTACTGCCCGGTTTCAGCCCCTGGCCACTGTGGCCGGCACGGCAGATCAGCAGCGACGCCGCGCCTTATGCACTGCGGCTGTCCTGGGATAAGTTGCTGGTCGGTTTGACGCTGCTGGCATGGTGGCTTGGCCAAACGCACAGGGCCCCGCAACGTCCGCTGCTTGCCGGCATGCTGGCTCTGGTGACCTTGCTCGCGGTACCGTTGCTGGCATTGGCGCTGAACTTGGTTGACTGGCAGCCGAAATGGCCGGATGGCCTGTGGCTGTGGTTGGCGGTCAATCTGGGAGTGACGGTATTGGCCGAAGAACTGCTGTTCCGCGGCCTGCTGCAAACCCGACTCGTCGCCTGGCTCGGCGTTTGGCCGGGAATACTGCTGACGGCGCTGCTGTTCGGCGCCGCCCATATTCCCTTTAGCCCCCTCTTCGCCCTGGTCGCGGGCATCGCCGGCCTGGGCTACGGCCTGCTATTTCACTACAGCGGGCGGTTGAGCCTGGCGATCGCCCTGCACCTGGCGGTCAATCTGTCGCATTTGCTGTTACTGAGTTATCCGTTGCGCTTGCCATAACGGTGATATGGAAAGGCTCGAAAATCTTCGCCAATTCCCCATTGGCGCGTAGCCGTTCAAGCATATCGGCGAACTCGGCAGGGCTGATAGCGGCACCGGGCCGTATCAGCGCCTTGTGTCTATAACTTTGATCGACCCTTTGGGAGATCAATAACTGTCCGGCGTATTGGCTATGACGCTGCAAAAAATCGTCGATATAGGAGCGCGTCACTGCGGCGATATCCACTCGATCGTGCAGCACCATCAGCAGGTTGCTGTCGTGCGAATAGGTCAGGGTGGCATTGAAGTTCTTGCGCAGGAAAGCCGGGGTGGCATTGAAACCGGCGAAGGCATAATGATAGCCGTTGTACAGCGCCAGACGCTTGCTCTGCAGGTCCTCGAAATACCCCTGATCGCGCCCGCCATCGCTACGGGCCACGAACACTTCGAAATCCTCGAGCCCCATATCGACGACATTGTGATCGATGCCCTGCCACCCCCAGGCAGGGTTTTCGAACCAGGCCATGTCGTTGCGCCCCTCCTTGAAGTCGGTGAAACGCCGCGCAATAGCCGTGGGGCGGTTGATGAACCGGTAGTCGTCCTGCAACTGATTCAAGGCATCGAGCAATTGCGGCAACAGCCCCGGATGCAGCGCTTGCTCGCTCTTGACCACATAGGGTGGGAAGTACGCGGCCCCGACCGTCACCACTTGCTCGGCCGCAACCTGCCCAGCCGTCAAGCCAGCTAGAGACATCGTGACCACTCGAACCACATAACGCATGAACGCTGGCATACGACTTAACATCCCTATCGATAGGTGACCCAAGCCTAACTCAGTAAAAGTTGACCGAACAGTACAACTTATTCGTCGCCAACCGCCGCCGTCGCCCGCACATGGTAGCGCCCGAGCAGCTCGTCCAAGGTGCCGTCGCGATTGAGCTCCTGCAGCAAAGCGGCAAACCGGGGCGCACTGAGTGGTGCCTGCGGACGGAACAGCGCTTGGTGTTGATAAACCTGATCGACGCGCTCCGACACCAGTAACTGCGAACGCAGCTCGGGGTTACGGTCCTGATAGATTTCCAGATAGGAGCGGGTTATCACCGCGATATCGGCGCGGCCACGCAGAAGCATGGTCAGGTTGCTGTCGTGGGAATAGGTGAGCACCGCTCCCAGTTCCTCGCGCAGATACTGCTGGTCCGAATTGAAGTTGGCAAAGCCGTAGTGGTAACCGGTGTATAGCGCCAGGCGCTTGCCGTCGATCTGCTCGAAATAGTCCTGACCGCGACCCGGCTCGACCCGCGCGACATAGACTTCGGCGTCCTCGATATGCAGGTCCAACGCCACGTGCTCGGTATCCTGCCAGCCCCATTGCGGCGACTCGAAGAGGATCATATCGAATCGGCTGCTTTGCAGATCACGGTAACGCCGGGTGACCGAGGTCGGCACCAGACCGAAACGGTACTGGCTTTGCGCCTTGTTCAACGCCGCCAGCAATTCCGGCACCAGCCCGGCGGGTTGGGCACTTTCCGGCTTCACCGCATAAGGCGGGAAGTCATAGACACCGACGCGCACCTGCTCCACGGCAAAGGCCGGCGGCATGAGTAGCAGGCAAAAGGCGACCAGCCAACCGTTGAATAGCACGCGCAAACGATGCTCCTTTTCACTAACACAGTGCCGTTCTCGGCTCCCTGTAATGATAAAGCGAAAAGTTCCATATCGCGCTGTAAGATCGAACAGTAGGAGACTAGCCGATTATCCTCAAACTTCCTTCAGTACCAACGAAAGTGCCTGCTCGGCCAGTTGGTCCAGGCTCATCGGTCCCTCCGGGCGGAACCAGGTGTTGGTCCAACTCAAGGCACCGGTGAGAAAACGCCGCAAAATGAACGGATCGGCATTGAAATACCCCGCCGCTTTGGCCTCGCTTAGTACATCCAACCAGAGTTGCTCGTAGGTATCGCGCAATTCCAGGATGAACTGCTGGCTGGCTTGCGACAGCGAACGCCACTCGTAAACCAACACCGCCATGGCCTCGCCGGTGCCACCCATGATCGATTGTAGCTCGCAACGGATCAATGCCAGCACCCGCTCGCGCAGTGTCCCCGCCTCCGCCAGCGAAGCCCGCATCAAGGCGGTGTTGTAGCGGATGGTTTCCTCCATCACCGAGCGGAGAATTTCATCCTTGCTCTTGAAGTGGTGAAAGATGCTGCCCGACTGAATGCCCACCGCACTGGCCAGATCGCGCACCGTGGTGCGCTCGTAACCTTTGCTGCGAAACAGATGTGCAGCAGTTTGCAGCAGCTTGCCACGCGCGCTGTCCGGGTCGGTCACCTGACCGCTGGCCACCAGTTCGCGCATTACCGCCTGGGCTTGTTGATCATCCACGCTTATATAGTCTCCAACTCTCTTATAAGACCGAACAGCTCGCGATTATCGCCGACGCTCGGCCGTCTTGCCCAAGTGCTTGCGGTTATTGACGAAATTTATGCCGCGCAAGCCACCCAAGCAAGCGCTTGTGTGAATCGCAGAAGAAAGATTCACGCAAGGGGGTTTTCAACCAAGCGCTTGCTTGGTAGCCTTCAATCCATCTTACCCGTGCAGCAGATTCTTTACATGACTAAAACCGTACGCATCGGCTGTGCTTCCGCCTTCTGGGGCGATACCTCCACCGCCGCCGCCCAATTGGTGCAGGGTTGCGAACTGGATTATCTGGTATTCGACTACCTGGCCGAAGTGACCATGTCGATCATGGCCGGGGCCCGGATGAAGAAGCCGGACGCCGGTTATGCCACTGACTTCGTCGAGGTACTGACGCCGCTGTTGCAGGACATCGCCGCCAAGCGCATCCGCGTGATCAGCAACGCCGGCGGGGTCAACCCCAGCGCCTGCGCCGCCGTGCTGGCAGCGGCCTGCGCACAGGCCGGCGTGCAGTTGAAGATCGCCGTGCTGCATGGCGATAACCTGCAACCCCAGCTCGGCGAGCTGAGCAAAGCCGGCGCGGTGGAGATGTTCAGCGGCGCAGCCTTGCCGCCATTCTGCGTCTCGGTGAACGCCTACCTGGGCGCGCCGGGCATAGTCGAGGCTTTGAAACTGGACGCCGATATCGTGATTACCGGTCGGGTGGTCGACAGCGCTGTGGTCAGCGCCGCCCTGGTGCATGAATTCGGCTGGGCCTGGAGCGACTACGACCGCTTGGCCCAGGCCGCACTCGCCGGGCATATCATCGAATGCGGCGCGCAGTGCACCGGCGGCAACTTCACCGACTGGGACAGCGTGCCGGACTACGAGCATATCGGCTTCCCGGTGGTGGAAGTCGCCGCCGACGGCCGCTTCGTGGTGAGCAAACCAGAGGGCTCCGGCGGGCTGGTTACGCCGTTCACCGTGGGCGAGCAGATGCTCTACGAGATCGGCGACCCGCGCGCCTATCACCTGCCCGACGTCGTGTGCGATTTCACCCGGGTCGAGTTGCGCCAGGTCGGCGACAACCGCGTCGAACTGAGTGGCGCGCGCGGCTTGCCTCCCAGCGGGCAATACAAGGTCAGTGCCACCTACCCCGATGGCTTTCGTTGCACCGCCAGCTGCCTGCTGGCCGGAATCGATGCGCATAAGAAAGCACAGCGGGTCAGCCAGGCAATCATCGCCAAGACCGAAGAGCTGTTCGTCGAGCACGGCTGGGGGCCCTATAAAGAGGTGAACATCGAGCTGCTCGGCGCCGAAGCGACCTACGGCGCCCATGGCCGGCGCGCGGATACCCGCGAAGTGGTGATCAAGATCGCCGTGCGCCACGCAAAAAAAGAAGCGCTGATCCTGTTCTCCCGCGAAATCGCCCAGGCCGCCACCGGCATGGCGCCGGGCCTGACCGGTATCGTCGGCGGTCGGCCGACGGTTTACCCGGTGATTCGCCTGTTCTCGTTCCTCGCCGACAAGAGCCATTGCGCGCTGGAGGTGGAGCTGAACGGCGAACGCCACCCGGTCGCCCTGCCACAGCTCGACGCCTTTGAGCCGAGCCAGGTCGCGGCCGACCTGCCCGCGCCAAGCACGGATAAACAAACCGACATCGCGGTGCCGTTGATCTCGCTGGCCGTGGCCCGCTCCGGCGACAAGGGCAACCACAGCAATATCGGTGTTATGGCCAGAAAGCCCGAGTACTTGGCCTGGATCGCCGCTGCGCTGACCCCGAGCGCCGTGGCCGAATGGATGCAACACGTACTCGACCCAGAGACCGGCAAGGTCAGCCGCTGGTACCTGTCGGGCAGTCACAGTTTGAATTTTTTACTGGAAAACGCCCTCGGCGGCGGTGGCGTCGCCAGCCTGCGCATCGACCCGCAAGGCAAAGCGTTCGCCCAGCAGTTGCTGGAATTTCCGGTGCCAATACCCAAGGCGCTGGCCGACAGCCTGTAGGAGCCAGCTTGCTGGCGATCATCAACGCAGCAAAAACATCGCCGGGACGCCGGACCGCAGCAAGCTCGCTCCTACAAGAGCAACAGGCGATGCCCAAGAAAGCCGAAGGACAACAACAATGAGCTACGACTCAGTCTTCAAACCCGACCTGTTCAGCGGCCAGACCATCCTGGTCACCGGCGGCGGCAGCGGTATCGGTCGCTGCACCGCTCACGAGCTGGCCGCCCTGGGCGCCCATGTGGTGCTGGTCGGGCGCAAGCGGGAAAAGCTTGAAGCGACCTGCGGCGAAATCCACGAAGACGGCGGCAGCGCCAGCTTTCAGGTCTGCGATATCCGCGACGAGGAGTCGGTCAGGGCCATGGTCAAGGCGGTGCTCGACGAGCACGGGCCGATCCACCATCTGGTCAACAACGCCGGCGGCCAGTACCCCGCACCGCTCGCCTCGATCAACCAGAAGGGCTTCGAAACCGTGGTGCGCACCAACCTGGTCGGCGGTTTTCTGGTAGCCCGCGAGGTGTTCAACCAGAGCATGAGCAAAACCGGCGGCAGCATCGTCAATATGCTCGCCGACATGTGGGGCGGCATGCCCGGCATGGGCCATTCCGGAGCGGCGCGCGCGGGCATGGAGAACTTCACCAAAACCGCCGCCGTGGAATGGGGCTATGCCGGGGTGCGGGTCAATGCCGTGGCGCCGGGCTGGATCGCCTCCAGCGGCATGGACACTTACGAAGGCGCGTTCAAGGCGGTGATCCCGACGCTGCGCGAGCATGTGCCGCTGAAGCGTATCGGCAGCGAGTCGGAAGTCTCGGCCGCCATCGTGTTTCTGCTGTCGCCGGGCGCCGCCTTTATCAGCGGCAACACCGTGCGCATCGACGGCGCCGCCAGCCAGGGCAGCCGCGCCTTCCCGCTGTTCAAGGCCAAGCCGGGGCAGAGCCGGGCCTACAACGGTTTCCACCGCGCCTACTTGCCCGATGTGCTCAAGGACCAGGAGTAAGGCTATGCCGGTTATCCAATCCGAAATCGACGTGCATGGCGCAGACTTCGCACAGAACCGCGAGGCCATGCTCGCTGCCGTGGCGAGCTTTCGCGAAATCGAACGAGACTGCCTGAACAAAGCCCAGGCGGCCAAGGCCAAGTTCGACAAGCGCGGCCAACTACTGCCACGCGAACGCCTGAACCTGCTGCTCGACCCCGGCGCGCCCTTCCTTGAACTGTCATCGCTGGCCGGCTACAAGCTGCACGACGACAAGGACGGCAGCCAGGCCGGCGGCGGGATCATCTCCGGCATCGGCTATATCGCCGGGGTGCGCTGCCTGGTCACCGCCAGCAACAGCGCGATCAAGGGCGGCACCATCTCCCCCAGCGGTCTGAAGAAAACCCTGCGTTTGCAGCAGATCGCGGTCGAGAACAAGCTACCGGTGGTGACCCTGGCCGAAAGCGGCGGTGCCAACCTCAACTACGCCGCGGATATCTTCGTCGAAGGCGCACGCGGCTTCGCCAACCAGGCGCGCATGTCGGCCATGGGGCTGCCGCAGATCACCGTGGTACACGGTTCTTCTACAGCTGGCGGGGCTTATCAGCCGGGGCTGTCGGACTACGTGGTGGTGGTGCGCGGCAAGGCCAAGATGTTCCTCGCCGGCCCGCCGCTGCTGAAAGCCGCCACCGGTGAGATCGCCACCGATGAGCAATTGGGCGGTGCCGAAATGCACGCCCAGGTTGCCGGCACCGCCGAATACCTGGCAGAGAACGATGCAGACGGCGTGCGCATCGCCCGCGAAATTCTCGCCATGCTGCCGTGGAATGCGCAGTTGCCGGCGCGCCCGGCCAGGAGCTACCGCGAGCCGCTCTATCCCGCTGAAGAGTTGCTGGGCCTGGTGCCGGCTGACGCGAAGAAACCCTACGACGTGCGTGAAATCATCGCCCGCATCGCCGACGGCTCGGCGTTTCTCGACTTCAAGAACGAGTTCGATAACCAGACCGTCTGCGGCCACTTGCAGATCGAAGGCCAGCCCTGCGGCCTTATCGGCAACAACGGCCCTATCACCCCGCAGGGCGCGGCCAAGGCGGCGCAATTTATCCAGCTGTGCGAGCAAAGCAATACGCCGATCCTGTTCTTCCACAACACCACCGGTTTTATGGTCGGCACAGAATCGGAACAGCTGGGCGTGATCAAGCACGGCTCGAAGATGATCCAGGCGGTGGCCAACGCCACTGTGCCGAAACTCACCATTGTGGTCGGCGGCTCTTACGGCGCCGGCAACTACGCCATGTGCGGTCGTGGCCTCGACCCGCGCTTTATCTTCGCCTGGCCCAATAGCAAGACCGCGGTAATGGGCGGCGCCCAGGCCGGCAAGGTGCTGCGCATCGTCACCGAGGAAAAGCACCTGAAGGACGGCAAAGAAGCCGACCCGAAGATACTCGACATGCTGGAAACCGTCACCGCGCAGAAGCTCGACAGCCAGTCCACCGCGCTGTACGGCACCGCCAGCCTGTGGGACGACGGCCTGATCGACCCACGCGACACGCGCAAGCTGCTGGGTTTCCTGCTGGATATCTGCGCCGAGGCCGCGGTGCGACCGCTTAAATCCAACAGTTTTGGTGTTGCCCGTTTTTGACCGTAGGTTGGGTTGAGGAGCTTGCGACGAAGCCCAACGAGCGGTGGTCATCCCACCACCGCCGCTGAATCAAACGCCTCGTTGGGCTTCGCAAGCTCAGCCCAACCTACGCAACCGAACCTAACTCGATAAGAGAGAACAACAATGATCTTTACCCAGGAACACGAAGAGCTGCGCCGCACCGTCCGTAACTTCGTCGACAAGGAAATCAACCCGCACGTCGAGCAATGGGAAAAGGACGGCCGCTTCCCGATCCACGAGATTTTCAAGAAGGCCGGCGAGCTCGGTCTGCTGGGCATCTCCAAACCGGAAAAATTCGGCGGCATGGGCCTGGACTACAGCTACTCGATAGTCGCCGCCGAAGAGTTCGGCACCATCCATTGCGGCGGCATTCCCATGTCGATCGGCGTGCAGACCGATATGTGCACCCCGGCCCTGGCGCGCTTCGGCTCCGATGAGCTGCGCGAGGAATTCCTCAAGCCCGCGATCAGCGGCGAAATGGTCGGCTGTATCGGCGTCTCCGAAGTCGGCGCCGGCTCCGATGTGGCCGGGCTGAAAACCACAGCGCGCAAAGACGGCGACGACTATGTGATCAACGGCAGCAAGATGTGGATCACCAACTCGCCCAGCGCCGACTTCATGTGCCTGCTGGCCAACACCTCGGACGACAAGGCGCACGTCAACAAGTCGCTGATCATGGTGCCGATGAATACCCCCGGCATCAGCGTCAGCCCGCACCTGGACAAGCTCGGCATGCGCAGCTCGGAAACCGCCCAGGTGTTCCTCGACGACGTGCGCGTGCCGCAACGCTACCGCATCGGCCATGAAGGCGCGGGTTTCATGATGCAGATGCTGCAGTTCCAGGAAGAACGCCTGTTCGGCGCGGCCAATATGATCAAGGGCCTGGAGCATTGCATCGACGCCACCATCGCCTATTGCAAGGAGCGCAAGACCTTCGGCAACGCGCTGATCGACAACCAGGTGATCCACTTCCGCATGGCCGAATTGCAGACCGAAGTCGAGTGCCTGCGCGCCCTGGTCTACCAGGCCACCGAGCAGTACGTGCGCGGCCGCGACGTGACCAACCTGGCGTCGATGGCCAAGCTCAAGGCCGGGCGCCTGGGCCGCGAAGTCACCGACAGCTGCCTGCAGTACTGGGGCGGCATGGGCTATATGTGGGACAACCCGGTTGCTCGCGCCTATCGCGATGTGCGCCTGGTGTCGATCGGCGGCGGCGCTGACGAAATCATGCTCGGCATCATCTGCAAGCTGATGGGCATTCTGCCTGGCAAAAAGAAAGGCTAAGAGGCACACGTAGGGTGGACGTCGCTTTTTACGTCCACCGTCATGGTGGATCGATAACGCGTGATCCACCCTACGGCCGCCTTCCCCTTGCCAATACATCAAGGAACCTGCCATGGCCGATCTACCGAACTGCGAAACCCTGCTGCTGAGCCTCGAAGCCGGCGTGCTGCACATCACCCTCAACCGCCCGGACAACCGCAACGCCATGAGCCTGGCGATGGTAGACGAACTGCGCGCGGTGCTGGCGGCAGTACATGGTGACCTGAGCGTGCGCGCCATAGTGCTGCGCGGTGCCGGCGGGCACTTCTGCGCCGGCGGAGATATCAAGGACATGGCCAATGCCAGAGCCAGCGGCAGCGACGCCTACCGCGCGCTCAACCGCGCCTTCGGCAGCCTGCTGGAACAAGCGCAGCACGCACCCCAGGTGCTGATCGCCGTATTGCAAGGCGCGGTGCTCGGCGGCGGCTTCGGCCTGGCCTGCGTCGCGGATATCGCCATTTGCCATCAGGACGCCAAGTTCGGTCTGCCGGAAACCACCTTAGGGATTTTGCCGGCGCAGATCGCGCCCTTTGTGGTCGGACGCATCGGCCTGACCCAGGCCCGGCGCCTGGCCCTTACCGCCGCGCGCTTCAACGGCAGCGAGGCCGAGCGCCTGGGCCTGGTGCATTTCAGCGAACCGGACGACGCGGCCATCGAAGCGCGCCTGCACCAAGTGCTGAGCCAGGTTCGCCAGTGCGCGCCCCAGGCCAATGCTCAAACCAAGGCTCTGCTGCTGGCCACGGCAAACCAGGCGCTCGGTCCTCTATTGGACAGCGCCGCCGAGCAGTTCGCTGCCGCGGTAACCGGAGCCGAAGGCATCGAGGGGACCATGGCCTTTGTACAGAAACGCGCGCCTAAGTGGGCCCAATGATGGATTGGACTGACTTATCCTGAAACCCACAAAATAAATGGTCTAGACGATACAAAACAAAGCCATGTACCACTTTCGTACCACCAACATTAGCTCATGACATATAAACTCATGTCGCGTGATCGATTTCGATCCATAGCTCCCCTCATCAACCTCGAGAATCAGCCGACTCTTTTGAAAAAGTCCCGCCGCGATTTTTCCCATAAAAGAGCGTTAGCGACGTTGAAATCTGATCCGGTCAGAAGACCGGTGCTCGTTTAATTTCACGTAGTCATCATCTGAAATCATCGTATAGGGTCTGTGTATTAAAACCGTACTGAAATGATTTCAACGATCCTGATAGAAGTGCCAATGCTGCTCAGATTTCTAGCTATCCAGCCCTCATAAAACAATAGGGATTTGAACGCTAACAGCACATATCGAATACCGCTGCAGGCCGCTAAAAGCCTAGAGAAAGGAATTGCTGAGCGGCCTAGAAAGGCCCAAAGCGGCTTTCGTTTTGTCCAAATTTTGCCCTAAAAATCCTTCAGCGTTCATGCACACATGTTAACGACGGATTGGTGTCCATTGGCGAGGGATTAACCACCGGCTGACTCAACCCGCCGGGGGAATACCGCACAAGCAAGGACGCAACGGAATCGGAGTTGCATTGAAGGCCGCGCTAGCTGTGCCTGCGATGCAGTTCGCCCAACAGGCAATAGAGCAGCAGCACCAGTCCGGCGGCGGCCATGGCCGACGGGGCTCCGAGATAACTGGCTAGTACGCCAACAAACAGGCCGCCTAGCGCATCGAAACCAAAACGGATAGATGTGTACAGTGAGACAACTCGTCCACGCAGCGCTTCCGGTGCCTCGCTCTGAAGCACAATATTGGTCCCCACGTTGCTTATCGTGATGCCGAAGCCGATTGCGGCCATCGCTGCGAGCGACAACACCAGCCTGTCACTCCAGGCAAAGACCAAAAGGGCAATGGCGGTTGCGGCGCTGGCGAAGAGGATGGCCCTCGGCAAAGACTCGACGGCCAGGCGAGACGCCAGGAAAACCGTCGACAGCAGTGAGCCAAGTCCCGCCGCCCCCCATAGCCAGCCCAGCGTGGTGGCATTCCCGGCGAAGATGTCCTTGGCGAAAACCGGTAACAGCACTGCGTAGCTGGAAGCGGTTAGGTTGATTACCAGCACGCTGAGCATCATTGCGCGGATTCGTTCGTTTTGCCGGGCGTAGTTGAGGCCCTCGCTCAGGATGCTTCGATAAGAGCCAGCAGCGCGGGTTACGGGACGGATTCGCATCAGCAGCAAGCCTGCAACCAAGGCCAGATAGGAAAGGCCATTGAGGAGAAAGCAAAGCGCCTCACTGGATACCCCGAGCAGCAAACCGGCCAGCGGTGGACCTACGAAGCGCGAGGAGGTAAACAGCATGGCATTCAGCGCCAGTGCATTGGGCAGGTCATCGCGGTTGTCGACGAACTGGCTGAGTAACGCTTGGCGCAGAGGGATGTCGAAGGCATTGAGCATGCCCATAAGCGCAGCCATGCCCACGAGGAGCGATGGGCTGATCCATTCGGTAAACGCGAGCAGGGCCAGGGTCATTGCCTGAATGCCCAGAAGGATTTCAACCCCTATGAGCAGGCGGCGTTTGTCATGGCGGTCGATCCAGGCACCGGCGAACGGACCGACAATTAACTGCGGCAGTAAGGTCATACAGGTTGTCACGCCCAACAGAGTCGCTGATCCGGTCAGTCGGTAGATCAACCAGGCGAGCGCAACCTGCTGAATCCAGGTTCCCAGCGTTGAGGCGGCATGCCCGATAAAGTACAGGCGAAAGTTGCGATGGCGCAGGGCGCGCAAGGAGTGGTTCAAGGTAGTCATGGTACCCATAAGGTTTTGAGCAGTAGCGATGAGGGTGAATGGCGCTACAAGGATGGAGCACGGCTTACCGAGCGGGCTGGCGATAGCTGCCAGGGTGGACTGCTCCTTTACACGGGCATCAATACGCAGCCACTAGCTGGCATACCCAATGCTTTTGCTGTTCCCATGGGTCGGCTGTGGCAAAAATTTTTGATGCTCCCTTTCGCCAGGTAAGACGCCATAGCAGCCTTTTCACAGAACCATCAGATTGCATTCGCAAGCGGGAGTTACTGCCCGGGTTTGGTGCCAAGCGAGTCGCCCGTCTGAGCGACAATGCTATGGAGCTGAAGTAAGGACACTCTCCTGCCGCCGGCTTGGTTGTTTTATCCGGATCAGCAGCAAGGCCAGCAAACAGCCGATTCCTGCGCCGCCCATTACCAGGCTCATCGGCAATGGGCTGCCATCGTGCGTGGCACTGATCAGAGCGCTGAACGCCGTGCCGAGGCCGAATTGGCTGGCCACCGCCAGCCCGGCGGCGGATCCGGCCTGTTGCGGGAAGCGCGCCAACAGGCTGGCAATACAGTTGGCACCCAGCAAGCCGGTGACGCTGATATACAGCAGTGCACAAACGACCACCGCCGTTGGACCTGCGCTATCTGTTGCACCGAGGATCGCCAATGCCAAACCGGCGAGCCCGGCCACGCTGGCCCCGAGAACCAGCATGCGCTGGAGACCGACGCGCGCGACCAAGCGGGCATTGAGCAGAGTAACCACGAAAATACCGCCGATATTCAGGCTGAACAGCCAAGCATAGAGCTGTGGCGAAATGCCGAAATAGTTGATGTAGACGAAAGGCGAGGCGGTGATAAAGGCGAGCATGCCGCCGAAAGGCAACCCCATGCACAGGATGTAACCCAAGGCTTGCGGCTGCATGATGATCCGCCCGTAGGCCGCGAAGGCGACACCGATCGAGGCACCGCGCGCCGCCTGTGGATGGCTCTCCGGCACCTTCCAGGCCACGGCCAGCAAGCACAGCCCGGAGAAGATCGCCAGCGTGACGAAAATCGCGCGCCAGCCAACCAGCAGGATCAAATAGCCGCCAATCAGTGGCGCGGCCAGGGTCGCGACCATGCTCACCAGGTGCATCAGCGATAGCACCCGGGCGGCATCCCCGAGCGGAAACAGGTCACGCACGATAGTCCGCCCCAGTACCGCCGCGGCGGCACCGCCGAACGCCTGCAGAACACGCCAAAACACCAGGGTTTCCACCTCGCCGGAAAATACGCAACCGAGGCTGGCCAACAGATAGAGGACGATCCCTCCCAGCAGCAGCTTGCGCCGGCCAAAGCGGTCAGACAGCGGGCCGTAGAACAGCATGCCCAGGCAGAGCCCGCCGAGAAATGCACTGATAGTCAGCTGGATATTCGACTCGGGGGTGGCCAGATCCGCTGCGATCAGCGGCAGGCTCGGTAGATACATATCGACGGACAAGGGACCGAAAGCGACCAGCGCCGCCAATATCACGATCAACTGCCGCGGACTCGCATTAGCAGGCATTCTCAAGGTTCCATACAGACGACGGATTACAGGGGCGTTCAGTGGTCCGCCCGGATGGCCTGCTGGTCGAGCCAGGCGACAATACCGATGATGTAACGCTGGGCGGCGGCTACCTTTTGCAGCGTGTCGGACTTCAGCAGCCAGGGGCGGACAAAGCGGTAAGCCAGCCATTGCTGCCGCAACTGCTTGGCCGCACTGGTTGGCAAGAGCGCCTTCAGCTCGTCAAAACCCTGCTCGATAGCCTGATCCTGAGGACCCAACCCGGACTCGTAATGCGCCGTGGAGTGCTCCATTAGTACGACCGCATTGCGCGCCAACGCATTCAGGAGGATTTCGCTGATGCGCCGGCTTTGTCGGTTAAGAGCCAACGAGAGCTGCGATGCCGGTTGTTCGGTAAAGGATGCATCCATCTGCCGGCTCAACTGCGCGCGGTTGTCCAACAAGGTGATAAGCAGCGGCGCGTAACCAGTCGTCTGTTCGCGGGACAGGCGACCCAGCTGGTCCAGGCTGGCGTCCATGCCCGACAGGGGCGCCGCGACGTTAGCAGCCAGCGGAAGAGTTACCGCCAGGTGCTTGAGCGCTAGTCGGGATTCGCTCAATGTTTCGAGCAGGCTGGCATCCGGAAGCGTTGCGGCGCGCGGGTCGGTGTCGTAATAAGTCAGTGCGCTGATCGCCAGCAGGTTAGCCTGGCTATACAAGCGTTGCTGCTCCTGGGTGGCAGAAGCGGCCCAGGTACAGGATGCGCAGGCGAACAGGACAAATGCCAGGTAACGGGTCGTCATCATTCGCATGTTCAAGTCTTCCTTGCCTGAGGTGAGAGGCGTGGCCGAATGCCTGTTAGCGGTCTCTTAGCGAGGCCAACTCATCGACCAACTGCGCCAGCCGCTTTACCCCGGCCAGCAAGAACGCATTGGCAGCTTCGTCGACCAGGCGGCCGCCCTCAAGCTTGCTGGTGACGCTGCCAATTACGATCTGCGGGTAGACGACCTGTACGGCCTGAATTGCCGCCAGGGTCGCATTCAATTGCTGATGGGCGCGCACGCCGCCGGTGAATGCCGGGGATGCGGTGAACGTCAGTACCGGCTTGCCGGTCAACGAAGACTTACCGTGGGGCCGGGAGATCCAATCCAGCGCGTTCTTCAATACCCCCGACATGCCATGGTTGTACTCCGGCGAGCCGATTAGCACGGCATCGGCGCGGCGCACCGCCTCGCGCAGCGCCAGCACAGCGGCGGGCGGCATAGCACCATCGTGGTCTTCGTTGTAGGGCGGCACCTCATCCAGCCCGAACAGGTCCAATGTCACGCCTGCCGGAAGCTGTTCGGCCAGCGTACGCAGCACGGCGCTATGGGCCGAGTCCCGGCGCAAACTGCCCGACAGGCCAAGAATCTTCACTGCTACGACCATCGATGAACTCCTCTGTTGTTCAGTCGCGCTGCAGCGCCAAGGCCACGCCCTGGCCGCCGCCGATGCAGAGGGTCGCCAACGCCTTGCGAGCGTTACGCCGTTGCATCTCATGCAACAGGCTGACCAGGATGCGGCAGCCGGATGCACCGAGCGGATGACCGAGGGCGATGGCACCGCCGTTGACGTTGACCTTATCGGTGTCCCAGCCCAACTCCCTGCCGACCACCAGGGCCTGTACGGCAAAGGCTTCGTTGGCTTCGATCAAATCCAGCTGATCCAGGCACCAGCCAGCTTTCTGCAGGCACAGATCGGTGGCGAACACAGGGCCGACGCCCATCACCGAAGGGTCGACGCCGGCACTGGCATGCGCCTTGATCGTCGCCATGATCGGCAAACCCAGGGCGTTGGCCTTGGCGGCGCTCATCAGCATGACCGCCGCCGCACCGTCGTTCAGCGCCGAAGCGTTGCCGGCGGTGACGCTGCCGTCGGCCTTGAACGCCGGCTTGAGCCGCGCGAGGCTCTCGGCGTTGGCACCCCGCATAGGTTGTTCGTCGCTATCGATCCGCAGTGCTTCGCCACGGCGCTGCGGTATAGGCACGGGGGTGATTTCATCGATAAAGCGACCGGCATTCTGCGCCGTGCAGGTGCGCTGTTGCGAACGCAGTGCATAGGCATCCTGCTGCTCGCGGGTCACTCCGTACTGCTCCGCCAGGTTTTCCGCGGTGATGCCCATGTGATAGTCGTTGAAAGCATCCCAGAGGCCGTCATGCAGCATGCTGTCGACCAGGTTTGTGTGGCCCATGCGCAAGCCCTGGCGGGCCTGTTCCAGCACATAGGGGGCCTGGCTCATGGACTCCTGGCCGCCGGCGATCATCACCTCGGCATCGCCGCAGCGAATGGCCTGAGCCGCCAGGTGGACGGCCTTGAGCCCCGACCCGCAAACCTTGTTGATGGTGAGGGCAGGCACTGTATAGGGCAGCCCCGCTTTGATCGCCGCTTGTCGAGCCGGGTTCTGCCCTGCCCCAGCGCTCAATACCTGGCCCATGATCACCTCGCCGACTTCATGGCCGGCCAGCCCCGTGCTGTCGAGCAACCCGCGGATGACCGCCGCGCCCAGGTCGACGGCCGAGACCTGGGCCAGCGCGCCCTGGAAACGACCAATGGCGGTGCGCGTGGCGGCAACTATTACTACATCGTTCATTGCATCTCTCACTGGGCGCAGCTTAAGCACGCGGCTAGCGCGCAAACGCGGAGTCGAAGGAGAAGCCGGCTAGTTGGAGCCTGCCCCGACCATAAAGAAGATTGCCTTGGCCGGCTGCTGTGACTTGTTGCGCCAGGCATGCCGAGTGCCGTTCTGAATCACCACATCGCCCGCCCGCACCAGGCGCTGCTCGCCGTTGTCGAGTTCCAGCCACAGCTCGCCCTCGAGCAACACGCCGTAGTCGATGGTCGGCGTACGGTGCATGCCCGGGTGTTCGGCTTCGAAACATTCGAACAGACCGGGTAGCGCCGCGGCCATCTGCTCGAAGGCGCGCTGCGGATCCAGCGGCGCGGCCATCACGCTGTCCGGCGGAAAGGTCACCGCCAACAGCGAGGTGCCGCCGGCCCCGGGAATCAGCGAGCCTTGCAGCTGGGTCAGGTCCAGCGGTGTTGCCGACAATTGCGGCGTGCAGGGCGTAGCCCACAGTTGGGCTATGCCATGCCCGGGAATATCGACGAAGTCCGTAGCACGCGGGGCTGCGCCATCGCTAATGAATACGGCCTGTCCACTCGCATCATGCCCCGTCACTACTCTGCGTATCTGCATCGGTTAACCTCCAAGGTCAGCAATAGAGTCGCTACTGCGTGGGCGGCGCATTGCGCGCCGCCCACGCTTGCTATCACGGGCAGATGACGAAATTGCCGAAGCCGCCGTGGCGGTTTTCGATGCCGTTGATGGCCTGGTTGACCTCCTCGAGCGGGAAGGTGCTGTGCTCGAAGAACGACAGGTCGAGTACGCCTGACTCGACCATATCGGCCATTTCCTGCCCCTGGCCGGTGGTGAACCAAGCCGAACCACTTAGTTGAATGTCGCTGTCCATTATCCAGTGCAGATCCACCGGAACCTCGCCGGCGACGGCACCGATATTGACCAGATGGCCACCGCGATGCAGGCCCCGCATGGCGTCGATCAGGCTTTCCGCCGGGGCACCCGGGCCCAGCGCGTCAATCACAACATCCAGGCCTTCGCCATGGGTGACGCGATCTACCCACTCGTGGGTGGGACCAGTGCCCAGAGTATGGATCTCGATGCGCCCGGGAGCGGCCAGATCCTTGACCCGCTGGAACAGCGCTTCGTTACGCGCCGTGCCGAGAATCTTGCGCGCGCCCATCGCCAACGCCAAGGCGACGGCACCGAGGCCGAGCGTGCCGCTGATACCGTTGATCAGAATGGTGCTGCTGGGGCCAACTTTTGCCTTGAGCAGGGCGCGATAGGCGGTGCCCAGGTAGCCCAGACGGGCGGCGGTCTCGAAACTCAGGCAATCAGGCAGCTTGACCAGGCTGTACTGCGGGGCCGGCATGTATTCGCACAGGCCACCGTAGGGGTAATCCTCGAACATCCGCGGGCTGCGGGCGGTGAAGCCGAAGTAGCCGTTGAAGGTGTAGGCCGTGCAGCCGGTGGTGTTGCCCGAACGGCAAGCGCGGCAGGAACCGCAGTGACGCGCCGGGTTGACGTAGACCCGGTCGCCCGGTTTGAAATCATAGACCTGTTCGCCGACCGCCTCGACCACACCCGCCGGATCCAGGCCGAAAATCGCCGGAAGCTTCGGCAGCGGCAGATGGGGGAACCAGTTGACCCAGTTGGTCAGGATATTGTGCAGGTTGGGTACGATGCCGCAGGCCTTAACCTTGACCAGCACCTCGGTCGGCCGGATCTCCGGAACGGGAACCTGCTCGATCACCATCGGCTTACCGCCTTCGTACATCCGTGCAGCACGCATCATTTTTATAGTCATCGCAGTCTCCAACACTCTTTTTTGTTGTCTCGCGGCTCACGCCGCAGCACTGTGCATCCAAGGCTTGGTTAACGCAGGCCGTCCTCGCCCTTGATCTTCTCGGCGGCCAAACCGCCCAACCGCGCATGGATGCGCCCGCCAGTGGCCATGGCCAGACCGAAGGCAATCTCGTTGCGCCGCGGCCCGTCCCATACGCTCATCTCAGCCACGCCGAAGTGGCTACGCACGTAAGCGGCCTGAATATGGCCCAGGGGAATCATCACCCTGGAACCGCAACCGGCGATGGTCTTGGCGGCCGGGACTATGGCCTTAGGATTACCCAACGCCTCACGCATGGCCCAACCGCCAGCCTCGTGCCAGACAGCACCATGCTCCAGTTCACCATCTTCACCGACGATTGCCCCTTTGCCATAAGCCTGCACCTTGTCGGCCCCACCGAGGGCGACGATCAGGCGGTTAGACAACTCAGCACCCAAGGCTCGCAGTTCCTCCATAAAGGGCAACAGATCCTCGACATACTTGCCCGCATAAGGATTTGCCACGATCGCCGTAGCCACCGCGATCTTCAATGGGGGTGTTGCAACCGGACCGCCTTCGTGCAGCACCTGCTCCACATCGAGTTTGAATTTGCGGATTTTCACCAGTGACATGCTTGCTCTCCTGCCAGGCCCGCTCGGTAAGAGATTATTTCTGCGGGCTTCCCTAGTATGCATTTTATAGGTTATTGTGCAAGAACTTAGTTTTTACGCACAAAAAAGGAGAGCAACAATGAAGCTGATTTCGTACCGCATAGACGGCAAGCCGAGCTTCGGCGCAGTAGTCGCAGACCAAGTCATCGACCTGGCCAAGCAGTTCCCCGCCGCCGCCAATCTGGCCGCACTTCTGGCCGACGCCAGCCTGCTGGAACAGGCCAAGGCCTATGTCGCCAGTGCGGCCGCCGACTATGCATTCGCCGATGTGCAGCTGGAGCCGGTGATTCCTGCACCGGGCAAGATCATCTGCGTGGGCATCAACTATGTCGCTCACGCCGCAGAGGCGGGTCGCAAGGTGGGCGAGCATCCGGTGATTTTCCAACGCTTCGCCGAAACCCTACTGGCCCACAATGCCCCACTGCTGCGGCCGACCGTCTCCAAGGAGTTCGATTTCGAGGCCGAGCTGGCCGTGGTGATCGGTAAGGGCGGTGCCCATATCGCGCCGGAAGACGCCATGGAGCATGTCGCCGGCTACACCTGCTTCAACGACGCCAGCGTGCGCGACTGGCAGTTCCACACCCATCAGTACGGCATGGGCAAAACCTTCCGCAGCACCGGCGCCCTAGGCCCCTGGCTGGTGACCGCCGATGAGATCGCCGACTACCGCGAACTGCGCGTGACTGGCGTGCTCAACGGCGAGCAGATGCAGGAAGGCGTGCTGTCGGAACTGGCGTTCGACGTTCCCGCCCTGATTTCTTACGTCTCCAAGGCGCTGACCTGGAATCCGGGCGATATCCTGGCCACCGGCACGCCGAGCGGTATCGGCTTCAAGCGTAATCCACCGATATTTCTCAAGCCGGGCGATACTTTCGAGGTGGTTATCTCGCAGATAGGCACGCTGTCCAACCCGGTCATCGACGAAGCCTGATTGCTTCCTCCCGAACAACCATAAAACGAGGATTCACCCTCATGGTTACTCTGCCTAGAATCAACTTCACCCACACCGGTACCTTCTGCGAAGACCTCGACATGATGGTCGATTTCTATTGCCAGAAACTCGGCTTCATCGTCAGCGACAGAGGGGTCGCATCGACCGGCCACCGCCTGTTCTTCCTCACCCAGAACCCCGCGGTTCATCACCAAGTGGTGCTGTTCGACGGCAAACCGAGCGACCTACCGTTCAACCCGATCAACCAGCTGTCGTTCCTGCTCGACTCGATCGACGACCTGAAGAGCTACTACCGTTTCGCCAAGGAAAACGGCATCGAAGGCATCGAGCAGGTCGACCATGGCAACGCCTGGTCGATGTATTTCAAAGATCCTGAGGGCAACCCGATCGAGATGTACGTCGACTCGCCCTTCTATACCAGCCAACCCTGCCGCGAGCCGCTCGACCTCGATAGCAGCGCCGAACAGATCCTCGCCACCACCGAAGCCATGTGCCTGCGCCGCCCGGGGTTCCAGACCCGCGCCGAATGGATGCAGTCGATAGCCGTGCGGATCGCTGAACAACGCGTTCGTTGGTAGTCCACCTCAGCGCGGCCCGCGCTTTGCGGGCCGCGCGAACATACGGGTATGTATGACGATATGCATAAGAATCTGATTGCAGGGCAATGGCTGGACGGCATCGGCGTCCGGGAAAACCTCAGCCCTTCGGACACAAGCGATCTGGTCGGGCTCTATGCCCAGGCATCCGCCGAGGACACCCAGACCGCCATCGCCGCCGCCGAATCGGCGCAACCGCTGTGGGCGGTGAAAAGCCTCCAGCAACGCGCCGACGCGCTCGATTTCATCGGCAGCGAAATCCTCCTGCGGCGCCAGGAGTTGGGCACCCTGCTGGCCCGCGAGGAAGGCAAAACCCTGGTCGAAGGGATCGGCGAAGTGGTGCGCGCCGGGCAGATCTTCAAGTTCTTCGCTGGCGAGGCACTGCGCATCCAGGGCGAGCACCTGGACTCCACCAGGCCGGGGATCGAAGTCGATGTGCTGCGCCAACCGGTCGGCGTTATCGGCATCATCGCGCCGTGGAACTTTCCCATCGCGATTCCGGCCTGGAAGATCGCCCCGGCACTGGCCTACGGCAACGCCGTGGTGTTCAAACCGGCCGACCTGGTGCCTGGCTCGGCCTGGGCGCTGAGCGAAATTATCCATCGCGCGGGGCTGCCGGACGGCACCTTCAACCTGGTAATGGGGCGCGGCAGCGTGGTTGGCCAGACTCTGGTCGAATCGCCGCGGGTCAAGGCACTGAGTTTCACCGGCTCCTCGGATACCGGGCGGCAGATCCTGCAGACCGCCGGCCCTCGCTTCGCCAAGCTGCAACTGGAGATGGGCGGCAAGAATCCACTGCTGGTGCTGAACGATGCGGACCTGGCGCAGGCCATCGAATGCGCGGTGCAAGGCGCTTACTTCTCGACCGGGCAACGCTGCACCGCCTCGTCGCGCTTTATCGTCGAGAAAGGCATCTATCGGCGCTTTTGCGCAGGCGTACAGGAACGCTTGCAGACCTTGCAGGTCGGCCATGCGCTGCATACCGATACGCAGATCGGCCCGGTCGCCGAGCAGGGACAGTACGAGCAGAACCTCGCCTACGTGGAAATCGGCCTGAGCGAAGGTGCCGTACTGGCCTATGGCGGTCGCCCGCTGACACGCGATACCCATGGCTACTTTATGAGCCCGGCGCTGTTCGTCGACGCCGACGCGCAGATGCGCATCGCCCAGGAAGAAATCTTCGGGCCGGTCGCCTGTGCCATTCCCGCCGACGACTACGAGCACGCCCTGCAACTGGCCAATGCCAGCCCCTATGGCTTGTCCGCGGGGATCTGCACCAGCTCGCTGAAGTATGCGTCGCACTTCAAGCGCCATATGCACAGCGGCATGGTGATGATCAACACGCCGACCGCCGGGGTCGACTATCACGTGCCCTTCGGCGGGACCAAGGGTTCGAGCTACGGCTCGCGGGAACAGGGGCGCTACGCCGCCGAGTTCTTCACCACGGTCAAGACCGTGTACACGCAGGCCTGATTAGCCGCGCCCGCACGCTACACCGCGGGCGTTAAAACAAGAACGGAGATGGCTATGGATTACGATCTGATCATAGTGGGCATGGGCCCCGTGGGTGCCATGGCGGCCAACCTCGCCGGCCTATGGGGCTTGCAGACCCTGGCACTGGACAAAGCCGACAGCGTCTACGAGAACCCGCGCGCCATGGGTTTCGACCACGAAGTGATGCGCGCCTTCGCCAATATCGGCCTGAGCGAGGCGATTGCGCCCTATGTGATGCCTTACCGAGCCTCACACTACCTCACCAGCCAGTCGCAATTGATCCAGCGTATCGATGCGGCCAAACCACCCCATGTACTAGGCTGGGCGCCGAACTACGTGTTTTCCCAGCCACCGGTCGAACGCGCGCTGCGCGCCAATATCGCCTCCTTCCCCAAGGTTAGCGTCGAACTCGGCAGCGAAGTGCTGGCCATCGAGAACCAGGGCGTGCTGGCCCGGGTGCAGATCCGCGACCGCCACGGCGAATCACGCAGTGTCAGCGCCGGCTATGTGCTGGCCTGCGACGGCGGCACCAGCCCCACCCGCGCACGCTTGCAGTTGCGCATGGAAGATCTGGTGTTCGACGAACCCTGGCTGGTGGTCGACGTGATGCTCAAGGAGGGTGCCGGCGAATCGCTGCCGAGCACTAATGTGCAGTATTGCGAAGTCGAACGCCCCTGCACCTACGTGGTCGGGCCGGGCCGCCACCGGCGCTGGGAATTTATGATCAACCCCGGCGAAACCCCGGCCGATATCGCCCGCCCGGAATCGATCAAGCAGCTGATCTCGCGCTGGCTGGATGCCGACGACTACGACATCTGGCGCGCCTCGACCTACCGCTTCCATGCGCTGGTGCTTCAGCAATGGCGCAACGAGCGGATCTTCTTTCTCGGCGATGCCGCGCACATGACTCCGCCGTTTCTAGCACAGGGCATGTGCCAGGGCATTCGCGATGCGATGAATCTGCTTTGGAAGCTGGCCCTGGTGCACCGCGGCCTCGCCGCTCCCGGCCTGCTCGACAGCTATCAGCAGGAGCGCATACCGCACGTGCGCCAGACCACCCAGGTGGCCAAGGAATTCGGTTTGATCATCTGCGAGCGCGATCCGCTCAAGGCCGCAGAGCGCGACGCGCGCCTACTGCAGAACATGCACGGCACGCCCGGCGACATCATCCGCCAGTCGCTGATCCCCGGTCTCACCGACGGTTTGATCGACGATCAGGCGCCCGCCGGTGAGCTGTTCCCGCAGCCAATGGTCATCAATCGCGATGGCGTAAAAGGCTTGCTCGATGGATTCACCGGACAGAGCCTGCGCCTGGTGATAGCCGCGGACGTCGACGCCCAGGCATTGCTGGAACAGGTTTATCTGCGCCTGGAAGGCAGCCAACTGCCCTTCAAGGTGGTGCGCCTGAGCGTCGAGTGCCCGACAACCGCCGACGATGCGGATCGCTACCAGGAGCTGGATGGCGTTCTGGCGCAGTGGCTGGACGAGCGGAGCTGCAAGATGGTTATCGTGCGCCCCGATCATTACTTGTTCGGCGGTGCCCGCACCAGCGAAGGTGCGCTGGCCCTATTGGAGCGTTGCCTGGAAGCGCTGAACGGTTGAGCGTTTACGTAGCCTGCAGCCTTCCGTCTTCGGCTGCAGGTTACGTTTTTTTATCCCCCACGCGACAGGCTTAGACCTGTGGCAGCCACTCTCGCTCACGAGGCGAGAGCGGTCTTCCTTAGTTGTGCATCACCCGCTACCCGCCCGCCGCTACCCGTGGCGGCGTGGGCTAGCTACGCCTTGGCTTGAGCCTATTGCAGCGTGGGCAGCACCTCGCTAACCCGTTCCAGAGTGCCGCCGACATGGCGTTTATGCAGCGCGACCGCCTTCTCCGTGTCGCGGGCCAACGCCGCCTCCATCAACTGTTTGTGCTCGTCGCCCTTACGCCGCTCGCCAGTACGGTGCAGCGCGGAGAAACGCCGATAACGCTCGGCCCGGTCGAACAACGAATCGACCATGCGCAATAACAGCGAGGACGGGCAGGCGGAAAATAGTGCGAAGTGGAACGCCTTGTGCCGCTGCGCCCACTCGTCGTCGAGCACCACGGCCACTTTGCCGAGCTTCTTCTCGATCAGGCCGAGGCGGTGAAAGGCACCGAGCACGTCGGCTTCCCAAACATCGTCGCCATGCTCGATGGCATCGGCCAGTGCCTCGCTTTCCAGCAGACAGCGCAGCCGGGTGATCTCGCGGAAGTCATCCACCGACAGCTTCGTGACCCGAAAACCCTTGTTCTCGCTAGCCTCGACGATGCCCTCCTGAGCCAGTCGGTTAAGCGCCTCGCGAATCGGCGAGCTACTCAGGCCGTACGACTTGGACAGCTCGGCCACCTTGAGTTTTTCCCCGGGCGCGAGTTCGCAGCAGATGATCGACTTCTTCATCTGCTGCAGCGCTACATCGATCAGAGAACCGCCTTGTGAGTTGAGCATGGAATTTCCCGTCCCAATATATTGCATTGGTCAAGATTTTATGCGCAAAAACTGTTTTGTGCAATTTGTAAGAGAGTTCTCGGCATACCTGCCGTCGTCTCAGTCCAGGCTGAAATAGTTGAGGATGAGCTGCAGCTCTTGGCCCAGACGCGCCAGGTCATTACTGGCTGCCATCAGTTGCTGGTTGCAGACATGACTCTGTTCCGTGCTGTCGCGCACATTGACCATGCTGCGGCTGACCTCCTCGGCTACCTGACACTGCTGTTCGGTGGCGGCGGCGATCTGCTGACTCATCGCATGCATGGTTGCCACATCCGCGACCACCAGGCTCAAGCCCGCACTGGCCTGGCTGGACAGCACCTGAGCCTGCAACGACTGCTCGCGGGCCCGGCCGATCTTGCCGAGCGCCGCTTTGCTCTCGCATTGCAGCGCCGCGATCATCCCATCGATCTCGCTGGCCGATGCCTGGGTGCGGTTGGCGAGATTGCGCACCTCGTCCGCCACCACGGAGAACCCCCTACCCTGCTCGCCAGCCCTGGCCGCCTCGATCGCGGCATTCAACGCCAGCAGGTTGGTCTGCTCGGCCAAGCCGCGGATCACCTCCAGCACCCGGCTGATGCGAATGCTCTGTTCATCCAGGCTGTGCATGCCCTGGCTCGCCTCTTCCATCTGCCCGGATAGCTGCTGGATCTGCTGCACCACCGCCAGCACGTCGCGGCTGCCTGCGCTCGCCCCTTCTTTGGCCGAACGGGCCGCCTGCAGAGTCTGCTCGGTGCTGCGCGCCACGTCGCCCAAGGTGGCATTCATCTGCACCATCGCCGTCGCGGTCTTGTCAGTTTCCAGTGACTGGGCCTGAACCCGCTCCGCCGCTTCATCGGTGATGCGGGTCAAGTTACCGGTGGCCTGATTAAGCTGGCGGGTTCCACCCTCGATCTTGCCGACGATACCGTGCAGGTTGGCGGTCATCTGCTGCATCGCCTGCATGACCTGGCCCAGTTCGTCCTTGCGCTGGTGCCGCACGTTCAGGCTCAACTGCCCGCTGGCGACCTGGCTCACCACGCTGGCGGTGTAGCGCAGAGGCGCGACTATCTGTCGGCGGATAAACACTGCGGCGCCCACACCCAGCAACACGGCAGCCAGGGTCATGCCGAGCAAGACGCGGTAGGCCTGTTGATTCCAGCGCTGCTGATCGGCCAGCAAATCCTCCTGCAGAGCATCGGCTTCCTTCATCATTTGCTCGGCCAGCCCGTCCAACGCCGACTCAGCCTGCAGGTTCAGCTCGCCACTGACGCGGTACTCATCGAACGCCTGCCGGTAGTGGGCAAGGGCCTGGATCGCCGACTCCAGGGCTTCGCGCTGCTGCTCGGCCGAGCCAGCAGCGAGCGCCTGGGCCGACGCGTGCAGATCGCTCATCAGCAGCCGCCAGTGATCATAATGCGCCTTGCTCGGCTGTTGGCTGAACGTCCGCTCGCTGGTGCGCAGCGCCATCAACTTGCGCATCAGGGCCATCGCGCTATCGGCCAGGGCGATCGCCCGATCATTGGCCGTCCCTGCGGATAACGCCAGCGCCAGCGCTTCGATAAGGTCCTGTTCGACCACCTCGAACTCAACCCGCACCGCTTCGGCCTGGGCGTCCATGCTCAGCCGCGTCGCGCTGGCTCGAGCGCGGGCGGCCGCCAGCTCGTCGAACTGCGCCAGGTAGTCCCGGCTGGCCTGGGCCAGACGTTGTGCGCCGTGCAGGGACGGATCGAGGGTGCCCTGTACGGCCTGCATGGTGGCCACCACCTGTTCCTGCGCCGCCGCCTGCCCAGCGACCTGGTAGGTCTTCTCGGCCACCCGGGCCTTTAGGATGCCGGCGTGGATATCGGTGATCGCCGCCAATCGGGCTTCGCCGCTCAATACCGATTGCAGGCTGAACACCGCCGTCGCGGCCAGCAACAGGGTCAAACCGCCCAGCAGGCTGAAGCCCAGGGCCAACAGGGTGCCGATGGAGAGTTGCCCTGGTTGAAATCGAGTCGCTGTCATTTTTGTTGTTCTCCATGATGGCTACGCGAAATCCTCTACTCCGGCACCAATGCGCAAGCCAGGCGCCCAGCGGCAGCGCATCTCCAGCGCAATAACTTCGCTGCGAAGCTGAAGACACAGGCGTTGCGAATGGCTGCCGCCGGCCATTGAAAGCTGGCCGTGGAGGAATAAAAAAGCCGCCAACAAGGTGGCGGCATAGGTCTCAAGCTTGTGGCCTTTGACTAAGGAGCACGTTGTCCAATGCCAGTGCCGCTGGCTCAGGGATGACTGATCGAGACGTTTGCGCTTGGCCGTTCTGGACCACTCAAACGTTTCTGCACCAGGCTGGCCAGCAGCCCGCCCGATACTCCCAGGACCGCAGCCATGCCCAGCTCGACGAAGGTGTCGAGCGTGGGCGGCAGATGCGAAGCGAAGTAGCAGACCAAGCCGAGGAAGAAGCCCGTCAGGTTGTTGATCACCGGCAGCAGCCCCAGGGTCAGCAACACAAAGGTCACTAGCAGCACCACCAGGGTGATGGTCCAGGCGCCCAGATAGGGCGCCAATACCGGGCCGGCGGCACCGGCAGCGATGCCGAGGACCAGGCCGATAAGCACGCAGGCGAGGTTGATCGCCCCGTCGCGCGCGCTGATGCCGCGCGAGAAGAAGGCGATCCAGCCAATGAAAGTAGCCCAGACCGGCACCTCGATCAGCAGTGCGCTGATGGTGGCAGTCAGGCTGGCCACCACCGACAAACCGAGAATCGCCTTGAACGTATGCAAAGTCACAGAATGGCGCATGGTGGCTGTTACCTCGTCGCGGGTTGCAGGGAAGGAACGGATTCGGGCAATAGCAATCTGGCCAGTGCGGGCGTCAGGATCAGCGCGCCGAGCATGTTCCAGATGAACATGAAGGCCAGCAGGATGCCCATGTCGGCCTGGAACTTGATCGGCGACAGCGCCCAGGTCGCCACGGCGATGCCCAGGGTCACGCCGGTCAGCACCACCACCTTGCCGGTGGACAGCAGCGCCCGGTAGTAGGCATTCGACAGCGAGGCACCCGTGCGCAGGTTGGCCAGGGTGATGCTGAGAATGTACAACGAGTAGTCGACGCCGATGCCGACGCCGAGGGCGATGACCGGCAGGGTCGCGACCTTGAGGCCGATGTCCAGCCCGACCATCAGCGCCTCGCAGAGAATCGAGGTCAGCATCAGCGGCAGCACGGTGCAGATCACCGCGCGCCAGGAGCGGAAGGTGATGTAGCACAGGGCGATCACGGCCAGGTAGACCAGCAGCAGCATCTGCAGGTTGGCCCGCTTGACCACGATGTTGGTGGCGGCCTCGATCCCGGCGTTGCCGGCCGCCGACATAAACTGCAGCGTGTCGGTGTTGTTGGCTGCGGCGAAACTCTCGACCGTGGCGACCACCCGGCTGAGGGTGTCGGCCTTGTGGTCGGAGAGGAACACGTTGAGCGTCAGCAGGTCGCAGTTCTGGTTGAACAACTCGCGCGGAGCGCGGGTGATGATGGCGTTCAACAGGCCCTGGTTGCGCGGGATCTCGTACCAACTCATGCTGCCTTCATTCATCCCCGCGGCAGCCTGTTTGCTCAATGCCGCCAGCGAACTGGTAGAGACCACGCCGGGTAGTTGCTGCAGCTGCGCTTCCAAGGCGTCGACTTTGACCAGGGTGTCGTAATTGGCGCAGTAGTACTGCGGGGTCTTGACCATCACCACATACTTGTCGCTGCTCGACGAGTAGTTGCTGACCATAAAGGCGTTGTCGCGGTTGTAGCGCGAGTCTTCACGCAGCTCCGGCGCACCGGGATTGAGGTCACCGACCTTGACGTTGAGGCTGATGGCGAACCCCAGTGCACCGAGGATCGCGGCACCAATCACCGCGTTACGCGCCCATTTGCGTTCAGTAAAGTGATCGAGAAACGCCCACAGCGGATGGCGACTGTGCTGCAGGTCGCTCAGCGACAGACGTTCGGCCTCGACTTCGCGCCGGGCGGCGCTCTTGCTGACGCCGGTGTAGGACAGCAGGATCGGCAGCAGCACCAGATTGGTCAGGACCAGCACCATCACGCCCAGGGTCGCGCTGATGGCCAGGTCCTGGATCACCGGAATATTGATGATCATCAACACGGCGAAACCCACCGCATCGGCAACCAAGGCCATGGCGCCGGTGAGGAACAGACGGCGAAAGGTGAAGCGCGCGGCGACCAGCTTGTCCGCGCCGCGGCCGATGTCCTGCATGATGCCGTTCATTTTCTGCGCGCCATGGCTCAGGCCGATGGCAAACACCAGAAAGGGCACCAGGATCGAGTACGGCCCCAGACCGTAGCCGAGCGCCGGCAACAGGCCGAGCAACCAGATCACCGCGACCAGTGAGCAGGCTAGCACCAGCAGCGTGCTGCGCACGCAGCGCGTATACCAGAGCAGGACCAGACCGCAGATCACCAGGGTGACGGCGAAGAACAACTGCATCAGTTGCAGTCCGTCGATCAAATCGCCCATCACCTTAGCGAAGCCGGTGATGTGAATCTGGATCCTGTCGCTTTGGTACTTCTCGCGGATCTGCTCAAGCTGGCTGGACAGCACCTGGTAGTCGAGTTGCGGGGCCCCCTGCGCGCTGCTGTCCTGCAGCGGCAGCAGAATCACACTGGAGCGCATATTGGCCGCCACCAGACGACCTATCTCGCCGGAGCGCTCGATGTTCTGCCGGACCTGCTCGATGCTGGCCGGCGAGCCGTCGTAGTCATCGGGGATCACCGGGCCACCGTCGAAGCCGTCTTCGGTGACGCCGATCCAACGGGTGGCGGGTGTCCACAACGACTTCATATAAGGCCGGTCGATGCCATCGAGCAGAAACAGCTCGTCGCTGATCTTCTTCACCGTATCCAGGTAGCTGGCGTCGTAGATCGTTCCTTCGCTGGCGCGCACCGCCAGGCGCAGGGTATTGCCACCCTCGCCGAGCTGGTCACGGTACTTGAAGTAGTTTTCGATGAAGGGATGGTCGATCGGAATCATCTTCTCGAAAGCGGCGTTCAGGCGCAGGCCGGTGGCCTGGATGCCAAGCAGCAGGCTGACCAACAGGCACAGGGCAACCACCAGGGCGCGGTGATTGAACAACAGGCGTTCGACCAGCCCGCCGGAATTCTTGTCAAACGGCAGCAGGGGGTTTTCGATCCCGGGCTGTTGGAGCATCACTTTACTGTTCACGGCCTGGGCTCCGTTGCGGGGTCTCGGGTAGGCGGACCAGACCATGGCTGCTGGCGACAATCACCTGGCCACCGGCACTGCTGGTCAACCCGGTCAAATAGCGGGGTTCGGCGAGGGTGGCAGCGGCGAAACTGCGGCCGTGATCGCGGCTGAGCAGGGTTCTGCCGGACTCGTCGACCAGCATCAGGCTGCCATCGGCCAGGCGCGCACCGGCGGTCAGGGTGACCGGCAAGTTATTGGCCAGCTCGCGCCAGCTGTCGCCCTGGTCTTCGGACAAATAGCTCTTGCCGCGCAGGCCGAACGCCAGCAGGCCTCCGGCATCGGTCGCGAGCAGGCCGAACAGGGTGCCGTTGGCCGGTGAGTCGAGTGCGGCGAAATGCCCGCCCTGGTCGAGCGAGCGCAGCAGCAGGCCCTGTTCGCCGGCGATAAACACCCCGCCAGCTGCTGGGTGGATGTCGTACAGGTGCAGGGCGTCGGGGTTGTCGATCCGCGAGCGGATCGATTGCCAACTGGCGCCACCGTCCTCGGTGGCGAAGGCCAGCCCGTAGGCACCAAGGATCACGCCATGCCGCTCGTCAAAGAAGTGCACGGCCAGAAAGGGTTTGTCCGGCCCCTCCTCCAGCAAGAACTGCGCTGCATCGAGCTTAAGTTGACTGTCCTCATCGGGTTGGGCGCGGTACGCGCGCTGCGCCGCCTCGAGCTCCAGGCGCGCGGCCTGCTCGCCATCCAGTTGCTTGCGCCAGCTCAGGCCGCCGTCCTGTGTATGCAGGACCACGCCGGCATGGCCAACTGCCCAGCCCTGTTCGGCACTGGGAAAGACCACGCGGGTCAGGGTCACGCTCACCGGCGAGGGCACCTGCCGCCAGGACAACCCATTGTCGTCGGAGAGCAGGATAAAGCCGCGTTCACCGACTGCGACCAGGCGCTGGCCGGCCAGCGCCACATCGAGCATGAGCGAATTGGCGGCCAATGCGCTTGGCCGCGACGGCAGCTCGAACAGCTTGGCATCCGCTTCGGTGCCGCTGACCGCTTGCGTGACCGCGCAGACGCTCAGACTCAAGGCGAGCAAAGCAGCCAGCCGGGTGCCGCGCCATCGTGGAGTTCTACAAACTCGTGCTTGCATGACTGTCTATACCTCGAAGATCGAAAAGAGAGAGGCGCGGGGCGAGCGCGCCTGTCCTTCTGCACGTTGACGCTTAGCGAACCGAGCCGGACGCCACAGCATTACCCGTGAAGAAATTTTCCGATTTGCGCGGGATGACCTTGTAGCTCTCGCCGTTGATCCCCTGGACCACGCTGTAGGTATTGGCCTGCAGGTTGTAGATGACCACCGGTTTCACCACCACTGCGGGAATCGACGGCACCGCGAACGGCAGGGTCTGGATCGTGCGCCAGAGCTTGCCCTCGGCGTCGTAGCCGTCGGTCAGGGAGATGGTCCAGCTGTCCTCGTCGATATAGAAGCGGCGCTTGGGCACGGCATGTCGCTTACCCGCCGCGACGGTGGCCTCAAGCTCCCAGACCCGGTGCAATTCCCAGCGCATCTTGTCGGAATTGAGCACGCTCTCGGTGTAGACCTCGTCGGGCTTGGCGGCATGGAACTTATTGAGGTTGTAGGGGATGTACATTTCCTTTTTGCCTACCAGCTTCCACTGATAGCGATCAGGGTGGCCGATAAAGCCATGCACTTCGTCGAAGTAGTTGGCCCCCGAGGCGACGAAGTCCGGCGTGTCGTAACCGACCGTCGGCGCGCGCCTCACCCGGCGCTGGCCGACCAGGTACTGCCAGGCCTCGCGCGGATTATTCGGGTCGATGCCGTCATGGGTGACCAGAGATTCGCCAGACTTGAACGGCGGTTCGTTGGTGATGAAGCGCAACTTGGCGTAGTGCCCGGACCATTTATCAGTGCTGCCATCCTGGTAGTAGTAAGGGTACTGCCAGTTCTCCACACCGCGACCGGCCATGGTGCGCGAGCCATCGGCGTTGCCGATGATGTTGAAGAAGCCGTGTTCGATCGACTCGGCCTCGACGCGCAACAGGAAGTTCCAGATCAGCTCGTTACCGTCCTGCGGAATCGGGAACGGGATACCGCCGTAACAACCCTCGACGGAAAGCCCACCGTGGGTCAGCTTGCAGTTGGTGGCGTTGGCATAGGTGTTGTCGTAGACCTTTTGCGGGGCTGCGGCGCTGCGATGGGTCGGATAGACATCTAGGTGGAATTTGTCCGGGTACTTATTCAGCAGCGCCAGGGTGCCTTCGTTCAACTTATCGGCGTATTGCGCGGCGTTCTGCGCGGTGATCCGAAACAGCGGCTGCTCGCCGGGGAATGGGTCGGCCGGTACATCGCCGAATTTGGCACCGGCCACTTCGCCGGTCAGCCCGCCGGTCCAGGCCGGGATGCTGCCGTCGCTATTGCCCGCCTTTTCCGCCCCCAGGGGCGTTAAGGTGCTTTTCAGGGCATTGGCTTGATCGGCGGAAACTGCGGCCTGGGCTTGGCTTATTGCCAGACCGAGGGCGAGCGTTGCGGAAACGATAAATGCATGCTTTTTCATTATTGTTCTCCTAAGCAGGATCGGAACTAGAAGGTGCGCTGGATCGAGAAGCCAATGAAGTCACGATCCTTGAGGGTCTGCTTGTAGCTGTAGTTGTTATTGGTATCGACGATCGGGGCACCATCGCCGAAGAAGTTCGTGTAGCTGAGCGAGGCGTACCAGGTCTTCTGGTAGTCGGCCTTGACGCCGATGGTGAAGTCGCCGCCATGCTCGGGGCTGAACGCCAGCGGGGTGACTGAAGAGCGACCGTGTGGGGTGTAGCCGACGTTGATCGGCAGCTGCACATCGACGCCGGGAATCACCTGGAAATACTGCGGTTCGAAGGTGAAGCGCAGCGAGTAGGCGTCGCGCGTCGCATTGGGGTCGAGGTGGTCGGCGTTCTCCTTGACGCTCAGGCGCCGGTTGAACGCCACTTCGCCGACCAAGGCCGCGGCATCCCACAGGCTGGAACCGCCATACAGGTTGATCATCGATACCTGGGCGTGCAGCGAATTCCCGATCGGATAGGCCGGGTTCGAATTGTTATCGGCACCCATGCCGGTCAGTACCACTCCCCCGTTGGCCGCCAAGGGGGTATCGACCCGCATCGATACTTCACCGGCAACGTTGGCCTCGCCCATGACGGTACTGAAGCTCGCGCCAAAGACCTTGATGTCCTCGGCGTAGACATTCACGTAGCTGTTGTCGTTACCCGGAATGAACGCCGGACGGAAATAGAAGATCGGCGTCTTGTCGTGGAATTTGGCGGCGTACAGACCGAACTCCCAATCGTCGAGGCTGAACTTGACCTGGGCACCGAACTGGCCGGAATCGCGGGCCTCTATGTCGTCGCCGCGGACCAGCTGGCCCGTCGGGAAGAGCACGCTTTCGGCACCATCGCCGACGAAATCGCCATTGCTGAAGTAGCTGCCGGCACCCGGCAAACGGGTCTTGTTCCACTCGAGCTGGTAGTAGGCGGCGACGCTGACGTTATCGTTCAATTGCCAGTTGCCCGAGACCTGCTCGGTCGGCATGAGGATTTCCTTGAACTGCGAGCCGGGCACCGATAACAGCTTGACCAAGTCCACGCTCGACTGGGCGCTGGCGATGCCGTTGGCGCCGAAGAACAGGCTTTCGCCGTAGATCTGATTGAACTGCCCAAACCGGCCAGACAGGCGCGTCGAGCCGATATCGGTGGCGCCATAGACGAAGGCATCGAGCAGCTCGCCCTTGCGCCCGTGCAACTTCTCGGTGTCCTCGGTGAAACGGTCGTGCGGCACGCTGAGCTGGTTGCTCGTGGCCGGCGAGTCGTTGTCGTTGCCCTCGTTGTAGACCGTGTCGTACCAGGTCGCACCACTGATACGCGCACCGACGTCCTGGTAATTGAGGTCCAGTTCTGAGAGCAGATCCAGGCGATTGGAAATCAGGCCGCTGCTGAAATTGCGCTGGCCATCGTCATTGTCTTTGCGGGCGACGTTATCCTCGCGGCCTTTGACGCGAAAGGCACTGCTGTACTTGAGGGTGTTGTCCCAGGCTCCAGTGACCCCAGGGACGCCGGTCTCGAACTGAAAGGCATGAGCATTCAGCGATGCGAACAGGGCAGTGGCCGCGATAACGGAGCTTCCTGCAATTGAGCTAAGCGGGCGCTGGTTGCAGCCCGGGCGTGCTGGAAAAGCTTGCAGCGTTTTCATGTAAACCTCTCTGTTTTTTTGTTGTTGTAATAACGGTCTTGGCACACGGAATAACGGCTGTTGTGGGTATCTGAACTCCTGTCGATTACTGGGGGTTAGGGCTGCACGGGAAATCAGCGCCCTTCGCTGCGATAGAGAAACGTCAGACCCGCCTCGGCGATTTGCTCGTCAAACTCGCCTTTCACGCCGCTGACGGCGATGGCACCGACGACCTGGTTTTCGAACAAGGCCGGCAGCCCACCCACCATGGGAATAACTCCGGCCAACGAAGCAGTGCCCATGCGCCCGGCTGCCAGCATGTCTTCGAAGAAACGCGTGGGGCGGCGGGTGATAGCCGAACAGCGAGCCTTGTCGATGGCAATCTGCGTGGATGATTTGGAAGCACCGGCCAAGCGGCGGAAAGCCAGCAAATACCCACCGTCATCAACGATCGCTATGGATACCGCCCAACCGTTACGCAGCGCTTCTTGCTCGGCTGCAGCCAACATGCCGTCCACCTCGTCCAACTCAAGCTCTGCTTTCATGCGCATGACAGTGATCCTCGGATGCAGGCGGCTAAGTGGTTTGCATGTATTTTTATTTTGCGCATTTTTATTAGCTCTGTGCCTTAAAATTAATTTTATGCATAAAATTTATTCCCGATACCCTTCTCTGTCAAGCGAAAAAACACGCCGAAAAGATGAGTCCCATGGCGGCGCAATAGCCGGCACTTCATCGCGCAGCGAAGGCCGTGGAGCTCGCCCCGGGGCAATCTTCTCCGGACAAAAGGCAAGACTTCCCCGCGCCGATCGAGACGCACTTCCCGCATAGGGAAAGCGCTCGTTCAACGTGCTGGTTGATTCGTTATTGGCTGAGCAGCTACTGCAAAACGGGCCCGCCTACACGGCCGCCTTGACCATGTCCTCGATGACTTTCTTGGCGTCACCGAAGACCATCATGGTCTTGTCCAGGTAGAACAATTCGTTGTCCAGGCCGGCGTAGCCGCTGGCCATCGAGCGCTTGTTGACGATCACGGTCTTGGCTTTGTAGGCCTCGAGGATCGGCATGCCGGCGATCGGCGACTTCGGATCGTTCTTCGCGGCCGGGTTGACCACGTCGTTGGCGCCGAGCACCAGCACCACGTCGGCCTGGCCGAACTCGGAGTTGATGTCGTCCATCTCGAACACTTGCTCGTAAGGCACTTCAGCCTCGGCCAGCAGTACGTTCATATGGCCCGGCATACGACCGGCAACCGGGTGGATCGCGTACTTCACGGTCACGCCACGGTGGGTCAGCTTCTCCGCCAGTTCCATCAGCGCGTGCTGGGCACGGGCTACCGCCAGGCCGTAGCCCGGAACGATGATCACGGTGTCGGCGTTGGTCAGCAGGAAGGCCGCGTCGTCGCTCGAACCGGACTTAACCGGGCGAGCTTCCTGAGCACCGGCAGGACCAGCGGCTTCAGCCGCGCCACCGAAACCACCGAGGATCACGTTGAAGAACGAGCGGTTCATCGCCTTGCACATGATGTACGAGAGGATTGCACCCGAGGAGCCGACCAGCGAGCCGGCGATGATCAGCATCGAGTTGTTCAGCGAGAAGCCGATACCGGCCGCCGCCCAGCCCGAGTAGCTGTTGAGCATCGACACGACTACCGGCATGTCCGCGCCGCCAATCGGGATGATGATCAGCACGCCGATGACGAAAGCCAGGGCCAGCAGGATGGCGAAGGCGGTGATGTCACCGGTGAAGGTGTACATCAGGCCCAGGCCGAGAATCGCCAGGCCGATAGCCAGGTTGACCCAGTGCTGGCCCTTGAACTGTACCGGTGCGCCCTGGAACAGGCGGAACTTCCTGCCGAACACAAGACGGCCCGACAGTTTGCCGAAGGCGATCACCGAACCGGAGAAGGTGATGGCACCGATGGCCGCGCCGAGGAACAGCTCCAGACGGTTACCCGCCGGAATCGCATCGCCCAACGTCGCAACGATACCCAGGGACTGCGGCTCGACGACGGCAGCAATGGCGATAAACACCGCCGCCAGGCCGATCATGCTGTGCATAAAGGCGACCAGTTCCGGCATCTTGGTCATTTCCACGCGCTTGGCCATGATCGAGCCGGCAGTACCGCCGACCAGCAGACCGACAATCACGTAGCCAATGCCAGCAGTAGCAATCTCAGCACCGAGCTTGTAGATCAGGCCAACAGTGGTGAGCACCGCCAGGCCCATGCCGATCATGCCGAACAGGTTGCCGCGACGCGAAGTAGTCGGGTGCGACAACCCTTTAAGTGCCTGGATAAAGCAGATCGAGGCGACCAGGTAGAGAACAGTGATCGTATTTATGCTCATCAATGGCTCTCTCCCTTGGTGGCAGCCACTGCAGCGACTTGCGGCGCTTTCTTCTTGAACATTTCCAGCATGCGCCGGGTTACCAGGAAACCACCGAACACGTTAACCGCGGCCAGGGCCACGGCCAGGGTGCCCATGGTCTTGCCCAGCGGGGTCACGGTCAGCGCTGCGGCCAGCATGGCGCCGACAATAACGATCGCGGAAATCGCGTTGGTCACCGCCATCAGCGGGGTGTGCAGGGCCGGAGTCACGTTCCATACCACGTGGTAGCCAACGTAGATGGCCAGCGCGAAGATGATCAGGTTGTAGATGCCATCGGAAATCAGGTCCATGGTTCTAATCCTTATGCGGTCTCTTGTTCTTTTTGCGCAGCAGCGGCCAAGGAGAGAGCGCCGTTGCTACGCACGACTTGCCCGCCCCTGCACATCAGGCACGCCCTAACGATGTCGTCTTCAAGGTTGAGGTGGAACTTGCCTTCGCCGTCGATAACTAGCTTGAGAAAGTCCAGCAGATTGCGTGCGTACAGCGCCGAAGCATCGGCTGGCACCAGGGCCGCCAGGTTGCTGTGGCCGACGATGGTCACGCCATGCTGCACCACCACCTGTTCGGCGACGGTCAGCGGGCAATTGCCGCCTTGCGCTGCAGCCAGGTCGATGATCACCGAGCCGGGCTTCATTTCCGCCACAGTGGCGGCATGCAGCAGGGTCGGCGCCTTGCGGCCCGGGATCAGCGCGGTGGTGATAACGATATCGGCCTGCTTGGCGCGTTCGTGCACCGCCTTGGCCTGACGCTCCATCCACGACGCCGGCATCGGCCGCGCATAGCCGCCCACGCCCTGGGCGCATTCGCGTTCTTCATCGGTCTCGAACGGCACGTCGACGAACTTGGCACCGAGGGACTCGATCTGTTCCTTCACCGCCGGACGTACGTCCGAGGCCTCGATCACCGCACCCAGGCGCTTGGCCGTGGCGATGGCCTGCAGGCCGGCGACGCCGGCACCGAGGATCAGAATGCGTGCGGCCTTCACGGTACCCGCAGCTGTCATCAGCATCGGCATAAAGCGCGGATAGTGGTGGGCAGCCAGCAACACGGCCTTATAGCCGGCGATGTTGGCTTGCGAGCTGAGCACGTCCAGGCTCTGCGCGCGGGAAGTGCGCGGGGCAGCCTCCAGGGCGAAGGCGGTGACGCCGCGGGCATTGATGCGCGCGATGGTCTCGTTGCTGAACGGGTTGAGCATGCCCACCAATACGGCACCGGCTTTCATATGCGCCAGTTCAGCATCGGTCGGTGCTACCACTTTCAGCACCAGATCGGCAGTGAAGGCGGCGGCAGCGCTGCCGATGGTCGCGCCGACCGCCGTAAAGGCGCTGTCGGGAATGCTGGCGCTGACACCAGCTCCGCTTTGCACCCTGACCTGATGGCCTTGGCCAATCAGTTTCTTGATAGTCTCGGGGGTCGCGGCAACGCGGGTTTCGCCTGCCGCCATCTCGAGTGGAATGCCAATGATCACCGCAACGCCCTCGCCGTCATCCCAAACCCCTTAGCGACAATTGGCACGCCGCGCATCCAGGCTCATCGGCCCCGCGCCAAGCGCCGCAACGACCAACATGCCACCGACGATAGAAAGGTTCTTCATGAACTTGATCTGCGCCATGTACACCTGATCGGCAGGCAGGGCCCAGAAGTCGTGGAACAGCACGTTGGTCAGCAGGGTGAACAACGCCAGGCTCAGTGCCGCCCAACGCGCCTGCCAGCCCACGACAAGGGCCACGGCGGCGAGGACTTCGAAGACGCCGGACAACACAGCCAACGGGGTCGCCGCCGGCAGCCCGACGCTTGCGATGTATCCAGCGTTGCCGGCGATATCCGTCAGCTTGTCGATCCCTGCCTGAAGGAACAGCAGTGCCAGCAGGATGCGTCCGGCAAGAACCAGTGGTGATTTAAAAGCGTCCATCGATACATACTCCGAGAGATTGAAAACACTACGAGCAAGTGCGACCCCATAAGGCCGGGAATCGGACGTCAGCCGCGGGCAGCGATCCTTCGCTGCTTTACACGGACTTGCCGGCCTGAATGTCGCCTCGGCCCCTAGGAACCGAACTCGACATACTTCAGGCCCTTCTGCGCCAGCCGCGGCCGCATGTTGTTCACGTCGAGGCTGAGTTCGCCGCCCTCGTAACGCCGACGCTTTTCCTCCTCATCGACCTCGCGCTGCCGTGCGTTGGCCAGCACGCTCTCGGCCTGCGCGCGCGGCACCACACAAACCCCGTCGTCATCGGCGACTATCACGTCCCCCGGGTGGATCAGTACCCCACCACAGACAACCGGCACCTGAACGTTGGCCAAGGTCTCCTTGACAGCCCCTTGCGCCGAGATCGCCTTCGACCAGACCGGAAAGCCCATCTGCGTGAGGATGGCGATGTCGCGCACCCCGGCATCGATGACCAAGCCCCTCACCCCGCGCGCCTTGAGCGCGGTGGCAAGCAGGTCGCCGAAATAGCCGTCCTCGCAGGGCGACGTCGGCACAACAACGAGGATGTCGCCGGGCTGGGCCTGCTCGGCCGCCACGTGAATCATCCAGTTGTCCCCCGGCGCAACCTCGCAGGTCAGCGCGTTGCCAGCGATTTTCACCGGGCGATAGATTGGCCGCAGGTGAGAAGCCAGCAGCCCTCTGCGCCCCTGCGCCTCATGCACGGTGGCTACACCCAATTCGCCGAGGCCCTGCACTACCCGCTCGTCCGTGCGCGGCACGTTCGTCACTACGATTGCCATTGCGCTTTTCCTCTTTTAGCGTCTTGTACCGATGGTATTGAAAGACCTAAAAGTATTCAAGTACCAGTTGGTATGTTTTCATCCGCAATTATTCCTGCCACCTGCAACTGCACACCTGCTCGCTACCTTCGAAGCGCCGCGCAGGACAAGCAGGTGCCCGGCAATCAGCCGTGCTTGTTGAGAGACTTCAGCGTGGCAATGAACTCGCGCAGAGGCTGACGCAGGACATCGAACAGCGGGTTGTCGCGCTCGTCGAGCATGACCCCTGCGAGCAGCTTCAACCCCACCGCAGTGGCGGCGGCCGAATCGGCCTCGAGCCCGCTCACCTGGCGACAGCGCTCGACTATCTGCATCAGGTCGTCGTGGTTGTGATGGGTGAACACCAGCGCCGGCGCGGCTTCGCCAGCGTCACCCAGTAGCTGTGTGAGGGTGATTTGGTAGCTGTGTGCTCGGCTCATCGGCTGATTGCTCCATGGTAGTTAGCGAAATTGCACCCGCTTGCGCAGGGCGCAAAGCGAGCGTTGACAATCCCTGGGGACAAATTAATACTTAAAGTATTAAAATACCATACGGTATGTCAAATACTGCGTCGCGCAGAACATGCCTTGCGCGCCGGCCGCCACATAGCCGACACCCAAGCAGCGGCGCCTGAGCGCAGAGCGTCGTCAATCTCGACCACACATCCAAGAGACCGCCCATGATCATCGACTGCCACTGCCACTACACGACCGAACCCCAGCCGCATCACGCCTTTCGCGAAGCGCAAGTCCGCTACGCCACGGACCGGACGGGAACGCAGCCGCTTTATCCGCGCATCGGCGACGACGAAATTCGCGCCTCGATCGAAGGCAACCAGCTGCGCCTGCTACAGCAGCGCGGCATCGACATGACGGTCTTTTCCCCTCGCGCAGCCGGCATGGGTCACCATATCGGCGACGAGGACATCAGCCAGGCCTGGACGCGCGCTTCCAACGACCTGATCGCCCGGGTAGTGGCGATGTTTCCGCAGCATTTTTTCGGCGTCTGCCAGTTGCCGCAATCGCCCGGCGTGTCCATCGCGCATTCGATTCAAGAGTTGGAGCGTTGCGTTAACGAACTGGGCTTCGTCGGCTGCAACCTCAACCCGGACCCATCGGGAGGCCACTGGACCGCGCCGCCGCTGACCGACCGCACCTGGTACCCCTTCTTCGAAAAGATGATCGAACTCGACGTACCGGCGATGATCCATGTTTCCGGCTCGTGCAACGCCTGCTTCCACACCACGGGCGCGCACTACATCAACGCCGACACCACCGCCTTTATGCAGTTATTGCAGGGGGATTTGTTCAGCGATTTTCCCGAGCTGCGCTTGATCATTCCCCATGGCGGCGGCGCGGTGCCCTATCACTGGGGCCGCTACCGCGGACTCGCCGACATGCTGAAAAAGCCGCCACTGCCGCTGCACATGATGAAGAACGTATTCTTCGACACCTGCGTCTACCACCAGCCGGGGATCAATCTGCTGTTCGAGGTGATCGACATCGATAACATCCTGTTCGGCTCAGAGATGATTGGCGCGGTGCGCGGCCTCGATCCCGAAACCGGCCATCCTTTCGACGACACCCGGCGCTACATCGATGCGCTTGATATCTCGCCGCAGGACAAGCAGCAGGTCTTCGAAGGGAATGCGCGGCGGGTGTATCCACGCCTAGATGCGCAACTCAAGGCCCGCGGGCTCTAGCGCCTGCAGGTCAATACGCAAACGAACATGGCGCCGCGGCAGTAACCGAGGCGCCATTGGCGTGTGCCTTGCCGGGCGGGTCGTTCGGCAGGTGATGAACGGACTACCAGCCCGAATCCCTCATAAGTAGAAGCTAATCCCGTTCAACCTTTGCTAGCTGGCGTGGCGAGTTAGGTAAACGCGCTCGGCCTTCAGCGCACGGAAGAAGCGCCCAATTGCAGTATTGCCCCAACAACTGGGCGTGAATGGCTAGGCACAAGCCGAGGCCGGCAGAGCAACCCTTGGTAATCAGAGGCGAAATCGATCTACCGACTGCGAGAGCTTGCCCGCCAGGGCAGACAGTTCATCGGTGGTCGCGGCAGTCTGGCCGATGATTTTGCTGTTGCCTTCGGACATGCCAGCAATCATTTCCACCTGATGGGCGATTTCATTGCTGGCCAGGCCCTGCTCACCAATAGTACGAGTGATGTCATTGACCAGTTGAGTGGTATTCAGTGTGGCTTCGAGGATTTCCCGGATAGCGCGCTCGACATCGGCGGTCACGGCCATGCCTTTGTCGACCTGTGCCACGCCCTCCTCCATGCTGCTCACCGCCTCACGCGTGCTTTGCTGGATACGCGCGACCATGTTGGCGATTTCCTGGGTGGAGGCACTGGTTCGTCCAGCCAGATTGCGCACCTCGTCAGCCACCACGGCAAAGCCACGTCCCTGCTCACCGGCGCGCGCGGCCTCAATGGCGGCGTTCAGCGCGAGCAGGTTGGTTTGCTCAGCGATGCCTTTGATCACCTGAATGATGCTGAAAATCCCCTCGGACTCCTTGTCCAGTGTGCGGATCACCTGGGCCGACTGCTGCGCCGAGCGAGCAATACCGTCCATGTCGTTGACCACCTGATGGATCACCCGGCCACCATCCTTGGCCAGTGCCTCGGCCTGGTTGGCCATATTCAGCGCGCGCTCGGCGTGCCGGGTTATTTCCTCGATGCTCGCAGTCATTTCGTTGGTCGCAGCGGCCATGGTGCTGGCAGCGATGCTTTGCTGTTGGCTGCTACCGGCGACCTGATAGCAGCCATTGTGCAATTGTTCGCTCATGCCACCGACGCCATGGGCGTTGCTGCGAACCACCTCGATCATGCCGCGCAAATCACGCTGCATAGTCGCCAGGCTGCGAATCAAGGTGCTGGCTTCGTCCTTCTGGGTGGGCTCGATGATAGGCTCGCTCAGGTTGCCATGGGCAATGCTGCGGGCAATGCGACTGGCGACCTGCAACGGCCCCATGATGCTCAGTATCACCCAGCGTCCCTGGACGAGCAGTAATAACAGGCTGGCGATAAGTACGCCGCCGAGGGTGTAGCTGGCAGTGCTGATGGCGTGCTGGGTGCCTTGGCTGGTCAGTTGGGTGTTGGTTTCAATCAGCTCACTGAGGGAGGCCATCTGGTCTTCCAATAGGCTGAACGCGTTATTGAACGCGCTCAGCTCCTGTTGGGCGGTATCCGGATTTTCCAGGGCGAGCCCGACGATGCGTTCGGCTGCACTGATGTACGCATCGAGGCTGGGCTTGATCTTGTCCAGAGCCTCCTTGATGGCGTCGTTGACCGGCAGCTCAAGGTTGGCACCGAGCACCTCACGAAAATGCGCCGCATGTTCGTCGATGGAGTTGCGCACCTCGGCCTCGCTGCTGACGCTTTTACCTAGCCCTACCAACATCGCTGACAGCACGTCGGCGCGTAGCGCATCGTGCATCATGTCGGCTTCGAGGTGATTGCGCAGTGCGGCCATGCTGACCTCGTTGTCCTTCACCGCTTCAGCCATCTGGGTATTCCCCAGAAAACTGACCAGACTCATGATCAAGGCAGTGAGCAACCCGGTGCCAATCAAGATAAACAAGCGAACTTTTATGGACATCCCATGTTTCCTATTTTGATTATTTTGATCCAGTGAGCCTCGACTGCTCCAACCGGTTACTTGAGCTTCGCCCCCAGATAATCCTGATTTGTACGGCCTACGGCATGCCTGGCTACTCGTTACCCTGCAATTCAGGCAATGCGGCGCACGCTGGCGCACAGCCAGCGTGGCTTGAACTGTTTTAAACGGGGATGGCTGATCACAACACCGGCAGCAGACCCGTTGAGATCAAAGAGGGTCTGCAAGCCCCCGATCCTGGGCTCCCCTTGATCGTCCGCCGCAGGCTAGTGGCTGCCGCTGGGCAGCGTTTCACCAGTCGCAATGCCTTGATCCGGCCAAGACCGACGGCCCTGGCATGCCTGGACTCGGCCATTGGGGACACGCCCCCCACTATTGCGCGCCCGACCTTGGTCTTTTGTGCAGCACATCAATTTCGACCTGCCGCACCGACTCGGCCTCCAGGCGCACGAGCCAAAACGGCAAGTTGCTCAAGGTTCGACCAGGCAGCCGCAGTTATGAAACTTTCGGGCCAGTTACGAGGAATGCTTAGCGCCTTGCGGCTGCTCGCCATAGGCGTGGAACAGCGCAGTCAGGGCAAGCCGGACCAGATCGCCGGCGGTCGGCCCGGCCTTGAAGCTCGCAGCTGCGCCATAGGTCAGCTCGAAGACGATGCCGCCCAGTGCTTCCGGATCCGCAGGCGCCGCGCCCTCGGGGAACATCTTCAAGAGTATCTCGCCGAGGCGCTGCCACTGGGCCCTGAACAGGGTGGCGTGGCGGTCGCCGAAGGTCGCGTCACGGCGCGCGCGGCGGAAGAGTTCGAGCGCGAGCAGGCCCCAACTGGGATCGGTCGAACGGTTCAGCGCCCAGTCGCTGATAATCTCGATCATCGCCTGAGGTTCGCTTTCGTCGCCGAGCAACTCGGCGATTTCCGTCACATCCTGCAGCGAATGGGCTTCCAGCAACTCGAGGATGATCTCTTCCTTGCTGTTGAAATTGGAGTAAAAAGCACCTTTGCTGAACCCGGCCTCTTCGGCGATACGGTCGACCGACGCGCTCTCGTAGCCCTCGCGCGCAACCACCTCACGCGCCGATTCCATCAGCTTCGCTCTGGTCACTGCACGGCTTTGTTCTCTGGTTAGGCGAGCCACCCGCTTGCTCCTTGAATTGCACTTAGATACAGCACGCCGCAGCGTGGGGAATAGCGCCAGGCGACTGGCGCCCGGCGCATCTTATCACTTCATCCCAGTACCGAAAGGACGCAGGCCATCGCCCAGAAAAGCATGTACTCCGGGCCTTGCTTCTGCCAGCGCCAGTTGAAGCCGTTGATCCTCAGAACGGCGTAGCTCGCCCCCATCAAAACGACGACGGCCAGCCCGGCGGCGAACTTTTCCTGGATCCCGAATACCAGTCCGATTCCGGCCAGCAGCTCCAGCACGATGGTGATGGCGACGAACGCCCGGCCAGGCCGCAGCCCCACTTTGGCGAAGGTCAGCGAGGCAAGATTGAAGTTCTGGATTTTGCCGATGCAATGAGGCAGGAACCAGATGCCACAGAGGATGCGCAACACGGCGAGCGGGTCAATTGATGTAAGTAGCATGGTTTTTCTCCTAATGAGTGAATGTTTGCAACGCACGTTTAACCCAGCTGTCATCGGCGACGGCCCTGGCGGCGAGCTTGGCGTGCGTACTGAGCAAGTCAGCCTTGGCCATCAACTCGATGGTCTTGTCGAATGCGACGCTAGGGATCTCCAGGGAACGGGCGAACACGCCCTTTTCGCGCATATAGTCCAGCGACTTTTGCGCGTACGGACGATCCGACTGGGTGATCTCCATCAGGATCGGCAATAGCGCTTCATCGTCCGGCGCGTCATACAAGATTGCTGTCGCCTCCATCAGCGCGCGCAGCAAGGCGACCAACTTGTCCTGGTTCGCGGCAGCCCAGGCCTGGTCGCCGATCAGCGCGGTGAAGACGATTTCGGGGATGTAGTCGCTGACCTCGCCAAGGTCGCTGTAGCCCGCATCGATGGCCACGAAATTCAACGGAATAAGCTGAACAGCCGCATCGATCGTGCCGTCCTGCAGCGCCTTCCAGCGTGCCGGATGCACTCCGACCACGGCGAACTCATAGTCCCGCGCGGCCAGCCCATGCTGCAGCAGCATCTCGCGGGTGTAGATAGCGGTGCCCTCGGTCAGCGACGAAGTGCCGAGTACTGCGCCCTTGAGATCCTCAATGCGCTTGAAGCGCGGATTGGCGATAAGGGTCAGCGGCAGCCGGTTGACGTTGCCCGCGAGCACCCGCAGCCCACCACCAGCGACCGCATTGGCGATCGCGCCTTCCGGCGGCGTAATGGCCAGATCGGCCTCCCCCGCGAGTACCGCAGCAGTGGCCTTGTCCACGCTACCCATGCGCTTGAGTTCCACCTCAAGACCGTGGCGCGCGAAGATTCCCAGTTGCTGCGCCACGAATACCGGTAACCAGTTGAAGCCCAGCGCCCCTCCAGCCAGGACAAGTTTTCCGGCGGCTGCCGGACTGTTCGAATTGTTGCTCATACGGTGTCTCCTAAGTGTGCAGGTGGTTGGATGAAGTGGCTTGCCGAGATGGGTCGATCAGGATCGCCGCGCGCCGATCAGTACAAAGGCCATGGTTGTGGCGCGGTCACTCTTGTTGCACCAGGCATGGCGCGTGCCGCACTGCACCGCGATGTCGCCAGCGGTCAAGAGTGTTCGCACACCGTCGCCGAGCTCGAGCCAGATGTCGCCGTCGAGCACGATGCCGTAGTCGAGGAAATCGGTGCTGTGCATGCCCGGCTGTTCGTGCTCGAACAACTCGGCCAGGCCTGGCAGACGCTGCATGCCCTCGACGCCCGCCGCGTCGAAATCGAAGCGCGGGCCCGCCATCACCGCATCGGGAGGAAACCTGACGACCAGCAATGAGGTTCCGCCCAGTTCGGGAGGAGTCCGAACAGCCGGCGGCGCCGGCTCGTGCGTGGCCTCCGACAACTGTGGTACTGCAGCGGTGGTCCACAGCACGGCGGACATCAGTCCAGGTGTCGCAACGTGCCGGTGCGTACTGGGTACGGCGCCGTCGCTCAGGATCACCGACTTGCCGTCGCGGATACCGGTAACGATTCGCCGCGGAAGATCGGGCCTAGGTTTCATGCTCAACATAGCGAAGTCCTTTTTGCGCCAGGTGCGGCCAGAGCGGCGGTGGCCGACGCCCCGGTGCGGGGTGTTGCTGCCGACGCTTGCCATCGGTGATTCCTTCCGCGCCTCAGGGCACGATCACATAGTTGCTGAATCCGCCGTGGCGGGCGCCGATGCCGGAGATGGCCTGGTTGATGTCCTCCAGGCGCGCGACTTCGTGCTCGAGGACGGACAGATCAATGGTCTTCGAGCGGATCATCTCAACCATGTCGTAACCCTCGCTCGCGGTGAACCAGGCCGAGCCGATCAGCTTCATCGAGTTGTCCATCAGCCACTTCATATCGATCGGCAGTTTGCCCACCGTGCCGCCCACGTTGACGATGGTGCCGCCTCGCGCCACGCCGTGCATGGCGTCATCGAACACCTCCAGGGAGACGGCCGCACCCAGTGCATCCACCATGAAATGTGCGCCGCGACCGTCAGTGCGGCTGCGCGCCCACTGGGCGATGGAACCGTCATCGGTGGAGAACACCTCGATACGGCTCGGTGCCAGGGCCTTCACCCGCTCGAGCAGCGCATGGTTGCGCCCGGTGCCGAGAATGCGGCTCGCGCCCATGGCCAGGGCGAACAGCGTGATGCCCAAGCCCAGGGTGCCCGAGATGCCATTGATGATCAGCGACTTGCCAGCCAGGGGGCCGCACTTGCGCAGCGCGGCGTAGCCGGTACCCAGGTAGCCGAGCCGAGCCGCCTCTTCGAACGAGATGTTGTCAGCCAACTTGACGATGGCGTGCTGTGGAGCCGCCATGTATTCGCAAAAGCCGCCGTGCGGATAGAGGTCGTAGATGGTTTGCGACTTGTCCTTGGAGAAACCGAAGTAGCCGTTGAACACGAAGTACTCGCAGGCCACGCGGTTGTCCGACAGGCAGGCCGGGCATGAGCCGCAGGAACGCACCGGGCTCACGTAGACCCGGTCGCCCGGTTTGAGGCCGACCACTTGAGCGCCAACTTCGACAATCACCCCGGTCGGGTCAAGGCCAAATACTGCGGGCAATTCAGGTTGCGGCAAATGCGGACACCAAGTCGGCCAGTTGGCCAGGACGTTGCCCAAGTTGGGCACCATGCCGCAGGCCTTGACCTGCACCAGTACGTCGGTGGCCTGCGGCTCGGGCCGTGGCACGGTGTCGATGGTCATCGGGGTACCGACAGCGTGCATGCGTGCGGCGCGCATCGTTGGATAGCTCACGGGGTATCTCCTTGCTTGTTGTTTTGGGGGCCGAGGGCCGGGCAGTGGCAAGCGAAAATTATTGACATTCCATTTGGTATGCGAATACTACAAGGCATATGGATTCCGCGCAAGATGCGCTTCCCTTACATGTGCTTTGTGATAAATTGTGCATGAACTTTGTTTTTATGCATAAAAATAAGGAGACAAAAACGATGACCGCTCCCACCTATCTGATCAATGCCTGGTATGCCGCCGCCTTCAGTGGCGAGCTGAGCACCACGCCGCTGTTGCGCACACTGCTCGGCGAACCTATTGCGCTGTACCGCGGTGAATCAGGTCGCGCATTGGCCCTGCACGACCGCTGCCCGCACCGTTTCGCGCCGCTGCACCAGGGCCAGGTGTTCGGCGAAGACCTGCGCTGCCCCTACCACGGCCTGCGCTTCGACCCTCAAGGTGCCTGCGTGCACAATCCGATCGGCGAGGGCAAGATCCCCAAGGCAGCCTGCGTGCGCAGCTTCCCGCTGGCCGAACGCGACGGCATCGTGTGGATGTGGTGGGGCGACGCGCCTGCCGACGAAACGAAAATTCGCCGCTGGTCGGAGTTCGATGACACGGCGCGCCATACCAGCGTCGAGGGCTACATCCACGTGCGGGCCAACTTCGAGCTGGTGATCGATAACCTGCTCGACCTGAGCCACGCTGAGTTCCTCCACCCCTACCTCGCTACCGAGGGCTTCAACCGGCGCACCCAGTACTCCATGGAGCAGCAGGGCAATACAGTGGTGGCGCGCAACTGGCGCCCGAGCGAGCCCATCACCGGGCTGTTTGCCCTGGCCTATGGAGAGGGTGCGCCGACGCACGTCGATCACCTCTCCGTGGTGACTTGGGAAGCGCCATCCACCATCCGCCTGGACATCGGCGTAACGCGCCCGGGGCGGCCAGCTGCCGAAGGGCCGCGCTCCTACCAGGCGCACCTGTTAACCCCCGAGACCGCGCACACCAGCCACCTGTTCTGGAAGTGGGCACGCGACTTCCAGATCGATGACAAAGAGCTCTCGGTACAGCTTCAGGCCAACCTGCAACAGGCCTTTGAAACAGAGGACGAGCCGATGATCGAATCCCAGTCGCGCTACATGGCGGGCCGCGAGCTCGACGAGCTCAAGCCAGTGCTGTTGCCGACCGATTCGGCCGCCTTGCGCGCACGGCGTGTGTTGCGCCAACTAATCGACCAGCAGGTGGTTTCATGATTGAGGTAGTAGTCAGCCAGCGGCGTAGCGAAGCCGAGGACATCTGCAGTTTCGAACTGACTACAGTGGACGGTTCGCCACTGCCGCCCTTTGAACCTGGGGCGCACATCGATGTGCATTTACCCAACGGCCTGACACGCCAATATTCGCTGTGCCCGGGGACGGAGCAGAAGGGCCGTTACCTGATTGCAGTGCTACTGGAGCCAGCCTCACGCGGTGGTTCTGCGGCAGTGCACCGGCTGCAGATCGGCGATCGCCTACGCATTGGTGCCCCGCGCAACCATTTCCCGCTGCAGGCCGACGCACAGCGCTCGCTACTGCTAGCAGGCGGCATCGGCATCACCCCGCTACTGGCGATGGCCGAACACCTGGCAGCCAACGGCGCGGACTTCGTCCTGCACTACGGAGCCCGCTCGGCAGCGCGCATGGCCTTCGTCGAGCGGCTGCGCCAAGAACCACTGGCCGCACTGGTGCACTTGCACCTCGACGATGGCGCAGCAGAGCAAAGGCTCGCACTGGATCGGGACCTAGGCCCGGTCACGCCGGGTACCCATATCTATGTCTGCGGCCCAGGTGGCTTCATGGACTGGGTGCTGGATGGCGCACGCCAGGCCGGCTGGCCCGAAGAGCAGTTGCACCGTGAATACTTCGCCGCGCCCGCCCGCCCCCAGGACGAGGAAGACGGTGCATTCCAGATCCAGATCGGCCACGGCGGTGCCATCCACACAGTGCCGACCGGGCGCAACGTGATCGAGGTGCTGAACGAGCACGGCATTGAGGTTCCCGTGTCTTGCGAACAGGGCGTTTGTGGCACCTGCATGACTCGCGTGCTCCAAGGCCAGCCCGACCACCGCGACAGCTACCTCACCGAGCAAGAGCGCTCAGCCAACGACTGCTTCCTGCCATGTTGTTCCAGAGCCCGCTCTCCGCTGCTGGTGCTCGATCTCTGAGCGCTGTTCCCTGGCCTGTTAGCCCATCGACCCGACTTCAGGAATATTTCTATGCCCCAGCCCCCCACTGCCTCGCTCACATCTCTCAAACTCGCGGGCGGCGCGCTCGGCTTCAACTGGCTGCCCGTGTTCGTGGCGCGTGAGCGCGGCATCTTCGAACGTCACGGCCTGGCCGTGGAACTCTGTCGCTTGGGCAGTGTGGACAAGGCGACAGCCGCCGTACGCAGCGGCGAAGCCGATCTGGCCATTTCGCCCCCCGAAGGTGTACTGGCCGATGCCGCCGCAGGCGGCAGCCTGCGGCTGATCGCGGCCAACTGCAACTGCCTGCCGCTGACCCTGGTGGCGCGCGCGGGCATCGAGCGCATCGAGGATCTGAAGGGGGCCGTGCTCGGCACCTCGTCGCTCACCGAAGGCACGGCCATCTACACCCGCGAAATGCTCGCCCAACATGGCTTGCAGTACCCGCAGGACTACTCGTTCGCCCTGGCTGGCGTGCACCAGGCGCGCTGGAAGGCGTTGCAGGACGGCAGCATCGATGCCGCCGTGCAGCCGCCGCCATTCAACTTCCTGGCCACCGATGCGGGCTACAGCGACCTCGGCGAGGTCAGCGACTACCTGCCCGAGATCGCCTTCACCGCCCTGCTCGGCCGGCTGGAGTGGGTACAGGCCCACGCGGTCGCGGTGCTGGCCCTGCTGCGTGCACTGGCCGAGGCCACCGCATTGGTGTACGACGAGAGCAACGACGCGATGGTGGTGCCGATCATGATGGAGGTGACCCAGGCGGACGCGGCCTACGCGAAGCGGGCGCTCGACTATATGCGTGACAAGTCGGCGTTTGCCCGCGCGCTGGCGATCCCGTCCGCTGCGCTGGACAAGTCGCTGGAGCTGATGGTCAAGGCCGGGCTGCTCGATGCCACCGCGCAGGACAGCGCCCGCCGGGGTTGGGATGGCCGCTGGGCGCAAGCTGCAGCGCAAGGCATGCACACTGGGGAGGTTCTGTGATGGAGGTGCTGAGTCTTGACCCCCTAGCCGTGCTGCGCGTGCTGTGCGGCGTCTGGTTTCTGCCCCACTGCATCGGCAAGATCCGCAACCTGGGGCCGGCCTCGCAGACCTTCGCCAAGGCCGGCCTGCACCCGGCGCGAGCCTTCGTAGTACTGACCATCCTGGTCGAAATGCTCGCGGGCCTGGGCCTGGCGTTCAACATCTACCCCAAGGTCGCTGCCGTTCTCGCCGCAGGCGTGCTCGCGGGGGCCAGCTATGCGGTGCTCAAAATCAATGGCTTTAACTGGCGCTGGCAGAAGCAAGGCCCCGAGTACATGGTTTTCTGGGCCATCGCGGCCCTACTGTCGGTAGCCGGCTAGCGGCCGCTGAGCCCCGGCTGCCGGCTTTCGCTCGGCGTGGGGCCCATGCGGGTTCTTGCACTCACACAAGCTGTCCTTCATATCTGGGAGTTGCTCATGATCAAGTCACGCGCCGCCGTCGCGTTCGCCCCCAACCAACCGCTGCAGATCGTCGAGATCGACGTGGCACCACCCCGGGCCGGCGAGGTACTGGTACGCATCGTTGCCACAGGGGTCTGCCATACCGACGCCTACACCCTCTCCGGCCAAGACAGCGAGGGCGTCTTCCCCTGCGTCCTCGGTCACGAAGGTGGTGGCATAGTCGAGGCGATAGGCGAAGGCGTCACCGCCCTGGCCGTGGGCGACCACGTGATCCCTCTTTACACCGCCGAGTGCCGCACGTGCAAATTCTGCACCTCGGGCAAGACCAACCTGTGCCAGGCCGTGCGCGCCACCCAAGGCAAGGGCCTGATGCCGGACGGCACCACACGTTTCTCCTACAAGGGCCAGCCGATCTACCACTACATGGGCTGCTCGACCTTCTCCGAATACACCGTATTGCCGGAGATTTCCCTGGCCAAGATCCCCAAGGAGGCGCCGCTGGAGAAGGTCTGCCTGCTCGGCTGCGGCGTCACCACCGGCATCGGTGCGGTGCTCAATACCGCCAAGGTCAGCGAAGGGGCGAGCGTGGCCATCTTCGGCCTAGGCGGCATCGGTCTGGCAGCGATCATCGGCGCCAAGATGGCCAAGGCCGGGCGCATCATCGCCGTCGATATCAACCCGTCCAAGTTCGACATCGCTCGCGAACTGGGCGCCACCGATTTCGTCAACCCGAAGGAGCACAGCAAGCCGATCCAGGAGGTTATCGTCGAGATGACCGATGGCGGCGTGGATTATTCCTTCGAGTGCGTTGGCAACGTGCAACTGATGCGCGCGGCGCTGGAGTGCTGCCACAAGGGCTGGGGCGAATCGACCATCATCGGCGTGGCCGGCGCCGGTCAGGAGATCAGCACCCGGCCCTTCCAATTGGTCACCGGTCGCGTCTGGCGCGGTAGCGCCTTCGGTGGCGTCAAGGGCCGTAGCGAACTACCCGGCTACGTGGAGAAGGCGCAGCAGGGTGAAATACCGCTGGATACCTTTATCACCCACCGCATGGGGCTGGAGCGCATCAACGATGCGTTCGAGCTGATGCACTCGGGAAAGAGCATTCGAACCGTCATCAATTTCTGAATTTGCGCGCCGACGCGGCACTTGCCGAAGTTGGCCCGTAATTATTGGGCCCGTGCCCGCCACCCATTCAATCGAGAAGAATATGTCTATCTTTACCCATGTCACCGTTGGTACCAATGACCTTTCCAAGGCTCGCGCGTTCTATGACACCGTGCTGGCCGAGTTGGATTACAAACGTATCGCCGATCTGGATGAGAATGGTTCGATCTGGGGTTATGACTCCCCGGCATTTTTCGTCCTCAAACCCGCCAACGGCGCACCAGCCACTTTTGGCAATGGCGTTACCGTCAGTTTCGAAGCGCCGAGTCGCGCGGCTATCCATGAGTTCCACGAAGTAGCTCTGGCATTGGGCGCCACCGACGAAGGGCAGCCCGGTGCTCGTGGCTGGGCACCCAATGCCTATGCTGCCTATGTCCGCGACCTGGATGGCAATAAATTGGCCGTGTATTGCTTTCAACCCGACTGATTAATCCAGGCCGGAACTATTCGAGCGAGTTGCTTTGTTTGAAGTGATCCAAATAATCAGCAGCGCTCTTATTCTCGCTATACGAGCGCTGCTGCTTTCACTGTTTGCAACAAAACGTCCCTGCCGCCCAGATGGATAGACGAGATCCACCACTCTCACGATGCCATTGATTAGGTCTGAAGCAGAGCAGTCCATCAGCTGCCGGCAGCTTTCGCTTACTGGCCCTACTTTCTCACCGTAGGTGCGTAGCCCGGATGCAATCCGGGAGCAGCAAGCGACACAGAGCATCATCCCGGATTGCATCCGGGCTACGGGTGGATCCGCCGACTGCCAATCTCTCGGCCCACCGGCAACAGATACATAACGCTCCACTGCAAGGCCGCGTGGCCGCCGGTCGCGCCTTTGTATCCACAACAACAAAGGAGACATCCTATGTCTGGTAATCGTGGCGTCGTCTATCTCGGCGCTGGCAAAGTCGAAGTGCAAAAGATCGACTATCCGAAAATGCAGGACCCGCGCGGCCGCAAGATCGAACACGCGGTGATTCTGCGTGTGGTCTCCACCAATATCTGCGGCTCCGATCAGCACATGGTGCGCGGTCGTACCACGGCGCAAACCGGCTTGGTGCTGGGCCACGAGATCACCGGTGAAGTGATCGAGAAGGGCCGCGATGTGGAAAACCTGAAAATTGGTGATCTGGTCTCGGTACCCTTCAACGTTGCCTGCGGCCGTTGCCGTTCGTGCAAGGAGCAACACACCGGCGTCTGCCTGTCGGTCAATCCGGCGCGTGCAGGCGGTGCCTACGGCTATGTAGACATGGGCGACTGGACCGGTGGCCAGGCCGAATACGCCATGGTGCCCTACGCCGACTTCAACCTGCTCAAGCTGCCGGACCGTGACAAGGCCATGGAAAAAATCCGCGACCTGACCTGCCTGTCCGACATCCTGCCCACCGGTTACCACGGCGCAGTGACGGCCGGCGTCGGCCCAGGCAGCACTGTGTATATCGCCGGTGCCGGCCCGGTCGGTCTGGCCGCTGCCGCCTCGGCGCGCTTGCTCGGCGCGGCGGTGGTGATTGTCGGCGACGTCAATCCGGTGCGTCTGGTGCATGCCAAAGCCCAGGGCTTCGAGATCGCTGATCTGTCGCTGGACACCCCGCTGCACGAGCAGATCGCTGCCCTGCTGGGCGAGCCGGAAGTCGATTGCGCGGTTGATGCGGTGGGCTTCGAGGCCCGCGGCCATGGTCATGCCGGCGTCCAGCACGAAGCGCCGGCCACCGTGCTCAACTCGCTGATGGGCGTGGTCCGGGTCGCCGGCAAGATCGGCATCCCCGGCCTTTACGTCACCGAAGACCCGGGCGCGGTGGATGCCGCGGCGAAGATGGGCAGCCTGAGCATCCGCTTCGGCCTCGGCTGGGCCAAATCCCACAGCTTCCACACCGGCCAGACCCCGGTGATGAAGTACAACCGTGCGCTGATGCAGGCGATCATGTGGGACCGCATCAATATCGCCGAAGTGGTCGGCGTGCAGGTCATCAGCCTGGACGACGCACCGCGCGGGTACGGCGAGTTCGATGCCGGCGTGCCGAAGAAGTTTGTGATCGATCCGCACAAGCTGTTTAGCGCGGCCTGAAACCAACGCCCAACCTGGACCGCCCCCGCGTGTGGGCGGCGCCAGATTCTTTGGGAGTCTTATGGCTAATGCCGATCAGTTAAGCCTCTTGCTTGACCTTTGGCCGCAAGAAATCAAAATCCGATGCCTGTATTGGCATCGAATTTTTTATGCGTCTCGCTCGGGCACTGGAACTGACCCACAACATCGTCTCCACTCCCAACTCAATCGAGGGATTGGGTTCCTTGCTCGATCCTTCTTTGGTCGAGCAGGCACTTAAACAGGCAGGCGTAGCGACCCTGCGCAAGCGACGTGAATCGCCTCGGATTTCCTAGAAACTCTCCAGGCTCTGGTGGACTACCCACGCTCTGGCAGACATCCTCGGCCAACGTTACCCAAGCGCTGTCTACAGGTTCTGAATCACCAACTGCAACCCGGTCACCAGTAGCCCAGCCCACGCGATGCGGTAGAACCACTTCTGGTTCACCCGCCCCTGCAGCCAGATACCCAGCCACACGCCCGGTATCACGATAGGAACCAGCGCCAAGCTCGCCCCGAGGTTGGTCATAGTGAACTGGCCTAGCAGTGCGTAGGGCACCAGCTTGATCGCATTGGTCAGCAGGAAGAAAACGTTGGTCGTGGCGACGTAGCGGACTTTGTCCATCTGCTGAGGAAGCAGGTACATCATCAGCGGCGGCCCGCCTGCGTGAGCCACGAAGCTCGTGAACCCAGCCACTCCCGAATAGAACGAACCCTTTCCAAGGTGCGGTGATGCAGGCGCAAGAATGTGACGGGAAGACCAGACGTTCAGGCAGAAGAACATTATCGCGATCCCGCCCATCAGTAGGGCAATCAGGCGCTCGCTCAGGGCACCGAAGGTGAGCACGCCGATCAACACCCCGATCAGCGCCCCCGGGATCATGATCTTTAAGTTGCCCACATCCCACTTTCCCCGGTAACGACGCAACCCCGTGATGTCTGCCATGCAGAGGATCGGCAACATGATCGCTGCGGCCTGGGTGGGTGGCATCTGCAGGGCGAGCAGTGGCACGGCAATACCACCGAGTGCCCCACCGAAACCGCCCTTCGATATACCTGTAAGCAAGACCGCTGGTATCCCCAGCAAGAACAGCTCTATCAGCGGCATGCATCTCCTCCTGCGCTACCAACCACCCAACAACACTCCCAAAATCCATCAACCACAGTAACAACCTCAAACGTTGAATTGACTAGCGGGGTAAAACCCAGTCAATTGATCCTGAATTGCCGGGCGCTGTGGTTCAGCGTCTCGACCTGGATGGACAGGCCCTTGGTGTGCTCATTCAGGGTAAGACGAAGCGCCTTGGTTTCGCCGGTATGAATATTGATGTCCTCGATCTTGTGCGCGATCTCTTCGGTCGTCGCGGAGATCTCCTCAATCGCCACCACCACCTGATGCATTTCGGCACTGAGGTGTTCCATCGACTGGGTGATGTCGTCGATCGCCTGGGCGGCTTCACCCGCATTTTTTTCACCCGCCGTGGCCAGGGACAGGCCGCTGAGCATCAGCTCATCCATGCGCTGGGTCTGCTGCTTGAGGTCGTCGACTATGCCGGCGATGTCGGTGGTGGCCGCAACGGTTTTCTGCGCCAGCGAGCGCACTTCGTCGGCCACCACCGAGAAGCCGCGCCCCGCTTCGCCGGCCCGGGCCGCTTCGATGGCGGCATTCAGCGCGAGCAGGTTGGTTTGCGCGGCCAGGCTGTTGATCACGTCGATGATGCCGGTGACCTTGGTGCTCGACTGGGTCAGCAGGCTGACCTGGGCATGGGTGCTCTGGATCAGTTGCGCCAGGTTGCGCATGCTCTCGACGCTGGCGCCGATCACCTTGGCGCCGGTGCGCGCCGAGTTGCAGGCGGCTTGCGTGGAGCTGCCGACGTCCGAGGTCTGCCGGGCCATCTCGTTGACCGTCGCCGAGATCTGCTGCGAGGCGGAGGCCGCTTGCTCGGTCTGTATTTCCACCTGGGTACTGTTGTCGGCCATGCGCGTCATGGCCTCGCACAGGTAGGTGTGCAACTGGGTCAGTTGCTGGTTGCCATCGACGACCTGGCGAATCACATCGGCGATGCTTTGGCTCATCTGATTCGAGGCGGTGCCCAGTTGATTGAACTCATCCTTCGGGTTACGGCCAATCGCCAGCCTGGCGGTGAGGTTGCCGGCCGCGACCTGGGACAGTAGCTGGATCACCTGGTGCAATTGCGCCAGCAGGCTGCGCGAGGCCTGGCTCAGGGCAATCAGCATAAACAGCGAGACGCCGACCAAGGCCAAGCCCATCATCCAGTTCGCCGTGCTGCGGGCCTGCTCGGCTTGGCGGGCGGTGCTGGCGAGGATGCCTTCCTGCAGCATCAGGTCCTGCTCATTGATGCGCTGTTCGATCTGTTGCCCCTGGCGCCCGAGTTGTTGCTCGATCTGGTCAACCTGCTGGATCAGTGCATCCGCTTTGGCAAATTCCTGGCTGAAGGTGGCCACCGCCTGGCCGACCTTGTTGTCGCGCCAGTCCAGCTCGTCGATCTTGGCGTCCATTTCCTCGATGGCGGCATGCACCTTTTGCGCATAGGCGCTGTTGAAGGTGGCGAGGTAGTCGCGCTGGTTGCTCACGGCCGCGGCTATGTAGTCGCGGATCAAGCCCAGGTTGATGCTTTGCAGCTCCGCCGAACTGGCCGCCATGCTGGCGCGCTGGCCGTGAAAGGGGGTGAGGCCGAGCTGGCGGGACAGCTCCAGCCATTGTTTCTGCAGGGCGATTTCGGCCTGGATCAATTGCTCGATCTGCTCTGCGCTTTGCTCGATCGCCGGTTGTCCCAAGCCTTGGGCCTGGGCGACGAAGCGCTGCGAGCGCTCCTGCAGCGCCGTCAGGCCGGTTTGAAAGTCCGCCTCGGTATCCGGGGTGAGGACTTTTCGCACCGCGCCGAGCTTCAGCCAGTGGTTCATCAGGCTGATGGCGGCGCCCGAATAAGCCGTGGCGTTTTCCCGCGCCTGCTGGGCGTTGCTCAGGTGCAGGCTGGCCCAAAAGGACGAGGCGGTCATCAGGGCCAGGCTGGCCAAGGTGATGATGATCAGCAGGCGAAACTTTTGTTTCCAGGATAGAAAAAGTTGCACGTTGATTCCTCGCCTCTTAGTGGGCTGTTCCCGTGGCAGTGGGCAGGTTATGGAACAACTGAGGTGCGCAGGCAAGAATTCCGGGCACTGGCGCCACACCAGTGGCCAGCTGGATGGAGCCCCCGGACACCCTGCTAAGCGGTGAACAAGCCGGCGTTTGCGAACGCCACCTGACGCTCGCGACTGTGCAGGTTATTTACCCAATCGCGGCGGTTTCCCGAGCGCAACGCCCGGGACCCGGGCCGCAATCGATCAGTTCAGGGCGTCCCGCGTGCTCTGGCCGTCGACCAGACGCTGGATGCCCATCGGATTGGCGTTCTGCAACGCTTCCGGCAGCAGCGCATCGGGGTAGTTCTGATAACAGATCGGGCGCAGGAAACGCTCGATGGCCAGGGTGCCGACCGAGCTGCCGCGGGCATCCGAGGTGGCCGGATAAGGGCCGCCGTGAACCATCGCATCGCACACCTCGACCCCGGTCGGGTAGCCGTTGAGCAGCAGGCGCCCGGCCTTCTGTTCCAGCAGCGGCAGCAACGTGGCAAAGCGCTGCAGATCGTCTGCTTCGGCGATCAAGGTGGCCGTGAGCTGACCGTGCAGACCCTGCAGCGCCTGGCTCAGTTCGGCCTGGTCGGCGACCTCGACGAGGATGCTGGTCGGGCCGAATACTTCTTCCTGAAGCAGTTCATCGCCTTCGAGCAGCAGGCTGGCGTCGGCCTGGAACAGCTGCGGCTGCGCCTGGCTGCCGGCCTGAGGCTGCCCGGCCAGATGACGAATACCGGAGTGGCCATGCAGGCGTGCGAGGCCATTGGCGTAACTGTGCAGGGTGCCGGCGTTGAGCATGGTCTGCGCCGACTGGTCGGCCATATGTGCGGCAAACTGCTGGGTAAAGGCGGTGAACTCGGGCGAGCGGATGCCGATCACCAGACCGGGATTGGTGCAGAACTGGCCACAGCCGAGCACCACCGAGCCGCTCAATTCGGCGGAAATCCGCTCGCCGCGCGCCTTGAGCGCCTCGGGCAGCAGAATAACCGGGTTGATGCTGCTCATCTCGGCGAACACCGGGATCGGCTGCGGCCGCGCCGCGGCCATGTCACACAGGGCGCGACCACCACGCAGCGAGCCGGTGAAGCCGACCGCCTGGATCGCCGGGTGCTTGACCAGGTCGGCGCCGACGGCATTGCCGTAGATCATGTTGAACACCCCGGCCGGCATGCCGGTTGCCTGCGCCGCACGGAGAATGGCGACGGCCACGCACTCGGCGGTGGCCATATGGCCGCTGTGGGCCTTGAACACCACCGGGCAGCCGGCGGCCAAAGCGGCGGCGGTATCGCCACCGGCAGTGGAGAACGCCAGGGGGAAGTTGCTGGCACCGAACACCGCCACCGGGCCGAGACCGATACGGTACTGGCGCAAATCCGCACGCGGCAGCGGCTGACGCTCGGGCAGCGCGCGGTCGATGCGTGCGCCGTAATAATCGCCGCGACGCAGCAGCTGGGCGAACAGACGCATCTGCCCGCTGGTGCGGCCGCGCTCGCCCTGAATGCGTGCGGCCGGCAGCGCGGTTTCGCGGCAAACCAGGGCGACGAAATCATCGCCGAGTGCGTCGACCTCGGCGGCGATGGCCTCGAGGAACTCGGCACGACGCAACGCCGATAAGCTGCGGTAGGCCGGATAGGCGGTGGCGGCGGCCTGAGCGGCGGCGTCCACTTCGGCGGCAGTAGCCTGGCTAAAGGCGTAGGGCAGCGCTTCGCCGCTAGTGGCGTCGAGACTATAAAGCTGCATATCGCCCAGCGCGCTGCGCGCGCCGCCGATAAAGTTCTGTCCTGAGATTGCGGGCATTGCTGCCTCCTTGACCTTTAAGGGTGCGGGAAACTGCGCCGCGGGTAGCGGCGCAGGTGGACCTGAGGCCCCGAGTAGGAAAGTTCGTGCGGCGACCGCCTCGTGAGCCGTCGACTTACTGCACGAAGCATGCGGGCCGAGGCCCGCATGACTGGGTGTTACGTCTTAGAGCACCTGCACCGCGCCGGCTGGCAGCGGCGTAGCGCTCTCGCCGATGCCATTGACCAGCGGCGCGCCGAACTCGGCCAGGCTGATCTCGAAGCGATCGCCCGGCCGGGCCTGCACACCATCGGCGAACGACAGGGTGGCGGTGCCGAAGTAATGGACGTGCACGTCGCCGGGCTTCAGGAACTGGGCGTACTTGAAGTGGTGAAACTCAAGGTTCTCCAGGCTGTGGCACATATTGTCCTCGCCGCTGAGAAACTCCTTCTCCCACAGCACTTCACCATCGCGCAGGATCCGGCTGGTGCCGGCCAGGTGGCGTGGCAGTGCGCCGACCCGCAGCTCCGGGCCGTAGGCGCAGGCGCGCAGCTTGGAGTGGGCCAGGTACAGGTAGTTGCGCCGTTCCATAACGTGGTCGGAGAACTCATTGCCCAGTGCATAGCCCAGGCGGTAAGGCCGGCCGTCGTCGCCGATCACATAGAGGCCGACCAGCTCCGGCTCCTCGCCGGCGTCTTCGGCGAACGGCGGTACTGGGAAGTCCGCGCCGGGGCGCACGACTATGCTGCCGTCGCCCTTGTAGAACCATTCCGGCTGCGCGCCGACCTGGCCGGCGGCCGGCTTGCCGCCTTCCAGGCCGAGCTTGAAGATGCGCATGGTGTCGGTCATCGTGGCTTCGGCCTGGCCGCTCTGCTGGTGCATCTTGTCGCGGGTGGCAGCGCTGCCCAGGTGGGTCAGGCCGGTGCCGCTGACCAGGCAATGCGCCGGGTCTTGATGGTCCAGCGGCGGTAATACGCGACCGGCTGCGAGCAGTTCGCTATAGCGCGGCCCCGGCTCGCTGCCGCGGCTGGCCACTTCGTCCTGCAGGCTACGCCCGGCGCGAATCGCCGCCAGCGCCAGTTCACGGGTGCTCATACAGTCGCGCACGACCTGAACCTGCTCGCCGTCGACCACGCCGACCTGACGCTCACCGGCGCCACTTTCAAATTGAATCAGCCGCATCTCTGCGCCTCCTGTCGTTTCGGGCGGGCGCCGCGTACAAGGCGGCGCCGGCACTTATTCGATGATGATGAAATCGCTGAGGTATTCGTCGGAGATTTCCAGGCCCAGGCCCGGCTTGTGGTCATCCAGCTGGATGTAGCCATTGACCGGCTGCGGCTCGCCCTTGAACACGTAGTAGAACAGCTCGTTGCCGACCTCGACGTCGAACACCGGGAAGAACTCGGCCATCGGCGAGGCGGTGCTGGCCATGGTCAGGTGGTAGTTGTGCATCTGCCCGGCGTGGGGGATCACCGGCACCGACCAGGCTTCGGCCATGGCGTTGATCTTGCGCGCCGCGGTGATACCGCCGACGCGGTTGGTGTCGTACTGGATCACGTCCACGGCACGGCGTTCGAGCAGATCCTTGAAGCCGTAAGAGGTGAATTCGTGCTCGCCGCCGGAGATCGGCATGATGCCCATCTTCTTCAGCTCGACGTAACCTTCGATGTCGTCGGCGATCACCGGCTCTTCCAGCCAGCGCGGCTCGAATTCGGCCAGTTTCGGCAACATGCGGCGGGCGTATTCCAGGGTCCAGCCCATATAGCACTCGAGCATGATGTCGACGTCCGGACCGGCCAGCTCACGCAGTGCGCGGACCTGCTCGATGTTCTTGCGCATGCCCGCCGGGCCGTCTTTCGGGCCGTAGCCGAAGCGCATCTTCAGCGCGGTGAAACCCTGGCTGAGGTAGCCCTGGGCCTCTTCGAGGAACAGGTCGAGGTTGTCGTTGGCGTACAGCTTGGAGGCGTAGGTCCAGATCTTCTCTTTGGTGCGGCCGCCGAGCAGCTTGAACACCGGCTTGTTCACCGCCTTGCCCATGATGTCCCAGATGGCGATGTCGATCGCCGAGATGGCGGCCATGCCGATGCCCTTGCGGCCCCAGGCGTGGCTCTGGCGGTACATCTTCTGCCAGATGTACTCGTTGTCGAAGGGGTCTTCGCCGATAGCGATGGGCGCCAGATAGGTGTCGATGATTTCCTTGGCCACCCGCGGGGCCAGGGCGCAGTTGCCGATGCCGACCAGGCCCGTGTCGGTCTCCACTTCCACCACCAACCAGCCGTGGAAGCGGAACGAGCCCATGGCGTCGCCGCGCTCGAAGAGGATGTCGCTGGCGTTGGTGCAGAAATGCGCCTGCGGCGGTACCACCTTGCCTTTCCATTCGAAAACGCGGGTACGGATGGATTTAATTTTCATCATGCAGCTCCTACGGGGTGCGTTCGGTTGAGTCCGGCCGGCTTGCCACGGCGGCTCGGTTTGGCGTGTTTGATGGGCAGACTCTAGCCAGGGGCTGGCGGCTTGAATAATCACTTATGCTCATCCGCTGATAGCCTGAGGTAATGTCTTTGCGGAAAAGCCCAAACCAAGGGTTATCGTTTACGGCTGACCATAAGCCTTCCGCCCAGTCCCGCTCTTCAAGGGAAATGGCCAGGAAAAGCGCAGAACGCACCACCTGTAGGAGCCAGCTTGCTGGCGATGCTGTTGCGTTGTTTGTTGGCCCGGATCGCCAGCACGCGGGCTCCCACATGGATGGCTGCATGCTCATGGTTGGCGGCAGGGCACAAAAAAGCGCTGTACCAATTAAGCGTTAATTGGGGGCTTGGCGGAGAGCAGCGCTACTTGCAACAGCTGCAATCTGTAGGGTGCGCCGTGCGCACCAACTCAGGCGACAAATTGCTGGTGCGCACGGCGCACCCTACGGCCCCAGTTCTTCTCACAGTCAGTGGCGATAGCGTGTTGCAAGGGCGATAACCCCAACGATCCTGCCCCATGCAACCCATGGCTGGGACAGAGCCAAAAAAAAGCCCGTCACGAGGACGGGCTAAGGGTGCCTTAAGCACTGGAGCAAACAGAACGGTAAAGCGGTTGAATCAGAGCAGCGACAGCGGGTAGTTGAAGATCAGGCGGTTCTCGTCGAACTCATTGCTGCTGAAGTCGCGGCGCACGCTGGAGTTGCGCCACTTCATGCTGAGGTTTTTGAAAGTGCCGCTTTGCACGGTGTAGGCCAGCTCGGTGTCGCGGATCCATTCCTTGCCGTCGTCGATGGCGCCGACGTGCACGTTGTCGCCGCTGATATAGCGGTTCATCAGGGTCAGGCCGGGCACGCCGAGGGCGGCGAAGTTGTAGTCGTGGCGCACTTGCCAGGAGCGTTCCTGGGCATTGTCGAAGGCAGCGTTGAAGCTGTCGTTGCCCAGGCTGCCGCCGCTGGTGCCGTTAACCCGCATCCAGCCGTTGTCGCCGCTGACCTTTTGCAGGCCGAGGTAGAAGCTGTGGCCGCCGAACTTGGCGGAGAACAGCCCGGAGTAGACCTTGTTGTCCAGCTCGCCGGCCAGGGCGCTGCCGTCGTCTTCGCCCTGGAAGTAGCCGAGGTTGGCCCCCAGGGTCCAGTCGCCGAACGGCTGGCTGTGCAGCAGGTTGAGGTACTGCTGGTTGTAGATGTCTTGCAGCTCGGCGTGCCATAGGCCGAGCTGGGTGCGCTCCTGGTTGAACTTGTACTCGGCACCGGCGAAGTTGAACCGATCGGAGCTGACGCCACCGAAGCCGATGTCCTCCATGCTCGCATCGTGGCGCTGGCTGTTCTGGCGGAACTGGCCGCCGTAGAGGCTCAGGCCGGCGATTTCCATGGAGGTCAGCTGGGCACCCTGGAAGGTTTGCGGCAGCGAGCGACCGTCGTCGGCACGCAGGATCGGCAGCACCGGCATCCATTCGCCAACCTTCAGTTCGGTGCTGGACAGCTTGGCCTTGGCAGCCACCGCCAGGCGTCCGTAGTTATCGGCCGGGCGGCCGTCGTCGTGCACCGGCAGCAGGCCGGTGTTACGCGTGCCCTTGCCACCGTCGAGCTTGATCGCGCCCAGGCCCAGTGCATCCAGACCGAAACCCACGCTGCCCTGGGTAAAGCCGGAGCGCGCATCGAGAATCATGCTCTGCGTCCACTCCTCGGCCTTGCCCTGGGGGAAGGCCGGGTCGACGAAGTTGCGGTTGATATAGAAGTTGCGCAGGCCGAGGGTGACCTTGGCGTCTTCGACAAAACCCTGTTCTGCGGCCAGGGCCGACGAAGCGCAGGCGGTCAGGGCCAGGCCGAGGGCGGCGCTTATCCGGGTGAGCGTCGGCAAACCGGTTGCGCTGGTGGCGGAGAAATTCATTGTTGTTGGTCTCCCATCATTTTTTCGACAAAGCCGTCCCCCTCGGGCGTAAAAGCCCGCTTGCGCAGAGCGCAGGATGAGGTCCGGCAGGTGGTCGGCCGCAGGTGGCCGTGATTCACGCCGCCACGGCGGCGGCGGCGTAAAAGCGCTTGAGCGGGTGAGCCCGGGGCCGGCTAGCCCTCCATTCGGGGTGTTCGCGAGGTGGCGATGGCATGCAGTTCGAGAGGCGATGTAGTGAACATGCTGATGTCCTTCTGCTTGCCGGTTTTCGCCTGGTGTGGCGTCACGGCGGGCTTCTTATTCTGGTCGGCGCGAGCGGCGGCAACGCGGCCCGGCTTGAGTGCGACTCTAGCCAGTGCAGCGGCCTGGGGATAATCACTTATGCGCATCCAGTGATTACCTCAGGCAATAGGTTGCGGCGACTATCGCCACAACAGGTTATTGATGCGCGTCCTCGGCAAAGGGGCCGAAACGCGCCTGGCGATAACCCTGTGGGTCGCCGGGAAAGTGTTCCGGGATGGCGAAACCGGCAGGACGGAAAGCCGGATCAGGGTAGGCGCCGACCCGACCTGGCGCGTGCCGGCGCGGCAGTTCGCTGTTGATATAGGCGGCGATGTCGTAGGCCTCCGCCACCTTCAATTGCGGCGCCGCGGCGCTGCTGCCCAGCGGCATGTTGGCGTGGATGAAGCGGGTGAGCAGCGGCACCATATACATGTGGCCACCATCGTCGTAGGTGTCGTCGCCGGCCAGTGGCGGGAACAGATAACCGCCGCCCTGGGCGAAGTCCGCCGCCGGCATGCCCTCGCCGCCAGCACCGTGGCACTGCGCGCAGCGGGCGGCGAACAACGCACCGCCCTGCACGGGATCGGCCGCACGCGCGGGCAGCGCCACCTCCTTCAGGCCAGTGCCGCTCATCGCCTTGCCCGGTTCGGCTGCACTGCCCAGCCAGCGCAGGTAGGCGAGGATCGCCTGCAACTCCGGCGTTTGAGCCGTCAGCGCGACCTCACCCTTGCCGAACATGCCCGCCACCCGTTGTTCCAGCGAGATCATCTTCATGCTCTTCGGATCGAGCTTGGGGTAGTCGTTGACCGCGTTGACCAGCGGCAGCGCATAGGGCTTGCTACCCGGCAGGCCGGAAGGCCCAGCCTCGTGACAATTGACGCAGTTGAGGTTGTTACGCGAGAAGCGCTTGCTCGGGTCCGGTGCCAGTGGCCCGGCCAGGCGCGTGGTCTGCTGCAGCAACGCCATGCCGGCACGGATCTGCTGGCCCTCGGCATTTTGCGGTATGTCTGCCGCATCCGGCAGGCGCCAGGGTTGCACGGGACGCGCCTGGTACTCGCGCAGCAGCGCCGCCGCCTGGGCACTGTCGATGGCTGACTCGACAGCCGCTGCGGGCGTTGGCCCGGCCAGGCAGGGCAGGCTCAACAGGCCGCAGAACAAGCCGCAGCCGAGGATGGATAAAAAACGATCTGGGAACATGTCCGCTTCTCTCTTGGTTGTTGTTATTCGGCAGGCACTAAGTCGCCAGCACGCCTCGCTTGAGCGAGGCGCTGGCAGGTGCGCGTATAAAGCTGGGGCCGCTGCGCCGCTAGCGGCGCAGCGGGCGATAAGCCATCAGCTCTGACACCCGCGGGTGTTCAGGCTGATGGCGTAGAGCGAGGTGGAGGCGGTAATGAACAGGCGGTTGCCGTCTGCGCCGCCAAAGGTGCAGTTGGACACCTTCTCCGGCACCGGGATCTTGCCCAGCCGGCAGCCGTCGGGGGCGAACACCTGGATGCTGTCCGTCGAACTGACGTACAGCCAGCCCTGGCGGTCAACACGAAAGCCGTCCGGCAGGCCCGGCTCGATCACCGCGAACAACCGGCCGTTGACCAGGCACCGGCCGGCGAGTACGTCGAACACGCGGATATGGTGGCAACCATCCGCCGCGTGGGAGGCCGAGGTGTCGGAGACGTAGAGCAGGCTCTCGTCCGGCGAAAACGCCAGGCCATTGGGCTTCTGAAAGTCCTCGGCGACCCGGCTCAACTCATTGCTCCGGGGGTCGAAGCAATAGACATGACAGCCGTCCTGCTCGCTCTCGGCCTTGTAGCCCTCGTGGTCGCTCATGATTCCGTAGGCCGGGTCGCTGAACCAGATGCTGCCATCGGACTTGACCACCAGATCGTTCGGCGAATTCAGCCGGCCGCCCTGGTAACTGTCGACCAGCACCTCGACCCGGCCGTCTGCGGCGGTGCGCGAGATGCAGCGGCGGCCATGCTCACAACTGACCAACCGACCTTCGCGATCCAGGTAGTTGCCATTGCTGAAATGCGCCGGCTCGCGGAACACGCCGAAGCCGTCGCGATCCGACCAGCGCAACATGCGGTTGTTGGGAATATCGCTCCAGACCACGCACTCCTGCGCGGGGAACCACACCGGCCCCTCGCTCCACTGCGCGCCGCTGCACAGCCGCTGCAGGCGGCTGTCCGGGCCGAGGATGCGCTGCATGCGCGGGTCGAAAATCTCAATCTCGTCCATGCCGCCGTCCTCAGCGCTGCCAGATCTTGCGGTAGGCCATGGCGTAACCGTTGTCCGGGTTGAAGGTGTTGCTCTCGCCGCCATCGAACTGGATATTCTCCGGGGTAACCAGGTGCACCGCGGTGACGTAGCCGCTCGGCGCCTCGCCGGCGAAGGCGCGGTTGAGTTCGTCGATCAACTGCCAGCCGTGCAGGCTGAGCGGCTCCGGCACGGTCGCCACCTGGTAGCGCGACTTGCGGATGCGCTGGAACGCCGACTGGCTGCCATCCCCGGCGGACAGGCTAAACGGGCGGTCTTCGGCATTGCGCCCCAGGCTTTTCAGCGCGGGCCCCATGAAATCGAAATACAGGTCGTTGATGCCCAGGGCGTAGTTCCACTTGTCGCCATAGCGTTGCACCAGCGAGGTGGTCAGTTGCGGCATACGCGACGAGGTTTCGGCCAGCGGCGTATCCTCCACCGCCAGCAGGCTGCAACCGCTGCACTGCTTGATCACCTTGGCCATGGCATCCGACTTGGCGGTGGCCACCGCATACAGCGAGTCGGTGAAGATCACCACCCCGGCCTTGCCCTCCGATTGCGCCACCGCGTAATAAGCGGCGATCTCGGCGACCTCGTCAGGGTTGGTGGTGACGTTGACGAACAGCCCGTCCTCCGGCATCGGCCCGGCTTGCGGCCCGGCATGCCAGCCCACCAGCGGAGTGCCGGCGGCGCGCGCCTTGGCAATCGCACTGCTCTGCTCGCGGGCATCGAAACCGCCGAGGATGATGCCGTCGGGTTTCAAGGCGATGGCCTGGTTCAGCGCCGCGGTGCGCCCGGACACACTGCCCTGGCCATCCAGCACACGCATGCGCCAGCCCATCACCTTGGAGGCTTCGCGCACGCCCTCATAGACCCCCAGCACGCCACTGTTGCGTTGATCGGCGGCGATAAACAGCACCTGCTTGTCGGCCTGACCGGCCGGGCCTGAGGTCGGCCCCTCCCAGGTCTGCCACGGCTGGGTCGCGGCGGCGACGCGCTGCTTGGCTTGTTCGAGGAAGGCATCGGCAAAAGCCGGTGCGGCGCAACTCAGGGTAATCAGGGCAAGCAAGACGGGGCGAAAAATGGGCAAAGTCATAGTGTTCTTCTCCGACGCAATGGGAAAAATTGGGTGCAGCGGTTGCGATAAAGCGCGCCGTCAGTGGCGCTGGGTTTAGCCGGCGGCGTTACGCGTATTGCGTACCCGCGTGCGGCGGCGGCCGGCGTAACCGGCGATGCCGATTGCCAGCAACAGGGTGACGCCGTTGAACAGCGGCTCGACGAAGAACGCACCGCCCAACTGCTGGATGCCGGCAATGCCCACGGCGAGTACGCCGACACCGATCAGGGTGCCCCAGACATTCACCCGCCCCGGGCGGATGGTGGTGGAACCGAGGAAGGCACCGACCAACGCCGGCAAGAGGAACTCCAGGCCGACGCTGGCCTGGCCGATCTGCAGCTTGGAAGCCAGCAACACCCCGGCGAACGCGGTCAGCAGACCCGAGCCCATAAAGGCGCCGATCACATAGCGGCGGCTGGGAATGCCGTTGAGCTCGGCCGCCCGCGGGTTGGCGCCGATGGCGTAGAGGAAGCGGCCGATCGGTAGGAACTCGGTGACCACCCAGAGCAGCAGCGCCAGGCCCAGCACGTAGAAGGCGCAGACCGGCAGGCCGAACAGAGTGGCGCCGTTGAGCAGGATGAAGCCGTCGGGCAACTCGCCGAACACCTGACGGCCGCCGCTGTGCCACAGCGCCAGGGCATAGACCACGGTGCCGGTGCCGAGGGTGGCGATAAACGAGTCGATCTTCGCCATCTCCACCAACAGGCCGTTGAGGAAGCCGAACAGCAAGCCGGCGGCCAGCACCAGCAGCACTGCGGCCTGCCAGGAAAAGCCAAACTGGGTCTGCAGGCTGATCGCCAGGATGTGCCAGAGCACGATGCCGTAGCCCACCGTCAGATCGATCTTGTTGGTCAGCATGGGGATCATCGCCGCCAGCGCGAGGATGGCGATGATCACCTTGTCGCTGAGGATCGAGTTGAGGTTGAGCAGGGTCGGAAAAGTGTCCGGCAGCAACACGGAGAAAAACAGGATCAGCAGCAGCATCAAGGCCGGCATGCCGTAGACCGGCAGCAGGCGCGCGAAATCGCGGGTGAGGACGCTCGGTTCGAGCGCCGGGGCAGGAGTATCGGTTTTCATGGCAGTCCTTTTCGTTTTTATTGGGTTGTGCATGGGGCTAGCAGGCAGTTTCTCAACGGCCTGCTGGGGGCTAAGCTCGCTAGCCGAGTCTTCAACTTGCGGCGCGCACCTCGCTGGCCGAGGCGTGCTGCAACAGGCTGTTGACCGACAGTTGATCCTTGCCGAGGCTGGCCACCACCCGCGCGCGGCTGAACACCAGGGCACGGTGGGCGATGTTGGCCACCTCTTCGAAATCGGTGGAAATCAGCAGCACCGCCAGGCCCTGCTCCAGGGCGTGCTGGATCAGCCGGTAGATGTCCGCCTTGGCGCCGACATCCACCCCGGCGGTGGGCTCCTCGAGGATCAGCAGGCGCCCGGTGATTTCCAGCCAACGCGCCATCACTACCTTCTGCTGGTTGCCGCCGCTGAGGGTTTCAACCGCGCATTCGGTTTCGTTGGGGCGCACGCCGAAACGCCGCACCAGCTCCTGCGCCTGCTCGCGTTCACGCTGCGGGGCGATCCAGCCGAACAGCCCGAGGCCATTGGCCAGGGGGTTGAGATAGAGGTTCTCGCGCACCGACATCGGCATCGGCAGCGACTCGCCACAGCGATCGCCGGCGACCAGACCGAGGCCGCGACGCATGGCCGCCGCCGGGCTGCGCGGGCGCAGCGCTTGGCCGTCCAGCAGCACCTCGCCGGCGTCGATCGGCAGCAGGCCGAACAGCACCCGGCCGATCAGTTCCTGGCCGGCGCCGCGCAGGCCGGCCAGGGCGAGGATCTCGCCGGCATGCAGCTCGAACGACAGACCGCGCAGCGGACCGGACTGCAGATCGCGGACCTCGAGCAGCAGCGCGCCGTTGCGCGCCGGCGCAGCCAGGTACAGCTGCTCCGGCTCGCGGCCGACGATCTGCCGCACCAGGTCCTGCGGGTCGGTGTCGGCGATGGCCTTGCGGCACACCAGGCGGCCGTCGCGCATCACCGCCACCTGGTCGGCGACGCGAAAGATTTCGTCCAGCCGGTGCGACACGTAGATCATCCCCACGCCACTGACGCGCAGGCGTTCGAGCACCGCGAACAGGCGCTCGGCGTCGTCCGCCGGCAGGCTCGCGGTGGGCTCGTCGAGCACCAGCAGTTCGGCGTCCATGGCCAGGGCGCGGGCGATGGCGACCAGGGATTTCTGCGTGCGTTCGAGTTCGCCGACCGGGGTATCGGGGTCGATTCCGCCATCTACCAGGGCCAGTGCTTCACGCGCCTTGCGCCGGACCTGGGCCCAGTCGATCAAGCCGCCACGACGCGGAAAGCCGCAGCTGAAGGCGATATTCTCGGCGGCGCTGAGCGAGTCGATCAGGCCGAGGTCCTGATGGATAAAGGCGATGCCGCGGCGGTCGGCCTCGCTCTCGATCGGCCGGCCCTTGAACAGGATGCGGCCGCTATCGAGGCCATGCACGCCGGCGAGCAGTTTGATCAGGGTGGACTTGCCCGCGCCGTTCTCGCCGAGCAGGGCCAGCACGCTGCCGGCTTCGACCCGCAGATCGACCCGGTCGACCGCCAGGGTGCGGCCGAAGCGCTTGCTGACATTTTCGTAGTGCAGCAGCGCTGGCCCGCTCGGCTGCATCGGTGGATTGAGCATTTTCTTATTCTCCTTATTGGTGTTTATGCGTCCCGCTACAGCTCGATACGGTAGAACTCCTTGGCGTTGCGCCAGAAAAAGGCCTCGCGCTGCGCCGCGTCGTAACCCTCGAGCATGGCGTCCATGGCCTGCACCTGAGCGTCGTAGCCGATGCGCAGGCCGGCCACCGGGAAATTGCTGGCAAACAGGCAGCGCTGGATACCGAACAACTGCAGGGTCTCCTCGACCACGCCGCGATTGTCTTCCAGGGTCCAGGGCCGCTCGCGCAGACCCAATTCGGAAACCTTTACGCTGACGTTGGGCTGCGCCGCCAGGGCGCGCATGCCGCGGCGCCAACCGTCCAGGCCGGCGGGGCTGCGGTCCCAGGGAAAGCCCAGGTGGTTGAGCACGATGGGCACCGTGGGGAAAGCCGCGGCGACCTCGGCGGCCTCCTCCAGGTGCCAGTAGGGCACACGCAAATCCCAGCTCAAGCCGTGCTTGGCCAGCAGGGCGAAACCGCGCAGCCAGGCTTCGTCCTGCATGCTGCCCGACTGACCGCGCACGCTGGCGGCCAGCTCCGGCCGCGGCGCGGTCACTGGCTTGCTGCGGATACCGCGCAGCAGCGGGTAATCCAGATGGCGACCGAGCACTTCCGCGCAATTCGGTTCATGGAACCAGACGTGCGCCACCACCGCGTTGGGGAAGCCGTAGCGCGCGTGCTGTTCGTGCACCCAACGGGTTTCCGCGACCTGATCGCTGCGCTCGTGCTCGGCCTCACAATGCACGGTGGCCAGCACCCGGTGCGCGGCGCTGTCGGCCAGGTAATCGGCCGGCAGGTAATTGCGCCGCAGCGCGCGATAGTCGCCGAGGAAGAAGTCGGCATCCCCCGGTTCCTGCAGCCAGGGGTAACGATGGCTGTCGAGGTCCCAGAGGTGGTGGTGGGCGTCGATCAAGGTGATCGGCGCGGCGCCCTTGCACTCAAGGCCCAGGCGCTCATGCAGGCTCTGCGGCATCTTATTGCTCCCCGCGGACACGGTGCGATTCGACTTGCCAGGCATAGGCACTGGCCTTGCTGGCGGTTTTCCTTAGAGATCGGCGCCTTAGCGCACGATCACCTGGGAGACATCCGGTTCGAGCAGGGTGTGGAAGTAGCGGTCGAAGGCGAAGGTCTGCAGGTTGAGCATGCCGACACGCTGGTCCTTGAGGGTGACGAAGGCCAGATCGCGGGTCGGGTGCAGACTCATGGCGATGGCTTCGGTCTGCAGCTCGATGCGATGGATTTCCTTGAGCGCGGTGTCGAACACCGAGATCGAGTGTTCGCCGTAGTTGGTCACGTACAGGCGGTCGTGGCGGTCGAGGTAAATGCGCGTCGGGTCTTCGCCGGTGCGCCCGCGATGGGTGACCTCGAGGGTTTCGACGTCCACCGCGACTATGCTGTTGTCGCTGCGGGTGGCCACGTAGAGCGTGCGTTCGTCGCGGCTGAAGCAGTTGCCCTCTGGACGGCTGCCGGGCTGCAGCGGCAAGGGTGCAACGGTCGGGTCCTGCGGCTTGAGACGGGTGATGGTGTTGCTCAACAGGTTGAGGGCGAAGGCGGTCTCGCCATTGCGGGTCAGCGCCACCAGGTGGCTCTTGTAGCCGCCGGAGGGAATCGCCCGGTCGGGCACGTCGGTCAGGTGCGGCTGATCGAAGATCAACAGGGTCGAATGGCCTTCGCTGAGCACGTAGAGGCGGTCCTGCTCGTCCATCGCCAGGCCGTGCGGGCGGAAGTACGGCCAGATATCCAGGGTGCGCACGTGCTCGCCCTTCTCCAGGTCGATGACGAACACCGAGCAGCCGCCCTCGCCCTTGTGGCTGGAGGTCTCGATGCCGTAGTGGCCGACATAGGCGAAGCGGTTCTGCGAATCGACGACGAACTCGTGGGGGAAGTCCGGCAGGCGGATGTGCTTGATCGCATCGCCGCTGGCGACGTCGTAGAAGCTGAAGGTGTGGGCGCATTTCTGCACCAACAGAAGGATTTCCTGACTCATGGTGAACTCCGGCAAAGGCGGCGCCGGGGCGCCGCTAGGGTTATCGATCAGCGTGCGGCATCGATGGCGTCGAGCAGTTGCGCGCCGTGCTGTTTGGTGAATTCCTCGCGCAACGGTGCCGAGACCACCGCGCGGAAGGCGTCGCGGTCGACGGTCGGCTCGACCTGCATGCCTTTTTCCTGCAGATCCTTGAGGATCTGCGCGTCGTTATCGGCATTCATCTGGCGTTGCAGGCGACCGGCCTCGCGGGCGGAGTCGACCAGCAGCTGCTGCTGGGCGGCCGGCAGCGCGTCGAACTTGGCCTTGTTCATCACCAGCACCAGCGCGGTATAGGCGTGGTGGGTCGGCGACAGGTACTTCTGCACCTCGTAGAAACCGGCCGACCAGGTGATGCTCACGGGGTGCTCCTGGGCATCCACCGCACGCATTTCCAGGGCGTTGTACAGCTCGGCCAGTGGCAGCGGCTGCGGGTTGGCGCCGAGCAGGCGGAACGCCTCGATCTGCGCCGGGTTGCTCGAGGTACGGATCTTCAGGCCCTTGACGTCGGCCGGGGTGAGCACCGGACGGCGCGAGTTGGTGATGTCGCGGAAACCCACTTCCCAGTAGGCCAGGCCCTTGAGGTTGTGCGCGGCGAGGTCGTCGAGCAGGCCCTGGCCGACCGCGCCGTCGAGCACCCGGTAGGCGTGGGCGCTGTCGTCGAAGGCGAACGGCAGGTCGAGCACCGACATCTTCGGCGTCAGGCCGCTGAAGTTCGGCGTGCCGGACATCTCCAGGTCGATGGTGCCGCCACGGACCCCGGCGATCATCGCCTGGTCGTTGCCCAGGGTGCTGTTGCTGAAGGTGCGCACCACCAGCTCGCCTTTGGAGCCGGTCTCGATCATCCGGGCGAACTCCTTGGCCGCCAGGTTCTGGGTGTCGGTATCCGAACCGGCGAAGCCGAAGCGCAGGGTGGTCGCCGCGCTGGCGTCGAGTGCGGCGCAGGCGAATGCCAGCAGGCCGGCACAGGCGAACAGTTTTTTCTTGTTATACATGGTTGTTTCCTCGTCAGAAGTGAGCCTCGGGCTCAGGGCATTAACCAGCGCAGGGGCGTCAGGACCAGCGCAGGGAAGGCAAGCAACAGCGACAACACCAGCAGATGCACGGCGAGGAACGGCAACACGCCGCGCATCACCCCATCCAGCGGTACCTTGGAGACCCCGCTCATCACGCTGAGCACGTTGCCCACCGGCGGGGTGATCAGGCCGATGCTGGTGTTCATGATGAACAGGATGCCGAAGTACACCGGGTCGATCCCGGCCAGCTTGATCACCGGCATAAACACCGGGGTGAGGATCAGCACGATGGGCATCAGGTCCATGCACATGCCGACCAGCAGCACGATCAGCATGATCACCAGCAGCAGCAGTTGCGGACGGTCGACCAGCGGCGCGAGCAGGTCGCTGACCATCAGCGGCAGCTCGGCGATGGTCATCAGCCAGGACGACACCAGCGCCGCGGCGACCAGGAACATCACCACCGAGCTGGTCTTGCCAGCGTCGAGGAACACCTTGAACAGGTCGCGCGGTTTCAGCTCGCGGTAGATGAACAACGCCGCGATCAGCGCATAGACCGCCGCCACCGCCGCCGCTTCGGTCGGGGTGAACACGCCGAGTTTCAATCCGCCGACGATCAGTACCGGCAGCACCAGGGCCCAGAGACCGTCGAAGAAGGCCTTGCGCACCTCGCTCCAGGGCGCCCGCTCGGCGCACTGGAGGTCGCTGTTACGGCTTAGCCACCACCAGCACAACCACAACCCCAGGCCCATCAGCAATCCGGGGAAGACACCGGCGAGGAACAGCTTGGTGATCGACACCCCGCCAGCCACGCCGAACACCACCAGCGGGATCGACGGAGGAATGATCGGCGCGATGATGCCGCCGGCGGCGATCAGCCCGGCCGAGCGGTTCTGCTCGTAACCGGCCTTGCGCATCATCGGCATCAGCATCGCCGCTACCGCTGCGGTATCGGCCACCGCCGAGCCGGACAGCGAGGCCATCGCCACCGCCGCGATGATGGCGACGAAGCCGAGGCCGCCGCGCTTGTGGCCGAGCAGCGCCATCGGCAAAGCAACTATGCGCCGTGACAGCCCGCCAGCGTTCATCAGTTCGCCGGCGAGCATGAAGAACGGGATCGCCAGCAGCGGGAAGCTGTCGGCACCGCTGATCAGATTCTGCGCGAGGATCTGCGCATCGAAACTGTCCAGCTGGATCATCAGCGCGATACCGGCCAGCATCAGGGCGAAGGCCACCGGGATGCGCATGGCCATGGCACCCAGCAGGGAGCCGAGAAAGACGACTATGGTCATGGCCGTGACTCCTGGGTCAGGGGTTGTTCGTTACTTTGTGGCATCAGGCTGTTCACCTCGGTGTGACGAAACAGCAGCAGGTACAGGCGCTGCAGGATGATCGCGGCCATGCTCAGGCTGCACACCACCCCGGCCAGGTACATCCAGGCGAGCGGGATGCCGGCAACCGGCGACAGGTTGTGCAGATTGAGCAGCGTTTGCTTGAGGCTGCCGACGAAGAACAGCCCGCAGCAGAACAGCATCAGCAACTCGGCGAGTACCGCGCAGAGGCGCTGGCCGAGCGGCGGCAGGCGCTTGAACAGCAGGTCGACGCCGAGGTGGGCGTTTTCGCGCAGGGCGACCACCGCACCGATAAAGGTCAGCCAGACGAACAGGTAGCGTGCACCCTCGTCGGACAGGCTCAGCCCCGAGTTGAAGCCGTAGCGCAGCACCACGTTGACGAACACCAGCACCAGCATGGTCGCCAGGCAGAACACCATGACGCTCTCGAACAGGCGCGACAGCAGTCGATATAAAATTTTCATGTGAGACCTCCTCAGGACGACCGCCGCTGGCGGCCGCACTGCCTATCGCAGAAACGGAAAAGACGTAGTTGCGCGAGGTCTGGCGGGTGGATGCAGGACAGTGAACATGGTGGTTACCTCTAATTATTGTTGTCGGTGCTGGTGAGTGGTCTGGCGCGGCGGCGGCTTAGCGCCGACCGAGCCCCATACGGCAGGCGATTTCAAAGGCCTGGCGGGTGGCGCCGACGTTGGCGCGGCCTTGCCCGGCGATATCGAAGGCGGTGCCGTGGGCCGGGGTGGTGATCGGGATCGGCAGGCCGCCCTGCACCGTCACTCCACGGGAGAAGCCCATCAGCTTGATCGCGATCTGGCCCTGGTCGTGGTACATGGTCACCACCGCATCGAAGGCGCGGGCATCGCCCTGCACCTTGAGGAAGATGGTGTCCGCCGGATAGGGGCCGTCGATGGCGATACCCTGCTGCTGCGCGGTGCGCACCGCCGGGGCGATGATGTCGATTTCCTCGCGGCCAAAGCTGCCGTTGTCGCCGTTGTGCGGGTTGAGGCCGCAGACGCCGATGCGCGGTTTTTCCAGGCCGTTACGCTTAAGCGCGTCGTCGATCAGGCGAATGGCTTCAACCACCTTGGCCTGGCTGAGCATACCTGGCACCTCGGCCAGGGCCACGTGGGAGGTCACCCGCGAGGTCCACAGGTTGTCGAGCACGTTGAACTCGCAGAACGGCCCATCGAAGCCGAGCAGCTCGGCGAACCAGTGCAGTTCGTCGCTGTGGCTCATGCCGGCCAGGTGCAACGAGCTCTTGTTCAGCGGGCCGAACAGCAGTGCGTCGGTCTTGCCCTGCTGGGTCAGTTGCAGCGCCAGCTCCAGGGTATCCAGGCTGTACAGGCCGCCAACCACGCTGGCTTCGGCGCAGGGGAACGGGCCTTCGGCACGGCCTCGGTAGGGGTAGAACAGCGGCACGTCATCGGCGAAGTCCAGCGACTCCAGCGAGTCGATGGCACGGTAGGGGAACTCGCAACCGGCGATCTGCATGCCCCGGCGCATCTCCGCTTCGTCGGCGATCAACAGCACCTGCGCCTTGGCACGCACAGCGGGCTCCGCGAGCAGGCGGGCGATCAGCTCCGGGCCGATGCCGGCCGGGTCGCCCAGGACCATGGCGATACGGGGTTGGTTCATGCAAAATTCCTCTGGTGGCTGGTCGCAACCGTGGGCTGCGCCGGGCAGTGGGTGGATGGCACGGTGCGGTAGAGCTGCCGTGCGTTGCTATGGAACAGGCATTCTTGGTCGGCCCGCGGCAGGTCGCGAACGATCCGCTTGAAGCCGCCGTAGATAGCGTCGAACGAGCCGCACAGGCCGTCGACCGGAAAGTTGCTAGCGAACAGCGCCCGCTCGACGCCGAACATGGCGATGGTCTCGTGCACGATCCAGGCGTTGTCTTCGGCGTGCCAGGGGCGACCAGGCAGGCCAAGACCGGAAATCTTCACCACCACATTGGGCCATTCGGCGAGGCTGGCCATGGCCACATGCCAACCGGCCAGGCCCTGCGGGCTACGATCGGCAGGCAGGCCGGCGTGGTTGAGGATCAGCGTGGTCTGCGGGAAGTCGCGGGCCAGCAGCTCGGCCTCCGGCAGGTTCCACCAGGGCGTCTGCAGGTCGAAGTGCAGGCCCAGGCCGTGCAGTTCGGCGTAGCCGCGGCGCCAGCCTTCGTCGCTCATCAAGGTGCGCAGGCTACCGACCTGCTCGGGCGCTACAGGCCCGCCCGGCTTGTGGCGCACGCTGCGCACCCGCTCGAAGGCGGCCTGCTCGGCCAACATCGCGAGGGCCTCGGGATGATCCAGCCAGGCCTGGGCGACTACCGCATTGGGCACTCCGCAGCGACCGGCCAGGGCATGGATGAAGCGGGTTTCGCCGAGCGGGTCACGCGGATCCCATTCGCTCTCGACATAGACGGTCTCCACCACCCGGTGGGCATCGGCATCGGCGAAGTAATCCTGCGGCAGGTAGCGGCGCTTCAGAGCGCGGTAGTCGCCGTAGCGAAAGGCGATGTCGGCGTCGGCGGCCAGCCAGGGATGGCGGTTCAGCCGCGGGTCCCAGAAATGCTGGTGAGCGTCGACGATCGGGCCGTCCCACAGGGCATTATCGGTCATGCTGCACCTCCACCAGGCCCGCGATAAGCGGCCAGTCGCGACCGGTGCCGAGCGCCGCAGTGGCAGACTGCAGGGCCGAGACAGGCAAGCGCTGGAGAGCACTCAAAGAAGCCATGACCGGTAACCTCGACTGTTGTTTTTTTAGTTAAGGTGCCGTGGGCAAGAACCACATTCCCGTCCCGACAGAGCAACTATCGGCGGGTAAGCGATAACCGTCTAATCAAAGCTACTGATAGGGCGATTCCCTCAGGATATCGCTCAAGTGTTCCCGGCGAATTCTGCTACAACCCGACGCGGGCGTCTGTCCCGGGCATCCTGGCGCTGCCGGCGACTGCTGCTGCCGGCGCTGGCGAAAGCAGTCACCAAGCGAAAAACCATCAGCCTCAGGCACTATTGCCCATGGCCTATCCTTGGCAAGTCTCGAGGTTTCTTGTCAAGCTTGCTCCATTCCTCTAGCAGAGCCCGAGCCCATGTCGCAAATCCCCGAAGCCAACCTGATCCACAGCCGTCTGCGTCTGCGTCAGTTGCGCCTGATGCTGGCGCTGGAGGAATTCGGCTCGCTGCGTCGCGCCGCCGATGCGATCGGCATGACCCAGCCGGCTGCGACCAAGATGCTCCACGAGGCGGAGAACGTACTCGGCGTCGAGCTGTTCGAGCGTCTGTCGCGCGGCATGCGCCCGACGCCCTTCGGCGAGACGGTGATCTACTATGCGCGGATGGTCTTCGCCGAACTCTCCGGCATGCGCGAGGAGCTGGTGGCACTGGAGTCGGGCAATCTCGGCCGGGTCACCATCGGCGCCATCCCGGCGCTCGCCTCGGGCCTGCTGACGCGAACCATCGCCACCCTGAAGAAGAGCCACCCGCGGCTGTCGATGAGCATCCAGGTCGACACCAGCGACGTGCTGGTCCAGGCGCTGCTGCAGGATCAACTGGACGTGGTGCTCGGGCGTATCCCGACCGGCGCGCGGACCGACGATCTGCTGTTCGACAGCCTCGGCGAAGAGGAATTGTGCGTGATTGCCGGGGCACAGAACCCCTTCGCCCAGGCCAAGGCGCTGAGCTGGAACGAGCTGCAGAGCATGACGTGGGTGCTGCAGCAGCATCCCAGCCCGATGCGCACCATCGTCAATCAGGCCTTCCACAACGCCCGTGTGGATATCCCGAGCAGCATCGTCGAAACCACCTCGATCATGACCCTGCTCTCGCTGCTGCAGCAGACCGACATGATCGGCGTGACCCCGCGCTCGGTGGTCAACGACTATCCCGGCCGCCACCTGTTGGCGATCCTGCCGGTGACCTTCGAACCGCGTCTGCCGCCCTATGGCCTGATCACCCGCCGTCACCGGATCAAGTCCTCCGCCATGCAGGCCTTCATGGGTGCGGTGCGAGGCGAACAACAATTGAAGGCCGCTGGCTAGGGAAACTCTGAAGAAGACTTCCTGATTTTGGCAAAATACCCGGATTCCACCCGCCGAGTTTTCCGATGAAGCAGATGACCTTCGCCGACGCCGAGTACGCTGGTAAGCGCAAGCAGACCCGCAAAGAGTTGTTCCTGATCGAGATGGATCAGGTGGTGCCGTGGAAGGGTTTGATTGCCTTGATCGATCCGCATTACCCGAAGGGTGACGGCGGTCGACCAGCCTATCCACTGATGGCAATGCTGCGGGTTCACCTGATGCAAAATTGGTTCGGCTACAGCGACCCGGCGATGGAAGAAGCGTTGTACGAAACGACCATTCTGCGCCAGTTTGCCGGATTGAACCTGGAGCGCATTCCTGACGAAACGACCATCCTCAACTTCCGCCGGCTGCTGGAGAAACACGAACTGGCTACCGGCATTCTGGCCGTCATCAATGGCTACTTGGGTGACCGAGGTTTGTCGTTGCGCCAAGGCACTATCGTCGATGCCACGCTGATCAATGCGCCGAGTTCGACCAAGAACAAGGATGGCAAACGCGACCCAGAGATGCACCAGACCAAGAAGGGTAACCAGTACTACTTCGGTATGAAGGCGCACATCGGTGTCGATGATGAGTCGGGGCTGGTACACAGCGTGGTGGGCACCGCGGCCAACGTGGCGGACGTCACCCAGGTGGATAAGCTGCTGCACGGCAATGAAAACATGGTCGGTGCCGACGCGGGCTACACTGGCGTCGAGAAACGACCAGAACATGAAGGCCGCGAGGTGATCTGGCAGATCGCAGCCCGCCGTAGTAGCTACAAGAAGCTGGGCAAGCGTAGCGCGCTATACAAAGCCAAGCGCAAAATCGAGAAAGCCAAAGCCCAAGTACGCGCCAAGGTCGAGCATCCGTTCCGGGTTATCAAGCGCCAATTTGGTTATGTGAAGACGCGCTTCCGTGGCCTGACGAAGAACACGGCGCAGCTGGTGACGCTGTTCGCCCTGTCGAACCTATGGATGGCGCGCAGACAGTTGCAGGCAAATGCAGGAGAGGTACGCCTGTAATGTGGGAAATGGCTGCGCCGGGGTTATCGCGGCGGACAGAAACACCGAAATGAGCGGATGTTTTGATCGCTTCTGATCAAATCGCCGCTTTTGAAAATCGGCAACGGCTGAAGCCGACCGGAAATACAGGGCTACTTCAGACCTTCCTTAGCATATATATCGCATCGACCTTCAATTTGCGCCTTCGCATATAAATAGTTACCTCGCAGATCCCACAGGTTCTTTTCAGCGCGCTCCCTATCTACATCAATCCACTTATCACCATCCTTGCGCAATGAATTCGGGCATCCTGAATAAGAAAATGTTTTAACCCCATTTATTTCGCACTTATAAATTTCTGCCTGTGCGAGTGAAACTAAACACAGAGCGATGACTGTCGCGGGCAGTCTCAATCGTTTCATCATGATCGCCACACTCAGATTCCATCTTCTTACAGTTTAATTACTGAGAAACGGGACAACGGGATGGTGCAACAGCTGATCACAAGTACCTTTGAGCCTAATTATATTCACGTTCAAACACACCTTATCGTCATCCTGCCGGTACCTACCATCTAGGACAGATTAGCTGTGTTTGGGAAACTTCGGAAAAATCCTGATCAATCTGCTGAAATGATGCTTTACGGCAGCAGCGACCCCGGCGGCATCTTCAATATCGTCAGAGAGCAGCCACAGGCGTAGAGACGCATAGTGCTCAGCAGCCAGATCACCCCCCGGGTGCTGCAGCGCTAATCTCCTATGAACTGTGATGAGTGAGGTTCAAGTCAGTTACTGATTCGGCATACTTCGACACAGATATCTGCAGCAGTTCCGATATCTCTACAAAATCGGGGGCGATTCAGTGCGTATAGGTGAATAAAAACGAAGCCCAAGAACTGTTAGGCTTCGCGCCATAATGGATTTAAATTATTAGTTCACTCAAACTCTGAAAGGGCGTTTCTCAGAGCCACCAGTTTCGCCAGGCGTACTCGCAACTCAACTACGACGGATTCGAATTCAACCAGCAAATTCTTCTGTTCCTCACTATATGCATTAGGTTTGGAGGTAAGATATGAAGTCTTGTGTGTCCGTTTAGAAATACTCATACGCCTCCATTCATTCCAAGTGTTTTTCTTCCAATACACGCCAGGTTTAGCTCCACCCTCAAAGAAAATTTTGTGCCTTACCTGAGGCATTAGGAGACCCATTTTGATTGAAAACTCTTCATTGACTTTCTCGACCGCAACCTCGACCTCCTGAATTTGTTGTTCAACAAGAGCGGAAAGTGGGACTGTATAGCTCCAAAAGGCTAGTTCCCTACGGCTATCAAAGAATTGTTCTTTTAACCAAAAATACAACGCTGTTACTAGCTTGTTAATTACCGTGTTCACACAGTATTCCTCTATTCACTAATGGTGAAGGCGTCGCCGCCTCCAAAACCTATGATGAACAGATAACAGGGGGCTAGGCCGTCTATCTACCCCCAATTGAGGGTCCGAACTCCGATTGGAAGAGCGCTTTGTCGCAGCCTGCGCTGCCTCCCCCCACTCTTGCATAGCTCAAAAACTGTGGTCACTTGTGATGAGAGCTGACGGCTCCTGCGCCTGCTTATATTGCAAGGTCAGAGCAAAACTCTTGATAAAACAAGTTATCAAGAGCTGTTGCCGTTATCGATTTGACCCGCGGACAGTCACTTTAGCGAAAAGGGCACGACCGGTTATGCAGTCAGAAAAGCGACTTTGGGCCAACAATCATAAGGAGATGATTGAGGCGCCCTCCTCCGTTATTTGTTTGGTTTCTGAATGGCTGGCTAACCTCGACAACCAGCAGACACGGCGAGCCTATCGTTCCGATATCCAAGACTTCTTTGTTTTAGTCGGCGCGCGCTCAGTCGAGGACCTACTTGAAATATCTCGCGGGCATGTACTGATGTGGCGCGCTGCACTAGAAAAAGCTGGTTTAAGCGCAGCTACACGCCGGCGAAAACTTGCAGCATTGGCATGCCTTTTCGATTACCTAATCGAACGCGATCAGCGCCACACTCGAAACCCTGTGCACGGAATTAAACGTCCACGTACTGAATATTACGAGGGCAAGACCCCTGCTTTGAGCCGCGCCCAAGCAAAGTTACTTCTCGACGCCCCCAACCTGCTATCAGTAAAAGGCTTACGAGACAGGGCCATTTTGGCGGTGCTGCTTTATCACGGCCTGCGGCGCCAAGAAGTTGCTTCTCTACGCGTGTGCGACCTGCAGAAGCGGGATGGTTTGCTGCATCTACGAATCCACGGTAAAGGTGGCCGATTGCGATACATCCCTCTTCACGGTGATGCAGAGAACAGCATCAATCAGTACCTAGGAGGTGCTTGCGTCGAGAGAGACAAAAGCTGCTTTATGTTTACAAGCCTTCGAGGCAGCAAAGCTGGCAGGAGCCTGAGCGCTGATGGCATCTATAAGCTTGTATGCCACTACGCGCTGCAGGCCGGAATAGATGTGGCTGGATTAGGCGTACACGGCCTGCGTGTTACTGCGGCTACCAATGCGTTAGAAAACAACGCAGATATTGCTCAAGTCCAGCACTGGCTTGGACACGCGAGCATCAGTACCACCCGGCTGTATGATCGCCGCCAAAACCGCGCGAGCGACTCACCCTCATTTAAAATTCAGTACGAACTCTGAAATCATCTGGTCATGGCACCAAAACCAGCACTCTTGAGCGGGTTGCATATCCGAGAAGTCATGCTCACCTGAAGGCCCTATTTCTTGAGGCCATCAATCATGTACAGAACATCAGAAGAAGTTCGCGCAGCGCTTTGGAGACATCTGCTCTATAGCAGCCAGTCGATTCTGATCGTGGTATCCGCAATGACAATTCGTCTGGGCTACTTGGAATATCCCCCATCCACGTCAGCACCTCAATTGATTGAAATAGCCTTGTGGCGACTCGCCTTGCTCCTGTCTTTCCAATCGGCCCCGCTGGCATGGGCTGTGTTTCTCTTCAAAGGCTACAAGCACCGACGGCTATTAATCCCGCTCCACGAATCCATGAAGTTGCTGAAGTTACCGCTAGCGACATGGACATGTGTGTGCCTGCTGACCAGCACCGTTCTGTGGCCAATGCTGCGCATTTGAAAGTCACTTCTCTCTACCTTCATTAATACTTTGTCAGCCTAGGTGCGCCATGTCCCGAACTATCCTAACTGCCGTTTTCATAACCGTTCTGAGCGGTTGCGGCCTGCTCCCTCGAACCGGTACACCATCAGTGGCATTGCAAATAGCGTATGCGATGAGCATTCCTGCCTATGACATGTCACGCACCGAGCATGAAGAAACCTTTGCAGTGACTGGGTCTAGCGGTCGCAATCTTGATCACTCAGTAAGCGGCGCTGCACAGCTGATTGCATCCGGAGATCCAACAATGTTGCTGTTGAGTGGATTAACTCCAGGGAGCCCTGCCTCACGAATACAAATCGCCGCATGGGTGCCTGAAAGCCTGGCATCCACTCCAAGGAATGCTGTGGCTGTCGCTTCACAGGCCTATATAAAGGCGCGCGCGGATGTTTACAGCAAGGATGAGCATGGCCGGGAAAAGTTACTTTCGACCAAGGTTAGGCATGTGCTCGGCCAACCATTTGGTGAGGGTGGTTTGGTACAGACCTATGCCCAACTATACGATCTGATTACTGACCATTCCCCAAGCCTGGCGCCCGTCCCTTCATTTATGCCGGAAACCAGTATGGCTTATGGCCCTATTTTCTTGGATGCCTGGGGAACACCTGCAAATGCAGAAGACATCCGATTGATTACTGAGATGTCTAAGGCGTTGCCATCCTGGTTCTACATCTATAACCCTGGCCTGCAAGGGGTTTCCGCTAGATCAATCCTAAACCAGGGACAAAAGCTACTTTTCGTTGAGCCATAAACGCTAACTGTCACGACAAGTCTGTGGCACTGCAAATTTGCAAATTTGCATCGAAATGTCCGAGCCTGGGAGTGTTTTCCCAGGCTGCTTGCATATTCAAAATAATGGGGAAACTGGAACCGTAACCCAAACGGAGCCATGCCCATGTCACTCGAAGAACAGATCACTTTTACCCCCGACCAACAGGTTCACCTGAATGCTTGGTCATCGGTTTACATCGATGCTCAGATACAGCAAAAGATCGGCATTACGCTCGCACAATTCCTGATAAACCCGGGAAAGTATCTTTTCCTGACCTGGCTGACAGCCCCTCACATCCCGACCAGTAACGGCTTCTTACCCCTGTTACCTGCACAAGTGGAAGCTAGCCAGCGTATTCACCAACGTTGGGCAGAAGAGGACGAGGACGAGGACGAGGACGAATAAGTGCAGAACAAGAATATTGAATCTAGAAAAACACCAAAAACAAAGGAGCAAAACGCATGTATGTAATCGCTGCGTTCATCATATTCATAGTGGGCTGCGCCCTTCTCGCTGACTGGTTCGCAGCCGACCTAAGGAAGCGCAAACACGAAGCCTGGCTGCGCATTCCTAATATTGAAGAGTACGCTCGAAAAACTCAATTGAGCCGCATTCAATGTTGGCACTGCAGGTCATGCAGCATCCGGCAATATGGCCTTGAGGCACGTAATGACGAACGCCGAGTCCATGCATGCAATCAGTGCAACACAAAACTATATAGAACGACGCGGAGCTAACGATAAGCAGTTTTCCTTACTGCCCCAATGTCGGTGAGGAAAACTGTTTAAAGGTGCCTATGGCACCTGAAATGCCTGCAGTGTTGCAGCTCAAGACTTTTGGCTATTTAGTCTACGTTCAAGCAGCTTAGCGAACAAAAAACCTACGGTTCCGATCAAAGCAATCGCCAACACTGTACCCAAAATAAAATAACCAATAGGTTCCATACCGCCCCCGTGATCAAACTCAATGGATTGATGATTTCTTTAGCATACACCCCTCCCTGAAGACTGCAGCCCTACCCAGCCTACCGCCAACAGAACCAGACAGAAAAACTCTCTTGGAGGTCGAATCCACCAAATCACCCCAGAATCTAGTGACGCATCCGACAATCGCCACTGGCCGTCAGTTGAGGTCGCGAAACGGCCAGAAGCGGACAGTGATCCCAATAAATAAATCTGTGTGCGCCAGTACAAGCTGGCAAGAGGTAGTCGGTGTAAGTCCGATACGAGAACGAAGTGGCAAATACTCAAGTGAGGGGCACCGACGCGCTGCGACAATTTGCCGGAGGCTGTTCTTGGAGGCGTCTCGTCTGTCCGAGCTCCTGATCAACAAGCGCAGGGGCAGCAATCGTTCGTGGGAAGGGCATAATAGACGGCTGGATGCGCTCGCACGCTTAGCAACTATCCCAACTTAGGATCACACACAGGCCCTCCTTTCCATGCTCGAAACCACACTGATCAATCTCAACGCCGATATTTCGATACTTCAGCGACATATTGCCCTCAACCAAGCCACTGGGCTGACCAACATGCTCAGATTGCTGGAGAGCATGTCCATCGCGCTGTTCAGGTCGAGCCATGGCTATGACTTGAAGAACAAGAACCTGGAGATCGCTAACTACCCTGCCGTCGACCTCGTAGACGACCAAAAGCGTGTCGCTATCCAAGTAACATCCAACGCAGACGCTAAAAAGGTCAAGCACACGATTAAGCAGTTCCAGAAACATGGTCTGTTCAAGGAATACGACAAGCTGATCATTTTTGGTTTCCTGAAGCAGACCCCGTCGACCAATTTCCCGGCTTACTGTGAAGTGATCGGCGTGGAAACACTAATCGCAATGGTCATGGATAAGAACGATGAGGCCACCGTCCAGCGTGTGGTGGATGCGATTGAGCAGCACGTTGACTACTCCGGGCTTCACCCGTACACCGATGAAAACTGCCTTTCCGTTGTCCTACATTGCGTGGATAGAAACGCAATCAAGCATCCCATGTACTGCGAGGGATCGCACTCGGACATGATGACAGGGCTCAACGAGATCACAGAGTTGATCAGCAAAGGCACCATCAACGGCAAGACTCGTAACAAAAGTCTAGATCAATTCGCCGACCTGAAGATCCAGCAATTCTTGACAAACATCCGCCACGAGATCAGCAAAATCAGTTCGATCATCAACCAGCATCGCATGCACAGCCACGACATGGTATGCATACCTCACGGCGACTTTCAGAAGATCGACACAATCAAGAGGAAGATCCTTTCCATCGCCAACAACGCAGCCAAATATGCTCAGCTCAACATTAAGCTGAGTATGGTCTGAAGCTCAGGCTGGGGCGGTAGCATCAATTAACTCCTTGATCATGCGTAGATCCCTGTTTGGCTTGCGTGTCGCGCCAGAAACGCGACATGAGGCGAGGAGGAAAAGCGACATGACTCGTGTGCACATTACGGAGTCATTAACAGCGTGTCCATGGTTCGCTTCTGGCCGGTTTCAGCCTGTTGCGACTGGCGACTCTCGGCCCATTGGCAACCTGCTGCCGGAGGGGCCATTGAGGATTCTATGGCCGCTTGAGGTGCTTTTAGCGGCTTCGCAGCCTCAAAGCATTCATTCCTTCCATTAGAACAACCAGCTGCTCGACCACCCCTTCATCAAAGTCCTCCCGATCCTGCTCCTCGTGAGTGCCTTTGTTTAGGTATTGCCATAACAACGTCTGCTCAGGTATTCCGAGAATCTGCTCCAGTGCTTCCAGCAACGGCTGCTTATCACTATGCTCAAAGGTGCATGCGCCATTTAGTCTTGCACGGAGCCCCTCACACAAATTTCGTAGTGAGGGCTGATCTCCCACACCTGCCAACTTGACGCTGATTACGCCTAGATCGCATTGCCCCAGCCATCGCCATACCTTGTTAGCGAGCATTTCTAACGCCTGCCTGCACGGTTGTAGCGCCCCACGATGGTCGCCTCGGTCAACAGCGGCCCTTGCGTTTAAAAGATAGGCTTGCGGCGGCACATCCCGTAGGACGCGCGGGTGATGATTCCCAGTGTGGTGACGGAACGTGTAAGACACCCACTGAGCACGATCAACATGATTCTGGATGTCCTTAATGAACTCATTGCTGTGGCAGGTCACGATGATCTGTGTATTGGCAAAGCGCTCGCTCTGGAACAAAGCCTCCCGAATACCCTGACGATGTTCATGGTCAATAGCATTGATCGCGTCATCGAAGATCACTGTAGGCGCCTGGATGTTGGTAGCCTTTGCCAACAGGATGGCTAACCCCAGACACCGCACATGTCCTTCACTCAGCACCTGAAGTGCATCAACACGCGTTTCTGGGGAACTTCGAAAGCTCAACTCGATTCGACCGTCGCCGGTGACAGGTAGGTGTAGCGCAGCCAGTTTGTCTTCGTCGGCATCACGGACGTTGAACTCGTTGTACAGCTCCATGGCCAAGTTGTTCAAACCTGCCATCAACGTTCTCGGCAACCCCGAGCGGTACTGTCGTAGTAGGCCCAAGAATCCGTTGTAGGCAGCTTGAATTCTTACCTCTGCTGCAATGCGAACTTCCTCTTCTGCGGCAGCGGCGATCAGTCCGGCGTTCTGCGCTTCAAAGGCATCGACACGCTGGCGAGCCGCTGCAATGGCTGCACTGGCTTGTTGGCGTCGAGTCGTATGCTCAGTCAATGCGATGCGAGCGTCGGAAAGACGATCTCGCTCAGCAATCAGTTGTGCCCGCTGCTGAAGATTTTGCTGAGTAGCGGCATCCGCCTCCTCTAGCTGACGCGCGTAATTGACTGCCTGCTGTGCCAGTGAGATGCCACCGGCAACTGGGTTGTACCCTACCTTCCACCATGCGGTGCCGGGTTGGACACCTGGATTTGCCAGATAGCGTAAAACTTCATGCTCACTATCAACCCTAGCTCCGACGCGCTGGGCGAAATTGGCGAAGAACGCTCGCAATGCATCTGAGGCGACCCGCCTCTGGTCAACAGCCGCTTGGTGCTGCTGCTTGAGCTGAGTCAGCTCCCGCAGCTGCTCCAGACCCTGCGCAGCCTTAACAAAAGGATCAGCATGGACATGCTCCACCCCAACAATTGCAGTCTCACATGCGGGGCAATGGTCTGGAGAAAGTGCCTGTAGCTCAAGAACTGCAGTGTAGAGGCCTTGGTACGCGGCACCATCCTGCTGCAAGGCCAGCTGGCCAGCGAGTTGCTCAACGAGATCGTGAGCTTCATCTGCGACGCGAAATGCCCCAAGGAGATCCTGCTGCCGTATACCGTACAAAGCCGGCGCAGGTTGGTTCAGTATCTCTATCAAAGCCTGCAATCGACCCGGGGCGTCAGCAGAGCCCACCGCCTGTTGCAACTGGGCATACGTCAGTCCGGCTTGGAAAGCCTCAGCATACTGCCGCTCTGCCTGGTCGAATGCAGCAATACTGGCAGGCTCACCAGTAAGTAGTTCAGTGTCATGAGCGATTGCTTGCCGTCTGCGAGCAAGCTCGAAACCTTGCACAGCTTGAATCGAGAGCTGCGCATCAACTGACTCGTTAAATTGACTCACAAACTCATTGAAATCGTCCATGCCGAACAGCGCGGCGATCAACTCTGTCTTCTGGCCGGCGGGTTTTGCAGCGATCCTAGAAAAGGAGTCAATACGGTTCTTCTCAATGAAGCAGAACCGATATGCGTCGGCATCTGCCTGAACGGCAACTTGCCGGCCATGTGCATCTAATGCCGCCAGCTGAGGAGGTGCAAACCGACCTTCATGTATGTTGCGGAGGTACTGAGCAGCATCAATTCGCTTTTGCGCCCCCTCGTCTACAGCTCCGAGCAGGGCAAACTCGAGCGCCTCGCAAAGACTGGTCTTGCCGCTACCATTGGGGCCATAAAACAACACGATACGGCGTGCTAGATCAAACGCCTCAGCATTGCGAAAGCCCCGGAATGGCCCAAGCGAGAGGTGGCACAGCCTCTGCCAACTCCACCCTACTCCCCCTGCTATGGCGTCCAGCTGCGGTTGCCCCGGATCAGTCGTGGTGAGTCGCTGGCGCGCCAGCTCAACCAAATGCACCGACCGCTGACTTCGATTACGAGAAGTGGCACTAACTCGTTCAAAATCGTCGAGCACTAGCATTGCAAATCGGCGCACATCTTCTGGCACACCACCGCCAGGTCGATGAAGCCATTGCATGAAATGCTGATAGTCGTGTTCTGCCGACGCCATCGCTACCTCCGCTGTAACTAGCATGACTATGAACGGCAACGTTACTGGCGCGCTTGCATGGTGTCCATGGTCTGCTTTGGCCGTTTGCAGCCGGCGACGACGGCTGCACTTGCCAGAAGCAGACAATTGAGAGTCGGATAAAAATCAGTCCCGTTTCCACCCTATACGACGATCATCGGAAAAAAACCAACAATAAAAGCCCAGCCACCAGCATAACTCCGCCAGTCGCACAGAACATTCCCCAAGGTGCGCCGCGACTATTATCGCGCGGTTTTTCCTCCTGGCTCACGGTGCTTCTAATCCCTCTGGCGGCGAGAATAAGGGAAATATCTTCGGCTGTATATTTTTGAGAACCCGGTGTGTTCAGATTTTTGTCGCCGCTTTTTTTGTTTTCCATGAACACCTCGTTGAGCATTTTGAACGTTTTATACCTGTGGCGACGGCAAAGCCGCCCCAATGCGCTCCTTAGCGTAGGTAAGGCCTTATCTCAAGTGTTTGAAAAGCATTCCGGTGGGCGCGCTATTTCGAGCATGTTCCTCAGCTTTGAGTTCTGTATATTTGGTTTTGATATCCTTGAGGTTAGGCAGTCCGGCGACGCCCAAAACGCTCCCAACTGCTCCTAGAGCGATGTTCCCTGTCAAAGCTGCGGCGACACCAATCGTGCCCAGCGCTACGCAAGAAGCTACGTCGATACCATATAGTTTGAGCTTCTTCAGTCGAGCCTCATTGAGTGATGCCTGATGGGCTCTGAAAGCACGATCTAGGTTGTCTAAAACTTTATCAGCAGTTCTGTAGTAGTTGTTTGGCCTAATGCTAATTAGCTCCGCTACTCCCTGGCCCAAAATTGATCTCAGTTCTTCAGCAAGACCTGCTTTACGTATCTGCAATACTGTTTCCGGCGGTACATTTCCGAGCCATTGCAGATTGTTATCAGCTTCTGCACTCAACGCTCGAACGATATGCATGCTCTCACGATCAGCTTGTGCGTAAGTGCCAGCCTGCCCCTGATATTCCAGCATCCAGTTAAAATACCGCCATGAGGTCTCTACTCCTATAAATGGGGTTCCTCCATAATGCGAAGCACATTGTTGGGCGGCCAATGCTTGAGGCATACGACCTAAGCACGCGAAGAACACATGATTGCCCGCCACAGTGGGGTCAAGTCCCGGGGTGGAGCCCTCGTGCATGGCAGTCCGCAATTGATCAAGCGGACTCACTCCCCAATTGGCGTCAAAAACCAGCCGATCCTTACCCTTCAACTCCGCAATAACCTGTTCAACTGTGGCCAAGTGAGAACAGTATTCCGCCAGGTGTTCTGTAGATTCAAAGTCGCGGCCAAACAGGTATCCTGCATGTCTGCATGAGAGCAACTGACTCTGTTCCGTCAACGCACTGCGATCATCAGCATTAATATCTTTTGGATTTGGCGATACGATCACCATTGGAGGGTCGATGTCGGCAACTGCGAGATCTCTGTATGTCATCGCAGTTAGTACATGCTTGATTAATATCTCTACAATTTTTGGGGGTGGAAGGGTTTCCGCTAACGGCGCAATTCGCATCACCGGGCATGGTAGTACTATGGTGTCTATGTACAAACCAGCGGTAGAAACCACATTCTCCCAATGCGCGGGGAATAGGTCGCCTGCAAAGGTTGCTTTTAGTTGCTGTCCATCTTGCAAATGAAATGCAGCAGGATCTGCTACCGAAGACCAGAACTCCATGAGGCCTTCAGCTAGGTCTGGCAAAGCAGAAAAAATGTTCTCTACCAACCCATCGTCCCTTATAGCTACCGCCGCAGCGTTAGAGGGTGTTGCTCCAGCTTTAATCATCGGCTCATAGAGAAATCCGAACTCTTGGAACAGGAAATCAAAATATAAGGACTGGATCCTGTGAAGGCTTACAGATTGCTTGGCTTCATCACGATAAGCGAAAGCCTTAATAGCAAGTGTGGATGCGCGGATTCTCCCATCCACTGTCGTAGGATCCACCAGACCGTCAGGGCGGAGCCGAATAGCTTCAAAACTCTTTCTGAATTCCTCAATCAAGTGGGCGGCGAAGTGAATCTTTCCTGCTTCGAGTCGATCACGCATAAGGAAGACCCTATCCGTAAGATCCTGAATCTCTTCTTCTGAGTATATGCGCACGTATTTCTGCCTTTTCCTACTGGCTAAAAATTAGTCTGAAACTCAGACAGTCTGAGATCCGCATCCCTCGACTGCAACTACCGTCATCGCCCCTTCCAGCAGAATCTCTCTTTCCGAATCAGCACGGAGCAACCCTCCCCAGTAGCTCTGCGCTGCCACCCGTAGTTCCGAGAGCGAACTCGATTCGGCGCTCAGGTAACGACCATCAGCTTGGTGGAGGATGCCGTTGACCTCCACCCGTAGAATGCGTGTGCTATTGACCTTATTCAAACGTTTGCGCCAGTAGATTGCTTCATCGAGATTGTCGGTCAGCCATATGCATCGAGTGCGGGATGGACAATTAGCGTACTGCTCCCGCCGTATATTCTCGAACTCCATCTCTCGAAGCAGGCGGATGTAGGTGTCAATGACACCGTGAAAACTATTGGCTACCTCTCGACTGGAAAAACGCTCGATGTCCGGGCTGCGAAGAAACTCCTTGAGCCTACGGTCTCGCTCACCAACTGAGATCACATGATGGATATCGCACATTTGCTCGTAGTAAGGATTAAAGGGGCGACTGTTGGTGTTGAGTGTTTGCCCAATTTCAAGGAGACGTTTGTCCGCCGGCGCGTAGCAGCTGTCAATGTGGAAATACTGCATTTAAGAGTCTCTTGCCATGGCATTTTGACATTAGTCACGCTAACCCTCGCAACACTTCAAGTGCAACGATCCTTAGCACGGGGTCTTGGTTACTTCACGATCTGCATACAACCGTCTGCTTCTGGCCGATTCTGTTGAAAAAGTAGCGACCTCCCCATGCCGTTGGCAAAATTGCTTTGTCAGCGAGCATGGGGGCGAACAGCATGATGGGACAGCTACCGGGAGGACAGCAGCGCCTGTTCTACTCGTTCAATCTGGAAGATCACGTCCCGACCCAACACCTCCTGCGCAGCATCGATCAGTGCTTGGATCTCAGCGACCTGCGCGCTTACCTGGCGGATTTTTATAGCCCCATCGGACGCCCCTCGATTGATCCAGAGTTGATGGTGCGCATGCTGGTCGTCGGCTACTGCTATGGCATCCGTTCCGAGCGGAGATTGTGCGAAGAAGTGCACCTGAACCTGGCCTATCGCTGGTTCTGCCGGCTGGGCCTGGAAGACGAAGTACCCAATCACTCGACCTTCTCGAAGAATCGTCATGGCCGTTTCCGTGACAGCGATCTGTTCCGCTGGTTGTTCAATGAAGTGCTGCGGCGCTGCATGGCAGCCGGTCTGGTCAAGGGCGAAGGTTTTGCTGTCGACGCCAGCATCATCAAGGCGGATGCCAGCCGGCAACGTGGGGTGGCGGGAGATGAAATCGATTGGCGCGATCCAGCACTCAGCAGCCGCGCCGTGCGCGAGTACCTCGAAGCTCTTAATGATGAGGCGCTGGCTGAAGCTCTCCCCAAGAAAATTTCGCTCACCGATCCTCAGTCCCGTTGGACAGCGGCACCAGGCGGCCCGGCCTTTTTTGCCTACGCCACGAATTACCTGATCGACACTGAGCACGGTGTGATCATGGACGTGGAAGCTACCCCGGCGCACCGTACCGCTGAAGTCGATTCGACCAAGACGATGGTCGAGCGTGTCGAGGTGCAGTTCGACCTCACGCCGGAACGCCTCATTGGCGACACCGCCTATGGCACTGCCCCGATGCTGGCCTGGATGGTTGAAGAGAAGAACATCGAGCCGCACGTGCCGGTGTGGGACAAGACTGAGCGCAAGGACGACAGCCTCTCCAGTAACGACTTCCACTGGTATCAGGAAGCCAATGAATATCGCTGCCCAGCCGGCAAACCACTACGCAGTGAATGGCGCGCCTTCACCCAGAAAAGATCGCGGGTGACCAAGGCCAACACCATCATCTACCGCTCCAGCCAAACCGACTGCGCCACCTGTCCGCTGAAAGAAAAGTGCTGCCCCAACACGCCGAACCGGAAGATCGTCCGCAGCATCCATGAGGCTGCCCGCGACGTGGCCCGACGCATCGCCAAGACACCGGAATACCTTGTCTCTCGCTGCGAACGAAAGAAGGTGGAGATGCTGTTCGCCCACCTCAAACGGATCATGAAACTCGACCGTTTACGACTGCGTGGCCTGACAGGTGCCACTGACGAATTCACTTTGGCGGCGACGGTACAGAACCTGCGCCGCATGGCCAAGCTTTTGCCTCAAGGGCCACCGCTCACGGGATAGGTACGCCTGCGGCGAGCAGAAACCCTCGAATTAACCCTCAAACCTGAGCAGGGACGCTCAGTGAAACGCCGAAAGGCAACTTGAAGTGGCTTGCAGCCACTTCGACAGCAGGCACAGCTGACCGGCTGGCTGCCGCAGAACCTACTTTTTCAACAGAATCGGCCGAAAGCAGCCTGGGTGTAATACCGCCTGCTCATTGCAGCAGGTCAAACCCTTCTCTGGTGAAATTGCGTATTTCTTCTGCGGCATAAGATGAGTGGTCCTTCACTGCTGTCCAAACCAGACAAAAACCGTACGGGAGCCCTATCAAAATAGGGCTCCCGTACAGTTATCAACGTGATTACCGCACTAGCACTTCGGGAATATTGAGCTCGAAGAAATATCTCGTAGCGCGAGATAATTCAACACCAGTATTTTCAAGTAACAGACTAGCAAAATGCGAGCAAAGCTCATCTTTTATAACACTAATATTATCTAGACGCTCACAAGGCATGAAATCAAAATACTTTATTTTCGCCAAATAGTGCCTCCACATTTTTCCGCCACCCAGATTAACCTCAACCAGGCACTCATCCACCAAACAATGATGGAGTGCAATAGCATTCAAACAAATAACCTTATACTTGCACTTAAACTCATTTGTAATAACAACCAACACACCTTGCGGATGATTTTTCGCAAAGTATTTTACCTGTTTAAGATCAACAAACCTAGCAAGATCCTCGACTAGTATTTCTTTATCCTCAAAATAATTTAGCACTTCTGAGTTTTCACTAAGCCTGGGTGTACTTGAAAAATCCATGCCCCCTCCTATTTCTAACGTGCGAAATGCACAAGGCGGAATCATGATGCTACGTCAGTGATAGAACATGGGCTGAGTTTGCCCCCGTTTAGGGTACAGATAGCCGAGAGTCGCTCTACCCGGGTCGATCATCCAGATCGTTAAACAGGTCAAATAATGCATGGGCACCCATCATAAAGTTCACAAAAGTGAACTTTATTTACATAGCAGACCAGGGCTACTCACCCTGGAACGATTCTGTCATCGTTACACAGGGTGCTAAAAAGTTCACAAAAGTGAACTTTTTAGCACTACTCAATGATTAGCCAAAACTCTGAGCGCTAAAAATAGAGGGGAGGCTTGTCAAGCGCCTGAATCCTGTGAAATGATCCAATCACAGGATCAGTCCATGAGTGACTGATACTTAGTGAGCTGCCCTTTAGCAGCACCTCCTCCGCTTTACAAACAGAGACGGTTCTTCTGGATGGGGCTATAGGCCACGCCAGCACTAGCGTCCACCGCTCTAGCTCTATGACACTATCGCTGACACTGCTCAGCTGGTGCGTATAGCAGTACACTGCCCAAGATCGATGCGGTCCATCTAGGACATCAGCCTGACAGGCTGAGATGCATTAACGATAAGCAGTGAACTTCCCCCCCCAGCACTATGGCGTGCCTCGTCAGCCCGCCAGCCCTTTCCGCCGTCCATATCGGACCCTGCGGGCCTTGTAGTGCGCGTGCGTTAACCGATGGGTGCCTTTCACTCAGTCGCAGCGCTCAGCATCTCCCTCAGCCAGTGCGGGCACGTGTCCCGTTAACACTAACCATCTCTTGGCGGAGCCTGGCTGCCCTAAATTTCCCTATTCGTTGAAATCGAGTCGTTAGTTCGTGGCCGATTTCACTTGGAGATACCTATGGCTAAGCACCGCAACTCAAAGTCGAAAAATTTTGGATTTGGAAATCAGGTTGAATATGCAACCAAGGTCGCGCTGAAGGCTCATTTTGGAGATGGGCATCATCAGACAGTCCAAGCACATATTGAAAGGAGCAGGTTATTTTATAACTGGCTGAATGAAGAGCATGAAATCAGAGATATAAGAAAAGTAACTAACTCTTTATTTTCAGAGTACGCGCTATATCTAAAGATGCTGCTGGACGAAGAAGATATTTCAATCGCAACAGCAACAAACCGAATTTCTAGCGTAAACGTTGTAATGCAGATCATGCGCGAAGACCAAAAAATTCGTATTGACAAAATTCATGCTGCTCTTGGAGAAAGACGCTGCTACATCCGCAGATCAATTCCCGACGGCATGGATATCTCCCAAGTTCACAATTTGCACCAACAACTTATAGCAAACTGCTTCAATCGGTCGGCAGCGATTGTACTACTAGCCCGTTCCACTGGAATGCGCCTGAGAGAATGTATCTTGGCGGACTTACCTCGCCTTACTAAAGAGTCAGCGAATAACCGAATTAATATCCAGGATGGCTGTAAGGGAGGCCGCTCAGGCGCATTCGCTCCGCGATGGATTCCGGTTACGGATGAAATACTTTTTGCGCTTGAATATGCACGAAAAGTATCTCCTGAAGGTAGCCGAAATCTTTTGGCCTTGAATGAAAGTTATATAAGTTTTTTGCGGCACGAGGTTAATCCTAGCCGCTCAATAATGAAGCGCCATGGCGTCAAAGGCCCACACGAACTTCGCGCAGCCTTTGCATGCGATCGTTACAAGGATTTGGTTGGAATCGCTGCGCCAGTTTTCCCCCGCCAAGAAAACCCAGATCACGCTGCTGTACGCGCAGCACGACAGATCATCAGTCGTGAATTAGGACATGAGCGTCCCGAAGTCACCAACTCATATATAGGGAGTGAGACCAAATGAATATCACCATGCAGATATTCCTTAGCGGGGTACTGACCGGTTCCCCTTCATCAAGAAGACGCCACCTAATGCAGGCGGAAGTAATACAGGCCGCAATTGAACTCCGATGGAAACTGGACCACCCAAAGCGCTGGCGAACCAAACATCTAAGGTGGTTCCTTCAAGAACAAGCAAAAAAATCTTCTAAAGAGACGACATATCGATATTGGTTAACAGTTCAACTCATCGTCGAACGGCTAGATAAAGCACACGATTGGCTTCCATACCTCAACGGCCCCTGGACTCAGAAACCAAAGCCGAAAAAGGCTAAGACCTGAGTTGCATTTTTTGAAACGACGTCAGGCTGTGATTTCTCTATTTTCGTGTAAGAGGTAATTATAATGAATTCAACGGATGGAATGGATGACGAGGAGCTCGATATCTGGGCAGATATCTTCTACCAAGCGAAGGTTGGAGGAGTTACAGAAGTTACTTTCAGCCAATTCATCAGCTGCCCGTTTATGCATCTGAGTTCAGAGCTTCACAAGGTAGATAGGCCTGATAAAGGGGTGCCATGCCTCCGCCTAGCGTAACAGCACAACAACGCCGTCACCGCACCGACGGCAGTTCACCCCAGCGGCACGTATAGCCGGGGGATTTCAGCTGCTGCTTCATAGCCCAACTGCCGCTGGCAGGCACTCGCGCCGGGCGCACGGTGCCTCGGCCCATGGTGGTGTTGATCTTGTCCAGGGCGGTCATTAGTTCAGCGCTGCGCGAGCGGGGTTTGGGAGCAAACAGGTCGCCCTGAAGGTGCTCCGGGTTTACGAAGTGCATCAACACCACACCGGCTTTCTGGTAGCGGTACCCCGGTAGGTAGATCGCTTGCACGCCTGTCAGGGCGGCTTGGATCAGGTCGCGGGTGTCATTGGTGGGATATGGCAGCGGCACGTTGGCGGTGCGTGAATAGCGCTTCTCGTCGGGGTTGAATACCCCGGTGCGGATAGTCAGTAACCCGACCCAACGATTGTCGGCCGTATGACTCCGGCCGGCAATCAGCTTGTACGTGGCACCCCGACCAAGTAGCAGAGCCTCAAAGCGCAAAGATTCCGCCCCCACCGGTTTCTAGGGCACTCACTCCACTAACGCTCTGCCCTCTTACCATGACGAATACCCTTCGAGCGGTTCGTTGTCGATGTAGCCGACCAATGCCGCCGATCTTCTTCGACTGCTCATCCATTCGCCGTCGAAACTGTCAGGCAGCTCAAAGCAAGGACGTTTTTCTTGGTGAGACGCTAAGCAGATAAAGTTACTTTAGGACGGGATAACTCATTCAACGTTCTGTTTTTCGTCTTGACCTGACCCCGTTCAGGGTACGAACTCTGCCCATTTGAGGGCTAAAACTGGTCACGATGAATCACCCAGTTAGCGTTGAGCAAAAGCACCCATGAGAAAAAAACACGAGCTTGAGACCGTTAAGTGCGCGGCTAACCTCCCGGGCAAAGACACCGACGCTTTACAACCGGTACCCGCAGCGCAAAAAGTAGTGACCGGATATCAGCAATGAATACGACATTTTTGCTGATGGCCCAGTACGGCGGCCAAGCGATTATCCCCCTTGATCAGGTCTGCAAGGACTACTTCACCCACCTCACGCCAGATATGTTCCAGCGAAAAGTACTGGCCGGACAGATCAAAATCCCGATTACACGACTGGAAAGCAGCCAGAAGTCTGCCAAAGGCATCCATCTGCAAGACCTTGCAAACTATCTGGACGAGCAGCGCGCCGCGGCAATCAAAGAGTGCAAACAGTTATGAACCTGGCTGTTTCTTTCGCTTGGCCACAGCCGCGCCAAAGCTCACAGGCATCGCTATGACCTTCGGCAGCCACTCCCAACCTGCGAAAGAATCCCCTCGCCCATGCAGGTGTGTGTAGCGCCGAAGTGAGTTCCAATCCCGGTGGCCAGACACACTCGCCACTCGAGGAATATCCCAGTCCATTTCAAACAGCCTGCTCACGCCACCGTGCCTCAGGTCATGGAAGTGCAGATCCTCAATCAGCGCGCGCTTTATTGCCCGCGCCCACGCGCCTTGGATCGCGTCACCGGTGTACGGGAAAATCTCCTCATGGACCCGCGGCATACTTTGCACAATGGCAAATGCCTCTGCAGGCAGATGGCACCAAACATCGTTGCCCCACTTGTCCCCTGGGTTTTTCATATCCCGGACCAGCACAGCCTGCCGTGTTTCATCCAGATCGGCCCAACGAATCCGCACAATTTCGTCCTGCCGTCGTGTCGAGAACAAAGCAAAGAGCACGACCTTGGGCATGTGCACCGACAACGGGCGTGCTTTCAAAACATCACAGAACCGCTCAAGCAACAGTGCCAGCTCAGCCGGGGTCGGCCGCCGCTCGCGCTCACGGCTTTTCATTTTATAACCCAGCTTATTGAGTACCATCCGAGCATCGGTCATCGCGCCGGCCGGCACGTCATACCCCCAGGCTGGGCGGGCGACTGACAGTACAGCGCCAAGATGGGCCAGATCATTGCCGGCAGTTTGTGGCTGAACACCACCACCTTCTGAGCTCATCCGCCACAGTGCATAGTCAACCAGCACCTGGCTGGTCATCTGCGCTGGCGCCATATCACCGAGATGCGATGCTGCAATCGCACGTAGTGTGTATTCCTTCGTACGCCCAAGCGGCTGAGCCTGGCCGACCTCTGCCAAGTACTTATCAATTACATCCCTTAGCAGCACACCGCCCCTCTTGGCGCGCTCGATTGCACCTGGCTCACTCAGCTCAGTCTCGCGACGTTTCACCCACGCCTCGGCCGCCTTCTTGCGCGCGAAGGTCTGGCTCTCTGTGTAAACTTGCACCCCATCTTTTTTGATTCGAATCTGAGCGGTGTAACTGATCGTGCCGTCAGCCCTCTTTCGCGGTCTAATCGTTGCCATGGTGGTACATCCTGTTTGCCGGTGGTACATGCAAGCATTTAGGTGGTACAGCGTACCACCCGACTTTTAAAAATGCCCGCAAACCCCCGAAAACACGTCAGAAACACGCACACCGGAGACACCCATGCTACAAGGCTCAACCCCAGCAACCACGCCGGCTTCGGTGTCCCGCCGCTTTTCAGTTGCGCCGATGATGGATCGGATGGACTGGCACTGCCGACAGAACTCGTAGGGGTGGATGTCGCTTCTACATCCACCAATTCAGGACACCAAACGGTGGATCGGTGAAGCGTGATCCACCCTACGACTGAATATTACCGACCGTAGCCCGGATGCAATCCGGGGCGCTCTCAACGATGATTCCCCGGATTGCATCCGGGCTACGCAAAGCAGGAGCATCGAATGCCCGCCTTTAACAAGATTCTGATCGCCAACCGCGGCGAAATCGCCTGCCGGGTGATGCGCACCGCGCACGCCCTGGGCTACCGCACCGTGGCGGTCTACTCCGAGGCCGACGCCGAAGCGCGCCACGTGCAACTGGCCGACCAGGCGGTGTGCATCGGCCCGGCCCAGGTCAACCAGTCCTATCTGCTGATCGACGCCATCATCGCCGCCGCACGGAAGACCGGTGCCGACGCCATCCACCCCGGCTACGGCTTCCTCTCGGAAAACGCCGACTTCGCCCGCGCCTGCGAGGCCGCCGGCATCGCATTTATCGGCCCTAGCGTGGAAGCCATCCATCTGATGGGCAGCAAGCGCCTGTCGAAGATCGCCATGCTCGAGGCCGGAGTACCCTGCATCCCGGGCTATGAAGGCGCCGCGCAGGACGATGAAACCCTGAGCCGCGAAGCCGAGCGCATCGGCTACCCGCTGATGATCAAGGCCAGCGCCGGCGGCGGCGGTCGTGGCATGCGTCTGGTCCATGAAGCGAGCGAATTGCTGGCGCAGATCCGTACCGCGCGTTCGGAAGCGCAGAACGCCTTCGGCTCCGGCGAGCTGATCCTCGAACGGGCGGTGATCCAGCCGCGCCATGTGGAAATCCAGGTGTTCGGCGACTGCCACGGCAATCTCGTTTATCTAGGCGAGCGCGACTGCTCGGTGCAGCGTCGCCATCAGAAGGTCGTCGAAGAAGCGCCCTGCCCGCTAATGACAGCAGCGCTGCGTCAGGCCATGGGCGAAGCAGCGGTCAAAGCGGCCGCCTCGGTCGACTATGTCGGTGCCGGCACCGTGGAATTCCTACTCGACCGCAACGGCGAGTTCTTCTTTCTGGAAATGAACACCCGCCTGCAGGTCGAACACCCGGTTACCGAGCTGATCACCGGGCAGGACCTGGTGGCCTGGCAACTCCGTGTGGCCGAAGGCCAGGCATTGCCACTCAAGCAGGAGGACATCCGCCTGACCGGCCACGCCATGGAAGTGCGCCTGTACGCCGAGGACTCGACGCAGAACTTCCTGCCGCAAACCGGCCGCGTACTGCGCTGGGAGCCGGCCTTGCTCGACGGCATCCGCATCGACCACGGCCTGCTCGAAGGCCAGGCCATCAGCCCGTTCTATGACCCCATGCTGGCCAAGGTCATCGCCTATGGCGCGACCCGCGACGAGGCCCGGCGCAAGCTGGTACGCGCGGTCGAGGATTGCGTACTGCTCGGCGTCAATGGCAACCAGCGCTTTCTCGCCAACCTGCTGAGCCACCCCGAGTTCGCCGCCGGCAACGCCACCACGGCGTTTATCACCGAACATTTCACTAACGACCCGAGCCTGCGCCCGCAGCCACCGGCCGCCAGCGAACTGGCCTTCGCCGCCGCCCTGCTCTACCAGCAATCGGCCAATGCCCGCGCCCATCAGCCAGGCCTCTGCGGTTGGCGCAACGCTGGCAGCGCGCCTTGGCGTTTTGTGCTCAAGCAGGGCGAGCAGCAGTTCGAAATCGAGCTGGATGTGCTGGCCGATGGCGCCCAGCCGAGCTTGCGGGCAAGAGTCGCCGACACCCTGCTCGATCTCAAGCTGCTGTCCTGCGACGGTCGCTGGGCCACACTCGAACTGGACGGTATCCGTCAGCGCCTGGCCTACCACCTGGACGGCGAAACGCTGCGGCTGTACGGCCATAACGGCAATCTGGCATTCAGCGATATCACCCACCTGCCGGTCAGCAGCGCCGCGGGTGCCGGCTGCGGCAGCGTCAAAGCGCCGATGGACGGTGCCATAGTCGAAGTGCTGGTCGAGCCAGGCAGCCAAGTCAGCAAGGGCCAACTGCTGCTGGTGCTGGAGGCGATGAAGATGGAACACCCACTGAAAGCCAGCATCGACGGCGTGGTCAGGCGCGTTAGCGTGAATCGTGGCGATCAGGTGAAGAACCGGCAGTTGCTGGTGGAGATCGAAGCCGCTGCGCCATGACCCGTAGAAGGGTGCGCTGTGCGCACCTTAGATAGGCAGAGTCATAGGTGCGCGTCGAGCGCACCCTGGGATCTGACGCCAGCTAACCCGTAGCCCGGGTCGAGCGAAGCGACACCCGGGAAAGGCTGCCCTGGGTATCGCTGTGCTCAACCCAGGCTACACATCTGACAGCAGCGCTCAGCAACACAGTTTCGTAGGGTGCGCCGTGCGCACCAAATTCACCCCATGGTGCGCACAGCCTAGGCGGCCCCGCACCCCTTACGTAATGCACAAGGAAACCCGTCATGTCATTGCAAGGCAAAACCCTGTTTATCACCGGTGCCAGCCGTGGCATCGGCCGCGAAATCGCCCTGCGCGCGGCGCGCGATGGCGCCAATATCGTTATCGCGGCAAAAAGCGCCGAGCCCCACGCCAAGCTGCCGGGCACCATCCATTCGGTGGCGACCGAGGTCGAGCAGGCCGGCGGCAAGGCCCTGGCCCTACAACTGGATGTGCGCGACGAGGTCGCGGTAAAAGCCGCCATGGCCCAGGCGGCCGAACACTTCGGTGGCATCGATGGGCTGGTCAATAACGCCGGGGCGATCAAGCTGGTGGGCGTGGAGAAACTCGATCCCAAGCGCTTCGACCTGATGTTCCAGATCAACACTCGCGCGGTGATGGTCTGCAGTCAGGCGGCGCTGCCCTATTTGAAAGCCAGCGCCGCCGGCGGGCATATCCTCAGTTTGTCGCCACCGCTGAATATGCACAGCAAGTGGTTCGCCCAACACGGTCCTTACACCGTGACCAAATACGGCATGAGCATGCTGACCTTGGGCATGAGCGAGGAATTCAAGAAATACGGTATCAGCGTCAACGCGCTATGGCCCAAGACCATGATCGCCACCGCCGCCATCGAGTTCGAGCTGGGCGGCCGCGACGCCTTCAAACGCGCGCGCACCCCGGCGATCATGGCCGATGCCGCCCACGCCATCCTGGCCAGCCAGAATCGCAGCATCACGGGTCGCCTGTTGATCGATGAGGAGATTCTGCGCGAACAGGGCGTCAGCGACTTCGAGCACTACCGCTTCGATCCGGAGGGCGGCGCGCTGATCGCCGACCTGTTTATCGATTAGCAACCAGCAGCAAGTCGGAACGCCCGGGCCAGGCCGTCGAGTTCAAGCGCGAAGCTAGCGCTTGAACTCGAACTGCAGCTCGGCGCCATCCAGCGATTCCCAGTAATCCTGATCGCCGCGCTCGCTGGTGATCAGCTTGCCGTGCAATTGGAAGGGGCTGTCGGGGCTGCCGCGCTCATCGAACAACGGCGGCAATAACGTCGAAGGCAGTTCGCTGAAGGACTCGATCGACTCAGTCGGTTCCAGCAACTCTTCCGGCAGACTCAAATCCAGCGCCACGACCGGCGTCTTAGCCACGACGGCTGCAGGCTTGTCCTGGGCCGGAGGCGTGCTAACCACAGGCTTGGGCAGCGGCCTGGGTTTGGCCGGCTCGCTCGCCTGCTTGGCTGGCGGCTCCGCAGCAGGCGCAACCGTCGGCTCCGGGGCAACCGGAACGACCGGGGCCGAAACCCGCGGCTTGGGGGGCTCGACCGGCTCGATAGGCGGCGCCGGGTCGTTGTCGCAAGCGCCGAGGACAAGCAGTGACACAAGCACGAGCACAGAACGAAAGCTGATCATCAAGAACACAAATACGCTTGGGGGAAAACTTGTATGCTCCACCCTCACCCGCGATCTAGCAAGCCTGCTCTGCGCTGCGTTTGTTTCAGGTTTGCAGTCTCGTCATCCGGCCATAAATCCGCTCCCCGGATTGCATCCGGGCTACAAACGGCCCCTCTTGGCTTAAATGGACAACGTTGTGTTGTCGCGGCGTTTATTCCACGCCTGCAGATGCTGAGTATCCAGGCGCTGCCATTGGCCTGCTCGCTGTTGTTCCTCCGCCGTCAGCCATAATCCGGCATTTGCGATCAGGCGCTCCGCTGGCAAGGCAAGCAACTCATCCAGGGCGAACAGGCGCGCCTCGCCGGCATCGTCTTCAACTTGGTAGTCGTAAGCGAAGGTCCGCACTCGCAACCCTTGGCCGTCGAACCTTTCGAAGTACGGCATCAGGCCTATGGAGCCGTGGCTAGTGCGCAGGCTTTTCTCGCTCAGGTCCAGCAGCAATAGCAGCCAGATGTCCTCCTGACTGTCGCCAGCACGCGGATCGAAACGATCCAGATGGCGAGTCAGCGCCAGATAGCGACCGTCCTTGGACCAGATCATTGCCGGCGCCACATCGGCCACTGCGCAGCCCGAGGCGGTCAGCAGGCAGCCGCCCTGGCGCGGGTGACGCTCGCGCAGGTAGTTGTCCCGGTAGCTGCTCTCGGCGCCGAACAGCCAGGCGGCATCACAACCGTTCGGAGCAGGCAGAATAAAATCGCCCTCGGCATTGGCGGCCGGCGCTTGTTCGGCCAAACGCCAGCTCGGCAATAGACTCAGGCCGTCCCCTTCGATTCGAACCTGCGCGACCTGGTAATACAGACGCGAGCCTTCGAGCGGCGCGAGGAAAGCGGCGGCGGTTTCCGCGCTCGGGGCCTGGCGGTCGAAGCGGCGTAACGGCGTGCTGACTTGATCCTCATCCAGGCGCCCGCCGATATGCGCCAAGCTCAGCACCTTACCGCGCAGATCGTAGAAGCGCGCGGCCAGCAACGGTTGCTCGAGCCGCAGCAGGGAGCGCCTCTGCACATCGGCGATCACCAGCTGATGCGGTACTGCCGGCGCCTCGGCGAATGCCAGCAGCGCCAGGTAGCGGCCGCAATCGGAGACGCGGTGATCCAGGCACCATTCGCCCGGTAATTGCCACGTGCCGATGCGGCAGGCGTAGGCCCCGTGCGTGCCGTCCTGGCTGTCACGCAGCCAGCTCAGGCAGGGCGTCGATTGATCCTGCATGCATTGCAGATACAGCTCGCTGGCGCCTTGACCGTCGAGCGCCGTGGCCAGTTGTAATCGGGTCAACCGATACTCACCCGGCACTGCCCGGCCGAGAGGGTCATGGCCGAGCAGAATTTCCGTGTCGCTGTGGATGCTTTGCAGGCTGTAGCCGTAGCCCAGGCGGTCGGTATCGGCGAAATCGAAATAAGCCTCGCGCCAGACCTGTCGCGCATCCAGCCGACAAGGCGCGCCCCAGTTCAACGACGGCTCGTCCGCCCGCGCCTGCCAGGGTTCCGGCAAGGCCCGCCAGCCGTGCTCGGGCTGCCATAACCAGCAGTCGTTGCTGTAGCGGTTTTCCACCTGAGCTTGCGGTCGCGCCCGGCACACCAGGGCCTGACCGTCGTCGCGCCATACCACGCTTTCGCCGTCATGCAGCAACAGGCCGCTGGACTGCCCGTCGATCAGTAGGCGATAGCTGGGGTAACGCAGCGGTGTCAGCGGATTGTCCAGGCTGCGCAGGTTGTCCGGCAGGTTCAACTCGCCGGTCAGCACGTGGCCGCCCTGGGGCGCGACGAACGCCAGCCCTGTTGCCTGCACTTGCTGCGCCCAGGCCGGGGCCAGCCAGAGGTCGCCGATGGCGATGAAGTCCTCGCTCCAGGCCTGGCGCAGCAAGTCGGCCAGGACGATTTTGTAGCCCTGGTTGGACACCAGGGGGCTATGCCGGCCGCGGATTTCCGTCGCACTGAACTCGTCCAACTCCCAGAACTCGCTGCATTGCGAGCAATGGTGCAGGCGGCGCAGTTGCCGATCGAAAATCACCAAACCCCAGGTATCGCGCGAAGGCACGGGCGCGGCGAAATAGCGGCCATCGCTGGAGAACAGCGCCGAGCTGCCAAGCCCTTCCAGCACCACGCCGTCGGGCAACAGGTAATCGCAGTAGGCCGGCCCGCCCATGGCGATCTCACCCCAATTGAAGGTATGGATCGGCTCGCCCTCGGGGGTAAATGCGATCGCACCAGCGCCCCAGGCGCTGATACCCGAAGGCTCGCCAGCCTCCACCGCTTCCGGTTTGGCCGCCGCCAAGCCCAGGCGGCGCTCGAGGGCGGCGATACCGGCCAGACCGAACAGGATGGTCAGGATCGCCGCCGCCAAATTCCAATACTCCGGCAGCTCGCGGCCCAGGCCGACACCCAGACCAATCAGCGCGGCGGTGAGCAAGCGGCTCAGCCCATTGGCCGCGCCGCTGTAACCCAGCTTGGCCGCACAGCTCATCAGGGCCACCAACAACGCAGCCACGCCAGCGCTCAGCGGCGGCGGCGCCATGGCCAGCAGAACGATTGGCACTATCAGCACGACGAGTTGCCAGAGCAGTTCCAGCAACAAGCGTGGCAGGCTCTTTTCGTCGGCGTCGAGGGGATTGGCGGACATTGCGCGCTCCATGCGTAAACAAGAACGCCATGCTAGCGCTTTGCTCGCTGGCATGGCGTGCTCCATTGGCAGTTCGTAGCCCGGATGCAATCCGGGGAACGCTTCTGTGGCTGACATCGCTCCCCGGATTGCATCCGGGCTACAAAAGCACCGTTCTCTTCGCTTAAGCGAACGGCCCTGCCTGGCATGAAGCGCTCCGTTGCCAGGTCAGAGAGAAGTACCTGGGAGGCGAGAGTCAACAATGTAGGTTGGCGCTGAGCCTGCGAAGCCCAACACCCCCTACCCGCAATCGTGAACGCTGCTCGTTGGGCTTGCTGCGCTCAGCCTACGCAGCCCGGCCCAACCTACGTCCGTATCGCCCCGCTAACGGTTGTTTTCAAGGCGCTCCATCTGCGCCTCTATATCCATCTGCGGATAGTCTTGCTGCAAACGCTGTTGCAGGGTTTTCGCTTCCTCGGTCTTACCGGCGCGGCGTAGCTCCAGCAGTTGCAACAGCAACTGCTCCGACTCCGACTCAACCGCCTTGCTCACCCGCGGCGCCATGGACGATGCGGCCTCTGGCACCAAGGCATCCGATAGAGCCTCGCTGGCGATCGGCGCTTGCTTGCGCATCTCCTCCGCCAGCACCGGTGCCGATTCTTTCTTCTCGGCCCTTTGCCGCTCTTGTGAATAGCGCTGCACCGCCGGCGCCTGTTCGCGCAGCAGGCCTTGCGGCGCCTCGGCTTCGGCCATGGGAGCGGCTGGCGCCGGCGCCATCACCGCGCGGGGCATGGGCGCGTCATAGGCGTCGGGGGGTTGTTCCAGGGTGCGCCACGTCAGGCTGACGCCGATGCCGACACACGCCAGCCCAGCCACTGCCACCGACCAGCGCTGGCGACCGCCCGGGCCGAACAGCCAGGCATGCAGGCGCTGACTCCAGCCGGGTTTGCTCGCTACCTGCGCGGCGCGGGCTGCAGCGAGGATGCGCGCGTCCAGTTCGGCGGACGGCTCGCCCTGGCTATGAGCGCGAAAATGATCGAGCAGCGCCTGCTCGTGCAGATCGTGTTGGTCGCGGTTCATACGGGTAACTCCTCGGCGGCCGGGTCAGCCAGCAGCCGACGTAATTTCTGCAACGCATAGCGCAAACGGCTCTTCACCGTTTCCGCCGGCGTGCGGGTCAGCTCGGCGATCTCATGCAACTCCAGATCGCCGTGGGCGCGCAGCAGGAACACCTCCCTTTGTTCGGCCGGCAGATCGGCCAGCGCGGCCTGTAGGCGTTCCTGGTCGCGACTCAAGCTGAGCTGCTGCTCAGGGTTGGTCTCGCTGCATGGCTGGTCATGCAGCTGCTCGTCAAACGCCTCATGCTTTCCCTGCTGGCGGCCCGATTTGCGCCAGTGATCGATCAGCCGGTTGCGCGCGATCTGGTACAGCCAGGTCTTGAACAGCACCGCCTCGCGCTGCAGCGACTGGCTGCGGATCAGGCTCATCCAGGTGTCCTGGAACACCTCCTCGGCCAGCGTCGGATCGCCGCACAGGCCGCAGAGAAAACGGAACAAACCGAGGCGATGGCGCTGATAGAGCAGCGCAAAAGCCTCGGCATCGCCCTGGCGATAACGCCGCAACAAGGCGGCGTCCTCTTCGTCGGGCAGTGGAGCAACAGGATGGGCAGTCACGCTTAGTCGACCTTGGCAGCGCTGGGTGCGGGAAGTGAAGCCGGAGTTTGCAGGCTTTGCGCCAATTCGACCAGTTGCACGAACTCGCCACGCAGGCCAAAGCGATCCTCGCCCTTGCCGCTGCGGGCCAACTCCGCGCTGGCGGCCAGGTCGAAATCGCCTGTGTACTGCGCGCCTTTCAGCTGCTGGGCAAAGGCGGCGACGGCCGCGGCGAAGCGCAGATCCTCGCTGGCCTGGGCGATCGTCGGGGTGTTGCGCTGCGCCACTATGGGAATTTCCAGCAACTTACTGCTGCTCTGCTGCGGCGCCTTGTAACGGATGCGCAGCAGCGCCAGTTCACCTTGCTTGCTGACGGATCTTTCCGCCTGCTGATAGCGCAGCGGTTCCAACCAGCCCTGGTTGCCGACCGGGACTATTTCATAGAGTGCTGTCACTGTATGGCCAGCACCGATCTCGCCGGCATCGATCTTGTCGTTGCTGAAGTCCTCACGCTTCAACGCGCGGTTTTCATAGCCGAGCAAGCGGTACTCGCCGACCTGCGCCGGGTTGAACTCGACCTGGATCTTCACATCCTTGGCCACCGTCGCCAGGGTCGAGCCGAGCTGATCAACCAGCACCTTGCGCGCCTCGCGCAGGTTATCGATATAGGCGTAATTGCCATCGCCGGCATCGGCCAATTGCTCCATCAACTGCTCGTTGTAGTTATCGGTGCCGAAGCCCAGGGTGGTCAGGGAAATCCCGGTCTTGCGCTTGTCGGCCGCCAGCTGCTTGAGCGTCTCGAAATCGCTGATGCCGACATTGAAGTCGCCATCGGTGGCCAGCAGGATGCGGTTGATACCGTTCTTGACAAAGCCCTGCTGGGCCTGCTGATACGCCAGCTGAATGCCCGACTCGCCGGCCGTCGAACCGCCCGCGCGCAATTGATCGATGGCCGCGCGGATCTTCGCCTTGTCGCTGCCCGCGGTCGGTTCCAGCACCACACTGGACGAACCGGCATAGACCACCAGGGACACTTTGTCCTCGGCGCGCAATTGCTCGACCAGCAATTTCAGGGTGCTCTGCACCATCGGCAAGCCTTCGCGCCTGTCCATCGAACCGGATACATCCACCAGAAATACCAGATTGGCTGGCGGCAGCTCTGCCACCTGCATGTCCGATGCCTTGATCGCGATGCGCAACAGCCGACTTTGCGAATTCCACGGCGTCACCGCCAACTCGGTGCCGACGCCAAAGGGTGTATCGCCAGTCGGCAGCGGGTAGGCATAGGGGAAGTAATTGACCAACTCCTCCAAGCGCACCGCTTCGGCCGGCGGCAACTGGCCCTGGTTGAGAAAACGGCGGACGTTGGCGTAGCTGCCGGTATCGACATCGATACTGAAGGTCGACACCGGGGCTTCGGCCACCGCGTGCACCGGATTGTCGGCGAGCTTCTGATACCGCTCGCGGCCCTGGTCACGGTAACCCGGCGGCAGCGCATCGGGCATCGAACCCGCTATGGGCATGGGCGCATAGGCCACGCTCGGCATAACGGCCATATCCTCCGCAACGGCTTTACGTTGCAACTGCGCAGGCGCCGACGAGACCTCCTGCTCACGCAATTCGGCACGCTGGCTCTGGCGCACCTGATCGGCAAGAACCACAGCCCCTTCAGACTTGGCCACAGTGGCAGCAGCATCGGGATTGGAGGCGCTACAAGCACCAAGAGCAAGCAACAAGCCCGCGGCAAAACCGGCGGCAAGGGGACGGGTAAGCAAAACGGGATAAGCGGACATGAGGGTCTCTCCTGAGCAAACGAACGAACCATTCGCTTAGGTAGACGCGGTGCCCAACCTATCCGGGTTAAGCCAACTAAAAAATCTTCAGTACGCCACCGCCTCCTGACACAACTGCCCAGCCAGCATACCCAGAGTCATCAGCGCCCTCTCCGCTTCGCGGTTCCAGGGGATGCCGCAATTGAGGCGGATGCAGTGGTTGAACTGCTCGGTGTTGCTGAAGATCAGCCCCGGGGCGATGCTGATGCCTTGCTGCAACGCGCGCACGTGGAGGTCCTTGGTGTTGACCCGCGCTGGCAGGCTGACCCAGAGGATGAAGCCGCCGTTGGGTCGGGTGATTTGCGTGCCTTCGGGGAAGTATTGCTGCACCGCCAATTGGAAGGCGCTGAGGTTTTTCCGGTATTCCTGGCGGATATAACGTAAGTGGCGGTCGTAGCCGCCGTTCTCCAGGTAGGCGGCCACCGCCATCTGGGTGACGCTACAAGCCGAGTGGGTGCTGAAGGTTTGCAGGCGTTGAATTTCGTCCTGGTATTTGCCGGCGATGATCCAGCCGATACGCACGCCCGGCGACAGGGTCTTGGAAAAGCTCGAGCAGTAGATCACCCGCCCTTCCCGGTCGTGGGATTTCAGCGCCTTGGTCGGCCCCTGCTCGAACATCAGTTCGCCGTAGATATCGTCCTCGATGACCTGGATATCGTAATCGCCGGCCAGACGCAGCAGTTGTTTTTGCCGTGCCTCCGGAATCGTGCCGCCCAGCGGATTGCTCAGCCGCGCGGTCAGTACCAGTGCTTTGATCGGCCATTGGTTGGCCGCCAGCTGCAGGGCTTCGAGGCTGATACCGGTGGTCGGATCGCTGGGAATTTCGATGACCTTCAGGCCAAGCAGATCTGCCAGTTGTAGCAGGCCGTAATAAGTCGGCGACTCGGCGGCGATCAGGTCGCCCGGCTTGGTCAGCACCCGCAGCGACATCTGCAGCGCATCCACGCAGCCATGGGTAATCACCACCGCGGACGGATCGACCACAACCCCGGCATCGCGCATACGAATCGCGACCTGACGGCGCAACGGCTCGAAACCGGGACTGAACATATAGCTGAAGGCCCGCGCGCTGTGGAAGCGGGTGACCTTGGCCAATTGTTGGTGCAAGGCGCGCACCGGCAGGTACTCGACGTGCGGCACTGCTGCGCCCAGGGGAAACACGCCCTCGCGCCGCGATTCGGTGAGTACCTGGTTAATGATGCTGCTGCGGGTCACCAGACCGGGACGCTCAACCCGGGCGATGTCCGGGGTCGGCGCGGTCAATGCCGGGGTTTGATGAACATAGTAGCCGGACTGCGGGCGGGCACGGATCAGCCCCTGATCTTCCAGATTGGCATAGGCCTGCAGTACGGTGGCGTGACTGACACTGAGCTGCGAACTCATCTTGCGCACCGAGGGCACGCGCTCGCCCGGCTGGTAGACGCCACGACGAATGTCTTCCGCCAGTTGCTGGGCAATGCGTTGATAGAGCAACAGATTAGTCATGACCAGCGCCTCCATATTACTGAACCAGTACAGTAACGCACACAGAATAAATTGCACGGGTACAGTTTCAATAATAGTCACTGATACAGCCCTTCGACTGATCGGGTGTCGATGGTCATACCAGTGCGGGAACGAAGTGCTGGCGCGGATGGTAGAGGCCGGTTTTCCCGGATTGCCACCAGCGGCCGCCCGAACGGCGGACAAGGCTTCGCCATGTCCGCCCTACGAGGTTACGGGCGTTGCCGATAGGCATTTACCAGGGTGGAGACGGCGAAGTTTTTCTCCACCGCAGAGGGGTGGAGAGCGTTTAAATGCCGTTCATCTAACTATGAACGGCATTTAGCGCAGTGGTTAGGGATAAACATGCGCTCAGCGAGCAGCGCCCAGGCGCCCCTGCTCGTCGGAGAAAACGATCTCGACTCGGCGGTTTTGCGCCCGCCCCCTGGCCGATGCGTTTTCCGCGATGGGGAAATCCTCGCCATGGCCGGCGACTTCGATGCGCTTGCCATCGACACCCAGGTCGACCAGCAGATCGGCGACTGTCTGCGCCCGCGCCCGCGACAGCTCCAGATTCTCCTGCTTGTCGCCGCGGTTATCGGTATAGCCTTCGATGCGTACAGTCCGACGCGGATTGAGCTGCATAAACTGAGCGAGCTTAAGCACGGTGCGATTGGCGGAGGCCTTCAGCTCGGCGCGCGCGGCATCGAACAATACGTCGCCGAGGGTCATCACCAAGCCACGCTCGGTTTCGCTGGTCGACAGGCTGAGCATCTGTTCTTCCAGCCAGTTGCTCTGCTCCTGAACACTCAGCAACTTGGCTTCGCGCAAGGCCAATTGCAGGCGCTGGCGTTCCAGCTCCAGCTTGACCGCACGCTCCTGATTCAGATTCAGCGCGCTATGTTGCTTGGCGATATCGCTGTAACGCTGGCTAAGGTAGGCATAGTGGCTAACATCCTCGGCACCGCCCCAGTAGCTCGAGAGACGATCCGCGCGCGCCAAGGATTCGCCGGCGCGGATCACATCTTTCGGCGCGCTGCGCAATACATCGGGATCCTCCTTGACCGCATGAAAGCTGGTACGCGCCGTATCGAGCCTGTTGCTTTCTTCGGGCGAAGAACTGGCACAGCCGCTCAGCACCAGAGCGAGCGGCACCAAGGCGGATAAACGCAAATGCCAACTCATGGCAGACTCCCCAGCTGCTTGCGCAGGCGGTCGATGCGCACCGCCAAGACATCGAGCTGATCCTGGCTTTGCTGCGTCAAAAACTGCCCCTGGGCCAAACGGGCATCCAATTCCGCTTGCTCCGAAAGAATCCGCGCCTGTTTGAAATCACCTGCCTGCATGGCAGCCTGGGCTTGGGCCTGTTTTTCCTCGGCCAGCTTCAAGCTGGTGAAGCGCTCGGTATCGGCGCCCAATGCTTTGACCTGGGATAGCGCTTGATCGCTTAAACGCAGTTGTTCGGTGGGCGCCGGATCGCTGGCGCAAGCACTGAGAGCAAGCGTTAGCATGACGGCGCACAGACGTCGATTGAACACACGAATTACCTACTGAATGGGAGGAATCGCTGGCTGCAGTTGCTGCTCTTTCCAGCGTTCGAGGTTGCGTTGCAACCAGCGCTCGGGCAGGCCAGCGCTGGACAATTCTGCCATTTTCTTCGCCAACTGTCCGCGTAGCCAAGGGTCGTTGCAAGCCGAATTATGCGACAAGGTCAGGTACAAACCCTCACTCGATATGGGGGGTTCGAGAATCGTCAGATCGTCATGCAGGCCCAGGGTTTCGGCCAGCGCCAAGCCCGGATAGCGCTCATAGAGGACATAGTCGGTACGCTTGAGTACCAATTTCTGAAACGCCTGAGTCAGACTCGATACGCCCTCGAGCGTCAAGTTGTCCTTGGCGAAAGCGTCGAATTGCTGACCGAAACTGTTGCTCACCAAGGTATCGCCGGTAAGCCCGCGCAAGTCCTCCCAGCCAGCATAGGGAAACGCCTCGCCCTGACGAACCCAGACCACGCTGGGCGTATAGAAGAAAGCCGGATGCACGTAATCCATGTACTCAAGACGTGGCAGAGTCAAAAAGGCGCCGGCGATCAAATCGACCCGACCGGTACGCACCTCTTCCTGAGCACGCGACCAAGGCCCGGTATAGATCACATCGATCGCCACGCCCAGCTCTTTGGCCAGGTGCTCAAGCAGATCGGCATTGGCGCCAATCAACTGCTGCGGATTCTGCGGATCTCGCCAGAGATAGGGTGGGTACTCGGGGTTGCCCGTCGCCACCAAGCGTTCACATTTACCCGCGGCGTTAGCCGCCGTCGCCATGAAACATAAACCAACCAGCAGCATCAGAGACTTCACTAGACAACGCTCGGGCATCGGCATTTCTCGCTCGATTTTTTTGATGGGCATTCGCGACTTGCGAAACACCGAAGGCCTGTTAGCCATGCTAGCTTAACCACCACTAATTATGATTTGCGATAAGGACGCGCTATGAAAAAACTGATATTCGGTCTGCTGTTACTGCTCGCAGCAGGCGCGACGACGCTCTATTACTCACCCGGCGCCCTGCTCGCGAGCATGCAACTGGTCGAGCGTCAATTAGCTGGGCTCTCGCACGAGCAAATCACCGTTGGCGATCTTAGCATTCATTATTACCAAGGCGGACCTGTGGATGCGCCGACCATTCTGATGTTGCATGGCTTCGGCGCCAATAAAGACAACTGGTTGCGCTTCGCTCGCCACTTTACCGAACGCTATCGGGTCATCGCCATCGACCTGCCAGGCTTTGGCGATAGCAGCAAACCGGCTGCCAGCTACGACGTGGGAACCCAGGTCGAGCGCGTCGCCGCCTTTACCCAGGCATTGAATATCGAACGACTGCATCTGATCGGCAATTCCATGGGCGGGCATATCGGCGCGCTCTATGCCACGCGCTATCCCGACCAGGTGCTGTCCGTCGCGCTGTTCGCCAATGCGGGTATTACCGCGCCGCAGAAAAGCCAACTGATCGAAATATTGGAACGCGGCGAAGCCAACCCGCTGGTGGTTAACGCCCCGGAAGACTTCGACCGCTTGTTGAATTTCGTCTTCGTCGACGTGCCCTATCTACCCGCCAAGGTGAAGCAGCATATGGCCAGCGAAGGCGTCGCCAACCGTGCGCTTAATCAGGAAATATTCGGCCACTTGGTCAACCGCTATATCCCCCTGGAGCCGGAACTGGCGAAGATCCAGGCACCGACGCTGCTGCTGTGGGGCGAGCAGGATCGGGCCTTACACGTTTCCAGCATAGAAGTCATGCGCCCGCTGCTGCGGGAACCAATGGTGGTGGTCATGAAAGATTGCGGCCATTTGCCGATGATCGAGCGCCCGGCAGAGGCGGCCATGCACTATCAGGCCTTTCTCGATAACGCCGATTGACGCCTAAGCGCCCACAAAAAACCCGCTCGAAAGCGGGTTTTTTGTGGGCCAGGAAAACGGTTTAAACCAGTTTTTCCAACTCGGGGATAGCTTCGAACAGATCCGCCACCAGGCCGTAGTCGGCCACCTGGAAGATCGGCGCTTCTTCGTCCTTGTTGATCGCAACGATCACCTTGGAGTCTTTCATACCGGCCAGGTGCTGGATCGCGCCGGAAATACCGACGGCGATGTACAGCTGAGGGGCAACGATCTTGCCGGTCTGACCGACCTGCATGTCGTTGGGCACAAAACCGGCGTCGACCGCAGCACGCGAAGCGCCAACGGCTGCGCCCAGCTTGTCGGCCAGAGCGTACAAGTGCTTGAAGTTGTCGCCGTTCTGCATACCGCGACCGCCGGAAACGACGATTTTGGCAGCGGTCAGTTCCGGACGATCGGAAGTGGCCAGCTCTTCGCCGACGAATGCCGAGATACCGGCATCGGCGCCAGTGGACACTGCTTCAATGGCAGCGCTGCCGCCTTCGGCAGCCACCGGATCGAAACCGGTCGCACGCACGGTGATGACCTTCACCGCAGCCGAGGACTGCACGGTGGCGATGGCGTTACCGGCGTAGATCGGACGCTTGAAGGTATCGGCGCTTTCGACCGCGATGATCTCGGAGATCTGATCGACATCCAACTGGGCGGCAACGCGCGGCAGGATGTTCTTACCGTTGCTGGTAGCGGCAGCCAGGACGTGGCTATAGCCTTTACCCAGCTCGGCAACCAGCGGCGCGACGTTTTCCGGCAATTGATGAACGAACGCGGCATTATCGGCAACCAGCACCTTGGCGACGCCCGCTACTTTGGCAGCCGCCTCGGCAGCTGCGCCACAACCACTGCCTGCAACCAACACATGAACGTCACCGCCGATGGCTTGCGCCGCGGCAACGGTATTCAGAGTGGCCGGAGCCAGCGCAGCGTTAGTGTGTTCTGCAACAACTAAGATAGCCATTTAGATTACCTTCGCTTCGTTCTTCAGTTTCTCGACCAGTTCAGCCACCGACTTGACCTTGATACCGGCGCTGCGGCTAGCAGGCGCTTCGACTTTCAGGGTTTTCACGGTGGAAGCGGTGGAAACGCCCAGGTCGCCCGGGGTGACGGTTTCCAGCGGCTTTTTCTTGGCCTTCATGATGTTTGGCAGCGACGCATAGCGCGGCTCGTTGAGGCGCAGGTCGGTGGTGACGATCGCCGGCAGGTTCAACGCAACGGTCTGCAGACCGCCGTCAATTTCGCGGGTCACGTTGACCTTGTCGCCAGCCACTTCGACCTTGGAAGCAAAGGTGCCTTGGGCGTAACCGCTCAGGGCCGCCAGCATCTGACCGGTCTGATTGTTGTCGCTATCGATGGCCTGCTTGCCAAGGATCACCAGCTGCGGCTGCTCTTTATCGACCACGGCCTTGAGCAGCTTGGCCACGGCCAAGGAGTTCAGCTCATCGGCGGACTCGACCAGGATGGCACGATCGGCGCCCAGCGCCAGAGCGGTACGCAACTGCTCTTGCGCAGTAGCCGGACCAATGGTTACGACAACGATTTCGCTCGCCACGCCCTTTTCCTTCAGGCGTACAGCTTCTTCCACGGCGATTTCGCAGAAAGGGTTCATCGACATCTTGACGTTGGCAAGATCAACGCCGCTATTGTCAGCTTTGACGCGAACTTTGACGTTGTAGTCGACCACTCGTTTGACAGCTACAAGAACCTTCATGGATTCCTCGTTACTCTCCGGTGAATAAGAATGTCGCCAGAAGCGAACATGGCGGGGACTAGCGGACCGGCCGGAACCGGAGTCAACCAATAACGGCAGACACAAAACCGCCCGTATCTTGACTGCGCGACCCCAGCGGGTCAATACAGCGGATCGGCCAATCGTTGGCGGTGATGTAGTACGATTCTAACAGCCCTACAGAAAATTCAAACAAACGTTTGTATTGGCCCAACCCCAGGGTCTGGATATAATGCGCCAGCATCGCCCAGGGGACGAGCCTGATCGTCAAATAAAATTAGAGTGCCTTGAGTAGGAGATAGCCTGTGGAACGCGAATTTATGGAATTCGACGTCGTCATCGTCGGCGCCGGCCCTGCTGGTTTGTCCGCCGCCTGCCGCCTGAAGCAGAAAGCCGCCGAAGCCGGTAAAGAAATCAGCGTCTGCGTGGTCGAAAAAGGCTCGGAAGTCGGCGCTCATATTCTTTCCGGTGCAGTGTTCGAGCCCCGCGCGCTGAATGAACTCTTCCCCGACTGGAAAGAGCTCGGCGCCCCGCTGAATACCCCGGTCAAGCGCGACGACATCTACATGCTGACCAGCCCAGAAAAATCTACGCGCATCCCTGATCTGTTTGTGCCTAAGACCATGCACAACGAGGGCAACTACATCATCTCCCTGGGCAATCTGTGCCGCTGGCTGGCCCAGCAGGCCGAGAACCTGGGTGTGGAAATCTACCCGGGCTTCGCCGCCCAGGAAGCCCTGATCGACGAGAAAGGCGCGGTCTACGGCATTCTCACCGGCGATCTGGGGGTTGATCGCGAAGGTCACCCGAAAGAGGGTTACTACACCCCGGGCATGGAACTGCGCGCCAAGTACACCCTGTTCGCCGAAGGCTGCCGCGGCCATATCGGCAAGCAGCTGATCAAGAAATTCAATCTCGACTCCGAAGCCGATGCCCAGCATTACGGCATTGGTATCAAGGAAATCTGGGATATCGATCCGGCCAAGCACGAGCAGGGCCTGGTGGTGCATACCGCCGGCTGGCCGCTGGATATCGTCGGCAATGAAAACACTGGCGGCTCCTTCCTCTATCACCTGGAAAACAACCAGGTGGTGGTCGGCCTGATCGTCGATCTGGCGTACAGCAACCCGCACCTGTCGCCGTTCGACGAGTTCCAGCGCTACAAACACCATCCAGTGGTCGCCCAGTACCTGGAAGGAGGCAAGCGTGTGGCTTACGGCGCCCGCGCCATCTGCAAAGGTGGCCTCAACTCGCTGCCGAAGATGGTATTCGACGGCGGCGCACTGATCGGTTGCGACCTCGGCACCCTGAACTTCGCCAAGATCAAGGGCAGCCACACCGCGATGAAATCCGGCATGTTGGCCGCCGATGCAGTGGCCGATGCGCTGTTCGCCGGCCGTGAAGGCGGCGATCAGTTGACTGCTTATGTCGACGCATTCAAGGCCAGCTGGCTGTACGACGAGCTGTTCCGCAGCCGTAACTTCGGCCCGGCGCTGCACAAGTTCGGCCCGCTGATCGGCGGTGGTTTCAACTGGCTCGACCAGAACATCTTCGGTGGCAAGATCCCCGTCACCCTGCACGACACCAAGCCTGACTATGCCTGCCTGAAGACGGCTGCCGAGGCGCAGAAGATCGACTATCCGAAACCGGACGGCAAACTCAGCTTCGACAAGCTCAGCTCGGTATTCCTCTCCAACACCAACCATGAAGAGGAACAACCCTGCCACCTGAAGCTCGCCGACCCGAGCATCCCACTGACCAAGAACCTGCCGCTGTACGACGAGCCAGCGCAGCGTTATTGCCCGGCCGGCGTCTACGAGGTGGTAACCCAGGAAGACGGCGAGAAGAAGTTCCAGATCAACGCGCAGAACTGCGTGCACTGCAAGACCTGCGATATCAAGGATCCGGCCCAGAACATCAACTGGGTGGCCCCTGAAGGCGCCGGCGGGCCTAACTACCCCAATATGTAAAATGCAAAACAAAGGCTCCTTCGGGAGCCTTTTTGCTTTTAACCATAAGCGATTTGCAAGCAGAGGAATTGGATAAATTCCTGCTGACCGGCCCGATCAAGCGTTGCGTAGCCTGGATAAGCCCTAGCGCAATCCGGGACCGATCTTGAACCCTGTCAACGGGTCCCTGGATTTCATCCAGGTTACATACCGCTATTCCGGCAGCGGCCCAATCGGGAAAAACTCCCCGGCACTCCAGACCCCCAGCCAGGCCCGGCCATCGATCTCACGCGGCACGGCCAGCTCCACCAACTGATAGAACACATTGCGGTGGATCAGCGCCTCCAGGTTACTGCGCACATGCACATAGGGTGCGGGTTCCTGGGTTTGCTCGTCGAGCATCACCCGTAACGGGTGCTCGGCGCCGGCCACAACCTCATCCTCGACATTGGTGGTGAAACGCAGGATCTGCGCCTCGCCCTCGCCTTCCACCTGTACTCCGACGGCCACGAAAGGCGCGTCGTCGACTTTGATACCGACCATTTCCACCGGCGTCACCAGCACGTAGTCGTCGCCGTCGCGGCGGAGGATCGTGGAAAACAACTTGACCATCGGCTTGCGGCCAATAGGCGTCCCCATATAGAACCAGGTGCCGTCGCGAGCGATGCGCATATCGATATGCCCGCAAAACTCCGGGTGCCATAAGTGCACGGGCGGCAGGCCCGGTTTATCGCTTTTGGGAATCTGCGCCAATAGGTCGTTGGCCTTGCCAGCATCACTCATAACATATCCTCAGCGGCCCAATCCCAGCAGCTTGCGAGCGTAATCCTGCAACGGCGGGCCGAGTAAATCCTCGGGTTTCGCATCATAGAATGTCAGAAAACCGCCGCGACTGCGGATACGCGCGGTATCGACCAGATAACGGGTGTTGGTCTCGATCAACATTAGTTGAATCACACTGCGGTCGGTTCCGAGCCGATCCACGGCTTCCTGGTCCTCCCACTCTTCGACCGTGCCGATGCGGTTATCGGCCGCGGCGAAACGGCTATACAGCAGATAATGCGCACCGGCTGCCCGCGCCTCGCCCATTGCCTCCTCCAGCCCCAACGGCGCCCGCGCCCGCCGTACCATGGGGAAGTATTCGACAAAACCCTTGAACGCCTCCTCCGCCACCACATTGGGCCGCGGGTAGGCATCGCCCGGCGGCACGAAATGCCCTTGCGCGATATAGATGAAAGAATCCGCCTGCAACCGCCAGGTATTGGCGCGCGATGTCTGGCTATGATCAAGAATGCCGACATCGCGCAGCTGATAAGCCGCACCGTCGGCCAGGTCGCTGACTTTCATGCAGCCGCTCAAGGCCATGATTGCTAATACAGGCAACAGATTACGCATCACTCATCTCCCGCTGCCGGCGACGAAAAACCGGCGGACAGGGCATTGATGCAGATTTCACGCCATTACAACCCGCGCTGCCACTCCTGACGCAAGCCAGCGCCCTGCGGCCGCTCGATGGCTTCGCGCACCTGGGCCAACAGGCGCGCCTTGTCCGCGCCGAGATTGCCTTTGAGCACCAGGTAGTTGGAGGCGTGGTCGCTGCGAAATACCGTGTCGCGCAGCTCAAGCCCCTGCAACAGGCGCTCGACCTCGACGAACAGCTGCTGCTGAGTCAATGCTTGATAGTCACTGAAGCCCTGACGAAAACGCGCCTCGCCCTGGGGAAAACTGACCACTAGAGTGGAGAGAAACTCCGGTTGCGCTTCGTTCATCAAACGCGCCGAGTTATCCGCATGCTGAGCGCTCAACGCCGCGCCGCCCAAACCATTGAGGATCATCACCGAACGGCTGATACCGGCTTGGCCGAGTTTGTCCAGGGCGCTCAAACTAGACTCGAAGGTCTCGCCTTTGTTGACCCGCGCCAGCACCTCGCCATCGCCCGACTCACAACCGACATAGGCCATACGCAGCCCGGCGTCGGCCAACTCCTTCAGTTCGTCGATGGACTTCTTGCGCAGGTTACGTGGCAGACAATAACTGGAAACCCGCTCGACCTCTGGCATGAACTCGCGGATCGCGCCGAGAATGGCCAGCAAGCGCCGGGTCGGCAATACCAGGGCATCGCCATCGGCGAGAAACACCCGCTGCACGATCATCCGCTCGCCGGCGCGGCGAATTTCCTCCAACACCTGCACCTCGTCACGTGCACGGAATTTCTTCTGTTCCTGGGTATACATCTCACAGAACGTGCAATGGTTCCAGGAACAGCCGTTGGTGACCGGCAGAATCAGCGAGTGGGCCTCGCTGGGCGGGCGAAAAACCGGTTCGATATAGGCGATGGGAAAGTCATGCATAAGCTTGCGTTCCAGATAGCTGTCAGCCACCAATAATCTTCATCACGGTCACGCCGCCGGAGAAGGCGAGCTCCTGCTTGTCGCCAAGCGCCTTGACCAACAGGCGCTGCAGAGCCGGCAAGGCCTGATGGCGCGGCTTATCGAGCAAATCGCCGACATAATGGCGGTTGCTCGACGACAGGCAACCGTGCAGCCAGCCGGTCGACGACAGGCGCAAACGCGAACAGGTGCGGCAGAACGGCACGCTTTCGTTGGCGATCACCCCAAAAAACCCTTGCTCCGGAATCTGGTAACGCAGCGCAGTGGCATCCAGCGGCGCATCGGCCTGGGTATAGGCATAACGTTCGCCGATCAGCTCCAAGAGTTCGGGCATACCAACGAACTGCTGGGTAAAGCCATTGCCGGCGCGCGCCAGGTGCCCCATGCGCATCAGCTCGATAAAGCGCAGCTCGAAGCCATTGGTCAGGCAATATTCCAGCAGCGGCAATACTTGATCGAGGTTCTGCCCGCGCAGCGGCACCATATTGACCTTGATCTGCATACCAGCCGCTCGCGCTTCCTGCAGGCCGGCCAAAACGCTCGCCAGATCGCCGCCACGGGCGATCGAGCGAAAGGCCGCAGGGTCGAGGGTATCCAGGGAAATATTCAAGCGACGGATGCCGCACTCCAACAACAGCGGCAACTTGCGGGTGAGCAGTTGGCCGTTACTGGTCAAGCTGATATCGCTCAAACCGAGCTGGCTGACCCCGCGCAAGAACAGCTCCAGCTTCGGGCTGACCAGTGGTTCGCCGCCGGTAATGCGCAAACGCTCGATGCCGGCGGCCTCGATCAGGTAGGCGACGCCGCGCACCATCGCCTCGGCGGATAGCTCGTCCTGCGCTGCGACCAGGCGTTTGCCGTCCGGCACGCAATAAGTACAGGCGTAGTTGCAGGCAGCGGTCAGGCTGACGCGCAAGTTGCGAAAGCGTCTACCCTGGCGGTCGACGATCATGGAAGACTCCGGCGAGGTTATGCGCCGAGTATATCGCTACAAGCCAGCGCTCACATGAGCTATAGATCAGCTGAATGGGCTGTTAGCTAGCCGGCGGCTCACCGTCGCGCTTGCGCTTGTTGCCCATGCGCACGCCGATATCCATGAGGAACTGGAAAAAACCTTCCTGATCTTCCAATACATTGCTCCAGAACGGCGAGTGGTACAGCGCGACCGCGCCATGCACCAGCGCCCAAGCTGCGCAGTAATGGAAATAGGGCGGCACATCTTCCAGTTTGCCTTCGGCGATGCGCCCTTTGATCAACTGGGTCAACCGCTCGAAATTGGACGCGCGAATGCTGTGCAACTGCTCGACCATTTCCGGCACCTGATTGCCCTTGACCACCTTTTCTTCCAGGCGATCGAACAAACGGTAGCGCTGCGGGTCGCGCATGCGGAATTCGAAATACGCCCGCGACAGCGCTTCCTTGTCGCGATCGATATCGGACGAATGCAGCAATTCGTTCAAATCGCGCTCATAGTCGAGCATCAAGCGCAGATAGATTTCCGCCTTCGACTTGAAGTGCTTGTAGATAGTGCCCTTACCAATTCCGACGGCGTCAGCGATCATCTCTACCGTCACGCTGTCTTCACCCTGTTCGAGGAAGAGCTTTAGCGCTGTGTCGAGAATTTCCTGTTCGCGGCGGCGAAACTCACGGACCTTGCGGGGTTCTTTATGCATAAAAGGACTACGGGGTCGGAAATTGAAGGCGCGTATTATGCCTAACTAGTAGCAAATTGCACGGATCATCCGACCATGTACGACCTTTATGGCGAGTTTCCACAACTTGCGTCGCTACGCTATCTGAATCATGCAGCGGTCGCGCCCTGGCCGCAACGTGCCGTTTTGGCAGTCAACCGCTTCGCCGAGCAGAATGCGCGAATCGGCGCGCGCGATTACCCGGACTGGTTGCAGGTCGAGCAGCGACTGCGCCAACGCCTGCAGCGTCTGCTCAATGCACCGACCAGCGCCGACATCGCATTGGTCAAGAATACCTCGGAGGCCTTGTCGTTCGTTGCCTTTGGCCTCGACTGGCGAGCGGGCGATCAGGTGGTGATCAGCACCGAGGAATTCCCCTCTAACAGGATCGTTTGGGAAGCGCTCGAGCGCTTCGGCGTCGAGGTGGTTCAGGTCGACCTGCAGCAAGGCGATGCCGAACAGGCCCTGCTCGACGCCTGCAGCCCACGCGTGCGCCTGCTGGCAATCAGTGCGGTGCAATACGCCAGCGGCTTGCGTCTCGACCTGCAACGCCTTGGTCAGGGCTGTCAGCGCCGCGGGGTATTGCTATGCATCGACGCGATCCAACAACTGGGCGCCCTGCCCCTCGATGTGCAGGCCTGCCAATGCGCTTTCGCCATGGCCGATGGGCATAAATGGCTACTCGGCCCGGAAGGCCTCGGCGTGTTCTATTGTCGTAGCGACCTGCGCGAACGACTCCAACTTCATGAATACGGCTGGCATATGCTCGAACACGCCGGCGACTACCAACGCACGGATTGGCAACCGGCGCGCAGCGCCCGACGCTTCGAGTGCGGTAGCCCGAATATGCTCGGGGCCATGGCGCTGGAGGCCAGTCTTTCGCTGCTGGAAGAGGTGGGCATGTCGGACGTTGCGAAGGGCCTGCACGAACGTGTGCAGTGGCTGCTCGACGGCCTGGATAAAATACCCGGCGTCAGACTGCACAGCCCCCGCGAACCTGAACGGCGCGCGGGTATCCTCACCTTCAGCCTGGACGGTTGGGATAATGCGCGACTCTTCGAGCGGCTCAAAGCCGAGCAGGTCATCTGCGCCCAGCGTGGCGGCGGAATTCGTTTTTCCCCGCATTTTTATACCCAGGAGCGGGTAATAGACGAAACTTTGCAGCTACTAAGCCAGCTGGCTACTGGCTGAGAACTCAACAGACGCGGTTGTATTCCAAATACGTTTAAGAACGAGCCCTTTCCGCCTGGACGATCGACAAACTTGACCAATACTCAAGATTACTGGCGCGGACATCTCCCCCCAAGTGTCTCGCCAGGCAAGGTACCGTGGACCGCGTACCTTGATTACTCCTAATGGTCTTAACCCGGATTCGCCCCCAGAATCCGGGTTTTTTTTGACTCGTAGTTTTATAGCGCGACTCGGGCTAGCGGGAATAGACGCTGGAAGTTGCTGCTCGTCTGTTCGGCGAGTTGCTGATAACTCACGCCCCGCAGCAACGCCAGGTACTCAGCGACGTCACGCACGTACTCCGGCATATTCGGTTTGCCGCGGTGCGGCACCGGTGCCAGGTAAGGCGAGTCGGTCTCCACCAGCAGGCGATCCGCCGGCACCTGGCGCGCCACATCGCGCAGTGCCTCGGCATTACGGAAGGTGACGATGCCGGACAGGGAAATATAAAAACCCAAATCCAAAGCGGCCTTGGCCATCTCCCAATCCTCGGTGAAACAATGCAGCACCCCGGCCTGAGGCAGGGCCGCCTCACGCAACAACGCCAAGGTGTCGGCGCGGGCTTCGCGGGTATGCACGATCACTGGCTTGCCGGTAATCCGCGCGGCCTGCAAATGCAGACGGAAGGCCTGCTGCTGGGCCGCGGCCGCTTCGGGTTCATAGTGATAGTCGAGCCCGGTTTCGCCAATCGCCACTACCCGCGGATGGTCCAACTCGGCCAGTAGCCAATCCAACGCCGGAGCGACGCCGGGCTCGAGATCCAGCGGATGCACACCGACCGAACAATCGACATCGGCATAACGCTCGGCCAAACCTTTGACCGCCGCCGCATTATCGGCGCTGACGCCGATGCAGAGAAAATGCCCGACCCCACGCGCCCGCGCAGCGTCCAGCGCCGCATCCAGGGAACCACCATAGGCGGTCAGGTCGAGTCGATCGAGGTGACAGTGAGAATCGATAAGCATGGGGTGAGCCTCAAGTAGCGAGCTGCAAGCTACAAGTAAAAGCGAGAACGCCGACGCTTTCCTGTCGCTTGTAACTTGCGGCTTGTCGCTACAGTTACATCGTGTGTGTGGGGCGGTCCGAGGTCAGTGCGCCGGCCAGATAGGTTTCGATCTTATTGCGCGCGGTGTTGTCGCCATCGTTGAACTGCACCCCTACCCCGGCGGCACGGTTGCCTTGGGCGCCCTTGGGGGTGATCCATACGACTTTACCGGCCACCGGAATCTTTTCCGGCTCGTCCATCAGGTTGAGCAACATGAACACTTCGTCGCCGAGCTTGTAACTCTTGTTGGTCGGGATGAACAGCCCTCCATTTTTGATAAAGGGCATGTAAGCGGCATAGAGCACGGACTTGTCTTTGATGGTCAGAGACAAAATTCCGTTACGCGGACCCAGATTAGGTGGCAAGCTCATGCGGCATCCTGATGTTTTATGACTCGATGGACGATTCTAGCTCGGTCCGGGCAGGCTTGCCCACTGCACCAGCAGTGCTTCGAGAAGCAAGACACGATTGAGATTGGCCTTGCCGATGACTTTCTGTCGCTGCATCAGCAGCCAATCATGTATTCCCAAGACCTTCGCTTGCGGAGTTTTCTCCGCAAGGTACTGCACCACCTTGCGCATATCGGCTTGCCCCAGCCCCGCTTCGTCGCGGGTCAATTGATAGCGCAACATCAATTGCGCCCAATCGCAGAACCAGTCGAACAACAGGTGCAGGGATACCGTATTCCAACTCTCTGCCAACTGGCTGGGGGCGATCTGCTGCTTGATCAGTTTCTTCACCCCGTCGACTACCTGCGCGCGTTGCTCGCGCACGCCCTCGGCATGCATGCGCATGGCCACCAAGGGAGAGCCTGCCGCCAGACAGAGCAGTTCGGCATGCTCTTCTACGCTGCAGTCCGGTAGTGCCCGTGCCAACCATGCCAGACTCATCGCCTCGCTCGGCAAGGGACAGGCCTGTTGCACACAACGGCTCTTCACCGTCGGCAGCAAGCGACTGGGTTGATGACTGATCAACAGAAGGACGGTATCGCCGGAAGGCTCCTCGAGGCTTTTCAGCAGCGCATTGGCCGCGTTCAGGTTCATCGCCTCGGCGGGCTCGACCAACACCACCTTGCGGCCCGCGAGTTGCGCGGTCTGCACCACGAACGCGACCAGGGTGCGCACCTGATCGACCTTGATCGCCTTATCGGCTTCTTCCGGCTCGAGAACGAAGTTATCGGGATGGGTCCCGGCCGCCAACAGGTGGCAGGACTTGCACTGACCGCAGGCATCGAGCCCCATTGGCGCCTGGCACAATAAACGCGCCATCAGTCGCTCAGCCAAGGCGCGCTTGCCGATACCGGCAGGGCCATGCAGCAGATATGCATGTGCATGCTGGCTACGGCCGGCCAGTTGTTGCCAAAGGGCCTCCTGCCAGGGGTAGACATCAGCCATGAGCCAGCTCCGCAATCCGTGGCAACAGGGCATTCAGCGCTTGCTGAACCTGCTCCAAAGGCTGCGCGGCATCGACGATCCGATAGCGCTGCGGCTCGGCAGCCGCGCGCTGCAGGTAGGTCTGCCGCACCGCCTCGAAGAAGCTACGCGCTTCCCGTTCGAAGCGGTCCAGTTGCCCGCGGGCGGCGGCGCGCGCCAGGCCGATTTCCACCGGCAGATCGAAAACCAGGGTCAGATCGGGGCGCAACTCGCCTTGCACAAAGTTTTCCAAGGTTGCGATCCGCGCTTGCGATAAACCACGCCCGCCCCCTTGGTATGCGTAGGTCGCATCGGTGAAACGATCACACAAGACCACACAGCCACGCGCCAAAGCCGGACGGATCACCTGGGCCAGGTGCTGGGCGCGGGCGGCGAATACCAACAACAACTCGGTATCGGCGGCCATCGGCTCGTCGCTGGGCGCCAGTAGCAATTCGCGGATACGCTCCGCCAGCGGCGTGCCACCGGGTTCCCGGGTCAGCAAGACCTCGATGCCCAGCTCGCCGAGGCACGCGGCCAGATAGTCGCGATTGGTGCTTTTGCCGGCGCCTTCTGGGCCTTCCAAAGTGATAAACAAACCGCTCACGGGCCGTCCTTATTCAGATGCTTGCTGTATGGGAGCCGGACTGGAACGGTAATCCGCGCGGCGCTTGAGCTGGTACTCACGCACCGCGCGATTATGCGCCTCGAGGGTGTCGGAAAACACATGACTGCCATCGCCCCGAGCCACGAAATATAAGCTTTTGCCCGCCGCCGGGTGCAAGGCGGCATGAATCGCTTCGCGACCGACCAGCGCAATAGGCGTCGGCGGCATGCCATCGATCGCATAGGTGTTGTAAGGCGTGGGATCCAGTAAATCGGCACGGGTGATTTTACCGTTGTAGCGTTCGCCCATGCCGAAAATTACCGTAGGGTCGGTTTGCAGGCGCATACCAATTTTCAGACGCCGCACGAACACCCCGGCAATCGCACCGCGCTCCTCCGGCACCCCGGTTTCCTTTTCGATTATCGAAGCCATGATCAGGGCGTCGTAGGGCTCCTTGTAAGGCAAACCCTCGGCGCGCTCCTGCCACTCTTCGGCCAGCACCGTTTCCAAGCGCGTGTGGGCTTGTTTGAGCAAGTCCAGATCGCTCATACCGCCCACATAACGATAGGTATCGGGGAAAAACCGGCCTTCAGGATTGAGCCCGGGCTGCCCCAAACGCTTCATCACCTCGGCATCGCTCAAGCCGTCGAGGTTCTGCTCCAGCCGGGTTTCCCGCGCCAAAGCGGCGCGCACCTGGCGAAAACTCCAGCCTTCGACCAGGGTCAGGCTGTACTGCACCACTTCGCCCTTTCGCCACAAGCCGAGCATATCGATGACTTTGAGGCCCGGCGTCAGGCGGTACTCGCCACTGTGCAGCGGCTGATTGGCCAAGTTGAAACGCCAGTATTGGCGCAACCAGAAGGCATCGTGCAAAACCCCTTCGCTCTGCAAGCGATTGAGCACGCCGCCCGGGGTTGCGCCAACAGGCACATCCAGCAGACGCTCTTCGCTCAAATTCAGCGGTTGCTGCAAAGCCGAATGCTGCTGCCAAGCGGCAAACATCACCAATATCGCAGCCAGCAGTACACCGCCTTCGAGCAGCAGCAATAGTTTGCGTATCACTAATCAGCAGTCCAATAGATCGCGGGTAATAGCCTGCAGTTTACGGGTGAGCGGGCCAACCGGCCAGTCGTGTGCTTGTAGCGCCCGTACAGGCCAGATGCCGTAAAGGCTATTACAGAGAAACACCTCGTCTGCGGCGACCAGCTCATCGAGGCTTATATCGCGAATGTCGCAGACCAGACCAAGAGCAGCGGCGCGCTCCAGCAGCTCTGCGCGCATCACCCCCGCCACACCGCAACGCGATAAATCGGCGGTCGACAGGCGGCCATCCTTGATCAGAAACAGATTGCTGTAGACGCCCTCGACAACCCGTCCGCTGATATCGCGCATCAGCCCTTCAGCATGCTCGGCATCCTGCCATTCGCCGCGGGCCAACACCTGCTCCAAGCGATTGAGATGCTTCAGACCGGCCAGCGCCGGTTGCTCCGCAAGACGCGTCGCACAGGGAAACAACCTTATGCCTTGCTCGGCATTGACAGCCGGATAGTTGGGCTTCGCGCCGCCTTGCAAAATCCGCCGCGACTGTGCCGGCTGAGGCGGCGCATAACCGCGTAAGCCATCGCCGCGAGTCAGGATCAACTTGGCCACACCGTCGCCCAGCGCTTGGCAGAAGGCCAATAGTTCAGCATGAATCGTTGCCTCATCGCATGCAATCCCCAACCGGGCACAACCCTGCGAGAGGCGTGCCAAGTGGCGATCCAGCAATGACGGCACGCCCGCCGTGACCGCGATGGTCTCGAACAGACCATCGCCATAAGCCAAACCACGATCGGTTACCGCTAGTGACTCGGCGGGCTGACCGTCAACCCAACTCAGCATCAGCCAGCGAACCGACGGAACACCAGGGAACCGTTGGTTCCGCCGAAACCGAACGAATTGGACAACGCCACGTCGATAGGCAACGCCTTGGCTTGGTGGGCGACGAAGTCCAGATCGCAACCCTCATCGGGCTCGTCCAGATTGATGGTGGGCGGTGCGACCTGATCGCGGATTGCCAGAATGCTGAAGATCGCCTCGACCGCGCCCGCGGCGCCGAGCAAGTGGCCAGTCATCGACTTGGTCGAACTGACGGCCAGCTTGTATGCCTGCTCACCGAACACCGACTTCACCGCCGCGGCTTCCGCTTTGTCGCCGGCCGATGTCGAGGTGCCGTGGGCATTGATGTACTGCACCTGGTCGGCGTTCAACCCGGCATCGCGCAATGCATTGGCCATGCAGCGAGCCGCCCCCGCGCCATCGTCTGGCGGCGAGGTCATGTGATAGGCGTCGCCGCTCATACCGAAACCGATCAGCTCGGCATGGATATGCGCACCGCGCGCCTTGGCATGCTCCAACTCTTCCAGCACCAATGCACCCGCACCATCGGCAAGCACGAAACCATCGCGACTCTTATCCCATGGTCGGCTGGCCTTGGTCGGCTCGTCGTTACGTGTCGACAATGCGCGCGCAGCGGCAAAGCCGCCCAGTCCAAGCCCACAGGAGGCCATTTCGGCACCGCCGGCGACCATCACATCGGCTTCGCCGTAGGCGATATTACGCGCGGCCATACCGATACAGTGGGTACCGGTCGTGCACGCTGTGGCAATGGCATAGTTCGGCCCCTGCAAACCCAGATGGATCGACAGAAAGCCTGAAATCATATTGATGATCGAGCCCGGCACAAAGAACGGCGAAATTCGCCGCGGCCCTTGCTCGCTCAAGGATTTGCAGTTGTTCTCGATATTGGTCAAACCGCCAATACCGGAACCCATGGCCACACCAATTCGTTCGCGATTGGCATCCGTGACCTCCAACCCGGCATCGCGCATCGCCTGAAAACTGGCGGCCAAACCGTATTGGATAAAGAGATCGAGCTTGCGCGCTTCTTTAGCGGACAAGTACTCCTCGACATTGAAGCCCTTGACCGCACCACCGAAACGCGTGGAGAAAGCGGAAAGGTCCATATGCTCAAGCATGCCGATACCGCTGCGCCCGGCCAAAATGCCCTGCCAGCTGCTCGGCACATCGTTACCCAGCGGCGACAACATGCCCATCCCGGTAACCACGACGCGTCTACGCGACACAGCAATCTCCTTTATCTATTTTGTAACGCCTGAGAAGCGCTTAAAGAAAAGCCGCACTCCCATGACAGGCGTGCGGCTTTTCCGAGTCGAGAAGCGACGAATGCGTTTACGCGTGTGCGGTAACGTAGTCGATGGCTTCTTGAACGGTGGTGATCTTCTCGGCCTGCTCGTCCGGGATTTCGGTCTCGAATTCCTCTTCGAGAGCCATCACCAGCTCAACGGTGTCAAGAGAGTCAGCACCCAGGTCTTCGACGAAGGAAGCGCTGTTGGTTACTTCCTCTTCTTTGACGCCAAGTTGTTCGGCTACGATTTTCTTGACGCGTTCTTCGATGGTGCTCATACCTTGTTTTCACTCCTAATTGAAACAATCCAGGCAGCTGGTCTGCGGCCAGTGTATAGAAAGGTTTTTTAGCATTTCAAGCGGAATGCAGGGACCCCCAGAAACACTTCAACGAACTGTCTATAAACCTATTGCAGCTTTATAACGGATTTTAGACAGCAGCTATGACATTTTTCTGAAGGCATCCGTCACATTTAGCTCATGTACATACCGCCATTCACAGGGATAGTAGCCCCTGTCACGTAAGCGGCGCCATCGGAAGCCAGGAAGGCGACCACTTTCGCGATCTCCTCTGCCTGTCCCAAACGGCCTAACGGAATCTGCGTAAGCAGCGCATCGCGCTGAGCTTCCGGCAATTCGCGGGTCATGTCTGTATCGATAAAACCTGGCGCAACGGCGTTCACGGTAATACCCCGCGAACCGACTTCACGCGCTAACGCACGACCGAAACCTTCCAGCCCGGCCTTGGCGGCAGCATAATTCACTTGGCCGGCGTTGCCCATAGCACCGACGACCGAACCAATGTTGATGATGCGCCCGTGGCGCGCCTTGGTCATGCCACGCAAGACTGCCTTGGAGAGCCGGTAAAGGCTGTTCAAATTGGTATTGATGACATCGAACCACTCGTCATCCTTCATGCGCAGCATCAGATTATCGCGGGTGATGCCGGCATTATTGACCAGGATCGTCGGCTGACCGAGATGCTGCTGAATATGCTCGAGCGTAGTGGCAACCGACTCGTTGTCGCCGACATCCAGCACTAAACCGGCGCCTTCGATACCGTATTCCTTGAGCGTTTCAGCAATCCGCTCGGCACCCGACGCAGTGGTTGCCGTCCCGATGACCACGGCACCTTGGCGCCCCAACTCCAGCGCGATGGCCTGACCGATACCACGACTCGCACCGGTAACCAGAGCAACCTTACCTTGCAGACTCATAAAACCTCTCCTTATTCAGCCAGGGCCGCACGGGCGGCGGCGAAGGCATCCGGGGTTTCCAGATTATGGGTGGTAATACCTTTAACACAGCGCTTGTTCAGCCCCGACAGCACTTTACCCGGACCGCACTCGAGCAGATCGGTGACGCCCTGCTCGGCCAGGCAAACCATCGACTCGACCCAGCGAACCGGACTGTACAACTGCATCAATAAATTATTTTTCAGGCTCTCCACATCGGTAACCACCGATGCACTGACATTCTGCACCAGGGCAATTTGCGGAGCCTGCCAGACAATCCCGGCAATGGATTCGGCAAACCGCTCCGCCGCCGGGCGCATCAGATCGCAGTGCGACGGCACGCTAACCGGCAACGGCATGGCACGCTTGGCGCCGCGCGCTTTGCACGCTTCGACGGCACGCGCCACCGCAGCGGCGCTACCGGCGATTACGACCTGCCCGGGCGCATTGAAGTTCACCGCGCTGACCACGTCGCCCTGGGCCGCTTCGGCACAGGCCGCCAGCACATCGGCGTCGTCCAGGCCAAGAATGGCCGCCATACCGCCCTGCCCGGCCGGCACGGCCTGCTGCATCAGTTGGCCGCGCACTTCCACCAGACGGACGGCCTGCTCGAACGACAGGCTCCCAGCGGCCACCAGCGCGGAGTATTCGCCCAAGCTATGGCCGGCGAGAAAACCCGGCTGCGCCCCACCCTCGGCACACCATAAACGCCACAAGGCAATGGATGCGGCGAGAATCGCCGGCTGGGTTTTATCGGTTTGATTGAGCTGCTCTTCCGGGCCCTGCTGGGTCAATGCCCATAAATCGTAACCAAGCGCCTCGGAAGCTTCGCCAAAGGTGTCGATGACCACCTGCTGAGCGCCGTGCTCAGCCAACATCGCGAGGGATTGCGAACCTTGGCCAGGAAAGACAAATGCGAGGGATGCGGACATAAAATAAGCCCCTAATGGTTTTATCGCCGGGGAAAAAATACACGCCTGGCATTAGCCAAACGCAACAAACTGACAGTTGGATGACGAGCCGCCGGGCGCGGTCACATCAAAGCAGCATATCCTCCAGGCGCCCGTGAAGACGCTGCGGCAGGTTGTTTTCAACCTCGGCTACGGCGCGCCCAATGGCATTTTTAAAGCCATCCACCCCGGTCGCCCCGTGACTCTTGATCACAATCCCCTGCAAACCGAGAAAACTCGCACCGTTGTGCCGGGCCGGCGCCAGATCGTTGCGCAAACGCTTCAGCAAGGGTAACGCCAGCAAGCCGACTGCTCGCGCCATCCACCCTCGAGCGAACAACTCCTCGATCCGCGCAGCGATCATCGAGGCCAGCCCCTCACTGGACTTGAGCAGGATATTGCCGACGAAACCATCGCAGACCACTACATCAGCCTCGCCGCGATACAAGCCGTCGCCCTCAACAAAACCCACATAATTCAGGCTTCCGGCCTGCTGCAACAAACTGGCGGCGAGTTTTACCTGCTGATTGCCCTTGACCTCCTCAGTACCGACGTTGAGCAACGCCACCCGCGGGTTGGCCACACCCAGGACCTCAGCGGCAACAGCCCCCATCACCGCGAACTGATAAAGGTGCTCCGCGCTGCAATCGACATTGGCGCCCAGATCGAGCAGATGGCAAAACCCGTTTCGGGTTGGAATAGCACTGACCATCGCCGGGCGATCGATACCCGGAAGGGTTTTCAAGACATAGCGCGACAGCGCCATCAGGGCTCCGGTATTGCCGGCGCTGACGCAGGCCTGCACCCGCCCGTCGCGCAGCAACTCCAGCGCCACACGCATCGACGATTGCGGTTTGCCGCGCAAGGCCTGGGCCGGACGCTCGTCCATGGCGATCACTTCGTCCGCATGCTCGATATGCAGACGCGAGCGATCAACATCGGCATGCTGACCAATGAGCTCTTCGAGTAGGGATCTTTGGCCGACGAGGACCAGGTGCAGCGAGGGGCTTTCAGCCAGACAGGCAATGCTGGCCGGAACAATGCAGTGGGGACCGAAGTCCCCACCCATTGCATCTATCGCGATGATCGGAGCGGACAAGGATTACTCGTCGGCGCCCTTATCGATCACTTTGCGACCACGGTAAACACCTTCCGGCGATACGTGGTGACGCAGGTGAACTTCACCGGTGCTCTTCTCAACGGACAGAGCATTGCCTTCCAGTGCGTCGTGCGAACGGCGCATATCACGGGCGGAACGGGATTTTTTGTTCTGCTGAACAGCCATAACTAATTAACTCCTAAACGTTTGGGTCACGCTTTAACTGCGCCAATACATTGAACGGGTTGGACCGCGTCACCTCGTCCTCGCTCGGTTCGGGCTCGTCGAGCCCAGCCGGTTGCTGGCAATCTTTAGGGTCATGAGCCGGGACAATCGGCAAGGCGAGCAACAACTCATCCTCGACCAACGCCAGCAGATCCAATGGGCTTTCACCCAGTTCCAACACATCATAGCCTTGCGGCACTGACTGAGTATTCGCCCCTTCCTTCACCACCGCGTAATCACATTCGCTATGGATCGGCAGGGTAACCAGCTCCAAACAACGCTGGCATACCATTTTCACTTCAACGTCGAGCTCGCTATGGATAACCACAGCATTGCGCTCGTCACGCTCGAAGACGAACTTCGCGCGCACCTCACCTTGACTGTCGGCAAGCGGGTCGCAGAGTCGCGGCAATTCAGCCAGCAGCAGATCACCTTCAAGGGTGGCGCCACGATCAGCTAACTTGCGCGGATCAACGTGAGGTGGAATCGGTGCATTTGACATAGGCGGCGCATTCTAGGGATGCACCCCGCCGCTGTCAAAGGAAATTCGGCCTGTCCAGACACATGGGCGAACGCTAAAATCGCCAGCCGACCTTAGAAGGACAAGCCCATGCCGCCCCTGGTGCTCGCATCCAGCTCCCCCTACCGCCGCGAACTCCTCGAGCGCTTGCGCCTCCCCTTCACCTGGAGCGCGCCGGCAATAGATGAAAGCCGCCACATGGGAGAGTCCGCCGAAGCACTGGTGCGCCGGCTGGCCGAGCAAAAAGCCAGAGCCCTGAGCCCGAACCACCCCCAGCACCTGATCATCGGCTCGGATCAAGTCGCGGTACTCGGCGATCAGGTTCTAGGCAAGCCGCACACCTTCGAGCGCGCCCGTGAACAACTGCTGGCCGCCAGCGGCAAAAGCGTCACCTTTCTCACCGGCCTGGCGCTACTCGACAGTCAAAGCGGCGACTGCCAGGTCGACTGCATCCCGTTCACCGTGCATTTTCGCGACCTGAGCGAAGCGCAAATCACCCGCTACCTGCAGGCCGAGCAGCCCTACGACTGCGCGGGTAGCTTCAAAGCCGAGGGCCTGGGCGTCAGCCTGTTCCGCAGCACCGAGGGTACCGACACCAACAGCTTGATCGGCCTACCGCTGATTCGCCTGGTGGACATGCTGCATAGCGCCGGTATCGACATCCCATAAACCAGCAAGCCCGATCAATTGACCGGGCTCGCCTGTATTACCACAACGATCAACGCAGCGTCGGACCTTGAAAGCCCATCCACATGGCCAAATGCTCGGCCACGCTGGCACCCAGCTTCTTGGTGAACCGATCCAAAGGGCTTTCCTCAACGGTGAAATCGACCAACTCCTTCTCACCAATGACTTCACGCGCCACATAGCTGGTGCTGCCCAGGGCATCGACCAAGCCCAACTGCAATGCCTGCTCGCCAGACCAGACCAGACCCGAGAACAGCTCGGGATGCTCCTCGGATTTCAGCCTATCCCCACGCCCCTGTTTGACGCTCTGAATAAATTGTCGATGGGTCGTCTCCAGCACCGACTTCCAGAACTGCGCCTCTTCTTCCTTAGGCGGCTGGAAAGGATCCAGAAACGCCTTGTGCTCGCCCGAGGTATAGACGCGACGATCGACGCCCAACTTCTCCATCGTTCCGACAAAACCAAAACCAGCCGCCGTCACACCTATAGAACCGACCAGACTGGCCTTGTCGGCGTAAATCTCATCCGCCGCGCTGGCAATGTAGTAGGCCCCCGATGCACCGAGATCGCTGATCACCGCATACAACTTGATCGCCGGATATTCCGCGCGCAAACGGCGAATCTCGTCATAGATATAACCCGACTGCACCGGACTGCCGCCAGGGCTATTGATGCGCAAAATCACGCCACGGGTTTTTTCGTCCTTGAAAGCGGCACGCAAACTGCTGACGATGTTGTCGGCGCTGGCGGCTTCCTTGTCGGCGATCATCCCGCGCACCTCGATCACCGCAGTATGTCCGGCGCTGCTCGCAGCCCCTTTCTGCAAATCCAGCATCGGCGCGAACAGCGCCAGCACGACGAACAGGTAGGCAAAGGTCAGCAACTTGAAGAATATTCCCCAACGTCGCGCCCGGCGCTGCTCACGAATCCCCGCCTGCAGCGTCGCCTCGAGCAGCTTCCAGCTCTTTGCATCAGCATCACCGGCAGTCGATGCCTTCCATTCATCCGACATGTGCACTTACCCCAATTCGTTGCATATCCACGCGCCGCTCGAGCCAGGCACGTAATTCAGTGAAACAGTCGATCGCCAATGTCGGTTCATGGGCGCTCAGCGCCGTCAAGGACTGCGCGCCATAGCCGACCGCGACGCTGTCGATACCCGCCCGCTTGGCCATCAACAGGTCAAAAGAAGAATCCCCTACCATCAGCGCGCGCCGCGGCGAAACACCGCAATGCGCGAGTATCTCTTGCAACATCAGTGGATCCGGCTTGCTCGCGGTTTCATCCGCGCAGCGTGTGACATCGAAATAATCCGACCAACCACGCCCCTCCAGCACCCGCTGCAGGCCATGGCGAGTCTTACCCGTTGCCACCGCCAGCCGATACCCCATCGCTCGAAATACTTCCAAACTTTCGGCGACACCGGCAAACAACGCCGAGGGCTCGGCCTCGAGCATCAAATAATGTTCGCTGTAGCGAAGACGAAAGCGTTCGATAAGCCGCGGATCGACGAGTTCCGGATAAAGACTGACAATGGCTTCCGGCAACCCCAACCCGATAATGCCTTTGACTTGAGCGTCGCTGCATCGCCGCAACCCACAGGCATCGGCAGCACGGTGCATCGACTCGACGATACGCCCGATCGAGTCGACCAAAGTGCCATCCCAATCGAAAATCAGCAGTTGGTAGTCAGGCACCGAGTCGCTCCAGGGTGCGCGCCCACATCTCATCCACCGGCGCCGACAGCTTCAACTCGCCGCCTTCGGGCAGCGGCACGATCAATTCATAAGCATGCAGAAATAAGCGTTTGCCACCCAACTCGCGAATCTCGCGGGTGAAGTCATCGTCGCCGTATTTACTGTCCCCGGCGATGCAGTGCCCAGCATATTGAGCATGCACACGTATCTGGTGGGTGCGGCCTGTGACCGGCTTGGCCTCGATCAATGTGGCGAACTCACCGAAGCGGCGCAGCACGCGGAACACAGTCAACGCCTCCTTGCCTTCAGGGTTGACCTCGACCATGCGCTCGCCGGAGCGCAGATTGCTTTTGAGCAAAGGCGCATTGACCTGCTTTTTGGCCGTCACCCAGTGACCTCGCACCAACGCCATATAACGCTTATCCACACCATCGCCGCGTAGCGCCTCGTGCAGATGGCGCAACATGCTGCGCTTCTTGGCGATCATCAACAGCCCTGAGGTATCGCGATCCAGGCGATGCACCAACTCCAAATCCTTGGCATCAGGGCGAAGCTGCCGAAACGCCTCGATCACCCCGTAATTCAAACCACTGCCGCCATGCACGGCGATGCCGGCAGGCTTGTTCAGCACGATCAAGGCTTTGTCTTCATAGACAATGGCTTCTTCGAGCCGCCGCAGCAGCCCCTGAGCAAGAGGTTCGGGCTCGTCGCGCTCGGCTAAACGCAGGGGCGGCACACGCACGATATCGCCGGCCTGCAGTTTGTACTCGGGCTTGATCCGACCTTTATTCACCCGCACTTCGCCTTTACGCAAAATGCGGTAAATCAATGTCTTGGGCACGCCCTTCAATTGAGTGCGGAGAAAATTATCGATGCGTTGGCCGGCAAGTTCCGGCACAACCTCAAGTAGCTGAACGCCAGAGGTTGTAGGGGTAGGAGTCGTCATCGCGCAATCATAACAATTTTTTATGGAATTGAAGCACTTAATCATTGCTGCTATAGTCGCGAACGCCGCCAAAAGCGGTCCGGTTTGCGGATGATCGCCAAAACTGCCATCCCCAGCCGACGCAACCCATTTAGGACGTAGGGCCATCCGACGGGTTCTTCAGAGATAGACAGCCGCGAAGGCCGCTCGAAGCACTCGGAAATAAAGCCTTTAAGCCATGATGCGCAACCATCCCCTTTGGATGATTGCGGTAATTGCCAACCCGCTACGGATTCAGCGTGCGGCACCCGATTTTCAGCGATACGTGTAGGGTGGAGATGTACAACTGTTGGTCTGCGTAGCTTTAAACCAGACGCTTTATCTCGTCCGCTACCAACAGCTGATTCCTCCTCCTGACTTAATGCTTTCTGTCAAAACAGCGAGCAGGAGACGTCCGTCGCGGCCCAGCCCAACTGGCTGACTGCCGCTAGACAATGGAACGCTTTACGACCGTTTCTGACGCGCCTGACACCGACCCTGAGAGTCGTGTGTACCGAACGCCGCTTCCAGCAGCACCGGAAACCGACGGTACTACATGAAAAGAATGCTGATTAACGCCACTCAACCCGAAGAGTTGCGTGTTGCCCTGGTCGATGGCCAACGCCTGTACGACCTGGACATAGAATCGGGCGCTCGCGAGCAGAAAAAGGCCAACATCTATAAAGGCCGCATCACCCGCGTTGAACCCAGCCTCGAAGCCGCCTTCGTCGATTTCGGTTCCGAGCGCCACGGCTTCCTGCCTCTCAAAGAAATTTCCCGCGAATACTTCAGCAAAGCCCCCGAAGGCCGCGTCAACATCAAGGACGTGCTCAAGGAAGGCCAGGAAGTCATCGTTCAGGTCGAAAAAGAAGAGCGCGGCAACAAAGGCGCCGCCCTCACCACCTTTATCAGCCTGGCCGGCCGCTATCTGGTCCTGATGCCGAACAACCCGCGCGCCGGTGGCATTTCCCGTCGCATCGAAGGCGAAGAGCGCAACGAATTGCGCGAAGCGTTGAACGGCCTGGTCGCCCCGAGCGACATGGGTCTGATCGTGCGCACCGCCGGCCTCGGCCGCTCCAGTGAAGAAATGCAGTGGGACCTCGATTACCTGCTGCAACTCTGGACCGCGATCAAAGAAGCCTCGCTCGATCGCGCAGCACCTTTCCTGATTTACCAGGAAAGCAACGTGATCATCCGCGCCATCCGCGACTACCTGCGCCAGGACATCGGCGAAGTGCTGGTCGATAGCGTCGAAGCCCAGGAAGAAGCCCTGAGCTTCATCCGCCAGGTGATGCCGCAGTACGCCAGCAAGATCAAGCTGTATGAAGACAGCGTGCCGCTGTTCAATCGCTTCCAGATCGAAAGCCAGATCGAAACCGCCTTCCAGCGCGAAGTGAAGCTGCCGTCCGGCGGCTCCATCGTCATCGACCCGACCGAAGCCCTGGTGTCCATCGACATCAACTCGGCTCGCGCAACCAAAGGCAGCGACATCGAAGAAACCGCGCTGCAGACCAACCTGGAAGCGGCCGAAGAAATCGCCCGCCAGCTGCGCCTGCGTGACATCGGCGGCCTGATCGTCATCGACTTCATCGACATGACCCCGGCCAAGAACCAGCGCGCCGTGGAAGAAAAAGTCCGCGAAAGCCTGGAAGCCGACCGCGCCCGCGTCCAAGTCGGCCGCATCTCGCGCTTCGGCCTGCTGGAAATGTCCCGTCAGCGCCTGCGTCCATCCCTCGGCGAAAGCAGCGGCATCGTCTGCCCGCGCTGCAACGGTCAAGGCATCATCCGCGACGTCGAATCCTTGTCGCTGGCGATTCTGCGCCTGATCGAAGAAGAAGCCCTGAAAGACCGCACCGCCGAAGTCCGCGCCCAGGTGCCGATTCCGGTCGCCGCTTTCCTGCTCAACGAAAAGCGCAACTCGATCACCAAGATCGAACTGCGCAGCCGCGCACGCATCGTCATCCTGCCGAACGATCACCTGGAAACGCCGCACTTCGAAGTGCAACGTATCCGTGACGACAGCCCGGAAGCACAATCCGGCCTGTCCAGCTATGAAATGGCCGCCATCGAAGTGGAAGAAGCGCAGCCTGCAGCCGCCACCCGCACCCTGGTTCGCCAGGAAGCCGCGATCAAAGCCGCGCCGCAGCGTGCAGCGCCAACTCCGAGCGCGCCCGTCGACGAGGCACCGGCAACCATCGAACCAAGCCTGTTCAGGGGTTTGGTGAAGTCTTTGGTAAGCCTGTTTGCCGGCAAGGAAGAAGAAAAGCCGCAGGCCGTCGAGAAAAAGTCCAGCGAGCGCAAACCGCGTAGCGACGAGCGCCGTAATGGTCGCCAGCAGAACCGCAGCCGTGGTGGCCGTCGCGACGAAGAACGCAAACCGCGCGAAGAGCGTGCGCCGCGTGAAGAACGTGCACCACGTGAGGAGCGTCAAGCACGCGCCGAACGCGCTCCACGTGAAGAACGCGCCCCGCGCGAAGAACGCAGCCCACGCGAAGCGGTCGAGGTGCGCGAGCCACAGGAAGTGCGCCAGTCCCGTCCGCCCCGCGAGGAGCGCCAGCCGCGCGAACGCAAACCGCGTGAAGAGCGTCAGCCTCGCGAACTGCGCGAGCCACTGGATGCAACCCCGGCAGCCGCCGAGACGAGCCCGAGCAGCGAAGAAGTGCGTGCCGAGCGCCCGCAGCGCGAGCCGCGTCAGCCACGTCCGCCACGCGAAGAGCGCCAACCGCGCAGCGAAGCGGTAGTCGATGAAGAAGCGCTGAACAACGCGGAACAGCAAGACGACGAGCAGGAAGGCAACGAGAACGGCGACCGTCCTCGCCGCCGCTCCCGCGGCCAGCGTCGTCGCAGCAATCGCCGCGAGCGCCAACGCGATGCCAACGGCAACCTGATCGAAGGTAGCGAAGAAGGCAGCGAAGAGAGCACCGACACCGCCACCGCAGCTGTTGTCGCCGCCAGCGCAGCAGTGGCAGCCGGCGAAGCCGTTGCCGAAGTCGCATCTACCGAGCAGAAGAGCGAAGCACCGCAGGCTGCTGAAGAGTCGCCGCAAGCCGAACCGGTCAGCGAACCGGTCGCCGAGGCTACCGAGACTCAGGTCGCCATCGAAGCCGAAATGCCCGTAGCGAGCGAGGCGGCATCAATCGTTGCCGAACAGCCAGCCATTCAGGAGCAACAATCTGAAGTGGTTGCCGCTGTCGAGCCAGTCGCTGTGGTTGCCGAGCCAGTGATCGAGGCACCGGCTGCGCCGGCGCCACAAGCGCCTGCTGCGACCAGCACCGGCCGCGCACCCAACGATCCGCGTGAAGTGCGTCGCCGTCAGCGTGAAGCCGAACGCCTGGCCCGTGAAGCAGCGGAAGCTGCAGAGCAAGCCGAGGCACCCGCGCCAAGCCCCGAGGTTGTTGAGGCTCAAGTAGCCGCAGAGCCTACCGCACCCGTCCAGGCCAGCGACGAAGCCGAAGCCGAAGCGCCTAAACCGGAAGCGGAAGCAGAAGCGCAACCAGTTGTACCGGAAAGCGCTGCGGCAGAAAGCCCTGAAGCGGAGAGCCCTGCGCCAGCGGCCGAGACAGAAGCCGAGACCGATCGCGAAAGCGAAGAGCAGCGCAACGACGAAGCAGTCAAGTCGCACATCTGATGCTGCGCAGGCAATAAAAAAGGGGATGCTTCGGCATCCCCTTTTGCTTTCCGGCTAAAACCAAATCCGGCTTACAGCAGGTTTGGTTCCATCTCCAGCTCGACTGCGAAGCGTTGGGCGATATCCGCCTGGATACGCTGCGCCAGCGCCAACAACTGCAACCCCGTCGCTTGGCCATAGTTGACCAACACCAGGGCCTGTAGTCGATGCACACCGGCGTCACCGTCACGAAACCCCTTCCAACCGGCCCGCTCGATCAACCAGCCGGCCGCCAGTTTGACCCGCCCATCAGCCTGCGGGTAAGCCACCAGGTCGCTATATTCGACGCGCAGCTGCTCGGCCTGCTCGGCCGACACCAGAGGATTCTTGAAAAAGCTGCCGGCATTGCCCAACTGCGCCGGATCAGGCAGCTTTTCACTGCGAATCGCGCAAATGGCGCGACTCACATCCATCGCCGCCGGCTCCATTATGCCCTGCTCCGCCAAGCGCTGGCGCACCGGGCCATAGTCCAGATGCAGCGCCATCGAGCGGCTCAAAGCGAAGCGCACACGCAGAATCAACCAACGCCCGGCCTCACGCTTGAACAGACTGTCGCGGTAGGCGAAGTTGCATTCCGCCAAACTGAACTCACGCAACTCGCCACTGCGGCGATCCAGGGCGGTCAAACCGGCGAACAGGTCTTTGAGTTCGACGCCGTAAGCGCCGATGTTCTGCATCGGCGCGGCCCCGACGGTACCGGGGATCAGGCTGAGGTTTTCCAGGCCGGCGAAACCCTGCTGCAACGTCCAGAGCACAAAGGGATGCCAGGGCTCGCCCGCCTCCGCTTCGACCAGCACGCGCTCGCCATCATCCTGCAAGACGCGGATACCGCGACTGGCCATCCGCAGCACCAGCGCCTCGACATCGCCGGTCAACAGCAGATTGCTGCCACCGCCGAGCACCTGCAACGGCAGTTGCCGTTCGCCCGCATAGGCCAGCGCCTGCAATACATCCGAGTCTTCGTGGGCTTCAGCGAACCAGCGCGCCGACACCGCCAGGCCAAAGCTGTTGTGGGGTTTCAGCGAGACATTCGACTCGACCTGCAGGCTCATAAGCGCCCCTTGAGTTCGAGGATCAGGGCGTCACTGGCCTGCTCGACCAGGTCCAACACCTGCTCGAAACCCTCCTCGCCACCGTAATAGGGGTCCGGCACATCATCGAGGGGCGCTTGATAGCGGCGCAGAAACAGATCCAGCTCGGCGACGGCCGCGCCGGGGCGCAAGCGCTGCAGGTGGCTCAAATTGCTGCTATCCATGGCCAGAATCAGATCGAAGCGCGCGAAGTCGTCGACCGCGACCTGTCGTCCGCGTAGTGCGGAAAGGTCATAACCACGCCGTCTCGCCGCACTCAGCGTGCGAGCATCTGGAGCTTTACCGATATGCCAGTCGCCGGTACCCGCGGAGTCGACTTCGATGCGCCCCTCCAGTCCGGCTTCGCGCAACTTATGGCGCAGCACCGCCTCGGCCGTCGGCGAACGGCAAATATTACCCAGGCAAACGAACAGGACGCGCATCAAGCCCCCAGCAGGCGACGGACGCGATCGAGGTCGTCTTGCGTGTCGACCCCGGCAGGCGGTGCCTGCAAGGCATCGGCAACATGGATGCGCACCCCGTGCCAGAGCGCGCGCAGTTGCTCCAGGCACTCGCCGTCCTCCAGCCAGCAAGGTCCCCAGGCGACGAAGTCGTGCAGGAACTGCGCGCGGTAGGCATAGATACCGATATGCCGGCGGTAAGGCACATTGGCCGGCAACTGCTCTCGGTCGACGGCGAAGGCATCGCGCGCCCAGGGCAGCGGCGCACGACTGAAGGTCAGCGCCAGACCGTGCAAGTCGCTGACCACCTTGACCACATTCGGATTGAACAACGTCGCGGCGTCTTCGATGGGTTCGGCCAAGGTAGCAATGGCCGCCTGCGGATTGGCGGCGAGATTGGCAGCCACCTGATCGATGATCGCCGGCGGGATCAAAGGCTCATCGCCCTGCACGTTGACCACGATGGCATCGGCCGCCAGCCCCAAGGCCGCCGCCACCTCAGCCAAGCGGTCGGTGCCGGAGTTGTGCTCGACGCGGGTCAACAGCACCTCGGCGCCAAAGCCGCGGCAGACCTCGACGATGCGCACATCATCGGTCGCCACCACCACGCGCTGCGCACTGCTTTTGCAAGCCTGCTCCCAAACATGCTGGACCATGGGTTTGCCGGCGATATCCTGCAACGGCTTACCCGGCAAACGGCTGGAGGCGTAACGCGCTGGGATCACAACGGTAAAAACAGTGCTCATTTATTTATCCAGGCGCTCGTCGACATTCAGGGTACGGGCTTCGGTTTCAAGCATCACCGGGATGCCATCGCGCACGGGGAACGCCAAGCCGTCCGCTTTGCAGATCAGCTCGCTTTTATCGGCGGCCAGTTTCAGCGGGCCCTTGCACAGCGGGCAGGCCAAGATATCGAGTAGTTTCGGGTCCATGGGAAATCCTTGATTGAACGGCGTCTGACGGTAGGACGCTTAGCAGGCTGTTAGGGACGCGGTAGCAAATGCTGCAATTGCCCATCGAACCAGGCGATGAAGGCCGCCGAAGGCTCGGCATCCACCGCCAGGTACCACCAGTCTTCGGCGGCGAAAGCACGGCATTTGACCGCATCCTTCTCCGTCATCACCAACGGCAATGCTGGGCTGAAATTCAGCAGCGCTGCGTCGAACTGCGCATGGTCGGCAAAAGCATGCGCGACAGGCCGCCAGTGTAGCCGTTCGAGGGTCGTGAAGAAACGCTGCGGGTTGCCGATACCGGCGACGGCATGCAGGGCTTGACCGGGCGCAAAATGGCTCAACGGAAGCCGTTCGCCACTGCGCAGGTTGACCAGCGCCCGCGGCTGCAAGGTGAAGCCATAGGCGCCGACGGGGTCATTGGCCGCGCCGTTATGCAGCAAGGCATCGACGCTGTGCAAGCGCTCGACCGGCTCGCGCAAGGGGCCGGCCGGCAGACAACGGCGGTTGCCCAAGCCACGCGCCGCGTCGATCAGCACCAGCTCCAGATCGCGCGCCATGCGGTAGTGCTGCAGGCCGTCGTCGCTGAGAATCAGATCCAGGGGTTCCTCGACCAACAAGGCCGCCACCGCGCGACTGCGCTCGGGGTCGATCATCAAGGGGACGCCACTGCGCTGGACGATCAATAAAGGCTCGTCGCCAGCGATGCTGGCAGCTTGGTCGGCGCGCACCCGCCAAGGCAAATGCGGCGGTTTGGCGCCGTAACCACGGCTGACCACACCGACCCGCAAACCGCGGCTCCGGCAATGCTCGATCAGCCAAAGAATCAGCGGGGTTTTGCCGGTGCCACCGACGGTGATATTGCCCACCACCACGACCGGGACAGGCGCACGGTAGATCGTGCCTTCGCCGGCCAGAAAGCGCTCGCGCTTGCGCCGCACGACGCTGCGGTAAAGCCACTCCAGCGGCCGCAACGCCGCGAGCGCCGGATGCCCGGCGTACCAGGCAGCCGTCAAGCGTTCGCTCAGGCTCATAAACCCGAAGCCTTCAAGGCGTCGCCTGCGCCTCGACCGTGGTGATGCGCAAATGGGCGAAGCCCAGCTTGCCCGCTGCGTCCATGGCCGTGATCACCGCCTGGTGAGGGGTTTTCGCATCGGCGCTGATAATCAGCGGCAGGCTGTTATCGCCCGCGGATTCCTTCTGCAATGCCGCCATCAGAGCGGCCAAGTCGCTCTTCAACAACGCCTGGCCGTTCAACGCGTAACCGCCCTGGGCATCGATCAGCACCTCGAGTTGCTTCAGCTCGGTCTGCTCCGGCGGCGCGCCTGTGGCGGCTTCCGGCAGGTCGACCTTGAGCTGGGTCTCGCGGGTGAAGGTCGTGGTGACCACGAAAAACAGCAGCAGGATAAACACCACGTCGATCAACGAGGCCAGGTTGATCTCGACGTTTTCCCGCGGTTTACGCCGAAACTTCACGCCTTGTCCTCAGCCAGATCGACGTCGCGATCGCCCTGTACCACTTCCACCAGTTTGATCGCCTCCTGCTCCATGCCGACCACCAACTCGTCGACGCGCCGCTGCAAGTAGCGATGGAAGAACAGCGCGGGAATCGCCACCATCAAGCCCGCGGCGGTGGTGATCAGCGCCTTGGCGATACCGCCGGCGAGTACCGGCGCATTGGCCATACCCGAGCCCATGAATGAGCTGAAAATCTCGATCATGCCCAGCACGGTGCCCAGCAGGCCGAGCAGCGGCGCGATGCCGGCGATGGTACCCAAGGCATTGAGGTAGCGCTCGAGTTCATGCACGACCCGAGCCGCGGCTTCCTCGATGCACTCTTTCATGATCTCGCGACCATGCTTGGAGTTTGCCAGGCCGGCGGCCAGAATTTGCCCCAACGGCGAATTGGCGCGCAGCTCTTTGAGTTTTTGGTTATTGAGCTTTTTATCCTTGATCCAGCGCCACACCTGACCGAGCAGATTGGCTGGAGTGACCCGACTGGGCCGCAGGGTCCACAGACGTTCGGCAACGATGCCGGCCGCTGCGATCGAACACAAAATGATTGGCAGCATCATCCAGCCGCCTGCTTTGACCAGTTCCCACACGGTGGCAGATCCCCTCTGAAAAGTGGCGTCACTCTAGCATAGGGTCGCGGCCTCGCCGACCGCCGCCGTTCTCATTTTTCTCGCCAAAAGCGCGACTGCCCCCGCAAACCTCGAGCAACCTCGTAGGCACCCAGTTGAATGCGTACCGCCCCCTGCTCGACGCTGTCGTAAAGGCGTGCGGGCAACGCGGCATAACGCTCGACCACCTCGGCATGGGGATGACCGAAACTGTTCAGGTGTCCCCGCGACAGCAAGGCGGCGCCTGGCGCCGCCGCCTGCACGAATGCAGGCGAAGACGAACTGCGGCTACCGTGATGAGGCACCAGCAACCAATCGGCACGCACATTGAACGCGCTTTCGAGCAGGGCGCGCTCGGCGGAGCTGTCGATATCGCCGGTGAGCAGCAGGCGCTCGCCATTGGCTTCGGCCAGCAACACGCAGGATGCCTGATTGCCATCGGCGGCCTGGGCCCAACGCCAGGTGGTGAAGCGCACACCGTCCCATTGCCAGCTCTGTCCCGCCTCGCAGGAGGAAGCCTGCAAGGCGGTGGGCAACGCATCGGCTTCGCCGCTGAGCACCCGCCCTACCGACATGCCGCGGGCCACGGCCACAGCACCTCCCGCGTGATCGTTGTCGGCATGGCTGATCAGCATCAGGTCGAGCTTATCGACACCCAGCGCACGCAAGGATGGCAACACCACCCGCTCGCCCATATCAAAATCGCCGAAACGCGCGCCGGCGTCATACAGCAGGTCGTGCCCATGGGTGCGCAGCAGCAATGCCGAACCCTGACCGACATCCAGCATCCACACCTCGGCCTGACCGGGAACCGGGCGTGGGGTCGGACTGAAGAATATCGGCAGCAATAGCAGCCAGCCCAAACCGCGCAACGGCACGCCTGTGGGCAGCAACAGCAGCAACACCCCACACGCGATCAACGACCAAGACCAGAACGGCAAGGCAGTCGGCAGCCACGCCGGCACCCAGGCCGCCATCTGCCCCAGCAGTACGAACAACAGATCGAGCAAACCGCCGGCCGCCCATAACAATCCCTCCCCCAGCCAAGGTACCGGCAGCATCAGGGTGCCGAGCAGCGCCAAGGGCACGACCACCAGGCCGACCCAGGGCACCGCGAACAGGTTGGCCAAAGGCGCACTGGCGCTAACCGGCAAGCCCAAGGCCAATAACAGCGGCAACAGGCCCAGCGCCATGGCCCACTGCGCCCGCCCGAGGGTGCGCCACCATGACCAGGCGCCAAGGCGGCCGCTGAAAATCAGGATCAACCAGGCCACCGCCCCGAAGGACAGCCAGAACCCCGCCTGCAAACTGGCCAAGGGCTCCAACAACAGCACCGCGAGCAAGGCGATCAGAAACGGCAGCCAGACGCCGAGATGACGAAAGCGCCAGCGCCACAGCAATACCAGGCCGACCATCACGCAGGCGCGCTGCACCGGCACCTCGAAACCCGCCAGCCAACCATAGGCCAGGGCGCCGGCAAAGGCGCACGCGCATGCCCACGGTAGCCAAGGCCAGCGTCGCGGCCACCAACCCAGGCGCGCCAGCGCGGCTACCAAGCCATACAACAAGGCGGCGAGCAGGCCGATGTGCTGACCAGAGATCACCATCAGATGCACGGTGCCGGTGTCTTGCAGCAAGCGCCAATCGGCCGTCGACAAACCCGAACCATCGCCCAGCACCAGGGCGGTCAAGGCACCTTCGCGGCCATGCGCATCGACCTGCAACAGGCGCTGACGAAGACTGTCGCGCCAGGCATTCGGACCGCCGGCAGCGGCCACCCGCTCGCCGCTTTTCACCGTGCCGGTGGCGCCGATGCGCTGCGCCAGCAGCCAGGCCTCGTAGTCGAAGGACTGCGGATTGACCATGCCATGGGGCCGCTTCAAACGCACCGCCAGGCGCCAGGTTTCGCCGGCGCGTAACTCAGGCCCGGCGTACCAGGCCAAACGCAATCGAGCCGGCAAATCGGCACGACGCGACTGCGGGTTCAACAACTCGAAACGCACCACACCGCCGCGCGCCTCCGGCAAACCGACTACCTGGCCTTGCAGCCATAAAGTCCGCCCATCCAGATCAGCGGCCAGGCGATCGTCCAGCGCCGCCTGTGCCGAAATACAGGCCCAACTGAAACCGAATAGAAACAATGCCATGGGATAACTGCGAAACGGCAGCAGCATCAGGCCGATAATCGGTAGCAGGCATAACAACCAGAATGGCGGCAAAGCGGGTAGCCAGCGCAACACCAGCAAGCCCGCAACCAGCGCAAACATCCCTGTGCGCATCGATAGACTCCTGCCCCATGGGGCCTTGCAGTTACATCGCGACGAACGTCAACAATCCCTTGAAGATCAACTCTATAATTTGCCGCTTACTCATCTGCTGTCACAAACAGAGAAAGCAGACTGCCAGTAACCGGTGCATAATGTCGGTGCTTTTTAAGTTGCCAGAGCCCTTTCATGCCGCGTCGTTTCTTCAAACGCTACATGCCCACTCCAGAAAGTATCAAGGGCAGCAAGTCCTTGCGCTTTCTTGGCGCGTTGATTCACGACCCCAATCTTTGGCACCTTAACCGCCACTCCGTCTCCAGAGCCATGGCCATCGGCCTGTTCTGGGCGATGATTCCCATGCCGCTGCAAATGGTAGCGGCCGCCTTCGTTGCGATTCCGGCCCGGGCCAATCTGCCGATCTCGGTTGGCCTGGTCTGGCTGACCAACCCGATCACCATGCCCCCGGTGTTCTATTGCAGCTATAAATTCGGCGCTTGGATGACCGGCACTCCGCCTCTACGCATGCCCGACAGCATTACCCTGGGATGGATCGGCCACGTTTTACAAACCCATTGGCAATCCCTGTACCTCGGCTCTTTCGTTCTAGGCCTGCTATTTGCCGGGCTCGGCTATGTGGCGACCAATACCTACTGGCACTGGTGGGTGCGGCGCAGTTGGCGCAAGCGCCAGGAGAAGCGTAGACAACGTGGCAGTCAGCTCTAAAACAAAAAAGCCGTTACTCGCGTAACGGCTTTTTCGTTTTCCTCACTCGTAGCGCAAGGCCTCGGCCGGCTGGATACGCGCCGCCCGCCAGGATGGATAGAGGGTCGCCAGAAAGCTCAGGCTGAAGGCAGCGCCGCAAATCAGAGCGACATCGGCGAGCTGCAACTGCGACGGCAGGTTGCTGATGAAGTAGACATCCGAGCTCAACACCTGCTGACCGCTCAGACGCTCGACCCAAGCGACCAACTGGCTGACATTCAGGGCCGCGAGAATCCCCAGCACCGCGCCTATCAGCGTTCCGATCGAGCCGATCACCGTGCCCTGCACCATGAAAATCCCCATGATCTGCCGTGGCGTCGCGCCGAGGGTGCGCAGGATGGCGATATCCGCGCCTTTGTCGGCGACGACCATGATCAGGGTGGCGATGATATTGAATGCCGCCACCGCCACTATCAGCAGCAGTAGCAGACCGATCATGGTCTTTTCCATTTTCATCGCGCTGAACAGGCTGCCCTGGGTCAGCGTCCAGTCGCTGGCCTTGTAGCCCGCCCCCAATGCGCCAGCGACCTCAGTTGCGACCTGTGGTGCCTGATAGAGGTCCTGAAGCTTCAAGCGCACCGCGGACACCTGGCCCGGTTGTAAACGCTGGATATGCGCGGCATCGGCGACATGGATCAACGCCAAGGAGCTGTCCAGCTCGGCGCCGACCTTGAATATCCCGACCACATTCAGCCGCTGCATGCGCGGCGTGATGCCGCCCGGCACCGAGCTGACCTCGGGAACAATCAACGCCAGCTTATCGCCAATCTTCAACTGGAAACGCCGCGCGGTGATTTCACCGATCACCACACCGAATTCACCCGGTTGCAGGTCGGACAAACGCCCTTGCTGCATGTGCTCGGGGATGATCGAAACCTTGGATTCCTGCTCGGGGTCGATACCCTGCAACTGGATCGGCTGCATCGCCCCGCGGAACGACAACATACCCTCCAACTCGGCAAAGGGGGCGGCCGCCACGACCTGCGGGTTTTCCTGCGCTTTTTCGGCCACCGCCCGCCAATCATCCAGCGGTTGCGCGCCGGCGATGCTGGCATGGGGCACGGTGCCGAGGATGCGCGTGCTCATTTCCTGCTGGAAACCGTTCATCACCGACAACACCACGATCATCGCCAGCACACCGAGGGCCAGGCCGATCATCGAGGTCAGCGAGATGAACGAGATGAAGTGGTTGCGCCGCTTGGCTCGGGTGTAGCGCATACCGATAAAGACACTCAGCGGGCGGAACATCAGATCGCCACCAACTTGCCGTCTTCCAGACGCAGGATACGGTCCATCTGCTGGGCCAGTTCCATATCGTGGGTCACCACCAGGAACGCCGTTTGCGAGGCGCTGCTGAGTTCCTTCATCAAGTCCTGAATACCTTGCGCGGTATGGTGATCGAGGTTGCCGGTCGGTTCGTCGAGCAATACCAGCCCCGGCCGATTGACCAGGGCGCGGGCGATGGCCACCCGCTGCCGCTCGCCGCCGGACAACTCCGCCGGTTTATGTGTCAGGCGGTGTCCGAGCCCGACCCGCTCGAGCAATGCCGTGGCCCGCTCGCGCGCCTCGGCGATCGCAGTACGGCCGATCAGCAGCGGCATGCAGACGTTTTCCAGGGCGGTGAACTCGGGGAGCAAATGATGGAACTGATAGACGAATCCCAACGAGCGGTTGCGCAGCAAGCCACGCTCCTTCTCGTTCAACGCCGACAGCTCCTCACCCGCCAGCCAGACGCTGCCGGTGCTGGGCGTATCCAAACCGCCGAGCATATTGAGCAAGGTGCTCTTGCCCGAACCGGAGCTGCCGACGATCGCCACGCGCTCGCCGGGATGCAACTCGAGTTGCAGATCCTCCAGCACCACCACCGACTGCGGGCCCTCGTCGTAACTTTTGCCGAGGTTGCGACAACTCAAAACCGCACGATCTTGCATAACCTGATCACTCATAACGCAGAGCCTCCGCGGGCTGGGTACGCGCCGCGCGCCAGGCCGGATAAAGGGTGGCGAGAAAACTGAGAAGCAAAGCCGCACCGCAGACCAGCAGCACGTCCTGCAGCATCAACTGCGAGGGGATGTAGTCGATGAAGTAAACATTGGAATCGAGGAATTTGAACCCCAGCGCGGACTCCAGCGATTCGATACCGGCGCTGATATTCAAGGCCGCCAGAATACCCAGCGCCGCGCCGATGGCGGTGCCGAATACGCCGATGATGGTGCCCTGCACCATGAAGATCGCCATGATCTGCCGCGGCGTCGCGCCCAGGGTGCGCAGAATGGCGATATCGCCCTTCTTGTCGGTTACCACCATTACCAGGGTGGAAATGATATTGAATGCGGCCACCGCGACGATCAGCAGCAACAACAGGCCGATCATGGCTTTCTCCATGCGGATCGCCTGGTAGAGATTGCCGTGGCTGCGCGTCCAGTCGCGGGCGTAGTAATCGCGATCGCCCAGGGTTTGCGCCAGCTCCCAGGCAACCCGCGGCGCCTGGAACAGATCGGCGAACTTCAAGCGCAATCCTTGCACCTGATCGCCCTGCCAGCGCCGCAAGCGCGCCAGGTCCTGGAGATGGGTCATGGCGATAAAGCCATCGACTTCGCCGACGCCGACATGAAAGATGCCAACCACGGTGAAGCGCTTGAGCCGCGGAAACATGCCGGCAGGCGTCACCGTGACCTCCGGTGCCACGAAGGTGATTTTGTCGCCCATACCGACGCCCAGTTTCTCCGCCGCCTTGTCGCCGATGACGATACCGAAGTCGCCGGCCTGCAGATCTTCCAAACGCCCTTGCACGAAGAAGCCGCCGATATTCGAAACCTTGGCTTCTTCCTGCGGATTCACCGCATTGATCAGCACCTTCTGCACTTTGCCCTCATGGGTGAGCAGGCCTTGCATCTGGCTGAAGGGGGCGACGGCCGTCACCTGGGGGTTTTTCAGCACGCGCTCGCCCAGGCTGCGCCAGTCGTCGATCGGCGTCGCGCTCTCGACGGTGGCGTGCGGCACCATGCCGAGCACGCGGGTGCGCATTTCCCGGTCGAAGCCGTTCATCACCGACAACACCAGAATCATCACCAGCACGCCTAGCGCCAGCCCGAGCATCGAAGTCAGGGAAATAAATGAAACGAAATGATTGCGGCGTTTGGCACGGGTATAACGCGTACCGACAAATACGAATAGAGGTCTGAACATGTAGGGGCTTTCGAAGGAAAGGGAAACGTCCTTGTGGCGAGGCCTGGCCAGCGGCTTTACACTCAGATCACCACTGCTGCCATGGGTTCGCCATGTCGACTCAAGATGAAGATGATCGCCGCGAATACTATCGTATCGACGATACGATCGCACTGGATTTCACCCTGCTCTCCGGCGCGCAAGCATTAGCCAGTGACGAGCTTCACGACAGCTCGCCATTGTTCAACTTGCTCAGCGAGCTGCACCTGATGGACTTCGAATCGCAGCATCTGCTGCGCCATATCAGCGAGCGCGATCGCACCCTGGCCAATTACCTGAAGACCATGAACAAGCGTATCGACCTGCTCGGCCAGGCGGTTGCGCAAAGCCTGTTGCGCGATATCGGCCCGCCCCGGCAGGTCAGCCTGTCCGAAGGCGGCGTGAGCTTCAACAATGCGCAAGCCGTGCCTCCCGCCAGCCATTTGGCCTTGAAAATGGTGCTGATGCCCCAAGCCCTGGGCTTGCTGCTGCGCGCTAAAGTCGTGCACTGTCAGCAGCAAAGTAACGGTCAGTTCGAGATCGGCGCCGAATTCGAAGCCTTGACCGATGCCCAGCGCCAATTGCTGGCCCGGCATATCCTGCAGCGCCAGGCCTTGGAACGTCGCCTGGCGCGCGAACAGGAACAACCGCTCCCCTGACGATGAGACCCGCCATGTCACGCTGTTTATTGATGCTCATGTTATTGCTGCCGCTTGGCGCCAGTGCAGAAACCTTGCAAATCCCCATCGGTCAACAAGGCGACGAAATCAGCGGGCTACCCCGCATGGGCGAATCCCGGCAATCGGTGCTGGAGCGCTTCGGTCTGGCCGATGAGGAACACCCCAGCGTTGGCCAACCGCCGATCACCCGCTGGGACTACCGCACCTTCAGCGTGTATTTCGAGTACGACCACGTGATTAACAGCGTGCGCCACCACCAGCCACGCGGCGCCATGCCCGACAAGGAGTAAGCAGTGCCCCTGATCTACGGCCACCGCGGCGCCAAAGGCGAAGCACCGGAAAATACCCTGAGCAGCTTTCAACAGTGCCTGACACACGGCGTACGTCGCTGCGAACTGGATCTGCATCTGTCGCGCGACGGCGAATTGATGGTGATTCACGACCCAACGTTGAAACGCACCACCGGCCATCGCGGCAAGGTGGTCGAACACGACGCGGAGGAGCTGGTCCGTTATGACGCGCGCAAGGGCGGGCCCGGCTGGGTTCAGCCCTGCCCTATTCCGCGCCTGGCCGAGCTGTTCGAAAAATGCGATTTCGAGCACTGGCAGCTGGAAGTCAAAAGCGCCTCGAAAGTGCGCGCCGCGCGCACGGTCGAAGCCATCGCAGCGCTCGCCGGACGCTACGGTTTGAGCGACAAGGTCACGGTCACCTCCAGCTCGCGGGAAGTCCTCAGCGCCTTGAAACGCCTGACGCCTGAGCTGTCGCGCGGCCTGGTCGCCGAGTACGCCTGGCTCGACCCGCTGAAAGTGGCCAAGCATTACGGCTGCGACATGCTCGCCCTGAACTGGACGCTGTGCACCCCCGAACGCCTGCTCAAGGCGCAGAAAGCCGGTTTGCACGTGTCGGTGTGGACGGTCAACGAACCGGCGTTGATGCGCCGTCTCGCCGACTTTGGCGTCGACAGCCTGATCACCGACTTCCCCGGGATCGCCGTGCAGACGCTGGGCAAGCCTGGCTGAGCCAGATGATGCCCCCAGATAAACGAAAACCGGCCATGCGGGCCGGTTTTCTTATTGCTGCCTGATCAGAAACTCTCCCGGTTCGGCCAGCGCCATCCCTGGGAGTCGCTGAACGGGTCCTCCCCGACCGGCTCAGGCCACCGGTCGGAGCCGGTCAAAAAAGCCGATTGAGACCGTCGAACGCGGCAACCCGATAGGCTTCGGCCATGGTTGGGTAGTTGAACGTGGTGTTGACGAAGTACTTGATGCTGTTCGCCTCGCCCTTCTGATTCATGATCGCCTGACCGATATGCACGATCTCCGATGCCTGGTAGCCGAAGCAGTGAACCCCGAGTACCTCCAGGGTTTCCCGGTGGAACAGGATCTTCAACATGCCCACCGGCTCATGGGAGATCTGCGCCCGCGCCATGCTCTTGAAGAACGCCTTACCCACCTCGTAGGGAATCTTCGCCTGAGTCAGCTCGCGCTCGTTCTTACCGATCGAACTGATCTCCGGGATGGTATAGATGCCGGTCGGCACATCGTCGACGAAACGCCAGCTGTCGTTCTCGACGATATTGCCGGCCGCCGAGCGGCCCTGGTCGTAGGCGGCGCTGGCCAGGCTCGGCCAGCCGATCACATCGCCGGCGGCGAAGATGTTCGGGACTTCGGTACGGTAATTCTGGTCGACTTCGATCTGCCCGCGGCTATTGACCTTGATGCCGATGTTTTCCAGGCCCAATTGGTCGGTATTGCCGGTGCGGCCGTTACACCAGAGCAAGGCATCGGCCTTGATCTTCTTGCCGGACTTGAGGTGCAGCACCACCCCGTTCTCCACCCCCTCGATACTCTCGTACTCTTCGTTATGGCGAATCAGCACGTTGGTATTGCGCAAGTGATAACTCAGCGCATCGGAAATTTCCGCGTCGAGGAAGCTCAACAGCTGATCGCGGTTGTCGATCAGATCGACCAACACACCCAGACCGCTGAAAATCGATGCGTATTCGCAGCCGATCACCCCGGCGCCATAAATGATCAAGCGGCGTGGCGTGTGACTGAGATTGAGGATGGTGTCGCTGTCGTATACCCGTGGATGATGGAAATCGACATCCGCCGGACGATAAGGTCGCGAACCGGTGGCGATGACGATCTGCTTGGCCACCAGCTTCTCGACCACGCCGTTGGCGCAGACTACTTCGATGGTTTGCTCGTCTGAAAAGCTGCCGGTACCGAAGAAGACATCGATGCGGTTACGCGCGTAGTAACCGGTGCGCGAGGTCACCTGCTTGGCGATCACCCGTTCGGCGCTTTTCAACACATCGGGAAAGGAGAACCAACGCGGCTCGCCGATCTGGCGAAACATCGGGTTGGTGTTGAATTGCATGATCTGCCGTACCGAATGGCGCAGCGCTTTGGAGGGGATCGTGCCCAGGTGGGTGCAGTTACCGCCGACTTCGCGGCGGCTATCGACCACCGCGACCTTACGCCCCGCTTTGGCGGCGTTCATTGCCGCACCTTCACCTGCCGGGCCGGAACCCAGCACCACTACGTCGTAGTTATAGACCGCCATGTTTACTCCTTCAGATCACACCGGGGCGCTTATGGCGCACCCTCGGCAGGGCCAGCCCGTTGTCGCGGGCCGGCAATCGATACAGCCGCAGCCTAACAATCAGTGTTGCGTCGGGCGATTAGCGCTTGGTCGCGTCGTACGCCAGCTTGTCGCCATCGCTGAGCGAGGAATCGCGGTTGACCTCCTCGCACTTCTCGCGGCTACCGCCGCAGATCGAACATTCCTTTTCGATACCCAGATTGGCGATCCCGCCGCAGGATCCGGCGATGGGCTTACGCCCCATGATCACGCCAACGGCCATTAACGACACCACCAACAGCATGGTGCAAAACACGATCAACCAAATCATTGCTTATCTCCTGCAGCGAAGAGCTGCTCGAAAACGGCGGTGCTCCGTGTGACGAAGCCCTCACCCTCGCGGGTCACGAAAAACGCCGCGATACCTGCTTGTTCCGCATACTCGGGACCTTTGATCGGACCAAGCACCATTAACAATGTAGACAAACCATCGGCCCGTAAGGTCGACGGATCGACCACCGTTACCGCGGCCAGCTTATGGGTGATAGGCGCACCAGTCTGCGGGTCCAGGGTGTGCGAGTAACGCACGCCGTTTTCCTCGAAATAATTACGGTAGTCGCCCGAGGTGGAGACCCCGTAACCATCCAATTGCAGAACCCTTTGCGCGACTCGCTGATCGTCCCGCGGCGCCTCGATAGCGATGCGCCACGGTTGGCCATCCGGCTTTTTACCGGCTGCCTTGATTTCTCCGGTGACATCCACCAGATAGCTGTCGACACCAAGTTCAACCAAACGCCCAATAATCCTGTCCACCGTATAACCGGCCGCCAGGCTGTTGAGATCCAGTTGCAGGTCGACGTCCTTGCACAGCTGCTGCCCTTCGATACGCAGGTGCCGGTGGCCGCTGCGCTCGCGCGCTTGCGCCAACTGCTCGGCGGTCGGCACACGCTCCACCCGCGCCTGCGGCCCGAAGCCCCAGAGGTTGAGCAAAGGTTCCAATGTCAGATCGAAGGCGCCTTGGCTCTCCTGCGCCAATACCTGGCCGGCACGCACCACCTCCAGCATTTCGACCGGCACCGCCAGGCAGCTGCCCGCCGGAGCCTGATTGAAGACGGAGATAACGGAGTCGGCGCGGTAGGTAGACATCTGCCGATCGACTTCGGCAAGAATCGCCTCGGTCTCGGCCTTGAGTCGCGCCCGTTCGGCAACACCTTCGCCGGTTACGTATTTGACCGAGTAAGTGCTGCCCATGGTCGGGCCGCCAAACTCTTCGACTTTCTCAGAATGCAAACAGCCCGTTAGGGCTGCCGCAAGAGCGACAGCGATAACGGGCTGGAATACTGCTAACTTCACGCTTAGCCGCCGAAGTCATCGAGCAGGATATTTTCCTCCTCAACACCCAGGTCGACCAGCATCTTGATCACCGCGGCGTTCATCATGGGCGGACCGCACATGTAGAACTCGCAATCTTCCGGCGCCGGGTGGTCCTTCAGATAGTTCTCGTACAGTACGTTATGGATGAAGCCTTTAAGGCCGCTCCAATTGTCCTCCGGCAGCGGGTCGGACAGCGCCAGGTGCCACTGGAAGTTTTCGTTCTCCGCCTGCAACTGGTCGTACTCTTCCACGTAGAAGGCTTCACGCATGGAGCGCGCGCCGTACCAGAAGCTGATCTTGCGCTTGGATTTCAGGCGCTTGAGCTGGTCGAAGATGTGCGAGCGCATCGGCGCCATGCCGGCACCGCCGCCGATGAAGACCATCTCGGCGTCGGTGTCCTTGGCGAAGAACTCACCGAAGGGTCCGTACACGGTGATCTTGTCGCCCGGTTTGAGGCTGAACACGTAGGACGACATCTTGCCCGGCGGCAGATCATCCTTGCCCGGGGGCGGCGAGGCGATACGGATGTTGAACTTCACCAGGCCGCGCTCTTCCGGGTAGTTGGCCATGGAGTAGGCACGGATCACGGTCTCGTCGACCTTGGACACGTACTTCCACTGGTTGAACTTGTCCCAGTCGCCGCGGTACTCCTCCTGGATATCGAAGTCCTTGTAATGCACGGTGTGCGGCGGGCATTCCAGTTGCACGTAGCCGCCAGCGCGGAAGTCGACGTTCTCGCCTTCCGGCAGTTTCAGCGTCAACTCCTTGATGAAGGTGGCCACGTTAGGATTGGACTCGACGGTGCACTCCCACTTCTTCACCCCGAAGACTTCTTCCGGCACCTCGATCTTCATGTCCTGCTTGACCGGAGTCTGGCAGGACAGACGCCAGCCAGCCTTGGCTTCGCGGCGAGTGAAGGCAGCCTCCTCGGTCGGCAGCATTTCGCCGCCACCATGTTCGACCACGCACTTGCACTGGGCGCAGGTACCGCCGCCGCCGCATGCCGAGGAGAGGAAGATATTGTTGGCCGCCAGGGTCTGCAGCAATTTGCCGCCGGCCGGGACCACAATGGTTTTTTCGCCATTGATCTCGATGCTCACGTCGCCGCTGGAAACCAGCTTGGCGCGCGCCATCAGGATGATCAGCACCAACGCCAGCACAATGCCGGTGAACATGCCGATCGCGAGAAAGATTTGATAATTGATCATCTATTCATCCTTCCTTACAACTGCACGCCGGAGAAGGACATGAAGCCCAGAGACATCAGACCGATGGTGATAAAGGTGATGCCCAAGCCCTGAAGGCCAGCTGGAACGTCGCTGTACTTGAGTTTCTCGCGAATCCCCGCCAACGCGGTGATTGCCAGCGCCCAGGAGAGACCCGAACCGAAACCGTAGACCGTACTTTCCGCCAAGTTGTAGTCACGCTCGACCATGAACAGCGTGCCGCCCATGATCGCGCAGTTCACGGTAATCAAAGGCAGGAACACGCCGAGGGCGTTGTACAGACTGGGTACGTACTTATCCAGGAGCATTTCAAGGATCTGTACGATCGCCGCGATCACCCCGATGTAGCTGAGCAGACCGAGGAAGCTCAGATCGACTTCCGGCAGACCGGCCCAAGCCAGGGCACCGTCTTTGAGCAAGTAGGTATAAATCAGGTTGTTCGCCGGCACGGTGATCACCTGCACGACAACGACCGCGATACCCAGGCCAATCGCCGTCTCGACTTTCTTCGAGATGGCGATGAAGGTGCACATGCCGAGGAAGAAGGCCAGCGCCATGTTCTCGACGAACACGGCCTTGGCCAGCAAGCTAACGTAATGTTCCATTAATAAGCCTCCTTATTCGAGACTTGCGGCGCCATCTTGTAGCTCGGTTGCTCGAGCTGCTCTTTTTTCCAGCTGCGTAGCGCCCAAATAAACAAACCGATCAGGAAGAACGCCGAAGGCGGCAGCAGCAACAGGCCGTTGGGCTGATACCAACCGCCGTCGTTGATCACCGGAATGATTTCGTAACCCATCAGCTTGCCCGCGCCGAACAGCTCGCGAATGAAGCCCAGGGCGATCAGCATGGCGCTGTAACCGAGACCGTTACCGATGCCGTCGAAGAACGACAGTACCGGCGGGTTCTGCATGGCGAAGGCTTCTGCGCGGCCCATCACGATGCAGTTGGTGATGATCAGACCGACGAATACCGACAACTGCTTGGACAGGCTGAAGGCATAGGCCTTGAGTACCTGATCCACCACGATTACCAGCGAGGCGATGATCACCATCTGCACGATCATGCGGATCGAGCTGGGGATCTGACTGCGGATCATCGAGATGAACAGGTTGGAGAAACCGGTCACCAGGGTCAGTGCGATGGACATCACCAGCGCGGTTTTCAGGTTCGAAGTCACCGCCAGGGCCGAACAGATACCGAGGATCTGCAGACCAATGGGGTTGTTATTGAAGATAGGGTCCAACAACACTTGTTTGATCGTGGGTTGCGACATGATCAAGCCTCCCCTGCGCGCAGGTTCTCGATAAAGGGACCGAAGCCGTTCTCGCCCAGCCAGAATCTCAACAGATTCTCCACACCTTTACTGGTCAAGGTGGCACCGGCCAGGGCATCGACCTGATGCTCCGCCTCGGGGCTCTGCGGATCGACACCGCCTTTAACCACCTGCACGGCCACGGAACCATCCTCGTAGACGACTTTACCCGGCCATTGACCGGTCCATTTCGGATTATCCACTTCGCCGCCCAGCCCCGGGGTTTCGCCGTGCTGGTAGAAGCCCATGCCGACCACGGTCTTCAGATCGCCCTTGAGCGCGATGAAGCCGTAAAGCGTGGACCACAGACCGTAACCGCGAACCGGCAGGATCATGGTATCGATCTGGCCGTCTTTCTCGACTATGTAGACAGTACTGAATTTCTCCTGACGCTTGATCCCGGCGATATCTTCACTGGCCGGCAGGACGCTGGAAAGTTTCGGGTCCTTCGCAGCCTTCAGCGGATCGAAAGTCAACGGATCGTAGGCATCGGAGAATTCGCCGGTTTCCAGGTTGACCAGCTTGGCGCTGATGGTGCTGTTGAACAGCTCCTTGACTGCGCGCGCCGACATGCTCGCCTCGCCCAGGCCGGCGATCGCGAGGATGCTGCGCTGCTTGTCCAGCAGACGGTTGTCCAACTGGGTCGGCTTGAGCGCCACGGCGGCGCCGGCAACGAACACCGAGCACACCAGGCAGACCAGCAGGGCTACCGTCAGGGTGCGGGCGGTGGATTCTTTTTGACTAGACATTACGTGCCAGCCTCCGCTTGATATTGGCTTGAACGACGAAGTGGTCGATCAGCGGTGCAAACAGGTTGGCGAACAGAATCGCCAGCATCATGCCTTCCGGGAAGGCCGGGTTGACCACGCGGATCAACACCACCATCACCCCGATCAAGGCACCGAAAATCCACTTGCCGGTATTGGTCATGGACGCCGACACCGGGTCGGTGGCCATAAAAAACATACCGAAGGCGAAACCGCCGACGACCAGATGCCAATACCAGGGCATGGCGAACATCGGGTTGGTGGTCGAACCGAGCAGGTTGAACAACAGGCTGAGACCGATCATGCCGAGCATCACGCCGGCGACGATGCGCCAGGAGGCGATCTTGGTGATCAACAACACCAGGCCGCCGATAGCGATCGCCAAGGTGCTGGTTTCGCCGAGCGAGCCGTGAATGGTGCCGACGAACGCGTCCATCCAGGTGATGCCCTGGCCGATCACGCTCTCGATACCGCCTGAAGCGGCCAGACTCAATGCGGTGGCGCCAGCGAAGCCGTCGACCGTAGTCCATACCGCATCGCCGGACATTTGCGCCGGATACGCGAAGAACAGGAAGGCACGGCCGGTCAGGGCCGGGTTGAGGAAGTTCTTGCCGGTACCACCGAATACTTCCTTGCCGATCACCACGCCGAAGCTGATGCCCAGCGCCACCTGCCACAAAGGAATACTCGGCGGCAGAATCAGGGCGAACAGCACCGACGTGACGAAGAAACCTTCGTTGACTTCATGTTTGCGGATCGAGGCGAACAGTACTTCCCAGAAACCGCCGACGATGAAGACCACCCCGTACACCGGCAGGAACCATGCAGCGCCCTGGACGAAGTTGTCCCAGAGGCTATTGGGGTCGAAACCGGCGAGAGAACTGATCAGCGCAAAGTGCCAACCTTCTTGGTTAGCCAACAGCTCGGGGTTTTGCGCGAAAATCAGGTTGGCCTGATAGCCCGCGTTCCACATGCCGAAGAACATCGCTGGGAACGTACAGACCCAAACGGTGATCATCATGCGCTTGAGGTCAATACCGTCACGCACGTGAGCGGTGGTTTTGGTCACGCTGCCAGGGCGATAGAAGAAGGTGTCGATGGCCTCGTAGAGGGCATACCACTTCTCGTACTTGCCGCCCTTCTCGAAGTTGTGCTCGATTTTATCGAGGAATGCACGGATACCCATGGATTAACCCTCCTTCTCGATGCGGGCGAGGTTATCGCGCAGGATCGGGCCGTATTCGTATTTGCCGGCACAGACATAGGTGCACAACGCCAGATCTTCTTCATCGAGTTCCAGGCAGCCCAATTTCTGAGCCATCTCGGTATCGCCGACGATCAGGTAGCGCAGCAGTTGCGTTGGCAGAATGTCCAGCGGCATCACTTCTTCGTAATTACCGACCGGCACCATGGCGCGCGGGCTGCCATTGGTGGTGGTGGAGAATGCGAATTTTTTCGCCGCCGACAGCTTGGAAACGAAGATATTCAGTACCGAGTGCTTGTTCACCCCGGCACGCAGGTAATGCAGCATTTCGCGCTCGTTACCCTCGGCCAGGCAAGACACCTGCAGGTGGTAACGACCGAGGAAGGCAAAGGCGCCATGGGCGGTACGACCACCCAACACCGAACCGGAGATCACGCGGTTATTGCCAGGCTGCAATTGCCCCGCACTGAGTTCTTCCAGATTGGCGCCCAGACGGGTGCGCAGCAGACGCGGCTGCTCGACCACCGGGCCGGCCAGCGCGACGATACGCTCGACCCACAATTGGCCGCTGGTGAACAGCTTGCCGATGGCGATCACGTCCTGGTAGTTCAACGACCAAACGCTCTTGGTCGCGCTGACCGGATCGAGGAAGTGTATATGGGTTCCCGGCAAGCCAGCCGGATGGGGTCCGGCGAAAGTCTCGGTCTGCACCTTGGCCAGTTGCTCGCCGGGCAAACTGACGCCTTCGGCCTTGCACAGGAAGACCTTGCCCAGATTACCGAGCACCTGCAGGCCGTTTTCGAAGTCTGCGGCGTACTCGCCGATGACCAGCGCAGGATCCGCCGCCAAAGGATGGGTATCGATGGCCGTCACGAAGATCGAGTGGGGAACCGCATCTACCGCAGGCACCTTACTGAACGGACGCATGCGAAATGCTGTCCACAGGCCGGACTGCTGAAGATTTTCCCGCACCTGGGCGTCGCTCAAGCTAGCCAGCTCGGCCGCCGGATACTGGGCAAAAGTAACTTGTTCATCGCCATCGAGGTCGATCACCACCGATTGCAGGACGCGCTTCTCGCCGCGATGAATGGCGCTGATGACCCCCGCGCCTGGCGCGGTGAAATCCACGCCTGGCGTTTTCTTATCGGAGAACAGTACCTGACCGAGCTTGACCCGGTCACCGACCTGGACCTGCATGGTCGCTTTCATCCCGTGATAATCGAAGCCTATGACGGCGACACTGCGTACCGGCCTCGCGGCCTCTATACGCTGCGTCGGCGCACCTGTTATGGGCAAATCGAGCCCATGTTTTATTTTGATCATAGGTTTGCCTAACCACTGATTTATAAGCTTTTTTAGAATACGGGCGACATCGGCACGCTTAAGATGCAAAGCAGCACCACAAGAAAGTTAGGCACTGCTTGTGATGTCGAACGCGAGGAAAAAATCCGCTCGATTATAAAGAGCACCCCTGCCACTGACCACCCGAACCCGGGCTTTTTTTGAGCTTTCTGCAACAGCGGGCAACATATGCCGGCTTGACCGATACCCCCTTCCAGGCGAAACAAGGACATTCGCCCTCCGGAGTAGGATCATGCGTCGAATACTGCTGTTTAGCGCGTTGCTATTGCTGAGCGACACCCTGCTCGCCAACACCGGCGAGCGCTTGCGCGAGGCCGGTTTCAGCAGCGGATTCGAACTGAACCGAGAAGCGCTGGAGCGCAAGAACCAAAGCGTCCTGACCTACCTGTGGGTCGACGTCTATGCCGCAGCCTTCTACGCCCCGCGCCAAGCCAGCCTGGGCGACGCCTTTGACGCCCCGCTAAGCCAGCGCCTGGAGCTCTACTACTTTCGCGATATCGACCGCGAAGACGTGATCGAGGCCGCCTGGACCACCCTGAACAGACAACACGACGCCCGCGCCCTCGAGCCGTTACGCGATACGCTCGATGCCCTGCACGACAACTTCCGCGACATCCGCGCCGGCGACCGCTACGCCCTGAACTTCAGCCCCAGCAGCGGCCTGACCCTGGAACGCAACGGCGAAATCGCCTTTACCAGTCAGAACCCACAACTGGCCAAGGTGTATCTGGGGATATGGTTGGCACCGAAAGGACTCTCGGACGACCTGCGCGGCCGCCTGCTGGCGCCATGACCAACCTCTTGTCCATGAGTCAGACACCGGAAAAGCAGAAACGAAAAACGAGAAACGGGAGCCGAAGCTCCCGTTTTTTTCAAGCACTGACGACGCTTAGCGCGGAAACGCCGGCGGGTTGACCCCGGCCATGTCTTCCATCACGCGCACCACCTGACAGCTGTAGCCGAACTCGTTGTCGTACCACACGTAGAGCACGACGCGGTTGTCGTTGGCGATGGTCGCCTCGGCGTCGACCACACCGGCATGACGCGAGCCGACGAAGTCAGTGGAGACCACTTCCTGGGAGCTGACGAAATCGATCTGCTTCTGCAGATCCGAATGCATGGCCATCTGGCGCAGGTATTCGTTGATCTCTTCACGGGTGGTGGCTTTCTCAAGGTTGAGGTTGAGAATGGCCATCGACACGTTCGGCGTCGGCACGCGAATGGCGTTGCCGGTCAGCTTGCCCTTGAGCACCGGCAAGGCCTTGGCAGCGGCAGTGGCGGCGCCGGTTTCGGTGATCACCATGTTCAACGCGGCACTACGACCGCGACGGCTGCCCTTGTGGAAGTTGTCGATCAGGTTCTGGTCGTTGGTGTACGAATGAACGGTTTCGACATGGCCGTTGACGATGCCGTACTGATCGTTGACCGCCTTGAGCACCGGCACGATGGCGTTGGTGGTACAGGACGCCGCGGAAATGATCTTGTCGTCAGCGCTGATTTCGCCATGGTTGATGCCGTGCACGATATTTTTCAGCGCACCTTTGCCTGGCGCAGTGAGCACGACGCGGTCGATGCCCGGGCACGCCAGGTGCTGCCCCAGACCTTCGGCATCGCGCCATACGCCGGTGTTGTCGACCAGCAGAGCGTTCTTGATGCCGTATTGGGTGTAATCCACCTCGGTCGGCGACTTGGCGTAGATGATCTGGATCAGGTTGCCGTTGGCGGTGAGGGTATTGTTTTCCTCGTCGATGGTGATGGTGCCGTTGAACTTGCCATGCACCGAGTCGCGGCGCAGCAGACTGGCACGCTTGACCAGATCGTTGCTCGCGCCCTTGCGCACGACGATGGCGCGCAAACGCAGACCATCACCGCCGCCGGTTTTCTCGATCAGGATGCGCGCCAGCAAGCGACCGATACGACCGAAACCGTAGAGCACGACATCGGTGCCCTCGCGGCCCGCGCTATTTTGCGCACCCGCCACCTCGGCCAACTCGTCCTTGACGAATTGCTCGATGCTGCGGCCTTCGCCCTCAGCCTTGAACTTGCCGACCATCTTGCCCAGGTCCACCGAAGCGGCGCCCAGCTTGAGCTCGCTCATGGTCTTGAGGATGGGGAAAGTGTCATGCACCGACAGCTCTTTATCGTCGGCCAGGCGATGGCGGGCGAAACGGTGAGCCTTGAGAATATCGATCACCGAGCGGTTGATCAGACCACGGCCGTAGATCGAGGTGACCACGTTGTTATTACGGTAGAGCTGGCCAATCATCGGAATCATCGCTTCCGCAAGGGCTTCTCGATCGATCCACTCACCAAGACACTGGTCGGGCTTCTGAGTCACGGGCAGTACCTTCCACATGTAGGGGCTTAAAAAGGGGGCTACATTATGCCGATGCGGGCTATCGCCGGCAATCTGCAGCGGACGAAACACTGACAGCACCCGGCGCGGATAGTTACAATCGCCAGCCCTGTCGTATGACCGTGAGCTACCCGTGCCCGTAACCCCCGAGTCCATATTGCACCTACCGTCCCTGCCGGCCAGCGCGGGCAAACAACACTGGGGCAACCTGCCCGGCGCCGCGCTGAGCCTGGCGATCGCCGAGGCCGCCAGCGCCGCCCGCCGCTTCACCCTGCTGCTGACCGCCGACAGCCAGAGCGCCGAGCGCCTGGAACAGGAGCTGCGATTTTTCGCGCCCGAGCTGCCGGTGCTGCACTTCCCCGATTGGGAAACCCTGCCCTACGACCTGTTCTCGCCGCACCAGGACATCATTTCCCAGCGTATCGCCGCACTCTATCGCCTGCCCGAACTGAAACACGGCGTTCTGGTAGTGCCGATCACCACCGCCCTACACCGCCTGGCGCCGACGCGCTTCCTGCTCGGCAGCAGCCTGGTGCTGGATGTCGGACAGAAGCTCGATGTCGAGCAGATGCGCACACGCCTGGAAGCCTCGGGCTACCGCTGCGTCGACACCGTGTACGAACATGGCGAGTTCGCCGTGCGCGGTGCGCTAATCGACCTGTTCCCGATGGGCAGCAAGCAACCGCTGCGGATCGACCTGTTCGACGACGAAATCGAGACCCTGCGCACCTTCGATCCGGAAACCCAGCGCTCGATCGACAGGGTCGACTCGATAAAACTGCTACCGGCGCGCGAATTCCCCCTGGAGAAAAAAGCCGTCACCGACTTCCGCGGGCGCTTCCGCGAGCGTTTCGACGTGGATTTCCGCCGCTGCCCGATCTATCAGGATCTGTCGACCGGTATCACCCCGGCCGGCATCGAGTACTACATACCACTGTTCTTCGAAGAAACCGCGACCCTGTTCGACTACCTGCCGCAAGACACCCAGGTATTTTCCCTGCCCGGCGTGGAAAAAGCCGCCGAGCAGTTCTGGAACGATGCGCGCAACCGCTATGAAGAGCGCCGCGTCGATCCCGAGCGCCCGTTGCTGCCGCCGGCGGATATCTTCCTGCCGGTGGAAGATTGCTTCGCGCGCTTGAAAGAATGGCCGCGCGTGGTGGTCAGCCAGGACGACATCGAAGCGGGCGTTGGTCGCCAGCGCTTCAGCGCCCGCCCGCTGCCGGACCTGGCGATAGAAGCCAAAGCCACTGAGCCATTGGCCGCACTGCGCCGCTTTGTCGAGGAATACCCAGGCCGAATATTGTTCTGCGCCGAATCCGCCGGCCGCCGCGAGGTGCTGCTCGAACTGCTCGCCCGGCTCAAGCTCAAGCCTTTGGAAGCCGCCGGCTGGTCGGAATTCACCAGCGGCAAGGAACGTCTGGGTATCTGCATCGCACCGCTCGACGAGGGTCTGCTGCTCGACGACCTAGCCCTGATCGCCGAAAGCCCGCTGTTCGGCCAACGGGTGATGCAGCGCCGTCGCCGGGAAAAATCTCGGGACAGCGGCGACAATGTGATCAAAAACCTCGCCGAACTGCGCGAAGGCGCACCGGTGGTGCATATCGATCATGGCGTTGGCCGCTACCTGGGCCTCATCACCCTGGAGATCGACGGCCAGGCCGCCGAGTTCCTCGCCTTGATGTACGCGGAGGAGGCCAAGCTTTACGTTCCCGTGGCCAGCCTGCACCTGATCGCCCGCTATACCGGCAGCGACGATGCCCTGGCGCCGCTGCATCGCCTCGGCTCGGAAACCTGGCAGAAAGCCAAGCGCAAAGCCGCCGAGCAGGTGCGCGATGTCGCCGCCGAATTGCTCGACATCTATGCCCGCCGCGCCGCCCGCGAAGGCTATGCCTTTGCCGATCCCAAGGCCGATTACGCAACCTTCAGCGCCGGCTTCCCCTTCGAGGAAACCCCCGACCAGCAGGCCGCCATCGAAGCGGTGCACGACGACATGCTGGCGGCCAAGCCGATGGATCGCCTGATCTGCGGCGACGTCGGCTTCGGCAAAACCGAAGTGGCCATGCGCGCCGCCTTTATCGCCGTACATGGTGGCAAGCAGGTGGCGGTACTCGTGCCCACCACCCTGCTCGCCCAGCAGCACTACAACAGCTTCCGCGATCGCTTCGCCGATTGGCCGGTGAAAGTCGAGGTGATGAGCCGCTTCAAAAGCGCCAAGGAAGTCAGCGATGCCATGCAGCAATTGGCCGAGGGCAAGGTCGATATCGTCATCGGCACCCACAAGTTGCTGCAGGGCGATGTCAAATTCAGCAACCTGGGTCTGGTGATCATCGACGAGGAGCACCGTTTCGGCGTGCGCCAGAAGGAGCAGCTCAAGGCCCTGCGCAGCGAGGTGGACATCCTCACCCTCACCGCCACGCCGATCCCGCGCACCCTGAACATGGCCGTATCGGGCATGCGCGACCTGTCGATCATCGCCACGCCGCCGGCGCGCCGTCTGTCCGTGCGCACCTTCGTCATGGAGCAGAACAACCCGACGATCAAGGAAGCGCTGCTGCGCGAACTGCTGCGCGGCGGCCAGGTGTACTACCTGCACAACGATGTGAAAACCATCGAGAAATGTGCCGCCGATCTGGCCGAACTGGTGCCGGAGGCGCGCATCGGCATCGGCCACGGGCAGATGCGCGAGCGCGAATTGGAACAGGTGATGGGCGACTTCTATCACAAGCGCTTCAATGTGCTGATCGCCTCGACCATCATCGAAACCGGCATCGACGTGCCGAGCGCCAACACCATCATCATCGAGCGCGCCGACAAGTTCGGCCTGGCCCAGCTGCACCAGTTGCGCGGCCGGGTCGGACGCAGCCACCACCAGGCCTACGCCTACCTGCTGACGCCACCGCGCAAACAGATGACCGAGGACGCACAGAAGCGCCTGGAAGCCATTTCCGGCGCCCAGGACCTTGGTGCGGGCTTCCTCCTGGCCACCCACGACTTGGAAATCCGCGGTGCCGGCGAATTGCTCGGCGATGGCCAGAGCGGGCAGATCCAGGCGGTGGGCTTCACCCTGTATATGGAAATGCTCGAGCGCGCGGTCAAGGCCATCCGCAAGGGCGAGCAACCGAACCTCGACCAACCCTTGGGCGGCGGTCCGGAAATCAACCTGCGGGTGCCGGCACTGATCCCCGAGGACTATCTGCCCGATGTGCACACGCGCTTGATTCTCTACAAGCGCATCGCCTCGGCGATCAACGAGGACGGTTTGAAGGAATTGCAGGTCGAGATGATCGATCGTTTCGGCTTGCTACCGGAGCCGAGCAAGAACCTGATCCGCCTGACCCTGTTGAAACTGCAGGCGGAAAAACTCGGGATCAAAAAGGTCGACGCCGGCCCTCAGGGCGGGCGCTTGGAGTTCGCCGCCGACACTTGCGTCGACCCCTTGACCCTGATCAGGCTGATCCAGAGTCAGCCCAACCGTTACAAGTTCGAAGGCGCTACGCTGTTCAAATTCCAAGTGCCCATGGAACGCCCCGAAGAACGATTCAATACGCTCGAAGCACTGTTCGAGCGCCTGACTCCCTCCAGCTAAAGGATCGACCCGATGCGTGCCCTCCGCACCCTGGCCCTGTTGCCGCTATTACTGCTGTCGTTGCTGATCGCCAACCCGGCCGCCGCCGAATCGCTGTATCAGGTGGAAGTCATCGTCTTCCGCCAGAACGCCGAACAGCTCCCCGCAGCCCGTCCCGCCCCGGACGACTGGGCGCAGGGTGCGCAGCCCATTGGTCCAGACCAGGAACGCGCGACGACGCTGGATAGCGAAGCGAGCAAACTCAACCCCGGCAACGGCTACCAGGTATTGCTGCATAAAGCCTGGGCGCAGCCTATCGGCGCCGCCCCCGGCAGCCTGGCACTGAGCACCGGCGACGAACAATTCGGGCACTTCCCGGTAGAAGGCACATTGACGCTCAAGCAGGACGGCTTGATCGATCTCGAGGCCAACCTGTGGATCAACCAGTTCGACGAGAGCGGCCTGCTCAACAGCAGCGAGCTGTTCAAACACAGCATTCGCCTACAGAACGGCGAGCTGACATTCCTCGACCACGGCAGCCTCGGCATGCTGGTGCGCGTTCGCTCGCTTTAAATCCGGCGCCCGGATTAACCAACGAAAACGACCGCGAAAAATGCAATGCCGTTCATCCCAGACAGGTGAACGGCATTTTTGCAGGTGTAACCCGGATGCAATCCGGGGAAATCTATCTCCTGCCAATCCATTCCCGGATTGCATCCGGGCTACGCTTTGAGCGCCTTGCGCGCGAAAGCGGCTCTATCCGGGAGCTCGAACTCAACTGGTCAAGACGTGGGCCAACACCGACTTCACCCGCCCCATGCCCTCTTCCAGCGCACGGTCGATTTCCGCCATGGTGATCAGCGTGTTGGATTTGCCGGCCGCAGGGTTCACCACCAACGCCAGGCAGGCATAAGGCAAGGCCAACTCGCGCGCCAGCGCCGCTTCCGGCATACCGGTCATTCCGACGATGTCGCAACCCTCTCGCTCCATACGGGCGATTTCGGCAACCGTTTCCAGACGCGGCCCCTGGGTACAACCATACACCCCATGGGAACTGTAACTGCAGCGGTGCTGGTCGAGGGCAGCGGCAAGCTTTGCCCGCAACGCCGTATCGTAGGGGTGGCTGAAATCCACGTGGGTGACGTGCTCGAGTTCCCCTTCGTAGAAGGTATGCTCGCGCCCCGAGGTGTAGTCGATAAGCTGATGCGGCAAACAGAAATGGCCGGTGGCCATGGACGAATGAATTCCGCCTACCGCGTTCACCGCGATGATCGCTTTGGCGCCTGACTCCTTCAGCGCCCAGAGATTGGCGCGGTAGTTGACCTGGTGCGGCGGAATTCGGTGCGGATGGCCGTGGCGGGCGAGAAACAACACCTCTTCGCCACTGGCATATTGCCCTCGCAATACCGGCGCCGAGGGCGCGCCATAGGGTGTATCCAGATGCAGCGCAGCATTGATGGTCAAGCCATCGAGCTGAGTCAGGCCAGTACCGCCGATAATGGCGTAGACAGTCATCAAACTCTCCTCAAGCGATTAATTGCGCGGCGCGCAGTGCACCGAGCGCTTCCAGCCAACGTGGGTGTTGCTTGTATTCGATACCCGGAAAAGCCTGCCGGCGCATCCGCGCCAGACCTTGAGGAGGCACGACCTTGAGCCGCTGCAACGCACTCAAGGCCAGTTCCGCCGCGCCACGATCATTACACACCAAGCCCATGTCGCAGCCCGCGCTGAGTGCGGCTTCGATACGGCAAGCCGCATCGCCGACCACATGGGCGCCCGCCATCGATAGGTCATCGCTGAAAATCACCCCGGAGAATTTCAATTCGCCGCGCAGAATGTCCTGCAACCAGCGCCGGGAAAAACCGGCGGGCCGAGTATCCACCTGAGGATAGATGACATGGGCCGGCATCACCGCGGCCAATTGCTGGCTCAGCTGCGCGAATGGCTGCAAATCCCAGGCACGAATCTGCTCCAGGCTGCGCTCGTCCACGGGGATCGCCACATGGGAGTCGGCCTCGGCCCAGCCGTGCCCCGGGAAGTGCTTGCCGGTGGCAGCCATGCCCGCGGCGCTCATCCCGCGGATAAAAGCCCCGGCCAATGCGGTGGCGCGCTGCGCATCGCCTTCAAATGCCCGACTGCCGACCACCGCACTGCGCTGATGGTCCAAATCCAGCACCGGCGCGAAGCTGAGATCCAGGCCTACCGCCAGCACCTCGGTGGCCATCAACCAACCGCAGTGTTCGGCGAGCGCTTCGGCATTGGCATTATCGGCAATCGCGCGCATCGCCGGCAGACGCACGAAGCCCTGACGCAGACGCTGTACTCGCCCGCCCTCCTGGTCGACCGCCAGCAACAGGTCGGGGCGCAGCGCCCGGATGGCCGCGGACAGCTCGCGTACCTGCTGCGGGCTTTCGATATTGCGGGCGAAAAGAATCAAACCGCCGACTTGCGGCTGACGCAGCAAATGCCGGTCTTCGGCGGTCAGCCAGGTGCCGGCGATATCCAACATTAACGAGCCCTGCATGCAAATAATCCTTAATCGAGAGATGCACTCGCCCAGGCCGGGCATGGCGCCTCGTCGATCTGGACGGCGCAATGAAGAGGGACGCGCGGGAACAACTCAAGCAGATCGGTATTGCGCAAGCGCACGCAGCCATGGGAGCGCGGCACTCCCATGGGCTCGCAGTCGGGCGTACCGTGCAAATAGATATAGCGGCGAAAGCTGTCCAGATCGCCCAGCCGGTTGCGCCCGGGTTCACGGCCGCTAAGCCAGAGGATTCGCGTGAGGATCCAGTCGCGCCCGGGAAATTGCTCGTGCAGCAGCGGCGTCCAGACCTCGCCAGTCCAGCGACGCCCGCGTAGCACCGCGGCACATGGCAGACCTTCGCCAATCTTCGCCCGCACTTGATGCAGACCACGCGGGGTACAACCAGAGCCGTTACGCTCGCCCGCACCGTTGGCGGCCGTAGAGACCGGCACGCGCAGCAGCAGCTGCCCATCGGCAAAGCCGTAGAGGCACTGATCGGCTAACGAGATATGGAGGAAATCGAGGGTGCGCATGGGCGGCTAGCTTAGCGGATCGAACCCGCCAAGCCCACCCATGACAAATCAAACTTTGGCGGGGGCTCCAGCCCCTTTGACGCGAGGCTTGAGCTGCGCAGCGGCGAGGGCGCCATCGGTCAAGCCGCTTTCCGAACGCATACCGGCGGCAAGAAACGGCACCATCAAACGCATCACCTGCTCGATCGAGGTATTCACCCCGAAATCGGCCTCGGACATGGCGCGCAGTGCCTTGATACCGGACATGCTGAAGGCCGCGGCACCGAGCATGAAATGCACGCGCCAGAACAACTCAAGTGGCGGAATACGCGGCGCCGCTTCGTTCACCAGCAACATGTAACGGCGGAATATCTTGCCGTAAACCTCTTGGAGGTATTTACGCAAATGCCCCTGACTCTGACTGAACGCCAAACCTAACAGGCGCATGAAAATCGACAGGTCGTTACCGCTGCGCGGCTTCACTTCCAATGCCAATTCGACCAGCAGCTCCAGCAGTTCTTCGAGGCTGTAGGTAGCGCCGGGCTTGGCCTGACGGCGATCCAGTTCGCGCTCGAGACTGCTGCAGAACGGCCCGAGAAAACGCGAAAAAACCGCCTGAATCAGTGCTTTCTTGGAGCCGAAGTGATAATTCACCGCAGCCAGGTTGACGCCTGCCTTGCCGGTAATCAAACGCAAGGAGGTTTCAGCGAAACCTTTTTCCGCAAACAACTGCTCTGCCGCATCCAAAATGCGCTCAACAGTTTCCGACTGGGCCATGACTTCTCACCTAACAAACACTCGTTTGAAACATACGTTTTAAGCGGCGACCTTGTCAAGTCGAAGGCTTGCATCTTATCGGCAAGCGCGCAAGGCGATACAACATTCACCGTGGCAGACGTCCGCCCTGCGGAGCGAGTAACAATAGTGCGAGAGAAACGACTGAGCAAAGGAAAGAAAAGAGTGATTGCCAAGCGCACTTCACTGTATATAATCCCAGTCACTGTATATAAAAACAGAGCCGCCCATGCTTAAACTAACGCCACGCCAAGCTGAAATTCTCGCCTTCATCAAGCACTGCCTTGAAGACAACGGCTACCCGCCTACCCGCGCAGAAATCGCTCAGGCGCTGGGTTTCAAGTCGCCGAACGCAGCCGAGGAACACCTCAAAGCATTGGCCCGCAAAGGCGCTATCGAAATGACCCCCGGCGCCTCCCGAGGCATCCGCATTCCCGGTTTCGAACCGAGTAATGAAGAAGACGGCCTGCCGGTAATCGGCCGTGTCGCCGCCGGCGCACCGATTCTGGCGCAACAACACGTCGAGGAATCCTGCCGGATAAACCCCGAGTTTTTCCATCCCCGGGCCGACTATCTACTACGTGTTCGCGGCATGAGCATGAAGGATATCGGTATTTTCGACGGTGATCTGCTCGCGGTTCACACCACGCGCGAGGCGCGTAACGGTCAGGTGGTGGTCGCCCGTATAGACGATGAAGTGACGGTTAAACGCTTCAAACGCGAAGGCAACACCGTATGGCTGATCGCTGAAAATCCAGAATTCGCACCGATCCAAGTCAACCTGGAAGAACAGGATCTCGTCATTGAAGGCTTGAGTGTCGGCGTTATCCGTCGCTAGCCGGTTGCCTATAGCTCGGCGACCCGGGGCTCTGAGACAAGAAGCGGTTATACCGCCGCAGAGCCTCAGGCGCCGCAACCGACTAATCGAACCGACCAGCCGAACAGGCCACTAACAGATCATTCTCACGCAGCACCGGCAACGCAGGTCGCTCTCGATCGCCTGCCAGAGGAGGCTTTATGCAGTTCCCACAGTCGCTGAACCGCACACAACTGCCGCTGTTCGAAGGCGTTCTGGCCTCCAACACGGTGCCGCTACTGAACGACTTGCTCGATCCACCCTCACAGGACGCGCCGGAAGCTTTTAGCGAAATGTCGTTACGTGGCGCTGCCGGACACTGCCTGACCTTATTGGCGCCTATTCTTCGCGAACTCAGCGATAACAACGATGCTCGCTGGCTTACCCTGATCGCCCCGCCGGCGAGCCTGACTCAAGCCTGGCTACGCGACGCGGGGCTGAACCGCGAACGTATTCTCATCCTGCACCCACGTGGCGAGCAAAGCGCCCTGGAGCTCGCCCGACAAGCGTTAGCGCTCGGCCGCAGTCATACCGTCGTCAGCTGGCTACACCCGCTGGAACGTCCGGTCCGCATGCAACTGGAAGCGGCTGCGCGGCAAGGCGAAGCGCAAAGCTTAAATATCAGTTTGGGCTGATTACTCAGAAAACGCACAAGGAAGTGCGTCGGGCAGACTCGCGATAGAACACTGCCCTATTGGACGGAGCGCATGCTGCGCTGCAATACAACCGACAGACGACTCCGAACACTCAATGCAAGACGCGCGGCGCGTCTTCGTGATCGAAATCGCCCTCTACCAATCGTCCAGCCATCTGTACGCCGACATTGAGCATGGCCTTAGCCACCTCTACATGTTGCCCCTGCAGAAATGCCTTGGCATCGGCAGAAAAATCCAATATGACCAGCGACTCCTCATCCTCCGCACGGCGCAGGGCGATACGCCCATCGGGCAATTCAACGATTTCCAGGAAGGATGTAGGCATAGATTCAGCTCTCCACTAAAGGCCGGCATTGTAACAGCCGACCAGGGTACACCCTAGCCCGCCGATCCAAAGGGCCATCACCACTCGCTCAAGGTCTCACGAAAGCGCTGCGCTAAAGCTCTCAGATGCTGACGCCAGGCTTCCAAGGTTTCCCGCGACAAGGGCTCGACCTCATCGTCCAGGCTAACCGCAGTGATCAACGGCGTACTGGGATCGAGTTTGGCTTTCTTGTCCGCCAAGGGCGGTTGGAACAGCTCGGCATAGGCGCTCAGCAACTGGGCAAGCCAACTGTCGGGGGACTGCGCCAGCTCGACCAGTTCGCCCAACTCCTGACTGGGTGCGGCATCCAATACCGCCGGGGTAAGAAAGTCTTCCGCACGCGGGGCATCGCTATTGGGCAGACGATAGTAGCCGGCGATCTCATGGCACAAACCGAGCAGCGCGCCGTACAAATGAAACAACGCCGCCTCGCGTTCGGCCTGAACCAACGCCTGGGCGTTCATCGCCCTTCCCTCTTGCGCCTTACACCAGGACTCCAACGAGAGCCCTGCATAGAAGATTTTCTGATTGGTGCGGGTATAGCGCTCATTGGCCATCTGGACGCCCTCATAACGGATCAACCGACTATACGCGCCTGCCTCGACAGGCACGCTGTTTGTCCGATCAGCGTTTATCTTCGACCGCCCACTTGCCACCGTCGAAGAATGCGCGCCAACCGGTCGGCTTACCATCGACCTCGGTCTGCACGTACTGTTCCTTGGTCTTGCGGCTGTAGCGAATCACTGCAGCACGCCCTTCCGGGTCCTGCTTCGGCGCATCGCAAAGGAAATGGTACTTGGGATCGATTTCGTGCTTATGCGGGATCAACTCCAGCACCAGCGGCGCACGGGTTTCGCGGTTTTTCGGAAACTGACTGGCAGCCAGGAACAGCCCCGAAGCGCCGTCGCGCAAAATGTAGGTATCGTTGACCTTCTCGCACTTGAGCTCCGGCATTTTCACCGGATCCATTTTCGGCGGGGCCGCTTCGCCGCTCTTGAGCAACTTACGGGTGTTCTTGCACTCGCCATTGGTACAGCCGAAAAACTTGCCGAAACGCCCGGTCTTCAGCTGCATCTGGCTGCCGCACTTGTCGCACTCCAGGCTCGGGCCTTCGTAACCTTTGATGCGGTATTGGCCCTGCTCGATCTCATAACCCGCACAATCGGGGTTATTGCCGCAAATATGCAGCTTGCGGGTTTCATCCAGCAGATAAGCATCCATCGCTGTCGAACAGATCGGACAACGATGCTTGCCCAGCAAAACACGGGATTCGGACTCGCCTTCGTCGTCCGCGGCGATTTCATCGCCCGGCACCAGGTTGATCGTCGACTTGCAGCGCTCCTTGGGCGGCAACGCATAACCGGAACAACCGAGGAACACCCCGGTGGATGCGGTACGGATCATCATCGGCCGACCGCATTCGCGGCATGGAATATCGGTTGGTGTCGGCAGGTTGGCACGCATGCCGCTGTCGCTGGCCTCGGCCACTTCGAGCTTGCTCTTGAAATCGCCGTAGAACTCGTCGAGCACATGCTTCCACTCGCGCTCGCCCTGGGCCACGTCGTCCAGGTGCTCTTCCATACCGGCGGTAAAACCGTAGTCCATCAGGTTGGCGAAACTTTCGCCGAGGCGCTCAGTAACGATATCGCCCATTTTTTCGGAGTAGAAACGGCGGTTATGCAGAGCAACATAGCCACGGTCCTGAATAGTCGAAATGATCGCGGCATAGGTCGATGGACGACCGATACCGCGTTTCTCCATTTCCTTGACCAGGCTGGCTTCCGAATAGCGCGCTGGCGGCTTGGTGAAGTGTTGGCTCGGGTCAAGCTTGATCAGTTTGAGCGCTTCGCCTTGGCTCATTTCCGGCAACACATCGTCGTCGCCCGGCTTACTCAGCTGCGGCATCGCCCGGGTATAACCGTCGAACTTGAGGATACGGCCCTTGGCGCGCAATTCGAACTGGGCTGCTGCGACTGTCACCGTGGTCGACAGGTACTCGGCCGGCGGCATCTGGCAGGCGACGAACTGGCGCCAGATCAGCTCATACAGGCGCTCGGCATCGCGCTCCATACCGGACAGCTGAGTCGGCTTGAGGTTGACGTCGGACGGACGGATCGCTTCGTGCGCTTCCTGGGCGCCTTCCTTGCTGCTATAGGCGATTGGGTTAGCCGGCAGGTACTGCTTGCCGAACTCGTCCAGGATGAAATCGCGCACCATGCTCACGGCGTCGGCCGAGAGGTTGGTCGAATCGGTTCGCATATAGGTGATGTAGCCGGCCTCGTACAGACGCTGGGCCATCATCATGGTTTTCTTCACCCCGAAGCCCAGGCGATTACTGGCGGCCTGCTGCAACGTCGAGGTGATGAACGGCGCCGAGGGCTTGCTGCTGGTCGGTTTATCTTCGCGCTTGACGATGCTGTAACTGGACGCCTTGAGCACAGCCAAAGCGGCCATGGCCTGAGCTTCGTTCAGCGGTTTGAAGGCGGCGCCATTCTCGCGCGCCACTTCGAAGCGCACATTGGCGCCCTTGGCGGTGCCGAGATCGGCGTGCACCTCCCAATACTCTTCCGGAACGAAGGCGCGGATCTCTTTCTCGCGTTCGACCACCAACTTCACCGCGACCGACTGTACACGACCGGCGGACAGGCCGCGGGCGATCTTGGCCCACAACAGCGGCGAGACCATATAGCCGACCACGCGATCGAGGAAGCGGCGCGCCTGCTGCGCATTGACCCTATTGATGTCCAACTCGCCGGGCTCGGCGAACGCTTCCTGGATGGCTTTCTTGGTGATCTCGTTGAACACCACACGCTTGTAACGGCTGTCGTCGCCACCAATGGACTCGCGCAGGTGCCAGGCAATGGCTTCCCCCTCGCGATCCAAGTCGGTTGCGAGGTAGATGGTGTCGGCTTCCTTGGCCAAGCGCCGCAATTCTTCGACGACCTTCTCCTTGCCCGGGAGGATCTCGTACTTGGCCTTCCAGCCATGCTCGGGGTCGACCCCCATGCGCGCGACCAGCTGGCGCTTGGCTTTTTCCTTGGGTGTCAGGGTCGGCCCCTCGCCGGCCACCTTGCCGCGCTTGACCGGCTCTTTGGCGGCACTTGCCGAGCCACTGGTAGGCAGGTCACGGATGTGGCCGATGCTCGACTTCACCACGTACTCGTTACCCAAGTACTTGTTGATGGTCTTGGCCTTGGCCGGGGATTCCACGATGACCAGCGATTTACCCATGGATTGGAAAATTCCTGAATTCGATAAATGAAAGGCGGGAGTCGCCTGGTAGCCTGTTGAAAAAGGTCGTGGGTAAAGATCAGGCAAATCAACGTCAGCCGTGGAAGCGGTGTTCGAGAGCATTCCGGGTTGAGTCGAAGATACATGACCGGCACGGTAGTCTTTCAACAGCCTGCTAGTGCGGCACCGCTATATATAGTGGCGGTTGAGCCGAGGTCAAGCGCAGCAATGGTGCAAGATCGGCTCAGGACGGGCTGAAAACCATGGTTTCGCCCCGAATCAAGGCAAAACGCGGCACCGTCTCGCCGTCCACCTCGACACTTTCGCAGAACATTTCCAGCGGTCGCACCCATAGGCCGTAATCGCCGTATAGCGCCTGATAGACAACCATCTGCTGTTCGGTCTCGGAATGCCGAGCCACACCGAGAACGCGATACTCGGGCCCCTTGTAGTGGCGATAAAGACCAGGTTGTAGCTGCATCGCTGGATTCCTTGATTTTTTTTTCGCTGGCAAAGAAAAACCGGGGCACTAGGCCCCGGTTTTGCGTCCTTGAACGCTTAAACGCGTTCGAAGATGGTGGTGATGCCTTGACCGAGCCCCACACACATAGTGGACACGCCAAATGTCCCACTGTTCTGCTTCATTACGTTGAGCAGGGTACCGGAGATACGCGCACCGGAACAACCGAACGGGTGACCCAAGGCGATGGCGCCGCCATGCAGGTTGACCTTCTCTTCCATCTTGTCGAGCACTTTCAAATCCTTCAACACAGGCAGGGCCTGGGCAGCGAAGGCTTCGTTAAGCTCGAAGAAGTCGATGTCATTGATGCTCAGGCCAGCACGCTTGAGGGCTTTCTGGGTGGACGGTACCGGACCGTAACCCATGATCGCCGGGTCGACGCCGGCCACCGCCATGGCGCGAACCACGGCCATCGGTTGAATGCCCAGGTCCTGGGCACGCTGTGCACTCATCACGATCATGCAGGAAGCGCCGTCAGTGATCTGCGAGGAGGTGCCCGCGGTCACGGTGCCGCCTTTCGGATTGAACGCGGGCTTAAGCGCCGCCAGGCTTTCCAGGGTGGTCTCCGGACGAATGGTTTCGTCGTAATCGAAGACTTTCAGGAAACCGTTCTCGTCGTAGCCTTGCATCGGGATGATTTCATCCTTGAACTTGCCTTCGACGGTGGCCTTGTGCGCCAGACGGTGCGAACGCTCACCGAAAGCGTCCTGCTGTTCGCGGCTGATACCGTGCATCTTGCCGAGCATTTCCGCGGTCAGGCCCATCATGCCGGACGCCTTGGCGGCATACAGCGACAGGTGCGGGTTCGGATCGACGCCGTGCATCATACCGACATGGCCCATGTGCTCCACACCGCCAACCACGAATACATCGCCGTTGCCGGTCTGGATCGCCTGCACGGCAGTGTGCAGGGCGCTCATGGAGGAGCCGCACAGGCGGCTGACGGTCTGGCCGGCGCTGCTGTGCGGGATCTGGGTCATCAGCGACGCCATGCGCGCGATGTTCCAGCCCTGCTCCAGGGTCTGGTTGACGCAGCCCCAGATCACATCTTCCACTTCAGCCGGGTCGACCTTGGTGTTGCGTGCCAGTACACCGCTGATCAGGTTGGCCGACATGGTTTCGGCACGGGTATTGCGATGCATACCGCCTTTGGAACGCCCCATCGGGGTGCGGCCGAAGTCGACGATGACTGCATCTCTAGGATTCAGGCTCATAAATTCACTCTCGCTCTAGTCTGTCCGCGATTAACCGAAAAACTTCTGGCCATTAGCAGCCATTTCGCGAAGCTTGGCAGTCGGGGTGTACAGCGCGCCCAGATCGGCGTACTTGTCGGCCAGCGCTACGAATTCGGCCACTCCGATGCTGTCGATGTAACGCAAGGCACCACCACGGAACGGCGGGAAGCCGATACCGTAGATCAGGCCCATATCGGCCTCGGCCGCGGTTTCGACGATGCCGTCTTCCAGACAGCGCACGGTTTCCATGCACAGCGGAATCATCATGAAGTTGATGATGTCTTCATCGGTCACTTCACGCTGCTCGGTCACGATCGACTTGAGCAACTCGTAAGCCTGAGGGTCGATGACCTTCTTCGGCTTGCCGCGTTTGTCCATCTCGTAGGCGTAGAAGCCCTTACCGTTCTTTTGACCCAGGCGGTCGGCTTCGTACATCACGTCGACCGCGGTACGGCCTTCAACCGCCATACGATCGGGGAAACCTTCGGCCATGACGTCGCGGCCATGGTGACCGGTGTCGATACCGACCACGTCGGACAGGTAAGCCGGGCCCATGGGCCAGCCGAACTTCTCCATGACTTTGTCGATACGCACGAAGTCCACACCGAGCTCGAGCAGTTTGGAGAAACCACCGAAGTACGGGAACAGCACGCGGTTGACCAGGAAGCCCGGGCAATCGTTGACCACGACCGGGGTCTTGCCCATCTTCTTGGCGTAGGCAACGGTGGTGGCCACAGCCAGTTCGCTGGACTTCTCGCCACGGATGACTTCGACCAGCGGCATCATGTGCACCGGGTTGAAGAAGTGCATACCAACGAAGTTTTCCGGACGCTTGAGGGCCTTGGCCAGCAAGCTGATGGAGATGGTCGAAGTATTGGAGGCGAGGATCGCATCCTCCTTCACCGCGCCTTCCACTTCAGCCAGTACGGCCTGCTTGACCTTGGGGTTCTCGACCACGGCTTCGACGACGATGTCGACGTTGCCGAAATCGCCGTAGGACATGGTTGGGCGAATCGCATTGAGGGCTTCGGCCATCTTGGCCGGGGATAAACGGCTCTTCTCGACGCGCTTGCCGAGCAGCTTGGAAGCCTCGTTCAAGCCCATCTGGATACCCTCTTCGCGGATATCCTTCATCAGGATCGGCGTGCCTTTGACAGCCGACTGGTAGGCGATACCGCCACCCATGATGCCGGCGCCGAGAACGGCGGCCAGTTTCACGTCTTTGGCGATTTCGTCGTGGCGCTTGGCCTTCTTCTTCAGCTCCTGGTCGTTCAGGAACAGACCGATCAGGCTTTCGGCAACCGAGGTCTTGGCCAGCTTGACGAAGCCCGCGGCCTCGATCTCGAGCGCCTTGTCACGACCCTGATTGGCGGCTTTCTGGATGGTCTTGATGGCTTCAACCGGCGCCGGGTAGTTCGGCCCCGCTTGACCGGCGACAAAACCCTTGGCGGTTTCGAAGCACATCATTTGTTCGATGGCGTTGAGCTTGAGCTTTTCCAGCTTGGGCTGACGCTTGGCCTTGTAGTCCAGTTCGCCGGAAATAGCGCGCTTGACCAGATCGAGTGCAGCGGCCTGCAGCTTGTCGGCGGCAACCACGGCGTCGACGGCGCCCGCCTTCAGGGCATCGGCCGCACGGTTCTCTTTGCCCGAGGCAATCCACTCGACGGCATTGTCGGTGCCTATCACCCGCGGCAGACGGACGGTACCGCCAAAGCCCGGGTACAGGCCCAGCTTGACTTCCGGCAGGCCCACTTTGGCGCTGTCGGCCATGACGCGGTAATCCGCCGCCAGGCACATTTCAAAACCGCCGCCCAGAGCGACCCCGTTGATAGCGACAACGGTCGGTACGGCGAGGTCTTCAAAATCATTGAAGATCTTGTTGGCTTCGAGGTTGCCAGCCATCAACTCTTCGTCGGGTAACTTGAAGTTATCGACGAACTCGGTGATGTCGGCGCCGACGATGAATACGTCTTTGCCACTGGTGACAATCACGCCCTTGATCGAACCATCGGCCTTGATCGCATCAACGGATTGACGCAGCTCGTTCAGGGTTTGACGGTTGAATTTGTTGACGGACTCACCCTTGAGGTCGAATTTCAATTCGACGATATTGCTCTCAAGAGCCTTAACCGTGATGGCTTTACCTTCGTAAATCATCAACTGATCTCCACGGTATGGAAGCTAAACAGTACACATCGGAGCCAACCAGTAAGCTATCCCGAAGCTTAGCCGTCGAAATAGCCCTAATCAGCCTGGCACACCCGCCGATGCGATAATCGGGCTGTAAAGGCGCCGTCTTTCAGACAAACGCTCAATTCATACGCCCGTTTGATTTGGGTACGCACACCTTCTCGGAAAAGCGCCAAGTTGTCAATTAGCCTGATAAGGACTGTCGTCTCGACCGGCCTGTAAGTAGCCGTGACACACTTTATTTTCGGGAGATAGGGGCGAACAGGCGACGATCTGCGTCGATAAGCGGATACGCGAATCGGCGATACGAGACAACACATGCCAGATACTCCTTCGCCGCGGGCGTGGCCGTTCCAGCGAAATCGATACGCCATCGTAAAAACCGCTAAGGGATGCAACGGAAATGGCGTATCTTCCGTTAATCAGTGCGGATACTGCTGTCGACCTGCCGAACAGCGAGCGGGTTCAAGCGATATCCGGCGGCGCAACTCATTGCACTCGCCCCGCCAACAGCACCTGCGCATTCCACTTTCCGGCCTGCCTGGCCATTGCGATCAACCCAGCGCTTGCGCTGGGTTTTCTTTGTCCGCTTGCCGTTCGCCGACCTTGCTCAAGCCCGGCTCGCATCGCCGCCAGCCCAGGCGCTTCAAGCCCGTGCCAGCAGGAAATCGGCAATCCGCTGCAGCGCATCGGCCTGCGCACGCTCGCCCCAGTACACGGCAACCATCTGCGCGGATGCTTCTACCTTATATGCATCGGCGGGTAGACACGCCAACTGCGCAGCCAGCTCCTCATCGGCGCAGAGTTCACGCCACTGGTCGAGCCAGGTGCCGGGCTCGACCTGCCAGTAGCACCAGCTGTCCCGATGACCGCGACGACGTGCCCGGTGATACTGTGCGCAGGTGCTGGGCGGCTCCCGGGTCAACCAATGCGGCCATTGCTGGCGCGATAGCTGCATCGCCAGCCCCATGCGGCGGGCCTGCAGGCGTACGTCCATCTGCCCACGCTGACGGCGCGTCGGTATCAACCAGGATAAGGGGCTGAGCACAAAGATCAGCAGCAGTAGGACGATCCAAGGGCTCATAGCGTAATCTCGCAAGCAAACAGCTGTCGCTGGCATACAGTAGAGTCATAATCAATCACATCGACCACTCTTAGAAGGAGTCACCCATGCCCTATAAGCACATTCTGGTCGCTGTCGACCTTACCGAGGAATGCGACCCGGTCATGCACCGGGCGCAGAAACTAGCCGCCGGCTGCCAGGCCAAGCTATCCGTGGTGCATGTAGTCGAGCCCATGGCGATGGCTTTTGGCGGGGATGTCCCCATGGATCTTTCCATGCTGCAACAGCAGCAATTCGATCAAGCACGTGAGCGCTTGGATGCCTTCTCCGGAAAATACCCGGATATAGGCACCGAACAACGCCACCTTACCTACGGCCAACCGCGTCAGGAAATCCATCGCCTGGCCGAGGAGCAAGGCTGCGACCTGGTCGTGGTGGGCAGCCACGGTCGCCACGGCCTGGCACTACTACTGGGCTCGACCGCCAACGACGTGCTGCACGGCGCCCCTTGCGATGTGCTGGCCGTGCGTCTCAAGAAAACCTGATACCCGACACCTAGCGCGACGCCGACCGGCGTCGCGCGGTGCGGCACTAATCGGCCCCCTCGCCCGCACTCATCACCAGCGGCCGAATCTTCTGCAGCTGGGTTTCCATCGAATAGGTCATGCTCGAGGACATCGAGAAGAAGGTCAGAAACGCCTTGAGGTTGGAGTCGCCTTCGCAGGTGTCGTGAATCCGCTGCCAAAACGCCTGATTGACCAATTGCAGTTGCTGGAACATCCGCACCAGCCCCTTGAGCTCCCAATCCGCATGGCGCCCTTCGCGGAAATTGAAGTATTGCCGCGCCAGATACAGCGAGACCGCACGCAGAATGAATTCCTGATTGCTGGCAAAGGGCAGATGGTTCTGCGCCATGGGCTTGAGTGTGCCGAGAATCGGGCAGGCACTGGTCGCCATGATCACCCCGAGCAGCGCCCGCAAGCCCTCTTCCAAGCTCACCTGCTTGCTGTATTCGCGCTCGGGGGTACGCACCCAGACCTGGACTTTTTTGAACGCCGGCAACCCCTGGAAATCCTCGATCACCCGATGCAAATCGACCGCGGCCGGACAATGGCTGAAGTTGTCCTTACTCAGCGGACAGTTGCTGCACTGCTGATACTCCAAGCGCGTCCAATTGGGTGCGGTCTTGGCCGCAATGGGCTCATAGGTACGGTTCGGCTCGATGCAGTAACTCAATTCATGGTCGCTATCGAGGGTGATACGATATTCGATTGACATGTTCTCTCCGCCAAACGTCCTTGAGGCTCTTTTTATTTTTTGCACCCGAGGTTGCCATTCCTCACCATAGCCGACCTTGAGTCGTCGCGGCGCTTTGTCTCAGCACCTCAGGCATCCGAACCGAGCGTCCCCACTAACGGCACAGGCCACTACGCAGGCCGTTGAAAAACTACCTGCGTTGGCAATACTGCGTTAAAAACAGCCTAAAA